>JAGPCT010000035.1 GCA_018057925.1 Saprospiraceae bacterium
AACAGTCATACTTCCGTTTCGAATGAGCAATGTAAAATTGAAAGGAATAAATTATTTAATCAAAAAAAGTTATCCACATTTAAATTACTGATTAGAAAAAGTTGTCAACTAAAATCATGAAACTTCATTTTCAATTTTCAATTTTCAATTTTCAATTTTCAATTAAAAAGTAATTATCAACGTTTTTCAAATTTATACCTTTCCAATAAAATTTTCGTTTATTGAGTATATGTTTGTATTTTAGTATAATTAAAAGCGATTCCAAACGGAAAAAAACATAAGTAAATGACGATGAATTACACTGTTAAACGCTGTATCCCAATTAAAAAGGATAAGTGAAATAATAAAAATTAGTATTAAATAGGAGTTTAAAAAATTATGCTACAACGATTGTTACTTCTTTTTTTTATTGGACTGAATATTCAAGTCTATAGTCAGCCCCAAACAATTGCGGCTTTTAAAAAGGGCGATGTGTCTTTGTTGTCCAATGTCCTCGCAGATAAAGTAAATTTAACTTTTGATGATCAAAGTGAAATCTTGAATAAAACACAGGCTCTTGTGAAGTTGGAAGGTTTTTTTAAGGAGCATAAAATCACCTCATTTAAAAGTTCACATACGGGTCAATCTCCCGATAATAACAGCTTTTACACTATAGGCTACCTTAAAACCAGCACCGGAACATTTAGGTTGTTTATCAAGTATTCCAAAGTGGATGGCATTGAAAGAATAAAGGAAATGCTATTTAATTCCAATGATTGAATACTTTGTTCATAAAACAAAGTAATTGGCTCGTAAAAGCAGAGATACAGATAGATACATATAGTTATATATCATATATATTTAACCCAAATTCCGCATTAAACAAATACGGAATCGATTTACGACTCGTAACCAATGGTTTACAGAAACCATTGAAACGATTCGTACAGCGGGATTAACCCTCATAATCAGCACTATACGGTTTTTCAAAACCTATACTGCTGAATTCAGGTTTAAAATACATTTGTCTATTTGACTAATTGTGAAATGTATCTCCTTGTCTATAATTAAAACAGACCGGTAATATTTCCTTCTTCGTCGATGTCGATATGTTCAGCACTTGGAATTTCAGGTAAGCCGGGCATTCGCATAATTTCACCGGTTACAGGGACAACGAAGCCGGCACCTGCAGCGATTTCTATTTCTCGGACATTAAGCACAAAGCCTTCCGGTGCGCCTTTTTTGTCTTGATCATCAGAAAATGATTTTTGAGTTTTAGCGATGCAGACACAAAGATGACCGAGCTTGAGTTTTTTAATGACTCTAAGGTCTGCCTTTGCTTTAGCGCCATATTCGACGGACTTAGCGCCATAAACATTGGTTGCTATGGTATTAATTTTATTTTCGATACTTGCTTCTGTAGAATACAATGGTTGATAAGTCTGATGTTGATTGTTATCGACGATATGTGCGATTTCTTTGGCGAGATTTATTGCGCCATCGCCTCCTTTTGCCCAAATTTCGATGGAATCAGCGTGGAATCCTATTGCTTTGCATTGTTCTATAACGGCTTGAATTTCCGCATCTGTATCTGTGACAAATCGATTGATAGCAACTACTGCCGGGATTCCAAATAGGCGTGCATTTTCTAAGTGTTTTTTCAAGTTGACAAATCCATCTTTGACAGCTTGGACATTTTCGGTCTTAAGGTCTGCCAGATCCACGCCGCCATGGTATTTTAAAGCTCTGATAGTTGCAACGATTACCACACAACGAGGGACAAATCCAGCCATCCTGCACTTGATATCTAAGAATTTTTCACCACCTAAATCGAAGCCAAAGCCTGCCTCTGTCACGACGTAATCAGAGAGAGAAAGCCCCATTTTAGTAGCGATAATGGTGTTTGTGCCTTGAGCGATATTGGCAAATGGTCCTCCGTGGATTATGGCAGGAGTTTTTTCGATAGTCTGAACCAGATTGGGCAATATGGCATCTTTCAAAAGGGCTGCCATTGCTCCGTGAGCTTTCAAGTCTCGTGCAAATACAGGCTTTCCTTCATACGTATTCCCGATGTATATATTTCCAAGTTTTTCTTTTAATTCGCTCCGATTGTTGACCAGGCAAAGGATTGCCATGATTTCGGATGCAGCGGTGATATTAAATCCGGCTTCGCGTGGCACGCCATTACCTTTGCCGCCAAGACCGGACACTATATTACGCAAGGAGCGGTCATTCATATCCATCACACGCTTCCATATTACAGTACGAGGGTCTATATTGAGCGTATTCTTTTTATTTTGAATATTGTTGTCAATCACGGTTGCCAATAGGTTGTTGGCTTTTTCAATAGCAGCGAAGTCTCCTGTGAAGTGCATGTTGATATCTTCCATAGGCAGAACCTGTGAATAACCGCCGCCTGCAGCGCCCCCTTTCATGCCGAAGACGGGGCCTAAAGAGGGTTCGCGCAATACAACGGTAGTCTTTTTGCCTATTTTATTCATGGCTTGTGCAATACCAATGCTGCAAGTCGTCTTTCCTTCACCGGCAGGGGTAGGAGACATGGCGGAGACGAGTATCAGGTTACTTTTTTGAACCTTTTCTTCATTAATATAATGTAAAGGTATCTTTGCCTTGTACTTTCCGAAATACATCAGGTCGTCTTCTGCTATCTCTAATTGGTCAGCTATATTTTTTATATGGGTTAACTGTATTTTCTGTGCTATTGAAAGATCATTTTCCATAGAAATCTTGAATTTTGCTATAAAAATAGAATAAATTACCTAACAGCCAAAAAATAGATTCTACATTTTTCCGGGAAGTCTTATTTGCCTAATAAAAAAAGAATGAAAGTCGCTGTATCTAGGATTTTAGCGAGGCGAATCAAGTCTGAATTAGATGCTCCCTATTCCGGCAATACCGAAGCAGAGGAAGGTGTCTAAGATGGCGATTGTGTTATACCAAATTGATTTATAAATTAATCCAACATATTTTGGTATTCCCGAAAAACGGGATTTCCTAAAATCAAAATGCTCCCGAAACTATCCGGATGATAGTCGTTTAGGCCAATGCAATTGGACTATTACGAATATACAATCGGTATTATTTTCTCTTTAACTTTCCGCCAATGGAATCCCGCAATGATTGCCAATGAAATATAGAAGAAGGATCCTGCTTTATCTGATTCTATCATGTCATTCATCGTCAGAATTACAAGTATTGCAAAAAGTATCATCAAGGCTGCCATGATGACATATTGCTTGTTTTTGTCTTTTTCTTCATGATATAGTCGTTGGCCGGTAATAAGCGCCCATGATACCATCCATATAAATAATATTGGCGCCAGAATACCTTGTTCTATAGCTAACAACATAAAATAGGAATGCACCGTACTTCTTTCGGGATTATCGCTGACATAGGTTCTAAAAGAATTCATGGTGAAGGATTTGTAAGTGTCGTAAAAATTGTTGGGACCCACGCCCAGTAAGGGTTTGTCGGCTATCATATACCTGGCGGCAACCCATCGATATACTCGTTCCATTGTGGAAATATCTTCAAAATTGTAGGTGGCCGTCAGCAGGTTGTTGAAATCTGTATGACTGATTGTTTTGTTGTAATTTGGGGCATAATCGAAAAATTTATTGTCTTTAATCAAATATACTGAATAACAGCTAATGCCGATGATAGAGGCTATGATAGCCGGTTTGATTAGTTTCCATTTGATGATGAAATAAAAGGGAACTAAGAGGACTACCGCTCCAATGGCGGCTCTGGTATAGCTAAAGTATATTGCTATGATAAACAATAAAATTAACCCGGTATAAAGAAAGCTTTGTTTCCATTTGTGATGGTGTATTCGTCCTAACATCCATATTAATGGAAATACGACTAACAATTGTACGGCGTAATTGACGTGGTTGGAATAAAAGGGTCCGACGCAAGAGTTGATGGTTGCGAATGAAAAACCGGAACCGGCATGCCTTACCATCACATACAGTACCGTCAATGTCGCCGTAAAGCCAACTGCTAATGCCATTTTTTTGGCATCTTGCCAGGATCTAATAAAATAGGCCGACATGCCGAAGTAAGCCACAATATACCAAGCTTTTGCCAATAAGTATTTGATGGATAAGGTTATATTGACGGAGAAAATTGTGGTCAATATCGACAAAATAAACATTGCTGTCAAGAAAATAACGATCGGATGTCTGACAAAGCTAAAATCTATTCGGTTATGATTAAATATCAAAAGCCCCGGTAATAGAGCAATAAAAAACAAATTGAATAGTTCGTCAGGTGCATCCAAGCTCAAAGACCCAAAATTGAATTCTGTCGAAATAGGTATGGTCATTATCATAGCGAAAAACACCAACTTGAGGTCTTTTAAAAAATAAAACATACCTATAAAGACCACCGGCAACGCCATGAGCCAGTAAGCATCCAGATATAATGCGCTCAGGATGCATAATGCACATAATACATTCAGCCACGTAAGTGGGTCACGTATTAGAGACGGATTCAATGAGATAGATTTATTCATCCCATAATTTTTTCCAATCCGGACTTTTTAAAGTGTTGAGAACAATGATGCCTAAAATATTAGAAAATAAGGCAATGAATGCCACCGATAATACAATTAGTGATCGTTTGGGTCTTGATTTGACCAATGGAACTTCGGCTTTTTCGACTAAGTGGAGCGCATTGTTTTTGCCTTTTAGGACACCCATTATTTGACCGTAACGTACATTATATACGGTTAAGTAGTCCTTAGCGGCGCGCAATTGCGTACCCATTATTTCGATGATATTACGACCTTCGTTAAAGTTGTTGAAGTTGATAGAGCTTGTGGTATTAGAGTCTGTGATGGATTTGTATTCTTCTTTGAGCCCGGCTACCATTGCTTTGAGGAGGTTGATGGTGTCACGAGGTATATGAGGTAAGGATTCCAGAACTTTCAGACGTTCTTGTTCTCGCTTGTATTTGGTTTCCACAGTGACCATCTTTTGCATGATCTCGGTGCCTTGAGATTCAGGGTCGATGATTTTAAATTTATTGCGAAGCAACTGAACTGAGTCTGCCAATTTATTGACTTCAATTTGTTTTTGAACAATATTATCTTTAATAGTAGTAGCTAAGTCGTTGAGATTCGATTTTAACAAGTTAGATACTAATAAATTGATAAAATATCTGGTTGCATTAGCCATGGCGGCGGCTTGTTTTGGATCTTTGTCTTCGATAGTAAGTTCTAAGGCATCCAATTTAGTTTTTTCTATTTTATAATGATCTCTGAATGTATTATATGCTTTGTAACGAGCTTTACTTCCTTTCGGATCGATGTTATATTTTTTATATAAGTCAAAAGAATCAATCATTAAATCGAGCAATTCACCAGATTGAGCCACCGTAATCATCCTATCAAGGTCAACTCCGGTTCCATAATATTCCATTTCTTTGGTGGAATTGCCAAAAATGTGTTCAGGTTTCATGACATCCGGGCTTGCCGGATAGAATACGGTTGTAGAGGAGTAGTAATTGGGTAAGAGTAGGACGCCGATAATTGCAAGAATAGTCAAAATTCCCACATTACGAAGGATGACTTTACGCTGTTGTAACACCAACTTTACTATATCAACCAATGATTCTTTTACTTGCATTATATTGAATTTCAAAGGTGCAAAAGTACTATTTTTATCCGGAATCCTTACTTTTTAGGAAAAATCAGTTTGTGAAGTATTGTCTATCATACAATTAATTCAGAATCGATTTTTTTGCTACCTTAGTTGTAATATTGCGCATGTCAAAATGGAATAGTTATATAACGGGATTTCAGCATTATTTGAAATTAGAGAAAGGATCGTCAAAGCATACGATAGCCGCATATATAGCCGATGTCAATAAGTTGGCTTGGTATTGTGAAGCTCAAAGTGCAAAATCGATATCACCAGTGGAAGTAAGCTCAGCCGATATCTTGGCTTTTGTAGTAGAGCTTAATAAGATGGGTATCGGAGAGCGAAGTCAAGCACGTATTCTGAGCTCTTTTCGGGCATTTTATAAGTATCTTCTTGTGGAAGATTTGATAGATTCTGATCCGATGGAGCTGATACAAGGGCCTCAGTTGCCGGCGACCTATCCCGAGGTACTGTCTATAAGTGAATTAGAGGCTTTTTTTAATGCAATTGATTTAAGTGAAGAAAATGGACATAGGAATAGAGCTATTTTTGAAACCATGTATGCTTGTGGATTGCGAGTCAGTGAGGTTATACATCTTAGACTTGCCGGTTATTTTCCGGATATCGGCTTTATTCGTGTAATAGGCAAGAATGACAAAGAGCGGATAGTTCCTATTGGTACCGTCGCCATTAAGCAAATTAATTTTTATCTGGAAGGCGAGCGCAGGCATGTTGTGCCCAAGACCGGATATGACAACCATATTTTTTTAAATAGGAGAGGAGCTGCATTGACAAGAAATATGATATTCCTTTTAACTAAGAAATATGCCGAATTGGCTGGCATTACAAAGAATATAAGTCCTCACACTTTTAGACATTCTTTTGCTACACACTTAGTGGAGGGAGGCGCTGATCTAAAGGCTGTTCAAGATATGTTGGGACACGAAAGTATTACTACCACTGAGATATATACCCACATAGACGTCAATTACCTCAAAGAAACGGTAAATCAATTCCATCCTTTATTTTCTAAAAAGCAGTAATTGGAAATTCGATACTTTAACAATATACATAATTGATATTAATATATAACACGATTGTTATAAGTAATATATAAGTAAAAAAATATATTGTATATCGTAATAGGAAACGATATTTATCCCATTTCGCTGATGACTTCAGTGACTTCCGGTACCATCCTTTTGAGCATAGCCTCTATTCCTGCCTTTAGTGTTATGGTAGAGGAAGGGCAGCCACTGCATGATCCTTGGAGGATTACGGTTACGACACCTTTGTCAAATGAATGGAATTCGATATTTCCGCCGTCATTCGCTACAGCTGGCTTTACGACAGTTTCGATTAATTCTTTGATTTTTTGGACAATGGCAACGTCGTCACCCGTGTATTCCCGGGCGTGTTTTTCAGCTTCAATGCGAGCCAATTCTTCTTTATAGCCATCATTGATGACGGGTAGCTCATCTACGATGTAATTTTTTATGTAGCCTTTGAGTTCATGTGTGATATCTTTCCATGAATAGATGGGGTCTTTGGTGACAGAGACAAAGTTATTGCAAATATACACACCACTAACGTAAGGAAAGCTAAAGATACCAATAGCCATAGGCGACCACTTCTCCGCTTCTTCTCTGCTTCTAAAGTCTGCAGTGCCGCCCGGAAAGAGCATTTTGTTGACGACAAATTTAAGACTTTCTGGGTTAGGAGTCTCCTCGGTATAAATAAGGATAGGAGTTTTTACGACCTGATCTTGCATATTCTGATTTGTTTTGAAGGGTAAACAATCCCGATTAAAAAAGGTTGATATTATCCATATAATTCAATCATTATTTTTTCTTTCGGTATCATCATGGCGTTGAGGAGAATGTCTTCAGCTTCATCTACCATGGCTTGCCATCCACACAGCATAAAGAGTGCATCGGTATTTTCAGAATTATAGGTATTGAGATAAACGGAATGGACATACCCTTTGTGATAGTTTCCATCTTCGACTTCTCTACTTAATGCAATATCTAATTTGAAATTAGGATAACGTTTGAATGACTCAAGTTCATCGTAATAGAGGATATCTTTTTTATAACGCGAACCAAAAATGAGGTGAAAATGAGTATTGTTATATTTATTTTTTCCAAGTACATGTTGAAGCATAGCGCGGAATGGAGCTAATCCTGTCCCGGTACAAATCATAACCACAGTAGAGGGAAGGTTTTTTGGAAGGCAAAACATGCCATCAGGTCCTTTAAATTTTAAAGTATCCCCGATTTGCACTGTTTCACATAAGTATGTTGAGCCCAGCCCACCTTCTAACTTACCCACGCACAATTCAATTTTTCCATCCGTGACAAAATTGGCTATGGAATAACTTTTCCAACGTTGTAGTCGTTTTTCGCCTATTGGAAGGTCAAAGGTTATGAACTGTCCGGGAATAGCGGTGATAGATGCTTCCATTTGGGGTTGGAGCCAAAAGTTTTTTACTCTTTCGTTTTCATTCGATATGTCGGTTATTGTTGCATCAATCCACTTAGCCATGACTACTTTTAAATTTTAAACCAGTAAATCTTTGATAGAATACAATTTTATGCCAAATTGTTCTTCGGTTTGTAGTTTAAATTTTTCGAATTTTTCTTTTCCAACAAAGAGAACAAAGTCTCCACCCCATGCTCCAAGGGACTTTACGGCACCATCAAAGGACTGGAATTGCCTTTTTTTAATGGGATCACAATCTAAGAGATATCCGATGGTTTCTTCGTGAATCTCTATTGCTTTGATAAGATGTTCGACCGATTTGGCGTCCAATATATGATATGTCAATCTATTGATAAGGTCTATCCGGGTTCTGAGGTCTATGTTTTTTGTTTTTTCTTCAAAATTTTTGATAGCATAAGAAGTGTTTGCTTTGTTGCCTAAGTAGGCCAATCCACCATGCTCACAAAGTATTTCGGGTCGATGTACTCTGGCAGCCATAAGCTGGTCACTTTTTTGGAAGATGATAGGCTGGTCACTCAAGGCACAAGCTATATCATATCCGGAGCCGCCAATTGTCTTTTGTTGCAACTCAAAGGGGTTGATTTGAAACCAAGATGCTATGTTGACTAAAAGGCTGGAGCTGCTTCCCATGCCCCATTGCATCAGCCATTCTATTGAAGTTTCTATTTGGAATGAAGCTGATTGGAGGATATTTCTACCTTTAAGGGAAATGGCAGCATGTAAGATTGAAGTGAGGTTGTATGCCACCTTTTCGTCACTTGCGTTAATAATATCAATTCCATTGGTTGTGTCAAACAAAGCGTCAAACCATGGTTTTCCTTCCATGTCAAGGGCATTCCATATCAAGTTGCCTTCAGATCCTGGCATGGAAGTCAATTCAAGATGGTGCATACTGAGTGTTGGCCAGGCAAGACTTCTTGCGCCTTTGAGAGCGAGGTATTCACCGGTGATCATGAGCTTACCTCTTGCGCTGTATCGGATGGTTTTATTGTCTTGGTTCGGTTTGCTCATATACCGCCATTTATCCTTATGTGGTCAAGATGATTTCTTACGGCAGCGTATGAAATGGTTTGGTCTTCAAAATGCTGAGTCAGGATTTCTTCTTCTTCGGGTGTCGCATTAAGTTGCCACAATATATTTTTAAAGTGCATCTTCATGTGACCTTTTTGAATACCGGTGGTTATCAAGGATCGTACTGCCGAGAAATTTTGCGCTAAACCGGTACAAGCCACTATTTGCATTAATTCAGAAGCACTAGGGTTGCCTAATAGTTCCATTGAACAAGATGCCATTGGGTGTATTCCTGTCAATCCACCCACAGTGCCCAATGCTAAAGGAATGGTCATGCTAAATCGGAAGATGCCATCCTGTAAAGTGCAAGAGCTGAGGCTTTGGTATCGGCCGGAACGAGCGGCATACGTATGTCCACAAGCTTCTATTGCTCTAAAGTCATTGCCAGTAGCTAAGACCACAGCGTCAATACCATTGAAAATACCTTTGTTGTGGGTGGTCGCTCTTGTCGGGTCAACAGTAGCTATACGTACTGCCTTAAAAAAACGATCTGCAAAATTTTGTGGTGTCATATCATTTACTTCCGTTAATGATGTGATGGGGCATTCCACCCATGCTTCCACGATGCATTGTGGGGTATAATTAGAAAGGATGGACATAATGATTTCAAGTGGGTCATTGTCTTCATTGCATAATTCCCTTGCTTCAAACCAAGTTTCGAGGACTGCTGCTGATTCTTCCAATATGGAGTTGATAAAATTAGCCCCCATGCTGTTGCATGTCTCAAACCAAAGATTTAACTTTTTATATCCCGGTTCTTCGTCCTCCATGTCGATAAATTCAATCTTGACGATGCCGCCGCCTCTTTTCTCCATGCGTGACGTCAATTCCCTACAAGCGTGTCGTATCAATCCGTCCAATTCTGACAATCCTTGTGTCAATAATTGAAAATCTCCTTTCCAGATAAAATAAACACTTCCTTCCTTGATTGTAGAAAGGACTTTAGCGTGGAACCCTCCTCTGTTTGACCAGTATTTAGCGGCATTGGAGGCTGCTGCGACAACGCTACTTTCTTCAATGACCATCGGAACGGCATATTCTTTCCCGTTGATGACAAAATTGGGTGCGACACTATAAGGAAGGACGAAGTTGGAGATTGTATTTTCACTCAATCCATCGATAATCTCCTGATCTTCTTTATTTGCAAGCCAATGACGGGTAAGCTCCATCATTACTTTTTCGGGATTTTTAAAAAAGTTATTGACAATCCATTTCAACTTGCCTGTTTTCGACAATTTTGAAAAACCACTAACTCTTCTTTCCGACAAATTATTATTCACTTTCAATTTATTACCGTTAAAATGAATCCGAATTTAATGGATTGTCCGTTTTCAAAGTAAGGAAACTTTGTCCAAAAAGCAATCCTTTGATTTGTGTTTCAATGTACTGTTCCAACGCATCTTGGCCTATTTGAGCGTATTTGAGCATAGTGCTTGCTTGTCCGGCAATAGAAAGATATCGTAACTTCATTCTTAAATAATGTATATCTAAGAAATTTTTTATTCCTCCTGATATGATAAACTGTTTGCATAGCATCCGGTCACCTAGCATTGATCCGAGTGAATTAATAATTTCTACCATGTCATCGGCAGTATGGCCTACACGGGACAATGACATCGAATGTTCCATCGTGTCTTCATCGGTACGCAATAGTTCTAATTTGGCAAAGTTGGTTCCGCCAAAGGCAGCAAATTCAATGCCTTCTAAAGGTAACTGCAACAATGCTTTAAGGCTTTCCGGCCCTATGCCCTGGCCGACTTCTTTCACTATAATCTTGTAATCCGCTTGTTCCAACAATGTTTTAATAGTATGGATGGGGGCAATAGTAAATCGATCTCCTTCCGGCTGTAACCACTCCTGAAGTGGATTGACATGGACTATAAGGCCATCCGCTTCTAACTGTTGGAGTAACTGGGCTATCAAATGCAATTTTTTTTCATCAATCAGTTGTTGCACCTGTGCAATGCCGAGATTGGCATAGAGTAATGAGTTGTTGCCGAGATATTTCCGTACATTAAAATCTGCTAAGTGCTCGTCACTGTATAAAAGCGCACGACAGGAACCAAGCCCCATACCAAATCCATATTTGCCGGCAACGGTAGCTAAGATACGATTGATATTGCCCGCTTTCTCTGTTCCGCCTGTCATTGAAGAAACCCAGATGGGCAACTTAAATTCTTTTTCAAAAATGGTGATACTTTCTAACTGACTTTTATGTTCGGAAAGCATCGGTTCATAATTAAATCTACTGTCATTGAGTGCCGCAGAAGTGGCAGAACGGAATGCTAATTCAATGTGATCCTGCTTGCGAGTTGCTGCTTGATGATCATCATTTTCCAACATTTCTGAATTAAGGTCCATCTTCTGATTTTGACTTGAAAGTACAAATATAGGTATTTGTGAAGTCGAACTCCATTTACAATACTTTTTTTCTTGATAAATCCTTAATTACAGTATAAAAACAATATTTAATGGTAAATTTTGAAAGACTTTAAAACTAATCATACCGGGCTTTTCAAAGGTTCTGAGTCTAAAAAATATTCATTAAACGCTGTATTGCGAATCGTTTAGCGAGGCTGTCCAAAATTTTCGGACAGCCTCTGCTTTTTGCTTTATAACTAAAAAATTAATGTTTTTTTGACGGAACTGACTTTTTTGGAGTCTTTTTTGGTGTGACTTGAGTCGGTTTTACATCTGCTTTGGGATGAACCAATTTCATTTCTTTTACCAAATGTCCGCAATCACCATATTTGTCGAGGATAAATAAAACATAGCGGATATCTACCATGATATTGCGGCAGATTGAAGCATCGTAGTTATAATCACTCATTGTGCCTTCCCATACCCGGTCAAAATTGAGGCCTATCAGGTTGCCGTATGCATCTATCGCCGGACTTCCACTATTTCCACCTGTGGTATGATTGGAGGCTATGAAACACACCGGAATACGGCCATTTTCGGCATATTGACCATAATCTTTCTTGTTGTATAAGTCAATGAGTTTTTGCGGTAAATCAAATTCATAGTTGCCTGGAATATATTTTTCCATTACTCCTTCTAACCAGGTTTGATTTTCGTATTGAACGGCATCACGCGGAGAATAGCCATTGACATTTCCGTAGGTGATACGTAGAGTGGAGTTGGCATCCGGATAGAATCGTTTATCCTTAAATACTTCCAATTGAGCAGCCATATATTTTTCCATTCCTTCTGAAATAAGATTATCATATTTTGTTACATTAGGTGCTATTTCGGCAGTATAAAGATCCAGCATTTCTTTGTAAAACAAGAATAATCCATCATTCTGAATGGCATTAACTATATCTTCAGGATTGCGGTTGAGTAGGTTATCAAGCTGACTTTGAGAGGCCAGAGGTGAGCCGTCAAACAGTAGATGTACTCTGTCGGCAAAGCCCGCATCTAAAGGAGCCAAAACATTTAATCGAGAAAAATGAAACGGAGGTTCGATATTTTCAAAATACATTTTAAATAATGCCGTAAATATTTCTTCATCGATATTTCTAACATAGTCTTTAAAAAAGCCGGGAGCCCACGATTTCAAGGCATCAACCTTTTTGCCGGCTTCAGCGGCGCCGTTTTTTTCATACGCATTGACGATGGCATCGAGTCGAGCGTAGTTGCGCAGGATTTCTATATTAGCTCGTAGAAGTTCGATGCTATATTCTCTGATTTTTACATATTTATTGGAAAGAAGTGTATTTTCATTCAAAGCTTCAAGAATGCCACCATATTTGGCTTTAAGTGATGAGTCGGCGTTTAGTATTTGATTGTACTCTGCTTCATATTGTTGCTTTTTTTCATACGCTTTCGTTTTTTTCAAACCTTCCATTTCGCCTTGCCACTTTTTCCAACCGTTGGATATTCGTGCGGCTTTGGTGACGTATTTTATTTTTGTAGCTTCATCCACCATCATGTATTTATGCATGATTTCAAGGGCTGTAGTGCGTATCGCTACCTTGACAGGATCACCTAAGTCTGTTATTTGGCGGATGGACTCAGAAGGTAGGTATTCATTGGTTGTGCCGGGGAAGCCGAAAACCATTGTGAAATCACCTTCTTTAATACCATCTAATGAGATAGGTAGGAAGTGACGCGGAGTAAATGGAATATTATCCGGTGAGTATTCAGCGGGTTGATTGTCTTTGTTGGCATAAATCCTAAAAAGAGAAAAGTCACAAGTGTGACGGGGCCATACCCAGTTGTCCGTATCAACGCCAAAGTTGCCGATAGAAGCCGGTGGAGCGGCAACAAGACGTACATCTTTGTAGGTCTCTGTTACAAAAAGATAATATTGATTACCTTTATAAAATGCTTTAATTAAAATATCCTGATATGCTTGCCGAGGATAAGTTTTAGAGAGCGCCTCTATATTTTTGTCGATGATGCTTTGTTTTTCAGATGGCGTAGTTTGACCTGTTATGCCTTTTAAAATATCATTGGTCACATCGGCCATAGATATGATGAAGGTTGCTGTCAATCCCGGATTACTGAGCTCTTCCTTCATCGATTTGGACCAGAATCCATTGTCAACATAGTTGTTTTCTAAAGAAGAATGTTGTTGAATTTGGCTATATCCACAATGGTGATTGGTAAGTAATAATCCGGTCGATGATATTATTTCGCCGGTACATCCACCACCAAAATGAACGATTGCATCTTTCAGACTGCCTTTATTAACACTATAAATGTCCTCCGCTGACATTTTCATACCCATAGATTGCATTTCTTTTTCATTGAGTTGAGAGAGCAAGAATGGCAGCCACATGCCTTCTCCAGCGAATAATGGCAGGGAAGTCAGGATAAATAATACAGATAAAATTAAATTCTTAAGCATTTATTACAGTTTTATTTGCCCAAACTTAATAAAATGCCTGTATTTTTGCGCAAAATTTACTTAAGAAATGCGTATATTTATTTTTTTGGGTATTATTTCACTTGGTCTGATGAGCTGTGCGAAGCCAATTGCCGACTTTAGTGTACTGTCAGAAAAAAAGAAAGTTACTGTTCCTCAGCAATTTGAAAATAAATCTCAAAAAGCAAAGACTTATGAATGGAACTTTGGCGACGGTAAGACTTCTACAGAACAATCGCCAAGCCATACATATTACCATAGTGGAAATTACAATGTGACACTTAAAGCAATAGACGGAAAAAAAATAACAACTAAAAAAATGGATATATTGATCGAACCACCGACGC
Source organism: Saprospiraceae bacterium (assembly GCA_018057925.1). Classification (GTDB taxonomy): domain Bacteria; phylum Bacteroidota; class Bacteroidia; order Chitinophagales; family Saprospiraceae; genus Parvibacillus. The sequence goes on from JAGPCT010000035.1 coordinate 14,439, forward strand.
ACTGTCAGGTTCTTATAGAGACGGATTATGGCAATATGTTGGTAGAATTGTCTGATGCTACACCATTGCATCGTGATAACTTTCTTAAATTGGTAGAACAAGGTTATTATAATGGGCTTGCTTTTCATCGGGTGATACGAAACTTTATGATACAGGGAGGAGATCCCAACTCTAAGGGCGACAATACTCAGGGATTAGGTAGTGGTGGACCGGGATATACCATACCTGCTGAGTTTGTGGACACATTATACCACTTAAAAGGTGCAATAGCAGCAGCGCGCACTGGTGGACCTTCTAATCCGGAGAAAAGATCTAGCGGTTCGCAGTTTTATATTGTCCAAGGTCAACCGGTTGAACCGGCATATCTGGATGCAAAGGAAGCGTCCAGCAACTTACGTTATCCTAGTAGTATTAAGAAAGAATATGAAACCAAAGGAGGTACACCGCACCTGGATGGCGAATATACCGTTTTTGGTAAGGTTATTGAAGGCTTAGATGTTATTGATAAAATAGCCTCACAACCCACCGGGCCAGCAGATCGACCCATTTCACCTATTCGGATGAAAATTATAACAGTTAAATAAATATAAATTAAACATAAAAATGGCTACATCACAAATATTTCCTCGATTTCCCAATCCACGACCTTCTCTTCATAGCGAATTACGGAAACGTGTAAATCAATATTTTGAAGAAAAACAAATCAAACAATCCGGTAACCGGCACTTATATTGGAAAGCTGCCATATTGTTGACATTATTTGCCTTGACGACATTGCATCTTTTTATTTTTCAACCTCAATGGCCCATAGCCATAGCCGAATGCTTCATCTTAGGCTTGTTGATTGCTGCAATTGGTTTTAATGTGATGCACGACGGCAGTCATGGCAGTTTTTCTACTAAGGATATGAGCAATAAGCTCGCTAGCTACTCAATGAGTATGTTGGGAGCAAGCCATTTCTTCTGGAATATAAAACACAACGTAATACATCATACTTATACCAATGTTGAAGGAATGGATGATGATATTGAGGTGGGCAAATTAATGAGACTTGCACCAGAGCAAGCGAGGTTCAATTTTCATAAGTATCAGCATATCTATTTTCCGGCTCTTTATATGTTTATGTATTTGTATTGGGTTTTTGCAGCCGATTACAAGAAGTATTTTAGACAAAAAATTGGAGAATTCCCCATCAATACTATGAAAAGAAAAGATCATTTCAGATTCTGGATGGTGAAATTGTGGCATGCTGTTGCATTTTGTGCATTGCCTATTTATTTATTTGGATTTTGGCCATGGTTGTTAGGCTTTTTAGTCATGAGTTTAACGGCGGGCTTTGTCTTGAGCATTGTTTTCCAATTGGCTCATACCGTCGAAGATGCTTCTTTTCCTGTAGCTGACATCGAAACAAATAAGTTTGAAGATGAATTTGCGACACATCAAATTAAGACGACCGCCAACTTTGGAACAGGTAGTAAAACCATATCTTGGTTGGTTGGCGGGCTCAACTTTCAAGTTGAACATCATTTGTTCCCTAAAATTTCTCATATACATTATCCTTCAATCAGTAAGATTGTAAAGAAAGTATGTGAAGAGTATCAACTAAAGTATATCGAGTATAAAACTATGTGGGGTGCAGTTATGGCTCATATCCGCTTTTTAAAGCAGATGGGTAGAGCTTAATAGAGTTGATGTAAATTGTATTATTGTGACAAAGATGAAACATACACATATTCTAGGGTTTGATATCGGTGGAACAGGTATCAAAGGCGCTATTGTAGATATCAATACAGGTAGCCTTATGACGGAGCGAATAAAAGTCCCGACCCCTGATCCAGCAACGCCCGATTCTGTGGGGCAAGCTGTTAATACAATTACAAGGCAACTTGGATATAAAGGGATCATCGGGTGTGGCTTCCCTGCAATTGTCAAAAAAGGAATTGCTATGTCTGCTTCTAATATCGACAAATCATGGCTTCTTGTTAATGTGGAAAATCTGTTGTCAAAATATACCGAATGCCCGGTCTATGTTGCCAATGATGCCGATGTGGCGGGTATGGCGGAGCAGGCATTTGGTTTTGCTGCAAATCAACCGGGTACAGTCATAGTCTTGACAATAGGGACAGGGATAGGAAGTGCATTGTTTTACAATGGTACTCTCGTGCCCAATACTGAATTCGGACATCTCAAGTTTCACAAATCTATCGCCGAAAAATATACTTCCAATTTAGCTAGAAAAGAGAAGAACCTCAACTGGGCTGAGTTTGGAAACAGATTGAATGAATATCTTCAACATTTGGAATTTATTTTTTCACCTAATTTGTTTATTTTGGGTGGCGGCGTCAGCAAGAAATTTGACCTCTATAAAGATTATTTTAAATTGAATACAACCATTGTTCCTGCTAAGTTTCAGAATGAAGCCGGTATTATTGGTGCAGCACTGTATGCTCACAGAATTAAAGGCTAAAATCAATGGAAGAGAGATTTAAAAGGAGTAAAGGTAAAAAAGAAAGTAACTTTGATAAGTTCAAGAAAAAGGAAAGTGCCAAGTCGAAAGAGCCTTCCGAACTGAGAAAAAGAACTTTTAAATCCACTAAAAATCCTGAAGATAGGCGGGAAGAGAAAGTCGAGACCACTCCACGTCTCAATAAGTATGTAGCCAATGCAGGTATTTGTAGTAGAAGGGCAGCGGATAAGTTGATCGCTGATGGCGAAATTACTGTCAACAATCAAGTCGTAAATCAACCTGGATACCATGTTCAACCTTCAGATACGGTTAAGTATCAAGGTCGAGAAATTTCACCAGTCGAACAAAAAATCTATATCCTATTGAATAAACCAAGGGATATTATCACCACTTTATCCGATGAAAAAGGTAGAAAAAGTATTCACGATATTCTAAAAGGAAAGGTCTCTACACATGTTTTCCCGGTGGGGCGATTGGATAGAGATACAACCGGTCTTTTACTCATTACCAATGATGGCGATTTGACCAAGCGGCTTTCCCATCCTTCCTATGAAGTGAAGAAAATATACCATGCTACTCTCAATAAACCCATGTCGGATGAAGATCTAAACAAAATAAGAAGTGGGCTACTGTTGGAAGACGGTTTTATTAAAGTGGATGGAATCTCTTTTGTGAAAAATGCTCCACCGACAGAATTAGGAATAACATTGCACTCGGGTCGTAATAGGATTATTCGACGAATATTTGAATATGTGGGATATGATGTTGTAAAACTAGATAGGGTTTATTATGCCGGTTTGACCAAGAAGGACCTGCCTCGGGGACGAATGCGAGATTTAACTCGTGAAGAAGTGATTCGATTGAAACATTTTAAAGTGTAAGTGCTGTCAAAGTAGATTTATTTGATTTATATTGATGCACTGAATCACAAGTAGTTGAATATCATTAATGTATAATTTGATATTTGGCTAAAATATAGTCAATATGAAACTAAAATAGCTTCATATTTAAAAAGGCAATTTTTTTGCCTATAATAGGAATCCTTGTTTAAAAGGAAATTTGGGTTTATTTTTTTTCTAATATATTCTTAATTTCATTTTCTGAAAAACCGGTAATATTTGAGATAGTTTTTATGTCAAACCCTTTTGCATAGCATTTAAAGACTATTTCAATCTTTCCTTCAATCTTGCCTCTAGCTTCCCCTTTTGCTTCCCCTTCCAATAATCCGGTTTCCCATGCATCTTCTAACATGCCTTTGGACACCAATAAGTTTTTTTGGTATTTCTTGTATTTTATTTTTGTTGCTGCATCCATATTGTCATACCGTAATTGATTATCCACTAATTGTAATCCTTTGGCCTTATAATTATCCGGCAATTTTGTATTCTTTAGAAAATATATCCATTCGTCTAATGTATTTTTTGCCAGATTGTCAAATCTATTTATTTTCAACAAATAATACTCCGGAAAAATTCCACTCGGCTCTTTTTTATCAAACATTTTAACTTGCTTCTCTGATAGCATCAAAGTATCGCTGTGATGCATTCCTACAAAGTTGGTTCTGCCGATATACACATAATCTATACCCATTCCAAGGTCAAAGTATAGAATATTAATCGAATAAACTTTTTTAACTTGAGCATAAGGAGCGCCCTTGGACAAGTATTCCGTTATAATCTTTGACACTCCAAATAAACATCTATGAAAATAATCTTGTTCTACGTAATACTGTATCTCAATGGCTATCAGTTCGTCTTTTTGATTGACACACAATAGGTCGAGTCTATTGGACTTGTCTTGCTCATTCTCCCGATTGCTTTCTGACTCGAGGATGTGTTGTACGGAGATTTCATCCTTGATTAATTCTGTCAAAAATCCGTTGAGGATACCGAAATTGGCTTTATTTCTTAGTAGGCGCTTCATCGCCCAATCGAAACTTATTAATTCACGTGATGACATAGGTGATTTGTTGGGTTAAGGTATAAAGGTAAAAATTAATTGTTGAAATAGATAATTTTTTTCATATTCATAGAAAATACATGCTGCCTAAGGCAATATCATGATAGATAAACATCACTTAAGTAATAGTTTTATCAACTTATTGAACGATTCATATTTTGGGATGTCCCTCATGATGAACGCAATACGGTTTTTTTTAAAAACTTTATTTCTGACTTAACGTTGAAGTTGACATACTACGATTTTGTAACAATATTGCAAATATTTGTTTTAAGAGAAAGGAGTTTATGGACGATTTATTTACAGATCAATATTTTATGCGGCTTGCAATGAAAGAAGCCCAGAAAGCGTATGATTTGGAAGAAGTGCCTATTGGAGCAGTGATTGTAGCCCGCAACCAGATTATTGCAAAAGCACATAATCAGGTTCAGATGCTCAATGATGTTACTGCACACGCAGAAATATTGGCTTTGACGGCAGCCGAGCAGAATTATGGCTCTAAATATTTGGTCGATTGTACCCTATATGTCACCATAGAACCATGTCCAATGTGTGCCGGAGCTTTGAGGTGGGCACAGTTGGGGCGGTTGGTTTATGGGGCTGATGATGAAAAAAATGGCTTTATGCGATTTGGGAAGGCAATGTTGCATCCATCAACTAAATTGGCATGTGGAATCTGTTCTGAAGATGGTATTGATTTGATGCGTCGTTTTTTTGCTGCAAGGCGATGATTTTAAGTTAAATCCGAATTCAGCAGTAAAGGTTTTGAAAAACCGTATAATGCTGATTATTAGGGTTAATCCCGATGTACGAATCGTTTCAATGGTTTACAGAAACCATTGATTACGAGTCGTAAATCGATTCTGTATTTGTCTAATGCGGATTTTGGGTTAAATTTGGCATAAAATCCGGTGAATATATGTTAAAACTATATCCATTTTAAGGGAAATAACGTTATTTTATAATACGATATTTCACTAATTTTAAAATGAATAAGAATGATTTCAAAGCCTTATAATTTCGGATTATACACAGTGATGGCTGTTGTCTTTTTTATATCTATCACTTCTTGTAGTAATTCAGGTCCTAAAAGAAAACCTTTTACCTACGATTTTTTATCAGAGACAGGCTTGAAAGAAAAAAACATTAAAAATATTCAGTTTTTTTTAGATCGAGATATTGTGCTGTATAGAGTGCTTAAGAATGGAGATACCCATATTAAAGAGGGTAAGGTTATTCAGAAAGGTGACAAGACGATAGAAGAGATTGTATTGCGAAGAGGTACACCCGGAGTCGTAGTATTTATGCCTAAATCTGACAGATTGGGTGTATGTTTTGATCCTAATGACAACAATAAATACCTTATGTTTGGCCCCAGTACAAAAAATAGAAATCGCTATAGCCTTTTGGCAGAAGAATGGGATAGAGAATCCGGAACTGTGACGTATGGTTCTAGTAGATGGAAAACACCCGTTTCATCTGCGTATGCTACGATATTAGTGGAATACAGAAACCTCAACCGAACAAAACATCGCACTGTCAGTCCTGAGGGGCGGACAATTCGGGATTAAGAGCGGATATAAAAAAACATTTTTAGGACCTTATATGACAAAGAGTCATAAAAACTTGACTTTCTTCAAGCCGAATTCAGCAGTAAAGGTTTTGAAAAACCGTATAGTGCTGATTATGAGGGTTAATCCCGATGTACGAATCATTTCAATGGGTTTCTGTAAACCATTGTTTACGATTCGTACATCGATTCCGTATTTGTCTAATGCGGAATTTGGGTTCAAAATAGGTATATTATAGTCAACAAGTAATATGAAGTTTCACTTTGTGGATAATTTCTACAATTATTGAATTCCCGAAAGCATCGGCACGAAATACGCATCTTGTTTTTCTTGTAAAGAGTATGTCGTGTTTGATGTCTTGGTGAGTACGACCATTTTTTGTTTTTTATAACTGCCTTTGGGAAGAACCATGATGCCGCCAACAACAAGTTGATCAATAAGTTGGTAGGGCAGGTCTTCAGGAGCAGCGGTAACGATAATTTTATCGAAGGGTGCAAAAGGGGGTAATCCGAGAAAGCCATCTTTCAAAAAGCATTTTATCTGACTAAAGCCCAGGTCGGTCAATTTTTGGTTTGTCTTTCGATACAATTCTTCTTGTCGTTCAATGGTATAGACTTTAGCGCCCATTGCTGCGAGGATACAGGCCTGAAATCCGGATCCGGTACCTATTTCCAGGATTTTGTCCCTTTTTTGTACATTGAGCAACTGGCTTTGCAAAGCAACGGTATATGGCTGTGAAATAGTCTGTGCATTGCCAATAGGGACAGGTCTATCTTGATAAGAAAGTTCTTCAAAAGCCTTGTCCAAGAAAAAATGTCGTGGCACTTGATTGAATGCATCAAGCACAGTTTCGTTATAAATACCCTTTGTCCTGAGCTCTGCAATAAGCTTTTTTCGTAATCCGCGGTGGCGATAATCGTCTATAAATTTTGAATTATTATACATATAACAACAAAGTTACATACATAAAACAAAAAAAACTAATTTATTGTATAATAAATTAGTTTTTTATTTAATATATAAATGATTTTATATTGCCAAGGCTTCCTTTTCGGATAGATTTCTTCTAATATTGATTAATGCGTATCTCATACGACCCAAAGCAGTATTGATACTAACTCGAGTTACCTGACTAATTTCTTTGAAGCTCATATCCGCATAATGACGTAAAATAATGACTTCTCTTTGCTCGGTAGGCAATGCGTCGATGAGACTTCTCAGCTTCTGATGACTTTGGCTTTTGATAATCGTATCTTCGTGGCTGTCTTCTGAACTGGATATCACATCGAAGATATCAAAATTTTCAGTTGTATTGATAATAGAGCGTCTTTTAGACCTTCTAAAGTTATCTACGCATAGGTTGTAGGCAATCCTCACTGCCCATTGTACAAATTTACCTTCGTGGTTATATTTACCTCTTCTAAGAGTATCTATGATTTTAATAAATACTTCCTGAAAAATATCTTCAGCCTGATGCTCATCTTTTACAAACATGTAAATGGTTGTATAAATCTTGCTCTTATGCCTTTGAAGCAATTCCTCAAACGCACGCTCATTCCCATCAAGGTACAACTTGATTAGATTTTGATCACTAATGGACTGTAATTGCATAATTTTTACTTTTAAGTATAAGAATATAATTGTCGAAAAGTAAAAATTTACGCTATAGGCTGGTATTAGATTAAATGAATATTAGTATTGCTAATAATTATATGAAGTCAAAGATATATTTATTTTTTTAATCTCACTCGATTTAACATAATTTTAACTAATGAATATTGGTGTATAAAGTCAATGTCGTATAAAGATCAATCATTTATTATAGTCCTTTATAACCTATTCACTGAAGCTTATTTATTCCTACCATGAAGGAGGGATGTCAATTCATTGAGAAGGTCTTTGCCCTTTTCTGATATGTTTAATTGTTGAAGGTGAGCATTCGCCAAATCGAAATGCCCTTTGATTTCTTTTCTTACGACATCAAAAAGTTGAAGTGAATCTAATAATTCGATCATTTGATTTACTTTGTTATCGGCATTAATAGTGTCGGAATTCAGTAGGTCCATGATTTGTTTTTTCGTATCGGAGGGAGTAATTTCTAATGCTTTGGTGATGAGTATGGTTTTCTTTTTACGCAGAATGTCTCCTCCTTTTGTTTTACCCACCTGATTTTGGTCGCCTATTAAATCCAATAGATCATCTTGGATTTGAAATGCGATGCCAAGGTGGGTACCGTAATCATAAAGTGCTCGACTTTGTGACGCACTCGCCCCGCCAATAATTGCGCCTAATTGGAGTGCCATACCCAGAAATACTGCCGTCTTGAGCGTAATCATTTCGATATATTCTTCGGAAGTAAGGTGATTCCGTCCTTCGAATTCCATATCTAATTGCTGCCCAATGCATATATCCATTGCCGTTTTATTAAAAAGGGCTAATGCAGGCAGTGCGTTGCTTTCCTTGCAATCATGTAATAAATATTGGTAAGCTAGGATAGACATCGCATCGCCTGATAAAATGGCAGCATTTATTCCAAATTCTTTATGTGTTGAGGGCATTCCTCTACGTAGGTCAGCTTCATCCATGATATCATCGTGCATCAGCGTAAAGTTGTGAAACACTTCCAATCCGTGTGCGGCGTGCATACAATTGTCGATCGCATCATCAAACAGGCTATAACCTATAAGCGCCAGTAATGGTCTTATCTTTTTACTCTTAAGATTTAAAATGTACTGAATCGGTCTGAATAATTCAGATGATTTCAATTCATTTTTTTGATTTTCAGAAAAATGAAAGTAGGCTTCTTGTAAATCTTTTATTTGCATGATGTAAGATAAAAAAAAGGCCGAACTATGCCGGCCTTTATCATATTATTTTATTTTCTTAATAACAACCTGTTCCACCCATGTCTTTGCCTTGGAATATTCCACCTGCAACATTTAGTTTACCGTCTTTTTCAATGATTTTCCCATCTATGGAGATCAGCATAAATTTACTGGTTTCGCTAAGTGGATTATCTTTGAATAATTTGGTAATAAAACCATTCGGATCAACTATTTTAAGCTCCTTACCTGAAAAACAAGTGACAGCCTTATATCCCGCACCATCTTTATATACCTTGGATTTGAAAGGTGCTGAATTCAGGAACTTTTGATCGGCTTCCTGTTCCATCGCTTTTATAACGGCTTCTTTACCCGCAATATTCGGAATTGACTTAAACTCAAATGACCCTCTGCTATTGGGATCATTGCTTACCAAGCCTCCTTGATAAGTAGCAATAATTTTATCTCCTTCGTAATAATATTTCATTAAATCCAGCCCTTTGTCTGTTGTGTGGCGGGTTTCAACAAATATTACCTTGTTTTCTTTGTAAAAAATGTCAATAGATGTTATATCAAAATTGACAAATGTTGCTGATGTTAACTGGTGTACATCGACTTTGCCACCATAAGCAATAGATTTGTATTTTGAATCGCCTTTAAAGTCCTTCAAGTCCATTCTAATGCCTTTTTTAATAGTTGCGACATAGTCATCAATTGATTTGACGTTGCCGGGAATCATTTCATTCTCTGCACTTGTATCCACTTGCCCTACTCTCGGGTATTTACTGTAATCGGGGATTCCTTTTTCTGTTTCAACCTTCTTTTTGTTAGAGTTGCAAGCGAATGCAAATATCGTCAGTAGGGCAAAAGCTGCGATTTTTAATCTAAAATTCATATATCTGATCTAATTTATTGTGTTACGTTTACGCCTTCCAAAGTCAATAGTAATTCTCCGCCGGCATATAATTTTAAAATGTTTCCTGATAGTTCGTATGAGTTGATCCGTTCGAGTGAATTGATGATGATACCTTCCTGACTATCACCGGGGCAAGCCATTTTGGTAGATGCGATTTGTGAAAAATGAAGGATGGAGCTACCTTTTTCGCTTTTGTATTTGCCATTGATTGTATTACAACCGGCATTTCCTGTAAATGTACCTTCACCTCTCTTATTGGGAAGGGAAAGTTCAATGGTTCTTGCGTTATGGGTATTAGCGACCATAGACTCTCTAATTTTTAGGATAGTCCATTTAGTCCCAGTTAGATAGAGCTGATTTCCGCTTTGGACTTTTTTCCCTGTATTACAAGAAATTAGGAATAATAGTGAAGCTAAAAATGCAATGTTTTTCATAAAGAAATATTTTATTTAAAAATTTGCACAAAGGTGGGAAGATTTCTACAGATATCGAAATATATTTGTAATTATTATCATATTTTAATTCAATGACGGTGCGACTTTCGCGTTTTTTTGAATGCGTTTTACACGATTTTTTTGTATATTTTTAATTTTGATATTCTAATTTTTTATTCAATTGATCTCTCAGGTTTTCTTTATGGCGGTTGTAAATAAGCCCATCAATCTGCATTTCAAGTGCGCCTTCAATATTCTCAGAGAGGTCATCGATAAATAACGTTTCTTTTCCTAAAATATTGGCATCTCTTAGTACATATTCAAAACACGATGGGTCAGGCTTGCGTCTATTTATTAAGTGAGAGTAATAGACCTTGGTAAATAATTCATGATACCAAGTTTGTTTGATACCCAGATTTTCTAAATATCTATCTAACCATTGGATATGTGTCTCATTGGTATTGCTTAATATATATAGCCGATAGTGTGATGACAAAGATTGTAATAGTTCAATTGTTTCGGGTTGAATCTGTAACAACATGGAATTCCAAGCAGGCAATAAATCATTGATTACGGCTTTTCGACGAGATATTTTAGTGATATAATTAAAAAAAACGACGTATGGAATCTTCCCTGTTTCAAATTTGAGGAATACCGATTTTGCCTCGTCGTCGAGATTGTGAAAATCTAACCCTGTAACCCGTGAAAGATTGTCGTATGCCTTTGGTACGTCAATGTCTATCAATACGTTCCCAAGGTCAAAAATGATGTTTTTTATTGAATGTGAGGGCATACGGCATATTATTTAATTCATCTTTTTTATGGAAGGCATAGGGCTATAATCAAATAAATAAAAAAAGGTTCTGAAAACGATATCCAGAACCTTTGTCTTTGAGGTGGGCCCACCAGGACTTGAACCTGGGACCCCCTGATTATGAGTCAGGTGCTACTAACCAACTGAGCTATAGGCCCTCAATTCGAAAATTGTGGTGCAAATGTATATAAAATATTTTTTTAAAGGTGTATTTATTCTGCAATAAAATTAATTTCTTTCCCAATTCATTGTAGAATATTGATTATCAGGATTTATTTTTTGATAGAATCACGAATCATTTCCGCTATATCCATGATTTTAACGTCATCTTGTTTTTCCTTTGCTTTCATCCCATCAGTCATCATAACATTGCAATAGGAGCAATTGACCGCGACAATTGTTGCTCCGGTGTCAATAGCCTCTTCAGTGCGCTCGATGTTGATACGCTTTTCGCCCGGTTCGTCTTCTTTATACATCTGTGCTCCGCCGGCGCCACAGCACAAGCCATTTTCACGGTTTCTTCCCATTTCTACCAGGTCGACATCAAGTGCTTTCATCAGGTCTCTGGGAGCTTCGTATTCGCCATTGATTCTTCCCATGTAACAAGAGTCGTGGTACGTAATTTTTTGCCCATCAAAGGCACCACCTTCAATGATAAGGCGACCTTCCTGAATTAAATTGCTTAAAAATTGTGTGTGGTGGAATACTTCAAATTGAGCGCCCAATTCAGGATATTCATTTTTGAAAGTATTGAAACAATGTGGGCAAGTGGTTACGATTTTTTTTATATTATAATTATTGAGTGTTTGGATATTTTGATTGGCAAGCATTTGAAAAATGAATTCATTGCCTGCTCTTCTTGCCGGGTCGCCGGTGCAGGATTCTTCTTTGCCTAAAATGGCAAATTCTATGCCTATGGAGTCCAATATTTCTGCAAAAGCTGCTGAAACTCGCTGCGCTCTGGCATCATAACTTCCCAAGCATCCCACCCAGAACAAAACTTCCGGATTGCGACCCTCAGCCGCATACTCGGCCATTGTTTTTACTTTCATTGTTGTATTAATTTAAATCTTTTATCCAATCGTCTCGTTCAATAGTCATTTGCCACGGACTGCCATTGTTCTCTAAGGCATTGTACATGGGTATCCAGTCCGGAGGACCCGAACTCTCAGTCAATACTTCATAACGACGCAATTGTAGAATGATTTCAAGTGGGCTAATAAGGACAGGACATGCTTCAACGCAAGCATTACAGGTTGTACAAGCCCTTATTTCTTCTTTTTCTATATAATTAAACAAGTCTCTTCCGTCATTAAATCCAATTTTGTTGTCTATGTCGCCTACTATGGATGTAAAGTCCGGATCGTCTAATTTCCTACCGACTTCTTCCATTCGATCTCTTACGTCCATCATAATCTTACGTGGCGAAAGCTTCTTTCCGGTCATATTAGCAGGGCATACGGAGGTGCATCGACCACATTCGGTGCAGGAATATGCTTCCAGTAAGTTTTTACGTGTGAGCTGAAATATGTCGTGTACGCCAAAGTCGGCCAAAGTCTCTTTTATTGGATGTGTCATCGGCACCCCTATCATGTTTTTGACTTCTGATTCTATGGACTCAATATTGGACATCCTGCCTCTGGGGTTATCACTTGAGAGATAGGTATTGGGGAATGCAAGTAAGATATGGAGGTGTTTGGAAGTGGGTAGATAAAGAATAAACCCAAAGACTACCGCTATGTGAAGCCACCAGCCAAATCCACTGATTATTTGAAGATAATATTCCGGTAGGTTTCCGAAAAGTGCCGGTCCTAACCAACCGGTCATAGCAAAGAAGCCTGTAGCATGATATTTTGCAGGATAATTGGCTTCAAGGGCCTTATCTGCGCCGTTCAAGCAAAAGATACCTGTAATCAATAATATTTCTCCGATGAGGATTAAATTAGCGTCCAGTTTTGCCCAGCCTAATAAGTCTTTGCTGTTGAGTCGAGGCACTTTTAAAAGGTTTCTACGCGATAAAAAGGCAATGGTAGCAATGAATGCAAAGACGGACAAAATTTCAATGAAGCTAATCATAAATGGATAAAATCCTCCTAAAACACTGGATAATACCCGATGCGTGCCAAAGATGCCGTCGATTATTTGCTCTGTTAGGTCAAATTGTGTTATTACAAATGCGACATAGATAAATAGGTGTAGCAATGCGGGTAATGGCTTCTTGAACATTTTCTGCTGACCAAAGGCAACCAGCATCATCCGCTTGAATCCGCCCTTGTTATTTATAACATCATCGTCTCTTCCTAAGTTGATGTTTCTAATTAGTCTGCCATATCGAATTACGGCTTCTCTAAAAACAATTATCAGGACTATTAAAAAAAGTATCTGAGAAATAGTCATCTGCTATGAATCTTTTATAATTTTAGCCTTTTCAAAAGTAAATATAATGATTATATTGAATAACAACCAAATGTTGCAGAAAATCAGAAGAATTTCGTATGAAATCTTTGAACGCAATTTTGGAGAGAAGGAAATCTTCTTTATAGGTATTAATAATAGTGGCTATACTTTGGCACAACTCTTGTCTGATGATTTGAACCAGTTGGTGGCAGGACAGTTAAAGTCATCGGTCAATAGAATACGGATAAGGCCTGATAATCCAATTGCAGAGGATATATACCTTGAGGAAATATGTGTTACTGATTTGGAAGGTAAAAACATTATCTTGGTCGATGATGTGGCCAATACAGGTCGTACGCTATTCTATGCTTTTCAACCACTTTTAAAGATTATTCCCGGTAGGTTGGAAGTAGCGGTCATGGTGGACAGAAAGCACAAACTTTTCCCTGTTTCCGTGGATTATGTCGGGATTTCCCTGGCTACTACGCTGATGGAGAATATACGGGTTAACTTGTCCCATCCAAATAATATGAGTACAACTCTTGAGTAAGTTGTGACTTGAAAGAAAGGTAAGCCATCTAAAGAAGCTGCCAATAGGTCACTTTCCTATTGGCAGTATTTCAATGTTGTGCAAAGCAGAATGCTATGTATGTCGGCCCAACATACTATTTTTCATGTGGGCTAATAAATTGCTGGTTGAAGCAGGGCTTTGTTGATGTAGCTCATATTTGTCGGCAGCTTGATTAGAAGGCTCTTTCATTGCTTGCTTAGCTTCGTCAAATATTTGATCGATGTTTTCCATGTTGGATTGGTGCATAGCATCGGCATATTTCTTCGCTTCACTATATTTCTTTTCAAATACTTCCCGATCCAAGTTGAGCATGTAGCCTTCTTCCAATACGATTCTTTGATTATAGACCTTTGTTGTCAAGAGCAGTTTGCTCAAGATTGGCGCTAATTCAATGAGCATAATGATGGATAATAATAAGATGTATCGCCAGCGCAAAGCCAGATTCTTTTCGATAAGATGTTGAAGTGCATCTATTCTTGCAAGGAATCCATCTCCTGCAAGGGAGTCGTACGCTGCGATGCGTTGATTTTCGATTTTGGACAAGGTGTCTAATTGCCCCTGAATCTTAGTTATCAAAGGAGTTGCGCCGGCTGCCCATTGGGATTGAGTGAGTACAGCGGCATCGTATTCCGTTTTTTTAGCCTTTGCTATGGTGGCAATTCCAACTTTGCCTGTTCCGCCACTTCCATCTGTTTCTGCAAGATACGAAGTCCTGAGGGCAACAATCTGCTTGTCTAAGTCTGCCTTTATGGCGGCAAGAGAATCCCTTTGTTGAATCAATGGATCTACTTGAGGAGCCATAGAACGCTTGATTTCAGCGACAGTAGCTTGTTTTCCCACTTCTCTGTCGAAAGTCAACTGGATATCTATATCTTTTTTAAATAAATAAAGCAGTGCCGGCTGTGCCATAAATGCTCCCAAGCACAGTGCCAATGCGACCCTGAATACAATAGGTCCTGTCTTATTGGCTGATCCGGTACCTTGAAGTCCGGCAATCAATACTCGATCTATGGTAAGCACAATACCTCCCATCAATAGACCTCCGAATAAGATAATCCAAGTGGTAGTGGTGACGGTACTAAAAAAATACATCCAAATAGCGGTGGCAAATAACCAAGTGAATAGGATAGATAGACCTATCAGGCTGAATTTACGTTGTTCTGACCTATTGTCTTCAATTAAATTTACATCTGCAGATGCAAGCCAAAATAAAAAGCGTTCTGTAGAGCTCAAGGGTTGTTTTTCCATGGAAAATATTTAATTACTGAAAAGTTTTTGTTCAAGTAATTTTTTTGGCAAGCAGTTGTTTTGATAATTAACGCAATTCCTTGCCATAAAATTATTTTTTTTATAATTATTTGATTTGTTTTATATATAAATAAAATATAATATAAAAATTACTGATGAGTATTAATTTAAATATTGATAATATTCAAATATATTAAGTCTGCTAATATTAATTTATGAAATACGCTATTTGATTTAACACATACAAAGTGGATTCTCGGCGAATCAGATAATATTTTTTATGCAAATAATCGAAGTCGTCCATATTTGATGATTAATGCCCGGAATAGAACATCCACTATCCCGGGCATGTTCTATTTTATTCGCAGTTAAGGCATTTTAGTCCATCAGTATCCATCTGTAAGAGTTCTGAGCGGACGAAGTTCCAACCACCTTCGATGCTTTTATCATAATTAACTTGTCCCTTGTAATCATTCATTGTATCATCAATGTGTATTTTCAATCCACGAGGAAGTAACAAAGATATCTCAAGCTTTGGATTTATGATTTGTTTGCCATTTTGAATATAACCATAGTTTGACAATGTTATATCTTGTCCGGATACTCTAAAGTTATAAATATGGTCAAAGTCATTTTGATTTACGGGATTAGTACCATAAAACTTCAATTTGCGGATTATGTGAACTTTATCATCAGGACTAAGGTCAACATTGAGTTTGATATCGTTAAATTTCCAAGTATTATTTTGTACAACCATTATTTTGTCGAAAGATAAATTCCATATTGACCCTTGTGTTACATCGAAGGTTTTAGCAGATTCATTGGATTGAAGGATGGCATTGTTAGGAATTTCATCCGTAGAAACATATTGATAATAATTTGGTTCCATGTTTACTGCCAATTCTTCAGGTGTACAATCTGTGCAATAGAGACCTTTTTCGGTCATTTTGTAAGACTTTCCGGAAATCATTTTCCATCCGTCTTTCATTTGGTTTTGGTCATAAGTTACATTAGTGAGATTCCACTTTAAGTCTTCAGAAATAGTTACAGATTTGCCTATCGGAATGTATAGGTCTATTTCTACTTGTTGAAACCGATATTTACAATCTTTGTCGATGGTAAGGTATGTCGGGAATTGTAAAGTATGGTCATCAGGAGTCAATAGCGCATATTGGATACAATCGGCATTATCTTTGGCATTTTTTCCGTCTTTCCCTCTAGATTTAACTTTTTTAGTATAATGCCAATAAGGGGAAGTTGTAGGGATAATATTGATATCGATGTCATTTTCAACTTCTAATTGATCATCTTTTCCCAGCCTCAAGTCACCCAGTTCGATATTTCCTTGAGAATGATCATTGTTGATAGCCTCAATAGAAATGATTTCGCTGGTGAGGTTTTCCAGGTTTTGTTTTGACTCATATACGCCATAATTTTTAAATTCCCTAAATGTAGAAGCGCTTAGAATAATGAAGCAAATTAAATTAGAGATCCAAAAGACGACTAAGCTTTGGCGAATGCTCCTCATGACATTGGTTCTGAAGATCAAACGCAGTGCCCAAAAGATAATAAATACCAATGGTACAATCATGATGACAAAGCTGTTGATTGTCAACAGAAAATTAATAATAGAGGAGGAGCTATTGATAAATCCGAATAATGGAAAAGCAAGGATGTATCCCACAAAGGAGGTAATCCACACAAAGGCAAACGTAAGCAATAACAATCCACCTAAAATTAGCCCGAAAGGCTTTAAAATACGGCCTAAGTGAGAAGTGCCGCTTTTAAATGCACTTTCCATATCGGCAAGTGTGCTTTCCGCTCTAAAGGATTTGTTTCCTTTGGCGCTAAACCTTTTTGAGATATCGTCAGACAATTCAGACACTTGGCTTGAGAAATTGTTGATTTCTTTTTCCATGTATGCCGCAATGTTGGAGACGGTGACACGCTTACCTTTCATGGCTAAAAAGTCGGCAGAAGTCTTAGCTTCCGGTACGAATATCCACATGATGATGTATAAAGGAATACCAAATCCGCCTGAGGTGGTGAATATTATAAAAGCAAGCCTTACCCAATTGGCATTTTTGATGCCTAAATAAGCAGCAAGTCCGGAGCATACACCTCCCACGTACTTGTTGGACCTATCTCTGAATAATTTGCGCGTCTTTTGGTCTTTGTTATTGCCTTCATCTGAATTGGAAAAGTCTTCTCCCGGAAGGTCGATAGATTCAGCACCAAATTCCTCCGGTCGTCCCATGATTTTGATGACAGACTCGATGTCAGCTGTAGAAACTATTGCTTTTGAGGTTGTTTTTTCATGGAGAAGTTCACCCAGCCTAATTTCGATATCAGAAATAATTTCTTGATAACTATCGGACTGAGCAAAGTGGTTCTTGATAGACGTCATGTATCTTTCAAGTAATTCAAAGGCTGTATCATCAATGGTGAAAGGAAAGCCCCCTAAGTTGATATTAATTGTTTTATTCATGATCGGATTATTTTTTTGTTGTTTTAGAGACTACTTTAACTAATTGATTCCAGCTTTCAAGCAATTCGGAAAGCAAGGCTTCACCTGAAGCTGTAATGCGGTAATATTTGCGTGGAGGACCACTATTGCTCTCTTTCCAGTTGTATTCCAACAGACCTCCATTTTTTAACCTTGTCAGAAGGGGATAGACAGTCCCTTCCACGACGACTAAGTCATTTTCTTTTAACTTGTTGATGATATCGGATGTGTATAGCTCTTCGCCGCCGATGATTCCAAGAATACACATTTCTAAAACACCTTTGCGCATTTGAGCTTTGGAGTTTTCGATTTTGATATCATCTCTTTCTACATTATCGTTTGTGCTCATTGTTTATATTTATTTATAAGTACGTAACAGAATCAATTTGCGGATTGACAGTACAAATATAACACAGCTTTATGGTATTATGTATTACTTAGTACCTTCTTTAGGATAATATTTTGAATAAAATAGATGAATGCATTAAAAACAACGATGAATGAAAGACTTGATTTAAATAAATAATTTTTCATTATGGAATAGTTTGCATTTTACTTTAAATAATTTGAACTTTTTTGAATAAATATTCCTTCTAATGGTAAAGATGATAATGGTTGCTACAAAACAATATTTGGTGATGAGTGACGTTATAATCTGAAATAAGTATTTTATTATTTAATAACTATAAAACATAATCACATGAGCAAAGATGCAGGAAAAACAGTTTTGGCTTTATTCGCAGGGATAGCAGCCGGTGTAGCATTAGGAGTATTGTTGGCACCTGAAAAGGGAGAAGACACCAGGCATAAGATTTCTGATGCAACCAACAAGATTACCAATGACCTTCGGGAGAAGGTATTGGAAGGCATCAATAAGATTAGAGCGAAGAAAGATCAGTATGCACAGTCCACATCGGATCTTGCCGACGAGATTCTTTCCTAAGAGTCTAACTGATTGATACACGATGATAAAATACCGAAAATTTTCAAATGTGTAAATAACATTTTGTTAGGCACATTTTAAGCTTTTTCGGTATTTTATTTCCTACTTTTGAGACAATTTTTGATTCTTGAGCACCTTTTTTATCCCATGTTCAATATTTTATTTTATGATTGCCGAAAATGTAAATAACGAAGCATCAAATAAGTCGAAAAATTCCGATTTAGATGTTTTTGAATTGGCCTTTGATGTATTGGTTCCATTTCTATTAGATACCTATGTTTTTAAGGGTACGAAGGGAAGGGTGGCTAAGTTGATTGGCACCATTGCCATTCAGCAGATTCTCAAATCATTGGCTCAATCAAAGGCTGTTGATGATATTTTGGATTCTCTTGAAGAGTGGCTTACACCGGAGGAAAAGAAGCCGGCCAAGCCCTTTCCTACACTAAATGACGCAGTGAAGCAGACCACGTCTAAAAAGTATTGGAATCGTTCCAAGCCAGAAGATTATTATGATCCCGAGCGTGAAATGTATTATTAATTTTTTGATCATTTTGTTTTAGATGCGATTTTACTTGTTGATGCTGATGATGTCAGTATGGTGTGTTTCAGGATGGTGCACCGAAGTTACCTTGAGTTGGGGCGTTGTTACTGTGGATTTGAAAGCCATCACCCCTAAAGAGTTTGTCGGAGTTTCTCAGGTTGAACAAAATAAAGCAGCCAACATTGGCAGAATTGATTTTCAATTGTATAAGGATCAGAAAAGTGTCAATCTTTTTAAAGAAAAACACCTTTTTTTGTTGAATAAAGAAGGGGTACAGCGTGAATTGACTTTTAGGCCCAATTCCAACAGATTGACAGATAACGAATTTGGCGATATTGTCAATAAATTAGAAGTAGGAGATTCTTTTATATGTGTCCTAAAGGATGAAGACAATAATGACTATACGGTTGTAGTCAATGTCCAGCCCAATAGTTCCGGATACATACAGCCTCTTTTTATACCCATAGTCAATAGAAATCACCGATTTAAATACCAGTTGGTCACACGCTATGATGGTCACCAGATCTTGAAGATTGATACGACGCTTGAAGAGAATAAAAAAATTGTTGATGGTTACAAGCGTGTTCCTAAAGTTACTATTCAACATTATCCCAAATTTGAAACAGTTATTAATTATTTAGCGGAAAACGATTCTACGGTTGCCCTTGGTAAGCGCAACTTTGTCGTCCATCCGGTAAACAAGCCTACAGATGAATATTTATTGGTTACTACTGAACCCGGTGAAATCCTGAATGCCAATCAATTGACCCTTGATTGGAATAAAATGGTTGCCAAGCCCGATAGTCCTATATTTGCTAAATCTTATCTTCAGAATATAACCAACCATTCGATCAATCTTTTTGCCGATGATAAAAGATATGACCTCGTTTCGATGCGGTGGACATACTTGGATGGTCGGAGTTTGAATAAAGCTTATTACTGGAAAAATGGTGAAACGTATCCGCTTGACCTAATCAAAGAAATGAAGAATCCATTTTCTATTATGATAGACAGAATAGTGGTGAAAGACAGTCGATTGGGTTTTATCTATATTCCTCAAGCCTTTATTTTTAATTTTCAATAGATAATAGATTCTATAACTCTTTCTTTGTTATACTCTCGTCCGGCTTTGGAGAGTGGTGAATGTTTTTTTTAAAAACATGCTTGTTTTGATAGGCTCAGTGCTGAATTCATTGTGATTTAACTTTCCTAAGAAGTGAACTTTTTTATCTTTGCGTTTCGTTCATCAAACAAAGTCAACGAATTGAATGAAAAAGAACATCCTTGTTTATAAATTTGGGGGAGCGTCCATCAAAGACGTGGAAGGTATCCGTAATGTTGCCGGTATTCTCAAGCAACATGCAGGGAAGAAAATTGTGGTTGTGATATCAGCTTCAGGCAAAACAACCAACCACCTTGAAGTGGTGATGAATGCCCATTTTAATCAAACAGATGGAATAGAATCTGCCCTTGCGGTTGTTAAGGATCATCATAAGATGTTGATGGATGGGCTTTTTAGTCCGTATGATGCAATTTATGACGAAGTTGCTGCCCTTTATAGTGAAATTTCCTGGATAACAGCACAACCACGAAGTAAGGATTACGATTTTATATATGATCAATTGGTTAGTTTGGGGGAATTGTTATCCACACGGATTGTTGCAGCCTATCTCAATCGAAGTGGATTACACACCCAATGGATTGATGCCCGCTCTATTATAAGGACAGACGATACGTATCGGGAATCGCAGATAGATTGGGATGTAACTCAGGAGAAAATTGATGCATCCGTCAAGCCGATTTTAGAGCAAGGTGCCTTTGTGCTGACCCAGGGATTTATAGGAAGTACGGCTGACGGCAATACGACAACCTTAGGCAGAGAGGGATCTGATTTTACTGCCGCCATTCTTTCGTTTTGCTTGGACGCTGAAAAGATGATTATTTGGAAAGATGTAGAAGGCGTGCTTACAGGCGATCCGCGTCTTTTCAAAAATGTGCAGAAGTTACCGTGGCTCTCATACAAAGAAGCCATCGAAATGACGTATTACGGAGCTTCTGTGATACATCCAAAAACAATTAAGCCGCTTCAAAATAAAAATATCCCACTCTACGTACAGTCATTTCTCCAACCGGATATTGATGGTACCTATATAGGACCTGATGTCGAAGAGCATTATCCACCAATCGTTATTTTGGATAGAAATCAGACATTGTTACACATTGCTACCCGAGACTTTTCATTTGTAGTAGAACATCACATGGCAAGGCTTTTTAAAGTATTTGCCGACCTCCGGATATTTATTAATATGATGCGCAATACGGCAATATCGTTTACCGTGTGTGTGCCAAATATTCCGGATAGGATACAGCGTTTGAAAGAAATATTGGAAGACGAATATTCTGTTACAGTAGAGGAAGATCTTGAATTACTTACAATTAGGCATTATGAAGAAGAGGTGCTGAAAAGTATGACGAAAGGCAAAATAATTTTAATGGAAGAAAGATTGCGAAATACTGTGCAGTTAGTAATAAAAGACATACCTTTAATCGAAAGAATTTGAAAACAAGGGGGATTAGCTCAGTTGGCTAGAGCGCTTGCATGGCATGCAAGAGGTCACCGGTTCGAGCCCGGTATTCTCCACTTTGTTTGATAGCCTTCCTATAATTTAAATCCACTTTTACTTATCCTCTGATATCCCGCTACCTTGTGATTCAAAAATTGGCGATTGCTTTATTATGCCGTTTTCTAAGAGATATTGTAAAATATCCACGGTAACATTAAGGCGGTCATGAAGCAGAATTATGGAATGAGGATTCCAATATTTTTCAATTTTACGGATAGGGCGTTGTGGAACTTTTGCTAAGGTATCAAAAGTGCGTATATTCCATGCCATTGTCACTAATCCACTTTTACGAATGGCTTTTGCAATGGATGGATTGGTGATGCCAAAGGGAGGTCTATAATAAAGTACTTTTTTCCCGGTAATTTTCTCTAATAAAGCCGTTGTTGCAGTGATTTCGGAAAGATATTTTTTCCAACCATAGAAAGTAGAACGGATAGAATGGTAGAAAGTATGGTTGCCAATAAGGTGACCGGATTCAGCGATCCTTCTAACTATTTCCGGGTGGGCATCAGCGTTTTTCCCAATACAGAAAAAAATTGCTTTTATATGATATTGGTCTAATAAGTCGAGGATGAGTGGGGTATATACCGGATGAGGACCGTCATCAAAGGTTAGTATGCCCGTATTAAAAGGACTTTGGGTTATTGATTTTATAAATATTCCACTCCTGATACTTACTATTGCGAATGTAAATAGACTGATAATAAGGATCAAACCAAATAGTATCAACCACATGGAATTATTTTTTCAATTGTATTAAAGAGGCATTTTCATTGTCGCCTGAGAGGCAGACAATATCAATGGGGGTATCGGTATCTTGCTTTAGAAAGTCGGCATATTGGCATGCAATACAAAGACCAAATGCATCGTCAATCATACTCCTCGAGGTATGAATTAGGTCATGGTGATAAGGTGATGGAGAACATTTATAAGTAGGATGCGTATTGATGATGTGGGTGGATGAACTCAATTGAGATAGATAGTTGTCAAGTATAGAGATTGGTATGATTGCAGTCGATACTATTTGGAGGATGCCGGGAGAATAAGTATTGCTAAGTACAAAGGATGATGAGCCTTCTCCTTTTAGATTGGTCGTTGTAGAGAATGGCATCATTTGTATGATAGAAGCAATGTTTTCGGGCATTTCGTCTGTAGCTGTCACTAAAAAGGTATTGCCTTTCTTGAGCATTATTCTTGAAATGGCATCTTCTAATGCATCGAAGAATGAAAAAATGCGATTGCTCCAAGTCATGTTATAACCATGGTTACCGGTGATAATACCTAATGTTCCTGCGAGCGTGTTGTGTGTAGATTGAATGAAAGGAGTTGGAGTCAATAAGTTTTCTTTACGTTCCACCAAATTGTTGAGAAAGGCGTATGTGTCATAGGTGCAGCCTAAAGAAGTGGCACAAATAATACCATCGATCTTGATGTTCCGTATAGCCAACAGTGAAGTGTATAATCCCATTTTAAGGATTTTGCTCAAACGGCGCATGGAGCGTGGATCTAAGACGGTCTCGTATTCCGGTTCCGGTTTAATATTTTCTTCAATAATTTCGCCATTGTGCAATGAATAACGGCTGATGGCATTATATTGAGCGATATAAATATCCATGATTTAGGCTTTGCTGAAGATGAGGGATGAACAATTGCCTCCAAAGCCTAAGGCATTAGACAATACATGTTGAACTTCTGTTGAATAGCATTCTGAAAACGATGCAAATCGATGGCCTTCTATCGCTTCACCAAACCTCAGAGACGGATATACCTCATTGTATTGTAGTGATAAAACAGAAAAAATAGCTTCGACAGAGCCCGATGCAGCCAGGGTGTGGCCTGTATATGATTTGGTTGATGCGATGGGCGGCACCTTCTCGAAGACTTCTTGAACTGCATTGCCCTCAGACAGGTCGTTGTTGATAGTGCCGGTGCCGTGGGCATTGATATAAGAAATATCTTTCGGCTGCAATCCGGCATCCTCTAAGGCAGCACGCATTGCAAGCTGTGCTCCGATTCCAACCTCGCTGCTTGCAGTCTGATGATGTGAATCATTGGTATTGCCATAACCACTTACATAACCAAGGATTGTTGCGCCTCTTTCTATTGCATTGGTTTCCGATTCCAAGGTGAGGAAGGCAGCCGCTTCGCCTAAGTTTAGGCCTCGACGTCTATTGTCCATTGGATTGGATAGGTCTTTATCTAAAATCATCAATGAGTTAAAGCCATTGAGGGTGAAGCGACATAGGGCATCAGCACCTCCGGCAAGAGCATACATTGATTTGCCGGTTAAGATATCTTGTGCTGCTTTTCCAATACAATTGGCTGATGAAGAGCAGGCGGTAGATATAGCATATCTTCGGCCGGTGAAGCCATAGTAATCTCCCAGCAAGGAGGAACTTGCTCCACAGTCGTGGTATTGAAATCCGGCATAATCCACTTCATCCCTTTGAAGTCGGGATTCTACAAGATTTTCTGAAATATCAATGCCTCCAACCGTCGTTGCATAATACAAATCAATGTTCTTGTGTGCCAGTAAACCGGCTTGGTCTAATGCTTCTTCAATTGCAAAGGTGCTTAACAGAACAGATCGCGGTATGAATTTGGAGGTGAAGCGTGTTCCGGCTCTAAGTTCATCATTGGAACACTTTATTTCACCAGCCGGCAAGATATCGCTTAATCTTGTTTGTAAAATGGAAATATTGCTAATACCATGGCGATTATCGTATAGGGAAGTATGATTGGCGACCAATCCTTTGCCCAATGGCGAATATATTCCCATTCCTGTTATCACGACACGGTTTTTAGCCATGCATCCTATGTTTTTGG
>JAGPCT010000007.1:0-103191 GCA_018057925.1 Saprospiraceae bacterium
ATGGAAATAAAAAATATGTCACCGAAGTCGAAATTGACGACTTCTACATGCTCGGCAGAAATGCCGAAGTGGTTGGTTAGCTTGCTTTGTAGCGGAAGGGCAGCGAGCGCTGCCCTTCCCTTTTGATTCTTAATGAGGAACAGTATGGAAAGCTATTTCAGTAATGAAACTTGGACTACATTTAAGCAGCCCGACCTCACTCATGTTCCTAAAAGCGTGTGCACGCCCGGATAGGTTTATTTTGAATAAGGTTTTTCTTTTACTAATTTATTCTTAAATTCGATTTAACCCACATTCCGTTTAAGACAATGCGGAATCGATTTACGACTCGTAATCAATGGTTTACAGAAACCATTGAAACGATTCGTACATCGGGATTAACCCTCATAATCAGCACTAAACGGTTTTTCAAAACCTTTACTGCTGAATTCGGGTTTAATTTTTAGCGATATGTTGTAGGTATTGGAGTGGAAGAGGCAGAGTTTCCGTATTTATAACAAAGTTTACAACTAAAACTTTTAGGATTCATGGTTCACAATGAAAGGCATTTTTTAGGTGGTCCTCGATCGAGGATAAAAGATTTTTTATATGCATTGGATGTTTTTAAAGAATTTATTCGAGGATTCAGGGCATTGCACTTTGTTGGTCCATGCGTTACTATTTTTGGATCGGCGAGATTTTCGGAAGACAATGAATATTATCAACAGGCGCGTCAGTTGGCAGCTAATTTATCTTGTGTTGGATTTACCATTATGACGGGTGGAGGTCCAGGGATTATGGAGGCCGGCAATCGGGGAGCTAAAGATGTAGGTGGTGCTTCAGTGGCTTGCAATATTGAGCTTCCGCACGAACAAGCCGCTAATCCTTATCTTGACCGGTATGTCAATATCAAGTACTTTTTTGTCAGAAAGACTTTACTCATTAAATACTCGTATGCTTTTGTTATTTGTCCGGGTGGATTTGGTACTTTGGATGAATTCTTTGAAGCATTGACCTTGATACAAACCGGGAAAATTGAAAGGTTTCCGGTTGTTATTTTGGTATCTGATTTTTACCATCATATTAAGGAACATATTGAACTTATGGTGAGGGAGAAGACTATTTCGATAACAGATCCGCAACTACTATTAATTACGGATTCTATTGACGAGGCGGTGAATTATATAAAAGAAAAGTCTGTTAAAGAATTTGGATTACGATTAAAACCCAATAGAATTCTGGGCGAACGAGTAAATTGAGTTTGGGACTATGGATGGGAATGGCTATAATTCGTATCTTTGTGATTAAAAGGCAATAATGGAATTTCGGGATATGAAGATGCCCAAAGCGTTGATTCGAGCTTTGGATGATATGGAATTGAAGCAGCCTTCACCTATTCAGGAACAAGTGTTTTCGATGGTTAAAGCGGGGCGCAATGTGAATGGTATAGCGCAGACGGGTACGGGTAAGACGTTGGCTTACTTGTTGCCGATATTGAGTCTGCATCAATTTAGTAATGTCAGGAATCCGAGTGTTATGATATTAGTTCCTACGCGTGAATTGGTGAGGCAGGTTGAAGAGGAGATTGTGCGGTTGACGCCATATATGACGGTGCGGGTATTTGGGATTTTTGGAGGCGTCAACACCAAGCCTCAGGCTGAAAAGATCATGGAAGGACTCGATATCATTGTGGGGACGCCTGGTAGAGTGGCGGACTTTGTAAATACCGGTGTCTTGGCGCTAAAGAATATAAAGCGCCTTGTCATAGATGAATTTGATGAAATGCTCAATCAAGGTTTTAGAGCTCAGTTAAAAATGATTTTGGACAAGATGCCCGAAAGGCGTCAAAATCTATTGTTTTCAGCGACAATAAACCCTGAGGTAGAGGAGATGATGGAGGAGTATTTTGAGATGATGGATCAGGTTGAAGTGGCACCGGCGGGTAAGCCATTGGAGACAATCCATCAAGTAAAGTATGAAGTGCCCAATTTTTATAGTAAGGTCAATCTTTTAGAAATAATCCTGAAAGCGCCAGAGATAACAAGGGCTTTGGTGTTTGTTGGGAATAAAAAAAGAGCTGAGTTGCTTTATGATACCTTGATTGAATCCGGTATTGACAATTTGTCTTATATGCATGCCAACAAGAATCAGAACCGACGGTTTGAAACATTAGATGACTTTGAGCTGGGAAATTCCCGTATAATGATTGCCACTGATTTGTTGGCTCGAGGTCTGGATATAAAGGATGTTAGTCATGTTATTAATTTTGATATACCTGAAATAGAAGAAAGTTATATTCATAGAATAGGGAGAACTGGTCGATTTGGCAAGAAAGGAGTTGCCATTTCCTTTGTTAGTGAAAATGACGGCGAGATGATGAATAATCTGGAAGAACTCATGGGATTACGTGTGCCTTCCTCTGAATTGCCCGACAGCTATAAAGTTTCTGAAACTTTGTTGTCAGAAGAGATTCCATCCATATATATGCCTGATTATTTAGGTAATCACAATCAAAAATTAGTAGGTACTGCTTTTCATGAGAAGGCGGAACATAATCAAAAGACCAATGTGCGGTTTGACTACGAAGCCGCAATGAAGAAAAAATATAAAAAACAATATCGCCCTAAAAATGCTAGGTAGGATAAGGCTTCTATGGCTTTAAGAATCAGATTTATAAGAAAGAGTATAAAGTGCGGAAGGTAAGTTGAAGTTACGTGTTTTGAACTCAAATTCCGCATTAGACAAATGCTCAATCGATTTACGACTCGTAATCAATGGTTTGCAGAAGCCAATGAAACGATTCGCACATCGGGACGTCCCTCATAATCAGCACTATACGGTTTTTCAAAACCTTTACTGCTGAATTCAGGTTTAAGAACCTTTGATGTTTGCTGTGCATTTTTGGGCGTACAAATAGAAAAAGGTATATATTTATGCCGTCAATCAGCGCAAAAATCGTTGGTATAGACGAAAAATAGTCAAATGATAAATAGTAAATTAATGAGAAAAGGATTCGTTTTTATTTTAGTTCTCTTGAGCCTTAGTGCTACAGCACAAATCCGTTCAATGTTTGATGCACCAGCGATTTACCTAACATCCCGAGATATTGAGAATGCTTTAAATCGCGAAGGGTTAGGCCTTGACTTTGGGTATGCCATTGGAACACATTGGATGATGGTGAAGCTTTCCGTCGGTGCCCACGCCACAGCTGACTTTGACGCTAAAAAGATAGATAAAACCTTTTTTGCCAATCCATTCGGACGTATAGAATTGGGTTTGGGTAAGTGGAGATCCAATGGGCAGCAATGTGCCAAGAACCATCAAAACGCTTATTCCTTTCTTGCAAAGGGTGGAGCCGTATATAATATGGGGAAGCGCAAAGCAGATATAGAAAATGGCATTGATGAAATTAAAGCTGACTATGATTACTTTTTAGGCGCAGAAGTTGGACTGTTTTATATCAAAGACATGCATAAAAACTCAGAATATTTCATCAATGGTGGTTATATGTTGAGGAGTAAGTCTATTTTCGCTGAATTGGGTCTTCGCACCTTCTTCAATACACGGTATTCGCGAAGTTAAGCCCATAAGGAAGGTAATCCTCTTGTTTTTGGTATAGTCTCAGGGAACATCGGTCTAGTGTTTTAACCCAAATTCATATTAAAGAAACTATTGTACCTTTAATATGAATTCGGGTTTAAAGTGTAATCTTTGACGATGCATATAGAAACGGACAGCATACCTTTCCATTCCTGACCTGCTGAATGCTTGATGGAACAATCCGAAGTTGGGATTATAATGATGTCAGTGACGGAAGATTTTTCAATTCTATGAATATTTTGAGTCCAAAGGGTGAACTCCGTTTTCATTCCGTTGATATCTTCATTTTACGATGGCCGGTTGTTCCGATAGCTATGAGCCGGGCTGTCCAATACCTTTTTTATTGACTGTCATTTGGACGTGATGATTGCTCAGTTTCTGGTAAGCTTAGCTCTTTGTCATTTGTTTATTCTTAACCAATATGAGCCTCCATGTTTCTCAACTCCTTTTAAATTTTCATGATCCCAAATCGGAGAAATCAAGTCAGAAAGTTCTTTATCCTCGAAAATGAAATAGTTTGGTAAGATCGTATCGTATTTTTCTGGATTTGCAAGCAAATACATGGCTAATCCATACTGTTCAGAATAAAATCTGTCACACATAAATTGCGGATAATCATAGGGCAAATAAATATCGTGAATATGAACAATCACTCCTTTTCTCAATCGAGGTAAAACCTCCAAAAAAAATACCATTGAGTCAGAATTCGGCAAAATTCGATGAGAGTTATCTACAAAGAGAATGTCATTTTCATTTAATTCGTCCAAAATATTTAGGTCAATAATTTCAAATGGCTTTCGAATAACCTTGTTCGCTAAATGGTCAATCTCTGCTCGAGGAGATGGATCTATTGAAACAATCTCAGTTTTTAAATTTTGATCAGTTTTTGCTTTGTATGCGACTTTTGTCGAGTTTCCTGAACCGATTTCTATGTATTTTTTTGGTTTGAACTCTGAAATTAACGTGTAAATTCCAATAATATCAAGTCCTGGCAAAAACCCGTTATTCCATGTGGGTTTGATTGATTCTGTTTCCTTGCTTGAATCCTGAATAGTCCATATTTTATCTTTATAAGTTAGCGACTTGCTTATCAGGTCTCTGTATTTATCACGATTTGAATCAATAATCTTGTATAAATCATGATGGGCAGGTTTTCCGTGTCCATATCGGGGTTTGAAATCTACTTTATACTCAAGAAATAGATTTTGAAATTTTGGGTTTAAAAATCTGTATAGCTGTTTTATCATGTTTAAATACTTGATTTGTTGCTGTGTAGCGTCTGTATAATGGTTTCCAAAGGTATGGCAGCTTGATAACATAGCTTTTTTAGCACCAATTTTCAAGCTAAGAATTGACAGCAAAAGTAGTACAAAATGTCATACGTAGTACTTTGTCTGCCATTTTGCAAAACCGCTATTCAAACAATACCCCCGAAGAACGAGAACAATCCTGCCCATACATTTTGTTTTTTCATATATTATATCAAATTGATTTATAAATTAGTCCAGCACTTTTTGGTATTCCCGAAAAGTTGGGATTTCTCTAAGATCAAAATGCTCCCCATCGCTATCGGGATGATCGGTATAGGACAATGTAATTGGACTTTTACGAATATCCTTTCGGTATTACAAGTTGTTTGTTACAAACTGTCTGCAATAGTCTTTAATTTGTTGTCTGACTTGTCTGAACTGTTCGTTAATTTCTTCTTCTGTTCCTGTTGATTTTACCGGGTCGGGAAAATTTTGATGAAACTTTTTTGCTTTGGTTGGGAAATATGGGCAGCGCTCTTTTGCGTTGTCGCAAACCGTAAGTACAAAGTCAAAATCTATGTTTCTGTATTCGTCAATGTTGTTTGAAGTGTGATTAGAAATGTCAATTCCGTCTTCTTGCATCGTCGCAATAGCTTTCGGATTTACCCCGTGTGTTTCAACGCCAGCACTGTAAATTTCAGTATCATTGTTAGCAAAGTGTCGTAAGTAACCTTCGGCTATTTGGCTTCTGCAACTGTTCCCCGTGCAAAGTACTAAAATTTTCTTTGGCATAGTTTTAGCAACATCCTGAATTTGGCGAACAACAAGTAGTGGGTTTTTCTGCATAAACCGTTATACTCCTAATGACCGTTTCATTCGATTTGTATTGAGCGATTTCTTCATCATTCAAATAGTTTTTCAGAATATCGTCAGGTACGATGATGGGTTTATCTTTTTGAATTTGCATATTTGCAAATCCCACTTTGCTAATATAACTCAAATATTCGTCTTTGTCTATAGCACTGGCAACGCACCCTGCATACATCTCTGCCGCATTCTTTATTTTTTCCGGCAACTCTCCGGTCAAAACAATATCCGAAATGCTGAAATGCCCGCCAGGCTTTAAAACCCTATAAATGTCCGTAAAAACGGCCTGTTTATTCGGCACAAGGTTTAAAACACAATTACTCACTATAACATCAGCGATATTAGCGGTTACGGGCATTTTTTCAATATCGCCTTGTCTAAACTCAACATTGTTGAAACCCAATTTTTCTGCATTGTTTCGGGCTTTGTCTATCATTGCTTCTGTAAAGTCAATGCCGATCACTTTACCTGTTTCGCCGGTTTCTGCTCTTGCGATAAAGCAGTCATTGCCTGCTCCGCTACCCAAATCAATAACAGTATCTCCTTTTTTGATTTTGGCAAATTGAGTTGGCAAACCGCAACCCAAGCCCAAATCGGCATCAGGATTGTAGCCATCAAGATCGTTGTATTCTTCGCTCATTATATTGTACACCTCGGTACTGCAGCCACCGGCACCACAACAAGAGGATGCATTGGTTTCTTTGTTTTGCAAAGCAATTTCGCTATACTTTTGCCTTACCATTTCTTTGATTTCTTGTTCTGTGTTCATTGTATTGATTTTTTAATGATTGATTAACAGCAATTTTGTTTTGTAGTTGTAGTTATAATTTTTGAAAAATAATTTTTAAGGATTTCAAAAGTTTTTTCATCAATACAATAGCATATTGCATTGCCTTCAATATTCCCTTTAATCAGTCCGGCATTTTTAAGTTCTTTTAAATGCTGAGAAACGGTTGGTTGAGCTAGTGGCAATTCGTTAACGATGTCTCCACATATACATGCGTTAACTTTCAACAAATACTCAATGATAGCCACTCTCGCTGGATGTCCCAATGCTTTTGCTATTGTGGCAATTTGGTTTTGTTGATCTGTAAAGTGATCTGTTTTTGTTGCACCCATTTTCTAAGTTTATAATATTGCAATATTACGATAAAGAATTTAAACTGGAGAATAATTTTTATTTTTTTTTTAGAATTGCATTTTTTAATGATGTAAAGTAATTTCGGACTGT
This sequence comes from Saprospiraceae bacterium, assembly GCA_018057925.1. Classification (GTDB taxonomy): domain Bacteria; phylum Bacteroidota; class Bacteroidia; order Chitinophagales; family Saprospiraceae; genus Parvibacillus. Next base: position 6,928 of record JAGPCT010000007.1, read on the forward strand.
TTACTCCCTTACCTGATACTCGTAGGTCATTTGTTATTGGTCCACTTTCATAGGATTGCATGGTACACTTTGGAAGGGATTATGCAACCAAATTAATGAAGCGATTCGTTCACCGGGAAACGAGGTAGTATTTAAGTGTTTGTTTGATTTTTAACCCAAATTCAGCATTAGCTACAAGCAGAATCGATTTACGACTTGTAATCAATGGTTTGCAGAAACCATTGAAACGATTCGTACATCGGGATTAACCCTCATAATCAGCACTATACGGTTTTACAAAACCTTTACTGCTGAGTTCGGGTTTAATGAAATTTCCTTTCATCCTTCAGCATAGCTATAATTTCTGATAGTCGTTTGATTTTTGTTTCAGGTTTTTTTGCTGTTTGAAGACGAAAATTAATAGCAAATTTATTACTCTTATTTAGTGAATGATAATACAATTCTGCTTTTTTATCTTTTGCCAAAGCTTCCAACAAATCTTCATCATCATTCATCGTTGTATGCGAATCGTATGCCCTTGCCCATCGTCCATCGACTTTTGCTTTTTCAATTTCTGCATATCCTCTTGGCATCATCTTACCTTCTGCAATAAGGTTTTCCACTAAACCAATATTCCTTTTTGACCAAATGCTTTGCGCTCGTCTTTGTGTATATTTCTGCAAATATGAATGCACATCATAACTTTTTCTTTGCCCGTCAATCCAACCAAAGCAAAGAGCTTCATCTAGAGCTTCAGTGATTTTTATGGATTCAATGCCTGAGTCAACTTTGAATACTTGTAACCAAATGCCTTCCTGAATATCTTGATTTTTTTCTAACCAATTGCGCCAATCTTTTGCGGATTTGAAAGATTTGATTTTTGCTTCTGCCATCATGATACCGTTAATATTCTTTTTTGATTACAAAAAATGAACCTCTTATGATTCCCGCCAATTTCGATTTTTGACGAGCAAATTTGAATCTATTCAACTCTTCAGGAACTTCCATGCCTTCGGAAAGTTTGAAACCTACGGCTCTCTTCTTTGGGTTATCTAAAGTATAAAGTACATTGATACCTAAACCGTTTTCATAAAATACAAATACCCATTTAATGCCATCAAGCAATAAGGTTGCGGTTTCCAAAGGTTTTGAGTTGATTACAATATTGCGTTCTTCTTTTAAAATCTGGTTAACCCACTTTATAGTTTCTTTACTTTCAGATGCGGGTATAGTTACAAATTCAGCTTTATATTTGTTGTAAAAATAACGTGCTTCATTGGCCCTCAATCCAGCAAGGGCTGCGGCTACAGGTGATGTTTCAAGGCCTATTTGGCTAACGATTTTAAAATCTACTGTATAACTCATTGTCTTTTGTTAGTTTTAATATTAAAGAAGTTCTTTATCGTTTTCATTCATTTTTTTCGTCAGATTAGTTAGTGTAAAAATCGGAATGAATGTCACACAAAGTATCGTAAAAACCCCAACCAATGTCAATTGTGTCGTTTACAACTTTTCCTGCTCGATCGGCAAACTTGGCAAGTAGGTTTTCTTTTTTCATAAGTTTCAATGCAGCCATATACGTTGTCTCCAAACTTGAATAGAAACCTTCGTCGATGTCTCCAAATTCATTGGTTAATTTTACACCTGTCTCTACATAGAAAAGCATAAGGTCAGCAAGTAAGTCTGGCGAGGCACCATGTTTTTTAAAGTCGCTAATTGCTTGTTTTCCGTCTTTAAGTTTGTGGTTGTAACCACGTTTAGGGTAAAATGCTTCAAACACTTTGATACGATACTTTTCAAAAAGTTCTGCCTCGTTAGGATTTACATAAAAGTCAAGAAACTCTTTTACTGATTTGTTCTTTTTGTACAAGTCAGCAACAAGGTCAATAAGTTTATCCTTGTCAAGTTTTTTAAGTTCTATTTTAATATCTGTCAGTCCCATATTTTAGTTTTTGCGGTTGTTATAGCCAGTGGTTCTTGTCCACCGTCCTTGCAAACCATTGTTAATATTGAATTTCTAAGTCATTGTAGTGTCAGCTTGTGCGTTGTGTTTAAGGGTTTGGTCGTAGCGTTTTAATGGCTATGTGTCCAAAATTTCTTTTCATTACTATTGATTTTACACTCTTCCCAATTTCCGAGATAGCGGTAGCCCAACGCTATTTGAAACAAAGCCACCACACGGTTTTGGGTTTCTCTTTCCAATTTACCTATTTTACACATTATCTAAATAATTTTATGTAATCTTCAAAAGTAAATAATCTATTTCTTTTATAGCCGGTTACTTCTGTCAAAATTTTAAGTCTGGTAAAATCATCCACTAACCTTGCAACAGTGGAAAAATTCACTTCCAGCACTTGTGCTACATCGCCAATATCAACGATGGGACGGGAATATAAATGCTGTAGCAGGGATTTTGCAGACAATTGTTTTTTACCCAACGACATTATTTTATGTTCTGCTTCATCTCTTAATGTGATGATGGCCTTAAATGTTTCAATGGAGCTTTGTGCGGTGATTCTTATGCCTTCCAAAAAAAACTTAAGCCATTGTGTAAGGTCATTGTGTGTACGTGCCCTTGTAAGATTATCGTAATACAGCATTTTGTTTTTCTCAAAAAAATCGGATAAGTATAATGTAGGCTTGTGCAACAACTTATTACTTACCAGATACAGTGTAATGAGTAGGCGACCAATACGGCCATTTCCATCTAAAAAGGGGTGAATGGTTTCAAACTGGTAATGGGCAATGCCAATTCTTATCAAATGTGGTACAGGCCGGTCCACATGGTGCAAAAGGCGCTCCAGGTCGGCCATCAGGTTGGGCACACTATCGTGGTGAGGCGGTATAAATGTCGCATCGGCTAGGCTGCTACCTCTTTTATTTTTTAAATCTTCAAGCATAAACACCATTGTTCTGAAGGTATTGCAATTTATCAACCCACAATATCCACAAATCTAACCACTTCTCCTTTGACCCAATCCATTGTTTTGGCATAAATGCCGTTGTGTTTTTTGGCGATGTCGTTTTTGCAACCTTCACAATCTCTTTCTATAATTTGGTCTTCTTCGTTGCCAAACAAGGTTGCTGCACCTTTGATGATGATTGTTTCCGTTTTACAACTCATCGGGATAACATATTTCAAACCGTCCATCTGAAAGATGTTCCACGCAATGATTTCGGCTATTTCTTTTTGTAAAGCAAGACTTGGCGTTTTTTTTAGTTTATCGGTGTAATAATCAATAAAAGTGTAAAGTAGATTTTCTCGTGCAATCAGCAAACTATCGCCTTGCCACTCGTAGCCATAGGAACTCTGAAAAGCTATTTTTGCCCATTTGTACCAGTCTTCTTGGGTATCACAGTATTTGGATACGATTTTTAATTTTTTGTCTAAAAAACCCACTCGTTTTGAGAGTGGTAATAATTCTTGTTTATCCGAAATGGGGTCGTAACGGGAAACGATAAACGGTGCTTCTCCGCAGGTGATTTCTAATTTGAGCAACGCTACATATTCCTGCCAATTTTCTTTGGTGATTGTTTGACCGTCACAGGCATCGTTCATTTGTTTGACGATGGAAAGTGGCGTGAAAACTTCAGCTTTGTCGCGCGTTCTCATCAATTGTTCTTCTTTGCTTTTTACGGCTCGTGGCTGAATCAAACGGCCGTATTTTCCGGTGACTAAATTGGCGGTAACGAAAGCTTCGGGAGCAAATAATTCGCCGTTGGCAAGATACGAATCCGTCGCCCACAAAATGGTGTTGCCCGTGGTTTTATCTTGCAAAAGGATGTCAAGTAATTGTCCTTTTTTTAAAAGATAATCTTCGCGGATGTCGATGGATAATATGTTAGTTTCTTTGTTCATCAAAAGTTTTCTTCGTTAAAATCTCCTAATCGTTTTATAATTTCTTTTTCGTTAGGTAGATATTTAGCATAATTTTCCGGAAGTTCTTCGTATCTATTAAAAGTTGCCACTCCTAAAGGATTTTGGTTATTGCTTAACATATATTCTACCATGATTCGGTCTTTATTTTTGCATAAAATAATTCCAATTGTAGGGTTATGACTTTGCTCTTTTATATTATTATTAACCAATTCCATATACCATTTAATCTGACCTACATCTTGTGGTGCAAATTCTCTGGCTTTGAGTTCAAAAACCACATAGCAATTAAGTTTCAGATTGAAAAAAAGTAAATCAATAAAATATTCTTTGTCGTGAAAATCAATTTTAAATTGTCGCCCTACAAAAGCGAAACTTCCTCCCATTTCGGATAAAAAATTCACAATATTGGTTACAATGGCATTTTCCAATCCTTTTTCACTAATGGGCAAATCGGGGTTGAGTAATTCAATGTTGTAATCATCAACAAACTCCCATGCCACCTGGGCTTTTAATTCTGGCGAAACCGTTAGCTCAAAATTATTTTGTGCTAATGATTGATTTTCAAAATGATTTTTTTTGATTTTGTCTATTAAGTCGGATTTAGACCAGCCCATTTGTTTTGTTTTAATTAGGTAATATTCTATTTGCTGAATATCTTTACATTTTTCCAATATTAAGCAGTTTTGAGTCCAACCAATTTCTGCAACCAGTGGTTGCAGTTTTTCATTTTTTGAATAAAACTCATAGAAACTCTTCATATTCCAAATATTACGAGCCGAAAACCCTCTAATCCCAGGATGTTCGGTTTGTAGGTCTTTAGAAAGTTGCTCCACAACTGATTTGCCCCATTTTTCCTGCTCTACTTTTTCACTTACCGATTTACCAATTTCCCAATACAATGTTACCGTTTGCTTGCTTACGGTTTTGAGCATTTCATAGCGTGCAAGCTGTATCTTCGAAAGTATTTCTTTCAAAAAAGGCTGGTAAGCTGTGGGGTTATTTTCATTCATTTTGTAATCTTATTAATTTAACATTAACTGTCTTTAGTTCATCACTTTCCGATAGAATAATTTTATGTTTGATTTTATCTTGCCGAATTAATGGTTTGAATTATTTCATTGAAGAAATCGTTATATTGTTTTAAGTTGCTCATTCTTAATCTGTATAATTTTCTATCACACTTGTGAGAGAAAGTAAATTTACAAAATCTTGCACAGCTGTGCGAGATTTTGTAAGTCATCTTTGTTTTTCTTGTTGATATTCACTTGTATTTATGTTTAGTTGTCCTTTCTTTAAAAGATAATCTTCACGGATGTCGATGGATAAAATGTCTTTATTTATCGCTTTTTCCATTTCCTAAATCTTTACAATCATTCTCAAATTAATCATCTTTATCATTGTGTTTTCTTTCTATTGCCTTCAAATTTTCTAAATAGCTTTTTTCTACCTCACTTAATGTTTTTTGCTGATACTTTTTATACTCTGTTGTTGCTTTTTCGACTGCTTTTTCGTGGCTTATTGTTCCGGCTCCTTGTAATAATTGTTCTCCGCTCATTGTCAAAATACGGTCTAAATGCTCTGCCCAGTTTTTCATTGTCATTGCTTGCTCTCGTTCAGCTTGTCGTTCAGCAAAATCCAGATAACCCGATACAATTTGTCCTAATGCCCTAAGTTCTTTTTCATCTAAATAATTCTTAGCAACCGTTATGTCTTTCAAATACGGGCGGTTTCCAAGAAAGGTAGTTAAACCCAAAAATTCTTTTTCGGCATCAACACGGGTGAAAATAACTTCTGCCGCCGTTTGTCCGTGAACGGCAAAATGAATTTTGTTTTGCACTTTTTTGAAAAAATCAATGGAAACATCTGCTTTTGGGTCGTAATCAATGCTTGTAGCGTAAATATCCAATACTTGACGATAAAACACTTTTTCGGAAGAACGAATATCCCGAATGCGTTGCAACAATTCTTTCCAATAACCGCCACCGCCCAAATTTTTTAAGCGTTCGTCGTCCATTGTAAAACCTTTTCGGATATATTCATTCAGGCGTTTGGTCGCCCAAATACGAAATTGTTTTCCCCTTAATGATTTTACACGATAACCTACCGAAATAATTACATCGAGATTGTAATGTACCACCTCTCGTTCTACCGTACGGTTTCCTTCCATTCGAACCTGTCGGAATTTCCGACAGGTTGCATTTTCTTCTAATTCACCTTCGTTAAAAACATTTAAAATATGTTCGGTAATGGTACTTCTACTTTTATCAAAAAGCATTGCTATTTGGTCTTGAGTAAGCCAAACCGTTTCATTTTCCAAACGAACATCTACCGATATTTTTTCATCTTCGGTTTTGAATAGAATAAATTCAGAATTATTGCTTTCCATTTTTGTTCAAATTTTTATTGCATTTAATGAATTCACTATTAAAACTCACTTTTTTCCTTTTTTAGGTTTCAGAAAATTTTCTCCCGTAATTACATTTTTACCGGTTTTTGATTCTAATTCTTTTCGGGCATTTTTGGCAATAGCACCTCCTTTTTTGCTTGCTTTTGCATTTTCTGAAACACCTTTTGCTTGTTCAACCTCTGCTATTTGTCGGGTAGATAGTTCGGCTAATGCTGTAAAAAGAAGTTCTGCTTCGCTCATGTGGTCGCGTAAGTTTTGACTTTTTAAACCCTTTATTTCTTTGTGTTTTTTTACAGAAATTCCTGTCCATTCTTGATGAATAATATTGGTTAAAAAAGCAAATTCATCTTGTTGGGTTACTCCGCTTTCTTTCCAATAATCGGTCAATTTGTTGCGGGTTTCTTGCCCGGTCATACGTTGTTGAATCCACTTTTCGGAGCGTCCCATTTTTTGCCAATTTTCTCTGGCTCTGTCCATACTCAAACTGGGGTCTTGAATTTCTTGTAAGCGTTCATAACCTACTTTGGCTAACCATTGTTTAAAAGGTTCAGCTTTGGGCGAAGGAATAGATTGAATAAGACGGAAAATGCCCTTTACATCAGCAACATCGGTGCTTCTCATTTTTCCATCACTCGCCTTTAATTTGAACTGTCGACAAATTGTCGACAGTTCAAATCCATCTTCAGTTTTTACTCTTTGCTTCATTTTAAACCAATAATCTCTGGGATTTGCGCTTTCGGTAAGTGCATCTATTATATCAATTACTGAAAAATACCAAATTTCATTTTCTGAATCGTAATGCCTACGAATTTGCTTAGATTCAAAAAGCACTAAATTATTATTTCCCATGGTTTAAGTTTTAAATTAGCATGTAATTATTAGATAACAACATTGCTACCTGGGGACAATTTGTCCCTATGTAGAGATTTAATTCAGGGTCTCTTTTTCTTATCTTTTTGAGATAATCTGTAGGATTAGCACTTTCGGTAAGTGCTTCTACAATATCTACTAAAGAAAAATACCACACTTCTGCGTCTGCATCGTAATGCCTAAGAATTTGTTTATTTTCAAATACAGTTATCGATTTATTTATGTCCATTTTAGAATAGTGTTTTTATGTGTTACTCCATCGGTTGTATCATGCTTTCTAAAAAGTAATTTACACTTCATTTAAATCTTATTTTTTATAATGCTTTGTATTATAGCTTTTGCCATCAGTGGCAGTTATCCGGAAATTCCGGATAACTGAATCGCCTTGCAGTTCATTGTCATTAAATATTTTTTTTAAGTGTTCGTTTATCGTTCTTATATTAACACTATAGAGCGTTCCCATCATTTTTTGTGAAAGCCAAATATTTTCGTCTTGGTAAATAGCATTAACACCTCCATCTCCTGTGGCTGCAATAAAGGTTAAATATTCTACCGATGATGATCTTACTATATTTTTATTTTTTTCATCCATTTTTTAGAGTTTTGTGATTATGATGATTTATATTTTTTGTTAGTCAATCGTTTAAAATTCAGGCTTGTTTCTCCAAAATTAATGAGCAACCCGATTTCCAGATTGTATGCTTCCAAATAATTGATAGCCTGTGCAAAATGAACATCTTCTAATTTTGTCATTGCTTTTAGCTCAACAGAAATAACTCCTTCAACGAGAAAATCAACTCTGCGTGTGCCAATGTGTTCTTCTCTATAATAAATTGGCATTTCAAATTCTCTGCTAAAACCTATGCCGGCAATGCTCAATTCAATTGCTAAGGCTCTTTGATAAATGACTTCTTGAAACCCATTGCCAAGCGAGGAATGAACCGTCATTGCACAACCAATAATTTTGGAAGTCAATTCGGAATATTTATACTGTTCGTTTATCATATAAAAATCATTTAATCGTCTAAACTATGATTCATTTGATTTGTTTGATTGCCTTGATTTTATATTCAAATCACAGTAATCATTTAATCACAAAAATCATAGTCCAGACATCGGTTTTATCATCCTTTCAATAAACTCAATTTCTTCGGCTGATAATTTATACTTTGCATACAGTTGCTGGTCGATTGCTGAAATGGATTGTGACCAATCAATATCGGAGGTGGAAGTGAAATCTTGGACGGGAACATATTCCCATACATCTTTGCTATTATGTTGCGTCACTTTTAAAATACCCAATAAAGCCCTTGCAAATTTTGAATATATATATTTTATACATGCTTGAGCTTCAAAAGTTGAATCAAAAATGCCGATACTAATAAAAGACTGTGTAAAACCCTCATTCGGTTTAGCTACGATTGGGGATGATAAAGTCTCTCCTAATGCACCTGAACCATTACTGAATGGTAAAAGAACTTTTGATTTGTTCAAATTGGGGTGTTTTTCAACATACTGAATAGGGATGAACCTGTAAACTCGTGAATTGTCGATTAAGCCAAGAACTTTGATATCTGACTTTGTTTCAGAACCTTCTTTAAAAACTTCTATCTGTTGGAAAATTGATGTTGTAAACCTTTTTTCTGTTCCATTACTGCCTATTACATTTTTAAACTTAGGGAAATCCTTGTAAAGTCTGTTTAGATTGAATTTGTTCTGAGAGTAGATATCTTTACTTATTGGAGAAAAGGCATTATCTGACTTTACCTTGTTTGCAATAGAACTTAATTCGGTAAAAGATGTAAATATTCCAATTTTCCCAAAATCTTGGTCTTTATCTTTTAGAGTAATAGCAACACCGCCTTTAATATCAACGTTAGGGAAAATCTCATTACTATTACTAAAATAACTTAAAACTTTAAAGTGATTGTCATTGAGCATTTTTCTATTCCAATCCTTTGGCGTTTTACCTGCATTGAAAAGAAATCTACCAGGAGTAATAAGTATCACCTTTTTTCCTAACTTATCAGCCACATCCATAAAATGATGATATATAGGACTATCACTTGTAGTCTCCTTCTTTTCCTGATACGGCGGATTTCCTACTACTGCATCGAATTTCATATCTTCTTTTAAATTAAATAGTTCTTGTAATTTTTGTTGTGGGTTTCCTTGCTCGGCTTCGGGCGTGAGGTCGTATTGCACAAAATGCGTTCTGCTTATTTGATGTTCCGTATCAAAGCCAAAAATATAGCTTTGGGTAATGCCTTGCAAAATAGGTGTGGGTGCTAAGCCATACACTTGATTTTCTAAAATGTGTTGCAAACATTCCTCATCGCTGGTGTAGTGTTTTCGGGTGTTATGAAACAGTTTTTTTACAATTTCGGTAATGTACATTCCCGATTTCATATACAAATCAACAAAAGTGCTATCGGTTCGGGTAAATAAACTCGGGTCGTGTGCTTCCAATTGGTCCACCATCATTTTCACCACTTTTTTCGGTGTAAAAATCTGGTTGGTTTTTTGGTTGGGAATGAGTTCAAAAATATCTTCTTCTGCCGTAAAATAATTGGCTAATTCTTGTTTTCGCTGTCTAAATTCGGCAATAGAAGCATTGAAACGGTATTTGTTGAACACCCCTTGGAATGTTTTTAGTTCGCTGTTTTCCTGGTAATCAAAGCCATCACGGAGCTTGTGAAATTCTTCTTTGGTAATGCTGGTCAGGTCTTCAAAATCGGCAGCGTCAATTTCCAAATCAAAATTATCAATGGTAATTTCCTCCTTAGAATCGTTTGCCATCACAAACATCGGAATGGTACGGGTGAACGAACGCAAGCGGTCTCTTATTTCCTCTTCCTTGGTTTTTTGTACTTTTTCAACGGCTTCCGTTTCCTTTTGTTCCACCTTGCTTTTTACCAAATCGTCTTCGAGCGCGTTCATTAATTGTAGTTTCAGCTCATCGCTGTCCTTTATCTCGGCATTGTTGTATTCTTCGGCAATTTGCTTTACTTTTTCTTGCAATTGCTCGGCGGCTTCTTTGGTTTCGGTAGCCGTGGCTTTATAAACTTCCTTGTATTTAGCAATGAGCGGTGCTGCCACTTCACTCACTTTTTCTACCAATTCATCGGTGGCAATTTTTTGGTTGTTTTGTGCCAATAAATCGTCGATTACCCGCTCGGTGTTGCTTCGGTATATTTTTTCGCCTAAAATAATCCCGGTGTTTTCGTTTATTTTGGCGGTTTTATTGTCGTTTATCTCTTTAGCATCGTCTAAATCAAGTCGGTTTTTCGATTTTTGTACTCGTTTATTATTTTCCTCGGGCAATTTATCCAAAATCTTTTCCACTTCCTTCGGAAAATTGAAAACGCCTTTCAAGGTATCGTTAAACAAAAGATTGGTCATAAAGCGGGCATTCACGATTTCTGCTGCTGCCAACGCATTCGGGAAAGTAAGCACTTGTTGTGCATCCAACTCAATCATTTCACCATTGACATCTTCTGAGATTACCGGAAAGAAATTCAGCAATTCTTTGATGTTGGTTTCTCTTTCCTTTTCGGTAATTTCTCCTTGTACCGCTTTCGGATTTAAGCCGTTTGCAAAGTGGTCGTAAATTTCGAGAACACGTGTAGGAGCGAAGTCAAACAAATATGCAGAGTTTTTGACATGCAATTCGCCGTTTATCCATTCTTTATACGGATTTTGAGCCCGAAAAGCCGCTTGCATATAGATAGCAGGCGTTTTAATATCGGTGAGCATCAACACTGCTGTCCATTCTTTTACGGTAACGCCGGTGGTCAATTGTCCGCAGGAGAGTGTAATCGTTTTATCATTTTCGGCAATGGCTTTTTTTACTTTCTGAAACGAAGATTCATTGCCTTTAAAATCGCTTTCTTCCTCCTCAAAAGTTCTTCCATCGCCTGCTGCCACAATTACTGCGTAATCTTTAAAAACAGGATCTTCTTTCAGCAATTGTTCTAATGCTTTAACCGATTCTACTCGGTTGCCCACATACCAAAACGTATGTTTCAATTCCGCTCGGAGTTCGGGGGTAGAAAAAGGATATTTTTCATTGGTACTTAGATTTTTCAAAAACTCTTTCACATCATTTTCCCGAACGAATTTTTTGTTTTGCGTTCTGAAAAACTCGTTCAAATCAAAGGCATAATCCCGGATTTCGTCATCAATCTCGATGCCTTCATTGACTTCTTGTGTTGTCATTTGCGAGATGCGATAAGTAAAGAGTTTTAAGTCCGGCAAATCGGTATGTTGTCCTGTTTCGCCTTCTTCCAGCTCAATGTGTTTGATTTTTTGTTCATCTAAGTAGGTCCAATTGTAAATGGCTTCTTTGGGGAATTTTTCGTTTGCCAATGCTTTAAAAGGCGTACCTGATAAATGAAGCGTGTTTTTGCGTTTAATTGCATCAAAAGCGGCATCGGTTCTGGTAGTATCAATGCCTTCGTGAGCTTCATCAATGATGAGTAAATCCCATTCTAATTCAGCAATCCATCGCAATTTATCGAAATTACCACCAAAATATTTAGAACCTTTGAGGTCTTGTAAAGAAAGAAAAGTGATTTGCGGTAAAATGGGCTTGTTGGCAATGTGTTGCTCACGAGTAATCGTTGCCCTGTTGTTTAAAGAAGAAGTTTCCGATATAAAAGCATAACCGTCAATAAACGACTCGAAATCATCCAACCATGAATTGGCAATGGCGGGCCGGTTGGTAACAATGAGTACTTTTTGGGCATTTAGCCTTTTTGCCAAATCATAACTGGCAAGCGTTTTTCCAAAGCGCGGTTTGGCATTCCAAAGAAATTCGCCTTTTTCGTTACTTTGGAAATATGCCAACGCTTTTGTAACCGCTTCTTCCTGCTCAAAACGCAAGGTGTAAGGTGCTTTTTCGTCCTTATTTTGAAGTGCTGAAAATCCCTCATTACGGAATAAATCGAATAATTCTTTTGATTTGAAAGGTTCGCCATTAAAATAGAACCATTCAGTTCCTAAGTTCGTTCTTCTTTCAATGCCATTTTTTTCAAGAAATGAATGGAACGCAGTGTCGATAAAACTTTCTTTATTTCCTTTAAAGAATGCAGGAGCACTCCATAATTTTGTATATTCTTCGGAAAAAGCCGCTGTTTTTACTTGTTCCAATATCCTGGCATCTACATCTTTCCGTTCGGTATATCCAATTTTTTGTGAGCCGTTGTTTTGAGTGCGATTAGGGAGTGTGTAGGAATATATTTGCGGATATATAAGTTTATAAGACTTTATGTTTTGTGTTATGTCGCTCATATTTTTAGATAAAATTCATTACGTTTTGCATATTGCATAACAATTGTATGTCCGCAATCTTACGTATATTTTTCATATAAAAGTAAACATTATTCTGATGTGTTCAACTGATTTCAAGGAGAAATGATGTCTTTCTTCAACCCGACTTCATTTTAAAGGCAATATTTTAAAAATATGAATTTGTGTTAAAAACAACAATATAGAATTTGGCAAAAACACCAATAGGCATAGCCTTATCGTTCTTTAGTAAATAAGTCGGGAATGTTGAAAGATGCCTGATGATAGACAAAGAGACGAAAGTTGTGGATAATAACTTTAACCAATTTATAGCATTTTGCTAAAAACATTACCTTTGCATTATGTCTGAAATACGGCAATATATAACACAGTGGGCATTGGACGAGGGTTTTACTGCTGTCGGCTTTTCAAAAGCTGAAAAACTGGAAAGAGAGGCAGACTTTCTACCGGATTGGATACAGCAAGGTCGTCCGGGTAAGATGTCATATCTTGAGCGAAATGTAGATATGCGTACAGACCCGACATTGCTGCATCCCGGCACAAAAACGGTGATTAGCTTTGTGTTTAATTACTTTCAAAACAATCCTACGTTATCTCAAAGCCCTAAAATTTCTACCTACGCACTGGGTCGAGACTATCACAAGGTGCTCAAGAAAAAATTAAAAAGTATTTCCAAAAAAATTATTGAAAACATCGCTCCTGAGGCAAATATCCGTTATTTTACTGATTCTGCTCCGATTTTAGAGAAAGAATGGGCTAGAAGGGCAGGATTGGGGTGGGTTGGTAAAAATGCACTTCTGATACACCCAAAGCGAGGCTCATATTTCTTTTTGGCTGAAATGTTGATAGATATTGACATGGATGATGAGCCCGAATTGGCTATTAAAGACCATTGTGGCACTTGTACACGCTGTATTGATGCTTGCCCTACCGGAGCAATTGACCCCCAAGGCTATACTATTTTTGCGAGTAAATGTATTTCTTATCTTACCATTGAACTTAAGGATGAAGTCATTGATCCTGTTTTTAAAGACAAAATGGATGGGTGGGCTTTTGGTTGTGATATTTGTCAACAGGTGTGCCCATGGAATAAGTTTGCAAGCCCTCAGCAAGAAGCTGATTTTAATCCGGTCAGCGAGCTAAGCAGTTTGACAGCCTCAGATTGGGAAGAGATGACTCAGGAAGACTTTGACCGTATTTTTTTTCAATCACCAATAAAGCGTACAGGCCTTAGCGGAATGCAGCGCAATGTCAACTTTTTAGACTCATCAGATACCAATCAGGTATAACCTTTTTAGGAGTTGTTTCAGCTTTGTTGTGCTTCTACATCGTTGCCCTGCCGACGTTTTTGTAACTTTTGGTCTATTTCATCTACGGCAATTTGTATTTCGGATGAAGTAAACCATTGTTTTAGTTTACCGATGGATTTTTTCCTTACATCATCATCTATGTTTGAACTGATAGAAACTAATGCACTAACCAAAATCGTTAAATCATCCGTAAATCCAAGTACAGGTGTAAGATCCGGAATGAAGTCTATAGGTGAAAGGAAATAGGTAATCGCTCCCAGAATAGCCGCTTTGGCCCATGCCGGTGTTTCTTTTCGTCGAAAAGCATAATACATCAGGAGAGCAGAATAAACCACTTTTACGCCGGCTTTTTGGGCATGTTTGGATAATTTGTTCCAGAAGGTTTTTTCTGAAATATTTTTTTCTTTCATTACTATTTTAAATAATTTTATTTACAAATGTTGGAATGGTGGGAATAGTTCCACTTCGGGTCATTTATAGACTAATTGTACTTAAAATTAGATGAATGATGCGGAAGTGAATCGCGGTTTAGTACGTTTTGCAAGAAATTTATGATCAATAGCTTCTACAATAAAAAGCAGCAACACTGTCAGATAAACAATTTAAGTCAATATTTAGTCTCAATTGCTACCTATACAGCATTACTGCTTTATCCCAAATACCGCATTTGACAAATACAGAATCGATTTACGACTCGTAATCAATGGTTTACAGAAACCATTGAAACGATTCGTACATCGGGATTGCCCTCATAATCAGCACTATACGGTTTTTCAAAACCTATACTGCTGAATTCGGGTTTATGTAATTTCCGGGATGCAATCGTATATTGGATAATAAAATACTTTTACTGCCTTATATTTTCTGTGAGAGACTATGGTTGAGTCTCTGTCTTTTCTGTCGAAATGGCTTTGTCAACGGCTTTCTTGTGAAAGGTAAGTCCGGTATTATTTCCTTCAGCCACTATCACATCTCCGGCAACAAACTCTCCGCTAAGAATCAATTTGGATAACTCATTGATGAGCTCCCTTTGGAGAACTCTCTTGAGTGGACGTGCGCCGAATTGTGGCTCATAGCCCATTCCGACTAAGAGATTTACTGCACTTGGTTCCAATTGAATACTCAATTCCTGTGTTTTGAGTAGCTTGTTGATAGAAGACATTTGGAGGAAAAGTATTCTTTCTATTTCGTCCTTAGTAAGTGGAAGGAACATGATAGTTTCATCTACTCTGTTGAGAAACTCAGGTCTCATGGTTTGTTTAAGGAGTTCAAATACTTCCAGTTTAGTTGTTTCCAAAACTTCATCTCTCTTAGTGGCATCAATTACGCCTAAATCCTCAAAGTTTTCAAGGATGATATTAGAACCGAGGTTAGATGTCATGATGATGATGGTATTTTTGAAATTCACCTGTCTTCCTTTTCCATCTGTCAGGTGACCATCATCCAGCACTTGCAACAATACATTGAACACATCAGCATGAGCCTTTTCTATTTCATCCAACAGCACAATAGAATAAGGTCGATGCCTTACGGCTTCGGTCA
Organism: Saprospiraceae bacterium; assembly: GCA_018057925.1. GTDB lineage: Bacteria > Bacteroidota > Bacteroidia > Chitinophagales > Saprospiraceae > Parvibacillus. Next base: position 22,226 of record JAGPCT010000007.1, read on the forward strand.
ACTGTCCGCCTTCTTCATAACCTACATATCCCGGAGGCGCACCGATGAGCCTGGACACCGAATGTTTTTCCATATATTCGCTCATGTCTATACGAATGATAGCGTCTTTGTCGTCAAATAACACATCTGCAAGTGCTTTGGTAAGCTCAGTCTTGCCGACACCTGTCGGACCTAAAAAGATAAATGAGCCCACAGGTCGCTTGCCATCACTTAGACCAGCCCTATTTCTCCTTACCGCATCACTCACAGCGGCAACGGCTTCTTCCTGACCGACGATCATCTTTCCGATTTCTTTTTCCAAGTTGAGGAGCTTGTCTTTTTCGCTTTGTTGCAACTTAGAGACCGGAATTCCGGTCCATTTGGAGACGACGTCGGCAATGTCATTGGCAGTTACCTGTTGAGCTGTAAAGCGTGAACCTTCAGGAAGTTGGTTGAGCTCGTGTTCTGAGTCTTTCAGTTCTTGTTGTTTTTTCTGTAATTCGCCATAACGGATTTTGGCGACGGTTTCAAAGTCGCTTTCTCTTTCGGCTTTTTGAGCTTTACGTTCGAGTTCTTCAATTTCTTCGCGAAGGGTATTGATGCGGTCGATGATGGCTTTTTCATTTTTCCATTTAGCCATCAGTGAATCCAACTGTTGGCGGGAATTGGCGATAGACTCGTTGATGGTATTGAGTTTCTTTTCGTCTTTTTCCCTCTTTATGGCTTCTCTTTCGATTTCAAGTTGACGGACTTTTCGATCTAACTCGTCGATGTCATCGGGCATGGAGTTGAGCTCGAGCCTTAGTTTGGCTGCTGCTTCGTCAATCAAGTCGATGGCTTTGTCCGGCAATTGTCGGTCGGCAATATAGCGGTGTGACATTTCTGCGGCTGCGATAAGGGCTTCGTCCAATATTTCTATCTTGTGAAAGACTTCGTATTTTTCCTGGAGACCTCTTAAAATAGAGATGGTATCTTCCACACTGGGTTCTTCGACCATAACATTTTGGAAACGGCGAACCAAAGCTGCATCTTTTTCAAAATATTTTTGGTATTCATCGAGTGTTGTTGCACCGATAGCGTGTAGTTCGCCTCTTGCCAGTGCGGGTTTGAGGATATTGGCAGCATCCATTGCGCCATTACCGCCTCCTGCGCCGATGAGAGTGTGTATTTCGTCGATGAAGAGGATAATTTCTCCATTGCTGTCAGTCACTTCCTTAATGACTGCTTTGAGTCTTTCTTCAAATTCACCTTTAAATTTAGCACCTGCGACTAAGGCAGAGAGATCCAGGCTGAAAATCGTTTTGGTTTTTAGATTTTCCGGGACATCTTGTTTGATTATACGCCAGGCTATTCCTTCTACGATGGCAGTTTTTCCGACACCTGCATCACCTACGAGGATGGGGTTGTTCTTCTTTCTTCTGGAAAGGATGTGCATCACTCTCCTTATCTCTTCATCCCTACCGATGATGGGATCGAGCTTGCCGGATTCGGCGCGTTCATTCAGGTTAATGGCGTATTTACTGAGGGAATTGTATCCACTATCACCACTTTGAGAGTTGACTTTGTTGCCCTTTCTCAATTCCTGAATGGCTGTTTTCAGACCTGCTGATGTCATACCTTTATCTTTCAAAAGCCTTGCCGTACGGTCACTTCCTTGCAGAATACCATATAGCAGTAATTCAAGAGAAATAAATTCATCTCCAAATTCCTTCATGGCGTCTTTTGCTTTTGCTATGGCGCTATTGGCATCCGGTGACAAAAAGTGTTTGTCGGCACCCTGAACTTTGGGGATAAGGTCGATGAGTTTTTCATTTTCGGTCTTAACCTGCTGGAGGTTGACCGTCATTTTGTTTAGTAAGAAAGCGATGACGCTCTCGTCGGTTTCCATGATACCGCGCAAAAGGTGAGAAGTATCTACTGTCTGCTGTGAGCGATCTGTCGCTAATTGTTGCGCTTTGATGATGGCATCCTGCGCATTTATTGTGAAATTGTCCATTGTCATCGTTCAATTATTTTGTTAAAATGAATATTCAAATTTAAAGCCATAAAAGTTTTTGACCAAAATAGATGTAAAAATGACATTCTGTTAACGGAAGTTCTGCAATTATGGCATTCATTATCATTCAATTATGACAAAAAGACGGAATGTCAAACCAATGGTGTTTGTTACCCGTTAGACATATAACCAGTGGTCATCGACTTCGATTCTTAATGAATCATACCACATGGATTTGTAAAAAAAATGGTATAATTGAGTAAAATCTGTTATCAATAGTATGAGTTTTTATTTTCAAAACGTAAACCTGAAATGAAAAATATATTTGTTTTAATCTTTTGTGCAACGCTTTTTGCTTTTTTACCCCAAAAGGCTCAGTGTCAATCTCTCGGTATTTATGCGGGTATAGGACAGCCATCTTATACGGATTATAAGCAGGAAGCACTGGAAGGCGCACCTTCGTATTCTAATAAAGGAAAGTGGGCAACGAGATATGGATTTTTGGGAACTTCTCATTTGTTTAAAAGTAGATATTGGATAAAAGTCGGATTAGGTATAGAGACTGTTAAGTCGAATTTACTTGTGACTTCGTCGCCATTACCAAAAAATTTTACAAGCGATATCCAAATCGAGAAAAGTAGTGTTCAATTTGCTTTGTATCCATTTAACTTCCGTATTTTTAAACATGCAGAAATAAATATTGGATACGAGTTTAATTTTTTACTAAAGCAAGATGTCAGTGGAATCCGTTATAGAACTCAAGATTATGCGCAGATAAGTGACATAAGCAATGAAGTTAAGGATATGAATAAAAAGACAACCTCTGGCGTGAGAGTCAATGCATCTTACGCTTTTTTCTTGACAAAAAATATGAGTGTAAGCCCGGAATATTCTGTTAACTTTGGTCTTCAAAATGAGTTTAATAAAATTTGGACAAAGGCGAAAATAGTTCAACACTTTTTAGGCATAAATGCTTTCTACCATTTTGGTAAATAGTATGATGCTATTGTGGTAGCGGCAAATCAGAATTAAACCAAACCTTCCCTATAGAATATAGCTCAACCAAGGAATTTTTTGCATCTTTGCAGCGCTATGGCAGACCAGAATTTTATTGATTACGTCAAGATATGTTGCCGATCCGGCAAGGGTGGGGCGGGCTCACACCATTATTTCAGAGATAAAATGAATGCCAAGGGTGGACCCGATGGCGGCGATGGTGGACGTGGCGGTCACATCATATTACGAGGCAACAGAAATGTGTGGACGCTTATCAACCTGAAATACCGAAAACACGTCATCGCCGAAGATGGTGTCAATGGCTCAAAGAACAATCGTACCGGGCGTAGTGGGAAAGATATTATCTTAGAAGTTCCACTCGGAACGGTAGCAAAGAGTGCCGAAACAGGAGAAATTTTGTTTGAAATTACTCATGACCGACAAAAACAGATATTGACACCCGGCGGGCGAGGCGGCTTAGGCAACTGGCATTTTGCCACGGCCTCCAAACAAGTGCCTAAATACGCTCAGCCGGGAGAGCCGGGTCGGGAAGATTGGAATATATTAGAATTGAAGCTACTTGCCGATGTAGGTTTGGTGGGCTTCCCCAATGCCGGCAAATCAACGCTTTTGTCCTCTGTAAGCGCCGCAAAACCTAAGATAGCGGATTACGCCTTCACTACTCTGGTCCCTAATCTCGGTATCGTGCGCCATAGGGATAATACTTCCTTTGTGATGGCTGATATACCGGGCATCATAGAGAATGCACATCAAGGCAAAGGACTGGGCATAAGGTTTCTACGTCATATCGAAAGGAATAGTCTCCTTTTATTTATGGTGCCTGCTACTTCAGATGATATTGCCAAAGAATTTCACATTCTATTGAATGAATTAAGGCTTTATAACCCTGAATTGTTGGATAAGCCACGGCTGATGGCTGTAACCAAAGCCGATTTGGTTGATGATGAATTGAAAGAGTGGATTATGCCCACCATGCCTACAGACATTGAGTTCGTATTTATTTCCTCAGTGACACAGCAAGGCATCATGGAGTTGAAAGACAAGATATGGACCTACTTGAATGAAGCCATTCCACCGCAGGAACACGACTTTTCAGAGGAGGAATGATGAATCAGTTACTTGCATTAAGAGAATTTGCCACAGACTATTTTAACCTGGATCCCGACCGGATTACGGCATTGGCCGGAGCAGGAAGCAATCGCCAATATTTTAGGATTCTTATAGTGGGGAGGCCTATTATAGGCACTTGGTCAGAAGACATCCAAGAGAATGAAGCCTTTTTTTATTTGTCTCGTATCCTATCAGAGTTGGGCGTGCCAGTTCCGAGAGTTATTGCTGTGGATGAGAGTAGAACCCTTTATTTACAAGAAGATTGCGGGAGCTATGACGCGTTGAGTCTTTTGGCTGACTTGCCGTTTGAAGCACAAAGACCATTGTTGGAAAAGATTATAGATGCTCTTGCCTATTTCCATCTAACTGCAAGCAGCAAAGTGGATTTTTTAAGGTGTTATCCTTCCCCGATATTTGGGTATAGCGATATCTTGGCAGACCTGCATTACTTTGAAACCTATTTTGTCAAACCTACATCTCTCCAATATGATGCTTATAAGCTAAGACAAAATTTTGAACGAATTGCGCTGGATGTGTTGCAATGCGGCTTCAATGGTCTTATGTATCGAGATTTTCAGACGAGAAATATTATGGTAAATGAAGGGAAAATAAGTTTTATCGACTTTCAGGGTGCGAGACGCGGACCATGTGTATATGATGTTATTTCATTATTGTTTCAAGCCAAATTAGGACTTTCTGCCGAAGATAGAAATACTTTATTTCGATATTATGGAGAAATTATTTCGGGGCAGACAGGCTATGATCTTCAGCAGTTGGAGTTGGATAGAGATAAAGTCCTTCCGGTGCGACTGTTGCAGGTCTTAGGGGCTTATGGGCGTAGAGGCTTGGTTGAGCGAAAGGCGCATTTCATTGAAAGCATTACTCCGGCAATTGAAAATTTAAAAGTATTGTTGAATATCCCCGGATTTGTTGAGCGATATGAAGAGTTAAGTCGTGTGTTGAATCAAATAATATATCAAAAAAGTCAGATATAATGACAGATTGGACGTTGAATGTCAAAGTAAGAAGTTTTTCCTATAAAAAGAGAGACTTGAAGGATGATACAGGACATGGGATAGGATTTGTATTTGATATGCGGGGCATTGATAACCCGGGACGTATTGATTCGATGAAAATCCTTACAGGTAAAGACGCCGCCGTCATTGAATATTTGGAAAATGAAACGAGGATGCCTGAGTTTTTACAACATATTCGCAACATGTTGGACATCACTGTTTCTAATTATATTGAAAGAGGTTTTACCCATCTGACAATTAATTTCGGGTGTACAGGAGGCCAACATCGAAGTGTTTATGCGGCTGAGTCAACTGCCCAATATTTGCAGAATCGATATCCGGTAAATGTAGAACTGGAGCATCTGGAAAGGGATACCTGGGTTCATTAATTCTCCTTGTACAAATAAAAAGCATGATGACCAAAGGGATATATACCATTGTATTGTTGATATTTTCAAATACCTTTATGACACTCGCCTGGTATGGACATTTGAAGTATAAAGAGGTGAAATGGCTGTCCGGCTTAAATTTGACCGGAATTATATTGATTAGTTGGGGTATTGCTTTGTTCGAATATTTTTTATTGATTCCGGCTAACAGAATTGGATTCAATGAAAATGGAGGTCCGTTCAATATCTGGCAATTAAAAGTAATTCAGGAAGTCATTACGCTAACAGTATTCAGCATATTTGCCTTTTTTATATTCAATGAACAACCATTTAGAATGAATCACCTTATTGGGTTTTTCTTTCTCATTTTGGCAGTCTATTTTATCTTCAAAGAATAAATTCTAATGAGTCTATGAGCAGCAAAGACCGTTAATTGATGCATAAAATAACGGAACTCAAAATATTTACTTTTTAAATACTTCAATCGGCTTCATTTCAGTTACCAGATCAGTAAACTTCCCTTCGAAGCGGGTTGCTTTTACGATATGATTGTCTATCCAATGATAGTTGCCACCGCGTGGCTTGCCAAAGAGTATGGCGTGATAGAGGAAGCCATGACGATTGAGCCATTCTTCAGTGATAGCGCGGTGTTCCTCCGTACGGGAGGTGAAGTAAGTGATGATATGACCTTCTTCATACCATTTGTTACACATCTTCAATGCATCGGAATACGGTTCGACCGTTACCATTCTTTCCGGTTCCTCATTAGGTACGTCATCACAGATGGTACCGTCGATGTCAATGAGGTAATTTTTTACATTTTCGGACAAATGTGGGCTGATGTGCCGCCCTTCAGAATCAACAGCTTCGTGTAATAAGCTATCTACCAATTCAATCATGGAAATTTGGACAATTGTTGAAGGCGCAAAGATAGCAATAAAGTATTATATATTCGAATAATTGATTGTATAAGTAGGAAAGATTGGTTTTCTGAGCATTTAATTTTAAATTATTTCAATGCTCAATGTATCAACTTCCTTCTATTATGTGGTAATTCACAAGAATTGGAATGGATATCAGGACATCATTCATCGTGTAAACAATTCCTTAATTTATATGTTTTTAGGTTTTGTCGGTAATTTTACCATTAAAATTACGTTATATTTGGCGCTCTTTAATTCATACAAACAATAAATAAATGTATTCTTCTGACGTAAGTGGTGTAGATGCTTTAGCACAGGCATCAAAGGATTTAAAAGCTGAAATTTCTCAAGTTATTATTGGACAAGAGGAAGTGGTGGAAGCGGTATTGATTTCTCTTTTCGCCAATGGGCATAGCTTGCTTGTCGGTGTACCCGGATTAGCCAAGACTTTGCTGATTAGTACAATTGCGGAAGTGCTTGACTTGGAATTTAAAAGAATACAATTTACACCGGATTTGATGCCGTCCGATATTACAGGAACGGAGATATTGGATGATAGTAGGCAATTTAAATTTTTGAAAGGGCCTTTATTTGCCAATATTATCTTGGCGGACGAGATCAATCGTACCCCTCCGAAGACTCAGTCTGCCCTACTTGAAGCCATGCAGGAAAGGATAGTTACTGTCGCCGGTCAGCGATATACACTACCCAAGCCGTTTTTTGTACTTGCTACACAAAACCCCATAGAACAGGAAGGAACCTATCCGCTACCGGAGGCTCAACTCGATAGATTTATGTTTAATATTCCATTGGATTACCCAAGTTATCACCATGAGTTGATGGTCGTAAAAAACACTACTTCCGACACTAAAGTAGATCTGCGTAACATCCTCAATTCAGAACAAATCCTGTATTTTCAACAGTTGGTTCGTAAAATCCCAATCGCTGATAATGTTCTGGAATATGCGGTGAATCTTGCCGTCAAGACACGCCCCAATACCGACCGAGCTACAGAACAAGTCAACAAGTATATTTCATGGGGGGCAGGACCAAGAGCTTCTCAATACCTTGTTTTAGGCGCCAAATGTCATGCTGCCATCCATGGTAAATATTCTCCCGATATTGAAGATGTAAAGGCTATAGCTGACTATGTCCTGCGCCATCGTATCGTGAGAAATTACAAAGCAGAAGCGGAAGGTATTACTGAAAGTGTCATAATCCGGGAATTGTTGTAACTTCACGTCTATGAGATTATCTATATTCAGAACTGCTCATTTTAATGCCGCCCATAGGCTTCATGTGGAGCATTGGAGTAATGAAAAAAATGAAGTCGTCTTTGGACTATGTAATAATCCTCATTATCACGGGCATAATTATGAACTTGAAGTTAAGCTTTCCGGGGAAGTAGATCCTGAGACGGGCTTTCTCATCAATCTCAATACCCTCAAAGATGCTATTGAAACACAAGTAACAAATTACTTGGATCACAAAAACCTCAACCTTCAAATCCCTGAGTTTCAACAATTGAATCCCACAGTTGAAAATATTTGTTACGTCATCTGGTCGCGATTGCGATCTGCATTGGATGCTAAATATGATCTAAAAGTACGACTGTATGAAACACCTCGTAATTATGCCGAATACCCAGAGTAAAGTACTTGCTGTCGTCTGACTTCATCGAGGTACCTATACGTTTTCTTTAGATTCTTATTGGTATATCGGCAGGATGTTTGTTTTGACTTGAAAATATACACATAGATGCCGATGAATAAAGGGTATCTAGTATATTCAGGGATATAACTTTATACCAAATTGTTTTATAAACCAGCCCAACTTTTTTTATTATAATTGGACTTTTACGAATATTCAACAAAACATCAATTCAAAAAAAAATCGCCGAAATAATTTCCGGCGACCTTTTTTTATACTCGGTTGATTTCAGGTGGATTAATACCTGTAATATTCCGGTTTGAATGGTCCATCTACCTTCACGCCGATATAATCTGCCTGATCCGGTGACAATACTTCAAGTTCGACACCAATTTTATCAAGGTGCAGGCGTGCGACCATCTCGTCTAAGTGTTTGGGCAGCATATATACTTTGTTTTCGTATTTATCAGAATGAGCCCAAAGTTCAAGCTGCGCGAGACATTGATTGGTAAAGGAGTTGGACATCACAAATGATGGATGTCCAGTGGCACAGCCTAAGTTGACCAGTCTGCCTTCAGCAAGAACGATGATATCTTTGCCGTTGATGGTATATTTATCTACCTGAGGTTTTATCTCGACCTTGGAGGACCCGTGTGTGTTGTTTAACCATGCCATGTCAATCTCATTGTCAAAATGGCCAATATTGCACACTACTGTTTTGTCCTTCATATTATTGAAGTGCTCTGCAGTGATGATGTTTTTATTGCCCGTAGCAGTAACGATGATATTGGCTTCCTTTACTGCATTGGCCATCGTTCTAACGGCATATCCGTCCATAGCTGCTTGTAAAGCACAGATTGGGTCTATCTCTGTGACGATAACGCGACATCCTGCTCCCCTAAGAGAAGCGGCAGATCCTTTGCCTACGTCACCATATCCAGCTACTACAGCGACTTTGCCCGCCATCATCAGGTCAGTGGCACGACGGATAGCGTCCACACAAGATTCTTTACAACCGTATTTGTTGTCAAACTTGGATTTAGTTACAGAATCATTGATGTTGATAGCCGGTAAAGGCAGCTTGCCGTTTTCTACTCTTTCATAGAGGCGGTGAACACCGGTAGTTGTTTCTTCGCTGATACCCCGTATGTCTGCAACCAATTCAGGGAATCTGTCGAGCACCATATTGGTCAAATCGCCACCATCATCAAGAATCATGTTAAGTGGTTTGCCATCTTGGAAAGCATGGAGAGTCTGTTCAATGCACCAGTCAAATTCTTCCTCATTCATTCCCTTCCATGCAAATACTGGTATGCCGGCAGCGGCAATGGCAGCGGCTGCATGGTCTTGTGTTGAAAATATGTTGCATGAACTCCAACTAACTTCGGCACCTAATTCGATAAGTGTTTCAATCAGTACGGCAGTTTGGATGGTCATGTGAAGGCATCCGGCAATACGAGCACCTTTCAATGGCTTTGTTGCACCATATTGCTCGCGTAAAGACATAAGGCCGGGCATCTCAGCTTCTGCCAATTGAATTTCTCTTCTGCCCCAATCGGCAAGATTTAGATCTTTGACCTTGTAAGTCAATTGCTTATCGGTAATTTCCATGAAATTTATTTATTTTTAAAGAATGGGCGCAAAGGTACGATAAAATTTTGTATTTTTCGGGATAAAATATTTGGATATATCTGTATTATTTATATAATTTACTGTGGCTATACATGATTGTAAATCAATTCAATATGAATACATATAGGATTATTTTACATTTTTCCTTTCGCCAATGGTTTATTAATCCTATTTTTGCCGATTATAACATCATGTAAAGTATAATGAGCTATAGTTTTTCCAAGTTTCAAATCCCTTATTCACCTGCCAAGAATTTTTCAAAGAAGGTGGCTTATTTTTCAATGGAATTTGCATTGGATCAGTCATTAAAGACGTTTAGTGGTGGCCTGGGATTCCTCGCCGGCTCCCACATGAGGAGCGCATTTGAATTGAAGCAAAATCTCATTGGTATCGGTATCCTTTGGAAGTATGGTTATTACGATCAAGTGCGTAATTCTGACAACCACATGGGTGTCTTGTTTCAGCAGAAAGCATATAACTTCTTAATTGATACAGGCATTAAGTTTCAGGTTGATGTGAGTGACCATAAAGTCTGGGTATCGGCTTGGTATCTGCCACCGGAACGTTTTAACAGCGTGCCGATGTTTTTCCTGACAACAGATATTCCTGAAAATGATTATTTGTCCAAAACTATTACCAATAACCTCTACGACTCCAATCAAGAGACAAAAATAGCGCAAAGTATCATTCTGGGAGTAGGAGGTGCTAAGTTGATTGACGAGCTTGGATTTGAGCCTGAAATATACCATCTTAACGAGGCACATGGCTTATCGGCTGCCTTTCATCTGTATGAAAAGTTTAAAAATGTAGATGAAGTCCGGAAACGGATGGTATTCACGACACATACTCCGGTGGCGGCAGGAAACGAGAAGCACAATATCAATGAGTTGGAGAAAATGAGCTTTTTTCAATCTATTGCCTTGGATGAAGTTAGAAAGATTACCGGAATACAAGACGATGTGTTTGACCATTCTTTAGTGGCATTGCGTTTGTCAAAAATAGCCAATGGTGTCTCGGCCATCCACGGTAATGTGGCTCGTAAAATGTGGGGCAAGTACGAAGGTATCGCTCCCATCATAAGCATCACCAATAGTCAAAATAAAAAGTATTGGGCAGATGAGAAGATGGACAAAGCCGCGCTTGACAACAATATTTCAGCCCTTGAAAGTCGAAAAAAAGAGCTTAAATATCGATTGTTTCTCAATTTGGCGGATCAGACCGGCAAGTGGTTTGATGTTAATGTATTGACGATAGTCTGGGCACGTCGATTTGCAGGATACAAGCGGGCAGACTTAATAACCAGAGATTTAGATCGTTTTAAAAAAGTATTTTGCAATAGCAAGATGCCCATTCAGATTATTTGGGCCGGTAAACCCTACCCTAAGGATAATGGAGCCATCGAGATGTTCAATGAATTGGTGAAATTTACAGCTGACTACCCCAATGTGGCGATAATGACGGGCTATGAGATGAAACTTTCCAAACTCCTAAAACAAGGAAGTGACATCTGGCTTAATAATCCAAGAATTCCTCAGGAAGCATCCGGAACGAGCGGTATGACAGCAGCTATGAATGCTTGCGTAAACCTATCAACATGGGATGGATGGATTCCTGAATTTGTGGAAAATGGTAAAAATGGTTTTGTCATCCCTCCCGTGGACTATGAACATTTGAGTGAAGAAGAACAAGATCGTCAGGATTTGTCCAATCTATTGAATATCATTCAGAACGATATTGCCCCACTTTATTACAACAGTCCCAAGTCGTGGTATAAACTCGCAATTCGTTCCATGAAAGAAGTCGTACCCGAATTTGAATCCGGCAGAATGGCATCCGAATACTATGAAAAGTTATACAAATATTGATATCTATATAATAAGGACATTTGGTAGCATTGACTTATTTGAATGACTGATTGTCTCATTTTGACGGATTGGGTGAGGCTCGGATAAATTGCTTGTGAAAAAAACGTTGTGTTAACAATATCAGACTTCCTGACTTCCAACATTTGCACCGGATAAAGCGTTACAGAAGCATTGTCTTGACAGGAAATAGAATTTTATTAACTTGAAGTCGGTGTAAAGTTAAAATTAGAATTATGGTAAATTTTTTCAAAACGATATTCATTCTCGGGTTACTCTTAATGGGTATAGTTGCTCATGCTTCCTATATATTAATTCCGATGAATCCGGACCAATCAGACCATCTGAAGGCATACGGTGTGACATATTGGACACTGCAACAAGGGGGAGAGATATGGTGGTTGCTAAATTATGAAGGTGGCAGCTTTGTCTTACCCAATAGTACAAGTATTGCAAGTGAATGCAAGACAAGAGGCGTGTCTTTTAGGGTGATTAGCGATGGTGAGTTTAATCAAATCCTGCAAACTATCAATGATCCGGACGTCAATATGGAAGCCATTAAGATGGAGAAAGCTCCCCGCATAGCAGTCTATACGCCTGAAGTCAATGAGCGTGGCGAAAAAATTAACCCTTGGGATGATGCAGTCACATTGGCTTTGACCTATGCCGAAATACCCTTTGATAAGCTGTATGACAGAGAAATAATTGAAGGCAAGTTGGTGAAGTATGATTGGTTGCACTTACACCATGAAGACTTTACCGGTCAATATGGTAAGTTTTATGCTAATTACAGAGGTGCAGGCTGGTATGTCGCTAATCAAAAAAGGCAAGAGGAATTGGCCAAAAGTCTTGGATTCGACAAAGTATCCAAATTGAAATTGGCGGTAACGGATGCTATTAAAGAATTTGTTTCTGGTGGTGGATTTATGTTTGCCATGTGTTCTGCTACCGATTCTTACGATATCGCTCAGGCAGCGCATAACACCGATATTTGCAGTGAAATGTTTGATGGTGATCCTCAGGATCCTAAAGCCCAATCAAAGTTGGAATACGACCAATGCTTTGCCTTCCAAAACTTTACCTTGGTGAAGGATCCACTCATATATGAGTTTAGTAATATTGATACAGATCCACGTACACGGGCTATTGAGCGAGAAAACGATTACTTTACTTTATTTGATTTTTCAGCCAAGTACGACGCTGTGCCTACGATGTTGACGCAGAATCACACACGGACTGTCAAAGCTTTTATGGGCCAGACAACGGCCTTCATGCGGCAATTTGTCAAGCCTAATGTCTTGGTTATGGGTGAAAATAAGGCTCTGGGCGAGGCAAAGTATATTCACGGGGAATATGGCAAAGGACAATGGACTTTTTATGGTGGGCATGACCCGGAGGATTATGAGCATCGAGTGGGCGATCCACCTACCGACCTCCACCTTCACCCCAATAGCCCGGGTTATAGGTTGATATTGAACAATGTATTGTTTCCCGCAGCAAAACGACAAAAACAAAAAACGTAATAAAGCGGAATGCATGACCGGAGCTAAGACTCAATCATACAAGCCTAAGTATATTGTTATTCAATAGTTTTGTAATAATTTACTTTAGAGCTTCAATCAGGTATTGAAGGATTTTCTCTTCGTCAAGATTCATTTCAATAGCGCCACGCTCCGTATATGACATCCTTCCCGTTTCCTCCGATACAATAAAAGTCTTAGCATTGCTCACCTCGCTTAGGCCGAGAGCAGCACGATGTCTGAGCCCGGCGCTCGGTGGGACATTGATGTTGTCAGAAACCGGCAAAATACAACTTGCTCTCAAAATACGGTCTTTTTGTATCACCATGGCGCCATCGTGAAGTGGACTTTCTTTATTAAAAACACTTAGAATCAATTGCTTGGTGACAGTAGCATTCATTTCTATTCCGGTATCTTCCAAGCCCGGATATATAATGTCTTCTACGATAACAATTAAGGCACCAGTCCTGTCTTTGGACATCCTGACCATCGCAGTGTGGATTTGAGTGACAATCGGATTTTCATCCTGATCTACCTTGATGACTTTATGGAGAAAGCGATTCAATATATTGAAATTGCCCTTAATCGCATTATTCCCTATCATGAGCAAGAATTTCCTGATCTCCGGTTGAAATATGATGACAATGGCAATGACACCGACGCTCACAAACTGGCCAAGAAGTGTGGACAATAAATCCATTTTTAATATCGTCACAATACGCCAGGTTGCAAACAAAGATATAACTCCGACAAATATGTAAATGGCGAGTCCACCCTTTAGCATTCTGTATATCCGAAAGATAATATATGCTACAATACATATATCCAAAATATCCCAAATTCGGATTTTTAGAAAGCCAATTTCAAATAGATAATTAATATTCTATATATTTATCAATGTTTAAAAGACCAAATATAATCATTCTATATCAATATCTTGTATCATAGGCAGTTCAACATAATTTATATGAAAAAAAATTATATATGATAAAAATATTTGTTTATTGAAAAAGACAGGATGATTGTATGATGAAAATGCTTAAGTTTGCAAAGATATTTTGTCATATACTTCGTCTTTAGAATAAAAATATCTTTGGTTTTAGCTATCGATTTATTTTTTCGGCGACAAAAGAAATGGCAAGTTTCGCTTGTATGGAGAGTCGTTGATATTCAAATTAAACTGTGAAATTTTTATAAATGAATAATTACATCTTTATCTTAACTTTAATGTTTGTCTTTGCAATCGAAGGGGTGACACAAACTGTGAGCAGGAATAGCCAAGGTGAGATGATTGTTGTGTTTGATGATGGTTCATGGCGATATTATGAATCCAGTGATTCAACTCTAATAAAGGAGGACGCCAATGCACAATCAGAAACAGAGAATTTAGAAGCCCAGGATGGCAAAAATCAAAAATCTAGGAAAAAGGATAAATCCGGTTCAAAATCCTACCTTCTATCCGTAGTAGATCCCAATCGTCCATTGCCGGCATATCCTTGTGTAGAGACATTTTCAGGGGTAGATGATTATTCTAAAAGGAAGCGTGTGGATTTGCAGAAAGAAATATTATTTGAGTATTCTGATCCTGAGGTTGCAACATATTTAAAAGGCAGGTCGTATGTGTCGTGTGAGGCTGGATTAGTTGGCTTTGTCGGCGATGTCAGGGTTCTGAGTATTCGGATTACAGTTGCGAGTAGGATGGCGCGGGCGGACTATGGATATTTGAGTAACAATACATTGATGAGTATAAAATTAATCAATGGTGAGACGGTAACATTATTTGCCTCTGGCAGTGACCTCGGCTTGATAGATAACGAAAATAATCAAACAGTATATCGTGCAAGCTTCCAGATATCACGAGAATCTCAAAAGATTTTGACTTCTTCACCCATCGATAAGATTAAGATTGTTTGGTCCACGGGTTATGAAGAATACCCTGTCACCAATGTCGATTTTTTTATGAATCAAATTCGTTGTTTGGCAAGTAAATAAATAGGGAATGTTAGGATTAAAATTGCCGACTGACCCACGGTGGGCGGATTTGACAGCTATTTCAATTGAGGCCATCCTCACGGATCATGCTTATTGCGAACAGAAGGCAGCTCTTTCGATGATTTCCCTGATTCAACAATATCCGGAAGAAAATGAACTTGTGGAAGAGCTCGCTCCCGTTGTAACAGAGGAATGGGGGCATTTTAGGAGCGTATTAGCTATGTTGAAAAAGAGAGCATTGCAATTAGGCCCACAACGAAGAGATGAATACGTCAACTTATTACGCAAGTTTGAAATACATGGTGGTAATCGGCAAAATCAGTTGGTCGAAAAGTTGTTGATATGCGCACTGATAGAAGCCCGCAGTTGTGAACGATTTAGAATATTGTCTCTTTATCATCCCGATGAAGAATTGAGGACGTTTTATCATAAGTTTATGGTGTCTGAGGCAGGACATTACCGGATGTTTATTGACCTTGCATATAGGTATGGTGAAAAAGATGCTGTAAAAGAAAGGTGGATGGAGTATCTCAACTATGAATTAAAGATTATGGAAGAATTGGAGTTGCGGGGTGATCGAGTACATTGAGAGATTCCGCATTTGTCTAATGCGGAATTTGGGTTTAAAGCAAAAGAGTTATTAGTTGGGATAAAACAATGTGGATATTTAAAAATGGTTTGTGTATAGAGGAAGTATCATACTGCTTACATGGTTTCTTGTATTAGGTCGTTGTACTGACCTGACAGCGACGATAAAGCCGGATTTTACCATACCTTTTGAAATATACAACAATCTTATTGTCCTTAACCTGAAGGTCAATGAATCTCCACCACTCAAGTTTATATACGATAGCGGATCTGAGCACAGCTTGTTTTTTGAAAGAAGTTTGGCGGAATTTTTACGAATAAAGATGATTCGTTCCATACAGATTTATGGGTCTGATTTGTCGAGGCCGATGGAAGCTGTTGTGGGCCAAGGAGTAAGCTTTGAGACTGCCAATGACATGCTCCTTAAAGCCGATATCATTGTATTGGATGAAAATATATTTCAATTTTCGGAATATCTTGGGATAGAAATAACCGGAATAATCGGCAATAGCCTGTTTCGCAATAAGGTCATCGAACTTGACTTTGATGAGATGCAGATAAAGGTTTATGGTCCTTTGCAATATCAACCTCAGGATGATGGATATACTCAGGTGGATTGTCAATGGGTAAAAGGAAAGCCATATATCCTCGTGGATGTAGGTTTTGAAAAAGATATCCATGAGAAAAAGAAGCTATTGTTTGATACGGGGGCATCTATAGGATTGTTGTTGTATTCGACGATGGTGGATACGGCTTATCTGCCTTCTAAGTTGATTGCAGGGTCAATGGGGATGGGCTTAGGTGGTTCACTAGAAGGATTTATCGGAAGAATAAGAGAGTTGAAGATAGGTGAATTTGCCCAAAAAAATTTGATAACATATTTTCAGGCTGTTGATTCAACACATTTGGAGAATGATGTATCTGCTAAAGAGGGTATTGTTGGCAATATGTTGATTTCCCGATATAATGTGGTATTGGATTTTCATTTGCAGCATATATATTTAAAGCCAAACAAGTCTAGTAAGAAAAAGATGCCATTCGATCGGAGTGGATTGTATCTTGTCGCTATGGGGTCTGATTTAAAAGAGTATGAAGTTAGACGGGTTATGGCGCATACTGCCGCGGCAGAGGCTGATATCAGAGCAGGAGATAAGATTATTCGTTTTAGAAGAATGGCAGTACATAATTTTACCTTAGGAGAAATCATCCAGAATTTGTCAAGTGAGAGGCGGAAAAGGATTCATTTGGTAATTCTGAGAGATGGTAAAAAAATGAAAAAAGTATTGTACCTAAAAGATATTATATAAATATAGTTGTATAAAAATAAGTTATTCAATAGATTAGGAATAATGAGAAAAAAATATCATTAAAATTAAAAATAATACTTGTATATTCATTCAATCCTCTTATCTTTGCAGTCGCTTAAACGAAAGCAAGTCCATGGTGGGATGGGTGAGTGGCTGAAACCAACAGTTTGCTAAACTGTCGTACGGGTAACTGTACCGAGGGTTCGAATCCCTCTTCCACCGCACTATTATATAGATTTTGATTCGGGGTGTAGCGCAGTCCGGTTAGCGTACCTGCTTTGGGAGCAGGTGGTCGCAGGTTCGAATCCTGCTACCCCGACTTGATTATCAAGGGTTTATGTGAAAAACATAGGCCCTTTTTTATTTGAGGTTAAACATAGGGTTAAACAAAAGTTTATGGTTTCAGAGTGAATGGATAGGACATAAATATAAAATCCAATTTGACCATCGCACCTTTGGAAAATAAAATTCAATTTAGGCTATAGTATTATATAATCAATAATTTGAGGTTTTAAAAATAATGATACAAATTGCAATGTTTATGTTGGATAATTTGTTAATTATTTATGAATAATTTAAATTTTAAGCAAGTTTCTGATATAGGTTTAAATGAAATTTCAGTATTCCCATTTACATTAGCTGATGATTGTCGTGAATATTATTGTTCTTCATACTCAATTGGGTCAATAGAAGGAATGGTTATTTTCCATGAGGTTTATTACTTAAGCTTTATGTCACGCACTAGTCCTGGTTATAAATATTATGGTTCAATTGAAGTTCCAGTTTCAAGAGTGAAAGAGGTTAAAATACCCAAAGTTCAAATTAAAGTAGCCACTGTACTTTAATAGAATTTCACACACCAATCCATTCATAACTTGTAAACACCTTTTAAAAATGATGCAGGAGTAATTGTCAAGGTCCGACGATAGGAGGTGTATTTTAACCTTGACTATTGCGGATGCATCTTTTATCTTGTGAACAAGTTGGTGAATGGTACGGAATACTCTCTTTTCCATTGGGGCAATATATTGTAGGTGAAGGATGCAATGTGTATGGTGGGAGGGAAAAGAGTAAGTGTACGGTATTCATGTAGGAACGGAATGAAATGCCATACTCTTACCGGATGAAGGGATGTGAGTGTACCTTTTATATATAAGTGTTTAAATTTTGTACACAATGTCAATCGTTGAAATAATACTTACTAATAGAAAAGCTTAGGTACACTGACAGGACTGATGGTCATACTCAATGCATACAAACCTACGCCGATGAAAAGGGTGGTGGGGAAAAGTGGACACATGGAATCTTATTGGTATGAAGAAGCTAGATGACAATAATTATGAGGCTACTTATACATAATGTGGATTATGGGCTGTACTGTGTTGCGCCTGCGGCAGGACATGACCATAATAAAGTTACATTATGTTAAGTAGCTTACACTTGAAGACAGTGTGTAAAATGGCACGGTGGTGGTGGTTGGAGTGTCATGTTTTGAGAGCTTGTGAAGTAGCCATCCATAATTTCTGAAATCTTGACTTTTTAACTGAATTGAGGCTACTTGCTGCGAACAGATTACACACTGGATGAGAGTGGCTCATATTTATTGACATCGTATATTATACTATTTCTATCTTGAGTAGTCTGAGTAAAAAAGTTTTTGAGTATATTGGTTGATTGTTATGAGGGGGTAAGGAAAATTTACAATTTAATTGCGGGGGTTAATGGAGGGGTGCATCTAGGTATATTTAACTCAATTAAAAAAGGAAGATTTGGAAGATATGGCTTTTCAAATATAATTAATCAATTAAATAAATATCCAAAGTCACCATTCAAAATATTTTTGCTTTCCTCCTCTGATAGAGGAGGATCATGCCATAAAATCCTACTATTATTAGTTGTTGCATGCTGTATTAAAGAACAATTAACTGAATTAGAGCTATAGCTATTTACTTCCATTATAAATATTTTGTCCAAGTACATGTTTTCATCTACAAAATTGGGATGAATAGCCGCATTTACCCCAATAAGACCTGAAGCTATACTTGGATAAACTATTACATCTGAACTATGCTGAATATACTGGTAAAGTACGTAATGGCTTAATAAAGCAGATATAGAATAATTGTTGTCTTTGGTGTCTTCAACGAAAGTTGAATTTATATAATTCAGCAATTCATAATATCCCATTTTTTGTTCTACTGTCAACTCTTTTAATGTATCAGCAATCATAAAATTCACCTCCTTTTCTTTTAAAAGCCTACTGTATACATTTGCCTCTGGTAAATTCGGTGGAATAAATTCAGAAATATTAATATTTCTATCCAAGTCTGATCTTACCTTCCATTTAGACAGGCACAATCTTACTGGCAATTCTTTCCCCTTAACAGATTCATATAAAGAAATTATTGGGTTAATTGAACTATAGAATACAGGGTACATAGGAAAATTACATCTACCTATTTTTGTAAAGCAAGAAGGAGGATATGAATACTCAGTTCTTAATTTAAAATTCTTTATTTCATCAAGTGGTCTGGCTCTGAAAAAAGATATCCTTTTAAAGTTATCTGGCGGTATACTCTTGTATAATTGAGGAAAAATTGTACAATACTTAAAATATTCTGATTTCCAATCTTTAATATACTGATCTAAAGAATATCTTTCTGTATATGAAGGCCAATTAGCAGATTTTAAGGCAATAATAATTTTCTTAGCTTCATCTAATGTAGGTATGGTGTAATTATCTTTTAGCATTAAGGATTCCAGTTTGAGTAAGCAAAAATCCAGGAAAGTCTTCTGAAAAAATATGTTGAAACCTGTCTTGATTATCTTCTCGTTTTATGAAAACTACTTTGTTGTTTTTAACTTCACTAAAATGACTAATGTTAATGGAGTTACGAAAAACATTTAATATATAGATTCTATCAATTTGCATTTGATTATCTACAAAATTTGGCGCAATTGCAGCATTAATTTGGTCAAGGTCTTTAACACTTGGGTACAAAATCATATCTGTTGAGCCACCATCAAATCTAAAGAAAGATATATGTGAAAATATGCTTGCATAATTATAATCTGTGGTCGATATAAAGCTATTGTAAAACTCTTTAACAACTTCAAGGTAAGCTTTCTTTTGGCTGTCACTTTTCAAAAAATCAGGAAATATATCACCTACTTTTATGTGATTGTTTTTATTAAAGTACGGATTAGTTGTAGGCAGGTTTTCTGGCATAAACTCCTGTATCACGAATTGCTCTTTAGATGGAATTACTTTCCATCTACTTAAATATACTACTGCTGGTATTTCACCCTCAGAAATTATTTCTTTTACTGCTATTAAAGGGTCCAAAGAAGAATACAAAACTGGGTATCCAGGAAAATTGCAACGTCCTAAAGATGACTTTGATTTTGGTGGATATGTATACTCAAAAAGGAGATTTTCATTAAACCCATCCCTTTGGATTGATGCTCTATATAAAGGAACATCAAAGTCTTTACTTTCAATAATTTTTTTTCTTACAGGTAACTTAGGAAAAATTTTATAATAAGCACCTAACCATTCTTTGCAAAGTCGTAATGGGTTAGAATTCAATCCAGTTAAAGTAATTTCTTTTAATTCCTTTAGTCTAATAGTTGTTTCTTCTAATTCAGGGAATTTATCTTCTTCCATATTTAAAAATTAAAGCCTCAATTCAAACTATTTCACATTAAAGTTCTCTACATTAACCTAAATTCTAAAAAAGTTTATATTAAAATGTAATTATTTGTAGTAAACTAAAACTGTTCCATCATCATGAAAAAATGGACTAGCTATGATGATTAAATTATCTGTGGAAGCCATCCAATCACCAGTTCTAATAAAACCAAAACCAAGTCTAGAATCTTTATTTTCAGGTGCTAAAGTTCTAATATGTCTGAAATCAGCTGCAATATCAAAAACATAAACTTCATCTTTAGAGTTCACATATAAATATTGATCATCAATATGACATTTTGTACCAAATTCTGAAATACTTGAACTAGATTCTATCCTTTTGTATAAACTTCCAGAGTTTAAATCATAAATTTCTATTGCATCAAATACATTGTCAGTGATAATAACAAACTTGTCACTAAGGCAAGCACTTGCTCCAAACCCGTCAAATATTTGGTCTACCTTCGGGTCATAACTTCTTTCAAACCTTTTGATTAATTCAAGATCACCATCATTATATTTGTATAGGAAAACAGCACCCTCCGCATTATCAAAATCTATATCACCGCTACCATATCTTGAATACTCAGTGCCCGGTGCACTTATCAGAACGTAATCCTCTTTAATGAATATCCAAGCTCCAAAGAATGCATAATTATGATCATTATCACCATTTATTCTTTTTACAAATTTCCAATTGTTTGACTCTTTCTTAAATAAGCATACGCTCCCACAATATTCACCATATGAATTTGCTTTATCCATATAAAAAGGTAGTATCGCAAAATTACTCCCCAAGGTAGAGTATGATCTGCGCAATTCATGATTTTTTATTGTTCCATTTGGTATCAAATTTTGAAGATTAATTTCGTTTGAAATTTTTCTTGAACTATAATCAAAATTGTAAATTTTATATTCATAAATAAAACTATTATCATTAATATAAGGATAGCCATGACCAAAGTTAGAATAGGTACCATTTCCAAAACTTAATAAACCTTCATAATTTATATTTTTACCTACACACTTATATACTTTTTTATTGTTTAAAAATAATTTATCATTTTGAACAAAAAAAGAATTTATATAATCATCCTCTCCTAGATGAAGATCTGGATAATAAATTTTGCTATTGGGGTCAAAAGTAACCGTTGATACATTTTTTTTTGGAGAATCATTATCACTTTTATTACAGCTAATCATTAATATAGCAAATAAATATATATATACATTATTCATTTTAATTAAATTAAATCATATTGACAAAATGTTATTTAGCCACTAATTTAATAATATTTTTAATTATACAAGCAACACTTTAATTAATCCATTCAGTATATAACCAAAGGAAGTAGTTTGCTTGTTTGCCTTCTGCTTCATATTGATCTGAATTATTGGTGATACCACCTGCCGAGAATATTAGATTAGAAGGTATCTATTTAATACTTCAATCATAGAGTTATATTATGCTTTATTGCCAAAGATACCATACTTACCAGATAAAAAAAAGGACTGAGAGTATCAGCCCTTTAGTAGGTGTTAAATTTTTTGGAAAACACCCTGTTTTATCTTGATAATCAATTGGTTTTGATATTTCAGGAGGAAATTTCCTACTGATTTTTCAGAAAGACCATTTTTCTTTCCAGCTTGATTGGCATCTTGACGTGTAAATACATCAGAAAGGCTATCCAGTAAGGATTTGTAAGAGGAAGTTAATTGGTCGTATGGGCTACCATTTAAGGTCAATCCAATATTTAAGGCATTAGTGATGCTAACTTCTACCATCTTGAGAACTATGTCAAGGTCATAATCAGTACAGGAGCAATATTGTTCTGGATCTCTCATTGATAAATTAGCATCACCGGAATAATTGTAATCAGGTGTCCTTAAATATCCTAATATCATTAACATTTTAAAGGCTATGAGACCATGTCTTTTTATGACTGCATCAAGATTAGCTTGTCCTTCTGAAAGAAGGTGATTCATTTTAGATTCAAAATAGTGATTGAAGGTAGTCCATTGGGGTTCAGTCAAGCCAAATCTCATTTTTACAACTTTATTGCTCAGAACTCTATATAAAGAGGGTTGCAAATCTTTAAAATGCTTATTTAAATCAAATTCAGAATTTTGAGATGGGTCTCTCCACATATTATCACTTTCAAATTTATAAATAAAAAATCTACTGAATAATCCATTTTCTACAGACCTTACTACGCCATTAATTTGGTCAGGTGTTCCTGAAATACAAATAGCAAGTTTTGGGTTTTTACATTCAAGGTGGGTATCATCTTTTACCCTAGATAAGGTTACCCTTTCATTGTGGAAGCATTTACGTAACGTAGAGGAATAATCACCATGCTCAGATTTAAAAGATGCAGTGATTGTATCTGCTTCTGTATCAATGATTATACCCATACCGTCATTATTGGCTAATAAAGCAATCAATCTTGAATGTGTGATGTTTGCAGGGATCAAAAGTGCTTTCCTTTTATTTTCAAAGAAATGTGATGTCGCAGCAGGTATTGACTCAACCGTATGAGCAATCATTCTCTGTGGAATATTGCTAAAGGCACTATTTTCACTCTCCAATAATAAATTTATTAAACTCAATACACCCTTACCAGATGCGGCAGGTGCTAAAATAAATGAGTAAAGATTGGTATGTTGTGTTTTATTGTCATATATGCCAGTGAGTCGTGGTATGCATCCTCCGATGGCTGTTATGAGACCTAATAGCATGACATCTTTTTGATTTGAATCAGTAATGGGGTCTAAAGCTTTTTGCAAGAATGATGGCAAGTTTGTATAGATGTCTTTTGGAAAACTTTTAAATTCTATTGGATATTGAAATAAAATAATTTCTGCCAATGAAGTGAAAGAGACTTTGGATGAAGGTAAGGTCCCAAAGTAGGAGGTTAAACTACTTCTGGTTACACTATTATAATCTATGCTTAAAGTGGCAAGGTAATTGTGCATACTATCAATAGTAATACTTACCAGTTTGGCTTTAGCCATAGCTTCCTTAGAATGTGCTTGAAATAAGATGGTAGAATCAGCAATCCTGGCATCAGTGAATAAATACTCAAGAATTTTATACTGCTTTATTTGTGAAAGTGTGTCGTGTGTGAAAAGCTCTATTTTTTCACTATTCAAAGTAAATGAGACTTCAACATTGTTCATGTTAAATAAATCGGCATCTTCATTGATATATGCTTTAGGATCATAGTTGATTAAAGATATACTAGTAAGTGGATTAATGGATAATTCACTTTGAACTGTTAAAAGCGACTCATAATAATTTGAAACTACATTATGTCCATCCAAATAATCTTCTTGTCCTCCTTCTATTTTAGCTAGTAATATTATTCCATCATTAGAAATATTGCGATAACACAGCATAGTGTGAGAATCTCCTATTGCATTATCGAATATGGATTCAATTGTCATATCATGTGGCACAATGAATTCCAATGCAATCATATGTGAATGCTCATCTAAGTTGATATTACTTCTGGTATTTTTAAAAATGCCAGCAGGAGTATAACAGGGGAGGTTTGGAACCTCCCTTGTTAAGATTGATGGGTCATTATTGACCCTTATAATTTGTTCATTGGAATCACATGTAGTGATTAATGTGAACAATTCTGATAAAGTAGCTGACTTTAAGTCAGCATTAAAAAGAGAAAATGACATTATTTTTTTGTTTTATAGAAAAAGAAAAAATAGATTAAAATAATCAAAAATATAAGCACTATAAAGCTCATTATTGTTTGATAAATGTGTGGCGGAATAGGCCTAAATAAAATATCCATATTATTATGGTTTTAAAAATTAAAAAATAAAATATTATGGGGATCAAAGTATGAGTTCAAGCCCTTGGCTATGTACCTCTATAGATAAGACTTACATGGCTTTAGGATTTTGAAGTGAAGAAATATTTTTTCTTTGGGCTATATGCTCCCTTGCTTTCTGATGGATTTGATCCACAGAGAGAATTTCATTGCCCTGTATCCAATCCATTAATGATGATTGTAGTAAGTAAATCCTACCACCCGATTTAGAGAAAGGTACTTGTCGTCTGAATATCTTAGCTCTTAGGGCTGCTGGGGTAATGGATAGGAATGAGGCTGCTTGGGATAGGGTTAGTGTCTCTTTGTGGTGTAAATTATCTTGTAAAAATTTTTCTGACATACATAATGTTTTAGTACGTCTGCAAAGATAAATTGTAAGTAAGGGGAAAGTTGGGGGTAAGTTACCCCCAATCGGGGTAAGTAATTTTACCTGATGTAGATTTATTCCCCATTGCTTTTAAAGTAGCATCATAATTGATGTCAAAATGTTTATCTAACCAAACTACTAATGCACCAGGTTCTGAAATTCCTACTAAGTATTTATTATCCAAACAATAGCGAAATAAACCTCTAAATTTATTCTGTTTAAGAGTGTATTGAATTTTGTTATTGGGTTTTTCATTGTGAAAAAGTGTATTGTATAGATCTTCCTTGCTTGTACAATGGTTCTCAAGTTCACCATAAATTCTCTGCGCATAATCATCTATAAAAATTGAATTTCCTCTGGATACTTTCCATAATCTATCAAGATCCGACACAGATGGGTAATTCATTTCTGAAGCGTGAGACGCTAAATGGCTTTTCAATTTAGAATAGATAAATTTGTCTAATTTAAAGCTCACCTCACTAGATTCAAAAGAATTTTTTTTATTCTGATATTGTCTTACATAAGATGTCAGGT
This sequence comes from Saprospiraceae bacterium, assembly GCA_018057925.1. Lineage (GTDB taxonomy): Bacteria > Bacteroidota > Bacteroidia > Chitinophagales > Saprospiraceae > Parvibacillus. Next base: position 47,650 of record JAGPCT010000007.1, read on the forward strand.
TGTGATTATCTGTAATTGAAAAAAAATCAAAACTAAGCTTATTTGCTACACTTATGTCATTTAAACTGATGATATAAAAAACAGAATCTAAGAATTCATTATGGTTTTCGTTTTGAAACTTAAAAATTTTAATCCCTTTTGCTTTTAAGTAGCCTTCAATAATTGAATAAAAATTTGCAATCTCAAACTTTGGTTTAATACTCTTTAAAAATATATATTTATTACATAAATAATCCAAGTTGTCTATCCGTATTCTTTGTAAATTTGGCAGAAATTGAGTAGTGCGTTTTATTAGGACATTCTTAATATCGTACATTAATAAAGATTCTAATGTTTCTTTACACATGGTGGATATTTCTTTGAAACTTTTTTGATCAAAACAATCATACTCACCAATATTTGGAAAATCATTTTCAATTATACGGTCATACCTTTCAATAATAGATTGGTGTTCATCATAAGCTTTGAAATCAAACTGCCAAGGATTATCAAAATTTGGATTATACTTGTAAAATCCTTTAAGTTCATGTAAAATTTTTTTTATTATAATTTTATCATCACAAATATTGTCAGCAAAATCATCGAAAGTTATAGATGTATGCAAATCTAATTGCTTAAAATAAGTATCTACAATAGCTTGATAAAAAATAATTTTTGCTAAGTCTTTTAAGTCCATCTATAAAATATTTGCTGCATCAATAAAGATATCATCATCAAGCGAATCTAAGTAAATTTGAGTGGTTTTTTCATCTTCATGCCCCATAATTTCTTTTATAACTGTGACAGATTGGTCTGATCGTTTCAAAGTGGAAGCCATGGTATGTCTGGCAATGTAGAAGTGCAGGTTGATATCTATTTCTAATTCTTTTGCAATTAGTTTTAGAGCCTTGTTAACCCTCTTATTTACTTTGTGTATACGGTCTTCTATTTGTGTAGGAGTAGTGTGGATGTTAATTTTAAGTATTGGAAAGATATAGTTATCAGGATGTGGATTGTTATCATGAGAGAAGTAATTCAAAATTTGCTTAACATTATCTGTCATAGGTAAATTTATCCTCTTCCCTGTTTTCTGACGGATAAATGAAATTTTATTCCCAATGGCATTTGACCATTTGAGTTTTGCTATATCCTTAAGGTTGATACCTAATGCATAATAACTGAATAAAAAATATTGCTGTGCTTCAAATTTGATAGAAAACGGTATAAGTGATATGTCTTTGATCCGCTGAATATGGTCTTTAGTTAAAGCTACATGTTGAGGAGCTGATTTTAGTCTTTGCTGTGGTTTGTAAGTGTCAAATGGGTAGTTTTCTTTGTTTGCATGACCTGACTTAATTGCATGATTGTACAATGCTCTCAAAGTTCTCATTTTGACAGATACACCCGCAGGTGAGTTATTATTTGCAAGTAGATAGGTTTCATAGGCAATCAAGAAACTGTAGTCAATCATTGAAAAGGAAAGCATATCAACAATGAACTTTGGTTTAGCACTTGAAGAAAAATGAATTAAACTGTTCTGTAAGTCTTTATATACTGCCATGTTACCTAATTTTGCTGAATCAAATAATTGATCAATTCTTCTTTGAAGCGACTCACCTACTGGTACATATTTTAGAGGTTTTTCTACTTGGGCTTTCAACTCGGTAACAGACAATTGTTTCTCTTCTACCATAATAGATAAAATATTGGTTCTGTATTCTTGGACCTTCTGATCTATGATGCTATTAAGATATATAGATTGTTTGTGTTCATTCTTGACCTTGCTAGCTGCATTGTTCCAGAGTTTCTTTGAACATTTGATCCCTAATGATAAGTAGGAAATTTTCCTTTCTTTTGTTAAACGCAGATAAATTCCATATTCATTGTTGATATCAGGTTTTGCCCACGTTTTAAGTATTGGTTTGATTGTAGTATTTTTCATTGAATTATATTCTTTTAAAGAGTATAAATATACAATAAATGTTTCAATAGGTTAAACAATAGGTTAAACATATTTGTAAAAATGTGAACAAATCTGCACTGAATAGCAATATTGAAAAATCTTATTACATTGATTATTATATAGATGTACATTAATGAATAATTATGATTAAGGTTAGCGTACCTGCTTTGGGAGCAGGTGGTCGCAGGTTCGAATCCTGCTACCCCGACGAATATTTGCAAGGGTTTCGAGTGATCGAGACCCTTTTTTATTTTCGGAACAAACTCCCCATTCAGAGGGCTGGGAGGTAAAATGAATGCAAGAAATATATTGGTAACTTTTAGTAGTTGAATGGAAGAATCATGTAATATTATCAATAATTCATTTTGGACTTTTTTCAAAATATAACTGTAAGTTTACTAATAGCATTCTTACCTATAGAACTTTCATTTTAATATTTGCAAAATACGGAGTACTATTTGAAAATGAATAAGGAAATGTAACTATATAATATTTATGTTATTTATATATATAATACTTTACTTAACATAATATTATAAAAAAGAATTGCTTTAATATTGTATTAACAATCCATCTGGTTGTACACATGTTTTTTCAATGTATTTTTACTTTGCAATTTTGCATTTAAACAAATAAATAAGTTAGGATGAACAAGTTATCATCTGTTTTTTTGGCCTTTTTATTTTTATGGTCATTAAATGTTTCTGCTCAAGTCGCACAAAGTGCACAAAAGGGCACTGTCAAAACTGAGAAAAAAGCGGCTGTAAAAAAGGAATCCTCTAATAAAGAGCAGTCGAAAAAAACAACTGTAAAGAAAGAAACTAAGCAAGAGTCGGTTTCCAATACCGCACCTAAAAAAAAGGATGGCACACCGGATAAGCGTTATAAAGCCAACAAACATTTGAAAAAAGATGGCACACCGGATAAACGTTATAAAGGAAACAAGTAGGTTGCTTTTATCGAAAATAGAATAGTTAGAACGATTTTGTTCTTACTATTTGAATGAAAAAGGGATTAAGGTGCTTTTGCCTTAATCCTTTTTTATTTTTATCCCTATTGCTTTTATCGGATATTTATTTTTTATACCAAATTGATTTATAAGTTAGCCCAACATTTTTTAGAATCAAAATACTCCCAATAGCTTTCGGGATGATAGTCGTTTAGGCTAATCGGAATTTCAATTCGTAAATCGATTAAGTATTTTCAAATCTTTTATTTTGGGTTGAATCGATGCTTAATGTATCTTTATCCCGAATTCCACTTAAAGGCAAAATATTGTCTTTAAGAAATATGAAACTAACTTTTTGTTGTGTTGAAATTCAAATAGTCACGAATTAATATATTTCCAAATATTTGATAATCAACTTGTTGCGATTTGGTTAGATGTAATTCAGCAGTAAAGGTTTTGAAAAATCGTATAATGCTGATTATGAGGGTTAATCCCGACGTACGAATCGTTTCAATGGTTTCTGTAAACCATTGATTACGAGTCGTAAATCGATTTCGCCATTGTCTAATGCGGAATTTGGGTTTATTGTTCAAAGTTTGATTTTAGATAATTTCATTTGGATAATGTGAAGAGTTGAAGACAACTTTTTCTATTCAATTAAATGAGCCTTTCAATGCCAATACTGTTAAGTCCGATCGTTATTACTTTTATATGTGATATCTTTATTTTATTTAACCTTATCGGTTATTTATCACATGGAGAAATTGTTACAAAAAAAGAAGGATGGAATTTTATCCAGCTTTGGACTGTAGTTGTTGTTCCGGTTTTATTTCTTGCAATGAAGGACTTTGCGGTGGAGAATGATTGTTGCAGTCCTACTTTGTTTGCACCCGAACACCGAATAGGAATATATACGCTAATAATTCTTTATACAATTGCATTTGTAATATCCATTTTTCGAAGAAGATTATTGCCGCCTTTGACCGAAGTAATATTAAATATACTATTAATTGTAGGATTGATTTTAAATGTTATATTTTGTTTTCACTTTAAAACAGAGGATGAAGGGAATATGTGGTGGATATTTGGCAATATTCCGATAATTATTTTGTTATTAATTAATTTGGTAGAAAATCATCGTAAAATACAATCCTTTTTTGAGGATAATGAGTATCATTCGTATTCTATTGTTAGCCAACTTTTTCAAAGGATTTTGCAGTTAGACCCTATTTATAGATATCCGGTTATGACTTTATTGGTGGTACCTTTTATTATGTTGCTTTCCCTATTCTTGTTGCTTTTTGGGCAGAAGCCTGATAGCCTCATTAGGGCATTTACAGATACTTACAAACATGGGCTCTCTCAGTTGGACTATATGTGTGAAAATGTAGATTGCGGTGGACACTTTTTGTGTTCTGTAGGCGCTAATGGACATGGATATATCGTCAAACCTATTCGATATGGTGAGCGAAATGGTGGCAAAATTATTTGCAATAGACAATTGTTAGTTTCTAATGCCTTTGAAGATTTAGTTCAAGAAAGGCTTCCATATTTTCATAAGATAATAAGGCGGAATTATAATAAAATAGGGAATTTGGTTCACAGATATTACTACATATTCAATAATAAATGCATCTCTGATGCGGTTTATCTTCTTATGAAGCCGGTAGAGTTTGTTTTCTTATTGACATTGTATTTATTCGATCGACGACCGGAGGATAGAATTGAAAAACAATATGTCAAAAAATCTGACCGTCTATACATTGATGACAAGCTTATTGAAAAATATAGAGATATGGGAGTTAATCGGTTCAAATAATGTGCCTATTTATTCGCACTTTTTAAAATAAATGACTTTTTATAAAGCATTTATTGACAATTGGTTATAGTTTATTTGGTTTTCAAAAATACCGGATAAAAACGTAAATTTTAATTTTTCATAAAAACTCAATTAAACTTTCTAATTTTATCTCAGTCTATGTATATATTTAGGGAGACAACATTAAGTATTTCGTCTTTGTCGCATTTTTATTTCTAAAATATTAATTATTATGGCATCTTTAGAAAAGTTTGAAGGTATATTGGGTGAACGTTTGGCTGCGCACCTACTCCGAAGGGCAACATTCAAATATGATATTGGAAAAATAAAGCAATTTGCCGGCTTAACTCCGTCAGAAGCGGTAAATGAGCTGATGAAGCCAATGGTCTTTACACGTGACCAACCCATCGACCCCGTAACTGGGCAACCATGGATCAATAACGGTACGCCCACTGACACTGTCCAGCCTTCTTTAAGACACTATGTGCGCAATTGGGTATTAAATGAAATGCGATATGATGAAGGTATTCACACTAAAATGTTGTTTTTCCTTCACAAATGCATGGTGGTCAACAGTAATACCAACACCTCAGAGCGTTTTTATGATTATCTGGCATTAATCTTTAAATATACCACAGGCAGTTTCAAAACCCTTGCCAAAAAGATGACGAAGGACAACTTGATGCTTATTTACCTGAATAATACGGATAATAAGAAGACTGCCCCCAATGAAAATTATGCACGTGAATTTTTAGAACTCTTTACAATAGGAAAAGGTCCCCAGATTGCTCCGGGCAATTATACCAATTATACGGAACAAGACGTTGTCGTAGGAGCCAAGTTGTTGACCGGTATCAGATTGGATACGCGGGGAAATACAATTGATCCGGACACCGGCATACCGACCGGGAGATTTGCATTTAATGTGCACAATACAGAAGACAAGACCTTTAGCAGCGCTTTTGATAATCATACTATTAAAGGTGCTCAATCTCAGGATGATATGCCTCGTGAATTGGATGATTATGTGGAAATGATCTTTGGGAAAATAGAGACAGCACGCTTGTATTGCCGCCGACTGTATCGTTATTTTGTTTCGCCTAATATTACCAATGAAATAGAATCTGATATCATTATCCCTTTAGCGCAACAATTGAAAGACAGTGACTACGTTACCGAAGGTATTATTACTGCTTTATTAACCTCTAAGCATTTCTACGATTTAGACGATTCTGACAACAAAGATGAGATTGTCGGTGCATTGGTCAAAAGCCCATTAGAGCTCTATCTCGGAACGGTGAATTTCTTTCAACAAAAATGGCCTAATCAGAGTGATGAAGCTGGATTGTTATATTCATTTTTAAAAAATCTGGTTATAGCAATAATCTTGGATAATGGCGGAATGCCTTATTTTATGCCTTATGATGTCGCCGGATATTCGCCGTATTATCAAGATCCGGATTATGACAAGTCATGGTTTACGGCTAATACCATTATCTCCCGCTATAAGTTGGCTGATATGATGTTTAGTGGACGCTCTTATTTGGACAACAAGAATTTTAAAGTAGCGCTCAATATTGAAGAATTTTTTAAAGAATCAGGATTTTTCACTGATCCGGGAGATGCTATGCTGTTGACACGTGAGCTTGCAGCCAATATCTTCCCTGAATCTGTTGATGAAGATAGGATTCAATACTTTGCAAGTAACCTCCTTGATGGAATCGAGCCGGAAGATTGGGATTATGAATGGGCAGCATATATAGGTGGAGGCGGTCCTAATGAGGTGAGAATCGGACTTCAGAATTTGGTCCGTACTATGTTGTTTTCACAGGAATATCAATTATTATAAATCTCTCTTTACTTTTTCATCATTAAATACTTTATCATGAAACGTCGTAAATTCCTTCAAGTCTCCACCCCGATGATAGTTGGCCCACTGGTCGTTCAGAATAATCTTCTAAAACCCTTTGTTTCCGGTTCTTTAGCCCGAATGTTCAATTGCGAAGAAGTCAATGATCGTGTCTTGGTTATTGTTCAGTTGAAGGGAGGCAATGATGGACTGAATTGCCTCATTCCTACTTTTCAATATGATACCTATAAGAATTTTAGACCCGTGATTGGGATAGGCCAGGATAAGTTGATACATTTAGATACTACTTTGGACAATGATCATCAGGTTATGCTACATCCAAACCTAGCACCTTTCAAAGAACTCTATGAAAAGGATCAATTTTCTATGGTTCAAGGAGTTGGTTATGCCAATACCAATAAATCTCACTTCAAAGGAACTGACTTATGGCTGTCAGGTGGTGATAGTACACCCGCACATTTTAATTTTGGCAGTGGCTGGGTAGGCCGTTATTTGGATGCTTCTTATCCGGGTATTGCCGGTGAGCCTACGGTCAACTTTCCTGACCCGCTCGGCATACAGCTCGGTAATAAGCAACAATCAATAGGCTTCCATACAGAACATCAGCATGAAGCAGGCATTAATCTAAGTGGTCAGAATCCGGCTGGTTTTTATACCTTGGTATCCGAACTTGGTGGCATTGCTCCGGCATCAATTCCATCCTCTGATTATGGGCGTAATCTTTCCTATATCATAGACATAGAAGATTCTACCAATCGTTATTCCAGTCGTGTTTCAGAGGTTTTCAATAAAGGAGCAAATATGGGTAGCTACCCCAACTACGATCTGGCAAATCAGCTTAAAACAGTGGCTCGCATGATTAGTGGTGGAGGCAAGACAAAGGTTTATGTCGTGTCAATAGGTAGTTTTGATACCCATAAGACCCAGGGTGATGGAAATACACCGCTTGAAGGTACACATGCTACACTGTTAAAACAACTGGCAGAGTCCATACAGGCCTTCCAAAATGATTTGGAATTGATGGAATTGGACGGGAGAGTAGCAGGCGTTACATTTTCAGAATTTGGACGTCGCCCTAAAGAAAATGGATCAGGCGGAACAGATCACGGTACTATAGCACCAATGTTTCTCTTCGGAACACCTATCAAATCTGGTGTTATAGGAACTAACCCTGATTTGTCCTTAGTAGGTGAAGGCAATGACTTTATAGGCCTGGGACAAGACTATCGCAATGTGTTTACTGCTTTGTTGCAGGACTGGTTGGGAGCAAGTGACAGAGTGCTGGAAGAAACCTATTTCCAAGACTTCATCAGTGCAAAGACGGATATTTTAGATGCGCCTTATCAAGTAGATCCCGGTTGTTATATCGATAACTATCTACCGACATCAATTTTGAATAGGGCTATTCAACTCAATATTTATCCCAATCCGGCAAGGACGGTTACTTCCTTCGACTTGGAAACAACAGGATCCGGTACTGCTTTTATCAAGGTTACCGATATGTCAGGAAGGGTAATGAAACAATGGAATAAGGGCTATACCATAGGGAAAAACAATTTCACTTTGGGTATTTCCAATATAGATGCCGGTTCTTACATCCTTGATCTGACATTGTCCGATAGTAAGCGAAGATATAGCGGAAAGCTTGTTGTCATTGACTAAGTAAATAGAGCGTCTTTTGAGGTACACTACCGATCTGCTATCTTCAGGATATCGCCAAAGACGCCGCGTGCTGTGACGTTGGCTCCGGCGCCGGCGCCCTGAATAATAATGGGATTATTGCCATAGGACTCTGTATAAATTTCGAAGTAATTATCCGAGCCTTTTAATAAGCCAAGGGGTGAACTTAAAGGCACCTCTATTAATCCGGTCTGTAATTTACCCTTTTCCATCTGAGTCCCTTCACTTAATGACGCTACATATTTTAAGACATGATCGGGTCGAGTCTTTTTTCTGATTGTTTCGAAATGAGAATCGACATCATTTAGATGATACAGAAAATGAGGAAGCGAATAGTCTCTCAAACCTTCAGGAATTAGGTTCTGAATCCGGATATCTTCCATTTCATTTTTCAAATCAAGCTCTCTAGCCAGGATCAAAAGCTTGCGGCCGACATCCGCCCCTGATAGGTCTAACCGGGGATCGGGTTCTGTCAGACCTAATTTCATAGCTTCCGAAAGAATAGAGCTGAAGCTTTGATTAGACTCCGAGAAACGATTGAAAATGTAGCTTAGACTACCTGAGAATACTCCTTGGATTTTGGTGATATTTTCACCCGATAAGTGAAGCACACGTATGGTATCGATCAGTGGCAGTCCCGCACCGACATTGGCCTCGTATCTATATTCTTTTTTGTGTATTTTTAATTCATCTCGTATGGCACTATAGAATTCGTACGTAAGTGCATTGCCAATTTTATTTGAAGACACTAAGTCAAAGCCTCCTTTAATAAGGGGAAAATAGTTGTCAACAAATGATTCGGAGTCTGTGTTGTCCACAGCAATCAGGTTTTCTAATGCATGTTGGTGCGCATATCGCAGAACTTTTGCGATTGAATACGGTTGTCCTTCACTAGATAATTTAGTTTCCCAATCGTCAGAAATACCATTTGTATCCAACCATATTTTTTCCGAATTGGCAACAGCAAAAATATTGAGATCAAGGTTTTTGCGGGCTAAAATGTGTGGTCTTGATTCAGTAATTTGGCGAATAAGAGCTCTTCCGACAGTACCATGGCCAAAGATGGCGATGTTGATTTTTGTCGGTTTTTCATTCGATAGTTTGATATTCTCGCCTGAAATTAAGGGTGAATGTATTTTGATTTTATTACTTACATCAATATTTTTTCTATTCAGTACACCTCTTGTTCCAGTTGTTATAGAGGGACTTGAATTGTCGTCATATTGAGTCAACCTCGTAGGTTGTATTGATTTTATTGCATTTTTCATTGCTATCTCTTTTAAAGATGGGATTAAGGAAATGGTTTAGTTGTTCGTATTCCATAAGAAATGCATCATGACCGTGTATGGAATTAATTTTATAGAAATAAATATCTTTTTTACGACGTCGCAATAGTTTATATGTCTCCCATTGTTCTTTCAACGTAAATAAATAATCTGTATCGATGGCAACAATATGGATTTTAATGTTGCACAACCCGGCAAATTCAAGCATCTGGTTCCAGGTTTGGTCTTCACCTATGGTCTTCAATAGATGATTCATCAACTTATAAGATTGTAGTCCAAATCGATTCTTCAATGCATCACCATGATATCGCAACCAACTCTCAACCATATATTGATTCTCATTGCGATTGAAGCGAAATCGAAATTTATTGTGGATAGATTCGGGAGTTCTATACATCAACATAGCGTGCATACGGGCATCTTGGATAGGGTTGTCTGAATGATTTAAGATGTTTTCCTGAACCAATACATTGGCAATCAACCAATCGGACGATGTCGGGCTGCAAGCTATTGGGATGAGGTGGTCTATGCATAAAGGCTTTAGAAATGCCATCTCCCAGGCAATCCCCCCGCCTAAACTTCCACCGACTATAGCGTATAGCCGGTGGATGTTTAAACATTCTAATCCTTTCCAAAATAAATCACCAATAATCTTCGTGGTAAAGCTTTTGTATAATGGGAGAATAGAGTGGGAGTGAGGATCCAAAGCATTGCCGGGAATATTGAAAGCAATGACCGTAAATGCGTTCAAGTCAATGGTCCTGTCCACGCCAATGAGGCTTTTCCACCATCCTGATTCACCTGCAACCTGACTATTTCCGGTTAAAGCATGATTGATGAGCACAACAGGGGCTTTGCCTAAGGGCTTTCCATATACATGCCCCGTCAGAGTAATGTTTATGGACTTTCCATCGGGAAGAAAGTATTTTTCAATCCTGATTTCAATTTGTTTACTCATGATAAATTGATGACATTTTTATAGTAATGAATATTGCCTAACTTGAATTAACCCACTAAGGCTAATTGATTTGCCTGTTTTAAAGCTGCTTTCAAGTCTTGTTTCAGGTCTTCAATATCCTCTAAACCGATGGAAAGACGGATTAAATCAGGGCTTACACCGGATTGTTCCTGTTCTTCATCGGAAAGCTGCTGATGTGTTGTCGAAGCAGGATGTATAATTAGCGACTTAGAGTCACCAAAATTAGCCATGAGCGTAAATAGTTGTGTTGAGTCTGCGATAGTTTTTGCAGCTTCGTAGCCACCTTTCGGGCCAAATGTGACGATACCGCTTTGACCTTCCGGAAGGTATTTTTTCGCCAAATTGTGGTATTCACTGGATTCTAAGCCGGGATAATTGACCCATGCTACTTCATCCTGCGCTTCGAGCCATTTGGCAATCGCAAGTGCATTATCGCTTTGTTTTCTTATGCGAAGAGAAAGTGTCTCTAATCCTTGAAGTATCTGGAATGCATTGAAAGGACTCAAAGCGCTGCCAAAGTCACGTAAACCTTCAGCTACCAGCTTCCCGGTGAGTGCTGCCTTACCAAAATGATCGGTGAAGACCAATCCGTGATAACCATCTGAGGGCTGGGAAAAGGCGGGAAATTTGCCATTGGCCCAGTCGAAGTTGCCCCCATCAATTATTGCACCTCCTAATGAAGATCCATTGCCCGATATGTATTTGGTGATCGAATGGATGACGACATTGGCTCCGTGTTGTATTGGATTAAGAAGATATAGTGTAGCCAAGGTGTTATCCACGATAAGTGGAATGTTGTTTTTGTTGGCAATATGGGCAATAGCCTCTATGTCTAAGACATCGAGTTTGGGATTGCCTACCGATTCAATAAATATTGCCTTGGTATTAGGGCGGATGGCAGATAGATAATTGGAAGGGTCGTCAGAATCTACAAAGGTTGTATGAATGCCAAATTTTCTGAGCGTGTGATTGAGTAAATTGTAAGACCCACCGTATATACTGCTGGAAGAAACAAGGTGGTCGCCTGACTGTAATATTGTTAAAAAAGTCGTGGCTAAAGCAGCCTGTCCCGAAGCCGTAACAACCGCCGCTATGCCACCTTCCAAAGTAGCAAGCCTCTGTTCCAACACACCATTGGTCGGATTGTTGAGACGTGTATAGATGGGTGTAGCAACAGATAGATTGAAGACGCTTGCTGCGTGATCCGTACTTTCAAAAACATAGGACACCGTCTGGAATATAGGTGTCTGGATAGAGGCTCTGTTTATTTCGGGAGTTGCTCCTGTTCTTAATGCCTTTGTTGAAAAATTTAATTGACTCATGTTAAATACTTTTATAGTTAATAATTAATTTGTTGCAAAAAAAAAGTCCTTTCGGTTTTGCCAAAAGGACTGTGAGAAAATGAGAAATCTTTAATATGATTTTATCCCGATTGTAACCTTTGGCAATAGCTTTGACGACAACACATCATCATGTGCATCATCATAGTTGCCATTGTGTTATTTCTGAGAATATTATTCATTTTATTTGAATTGTTTTAAACATAAAAAAAGCCCCTGCTTGTCGGCAGAGGCTTTTTAAATATAAATTTATATATCTTTTATTCAAATAGATGCCCCTGCGCATTTAATCGCATACACATACACATCATATTTGAAAAATTGTTAATCATTCTGTATTAATTCAACGCCACAAATGTATTGCTTTCTTTTTCACATGACCAAATATTTTTTCAAAAATATTTTTTTCCGGATCCATTTTTGTTTAATTTTTTACTGTTCTGGAAGTCATTGATTGACGTCGCCCCTTAGTGTCCTGAACCTTTGGCGTGCGTCATACGAAAAAACACTATCACTATATTCGTTGAACAATCGCTCATATAGATTTTTAGCCTTTTCTTTATTATCCAATATATGGTCGTAAAGTTGAGCTAGTTCATACATGGCATTATCCGCCCTGATTTCTTCTTTATAGTCGGTATATATTTTTTCATAACAAGCAATAGCCTTGTCATATTCCTTCATCTTGACATAGATATGTGCTTTGGCATATAATACATCATCATCTAGCGCATTGTTGGGATATTGAGCCAGGAGTGAATCCAATTGGACAAGTGCTTGAGGTAATTTATTTTGATAGATTAAAAGTTCGGTAACAGCATATTCCTTCAACGCTGCAAAGGTCGAATCCATACCCATATTTTCCTGAATAAATACACTTAAATCGATTGCATCATTGGAAATCATTCTGGTTGTCGCTGTTTTTAAGGCATCAAACTGCGCCTGTGCCCAGTCAAAATCTCCGACAAAATAAGAAAGTCTCGCATTTTTAAACCTTGCCTCTTGTCCTATGCTGCCCTCTTTGAAGTCTTTATCCACTTGACTATACAACAATGACGCATCCCATCTCTCTCCTTTTATGAGCAGATAATCAGCAAGCCTTATTTTGATTTCAGCTAATGTAGGTGGATTATTGTTCTTTTTATCAACAACACCTTGTAAAATCGCAATAGCCTTGTCTAAATCATGGTGGTATAACATGAGAAATTCAGCATAATCATATACCAGATAGATGGTTCTTCCTGTTTCAGAATAGGCATTTATCAGGTCTGTGTACCCTTTATCGATGAGTGTTCGATTTTGAGGCGATATTTCGGCTTTGACAATACTTTTGTCCACTAAGGATTTCATTTTGTATCGCGCAGCTTCATAAAAATAGGGATTAGCCTGACCTTTCTCCATGATATAATCAAAGCCTGAAATTGCGACATCATATTGACCTTCATTGTACGCAGTCAAGGCCAAAGAATACACCCTCGAATAGTTGTTGCCCAATTTGATATCCAGTGCTTTGAGCTGTCTCATCGCATTGACAAAGTCCTTTTTTTGTATGTAAATCCAAGCAAGTAATTCAATGAGTTGGGCATTTTCCGGATACTGTTGAACCTTTTGGAAGACTACCTTTAACAAATTGTCATATTCCGAATCATTGGTAAAGCTGCGTTGTATAGTAGAAGTAAATGAGTTATAATATGCCGGATCTTCGATAAGTTGATCTATCGCTATGGCAAGCATTTTCTCCTGCTGGCCAGTCTTCATATACAGTTGGCTTAGATCATAGGTAAAGATGGCTCCCGGAGGAATGAGTGTTCTTCCTTTCTCAAGTACTTGTATGGCGAGTTCAGACTTTCCTGTGCGATCCAATGCTCTGGCTGTAAGGAGGATGATACTTGGATTGGCAGGCAAATCTTTTAAAATTATTTTGTATTGCTTTTCTGCTTCAGCAGTTTTGTCCATTTTAGATAAAAGCGAAGCATAAGAAACACGCAGATGTAATTGCCCCGGAAATTGTTCAACAGCGCCGGAGACGACCTTAGCGGCAGCGTCATAATCTTTCAAGGCAATGTAACAATCCGTCAAGGCGTCTAAATAAGTCGTGTTAGCCTTATTCTTATTCCACAAAGACTGATATATGGACGCTGCTTTTTCGTATTCAGCATCTTCGTAATATTGCCTTGCCAACTCGATACTTTGAGCAGAAATACTTTGGAAGAACCAACAGAAAAAGAATATCAAGGATATTTGTTTCATATATCAAAAATATGTGGCAAATGTAAAATAACTATTTTTGAAATCTCACAATCAAAGGTATTAAAACGTATTTTGAACTTATTTGTTTTGTAATAAGATTCTAATGTGTTGATAGTTATAGCCTTTATATTTTCATTTTTATCCGAATTCAGCAACAATGGTGTTGAAAAGCCGTATAGTACGGATGATTAGGGACGTTCCGATGTGCGAAAAATCATTTGATTACAAGTCGTAAATCGATTCCGTATTTGTCTTATGCGGAATTTGGGTTAAAAGCGTGTATATGAAAAGTTTAAACCAAATTGATTTATAAATCAATCCACCATTTTTGTTCTGATTGGACAATTGCGGATATCCAGTCGATATTATTTGTACTCCTATAATAATCTTTATGTCAAAATGTCTTGATTGTAATGTATGGAAGCGATTTTGCATATAAAATAAGAAATTTCAGATAGCTATGCAAAATAACGATAAAGAAAATATGGATCAAATAGATAATAACGATGAATTGATTGACGATGGTGTAGTAGATTCAACAGGCACTGAGGATGAAGTCACTCAACTCACAACAAGGATTGCGGAACTCGAAGATAAGAATTTGCGACTTTTTGCCGAGTTCGAAAACTTCAGAAAGCGGACTCAAAAAGAGAAATATGAGCTCATAAAGACAGCGTCACAAGACATATTGTCAGCATTGCTGCCTGTTCTGGATGATTTTGACAGGACAAAAAAAATAGCTGACGAGATGGCAGAGCAAGATGGGTTTGTTGAAGGCGTTTTATTGGTTTATAAAAAATTGCAAACATTGGTAAATTCCAAAGGCCTCCTTGCTTTAGAATCTAATAATGATGTTTTCGATCCTGAACTACACGATGCCATATCGCACATTCAAGCGCCTGATCCATCCATGGTAGGCAAAGTAATCGATACCATTGAGAAAGGTTATTTACTCAACGATAAGTTGATTCGTCACGCAAAAGTGGTTGTTGGGGCATAGTCTTAATTTTATTTTTAAAAAAGCAAACTAATTTCTGACTATGTCAAAACGTGATTATTACGAAGTCCTTGGAGTTTCGAAAGGTGTCGATGAGACAGAGCTTAAAAAGGCCTATCGCAAGATAGCTATGCAGTACCATCCGGATAGGAATCCGGGTGACAAAGGTGTAGAAGAAAAATTTAAAGAAGCTGCCGAAGCTTACGAAGTTTTGAGCAATCCGGATAAGCGGGCGAGATATGATAGAATGGGCCATGCCGGCGTAGATCCTAATTATGGTGGCGGCGGATTCGGTGGTCACGGTATGACCATGGAAGATATCTTTGCCAACTTCGGAAATGTGTTTGAAGATTCCCCATTCGGTTCGTTCTTTGGTGGCGGACAAAGCCGTTCACAGAATAATGGTCAACGCGGAAGCAACCTTCGAATAAAGATAAAGATGACCCTAGAAGAAATCAATTCAGGTGTCAAAAAGAAAATTAGAGTCAACAAAAGTGTAAGTTGCCATACATGCGGCGGCTCTGGTGCTAAAGATAGATCATCTGTCAAAACATGTACTACCTGTAATGGTCAGGGAGCTGTACGCCAAGTGAGAAATACATTCTTAGGTCAAATGCAGACCACTGCAACGTGCCCTACATGCCATGGGTCGGGTAAAGTCGTTACCGCCAATTGTACCAATTGTAAAGGCGATGGACGAGTACAGGCAGAAGAAACCATCGAGTTTGATATTCCGGCTGGCGTAGCTGATGGCATGCAGTTATCGATGTCCGGTAAAGGCAATGCAGGCAAGAAGAACGGCCCGGCAGGTGATTTGATAATTACAATCGAAGAAATTCCCCATGAATCCCTTGAAAGAGACGATAATAACCTCCTCTATGACCTAAATATCAATATTGCAGACGCTGCCTTAGGTATTTCCGTCGAAGTGCCTACAATCGATGGCAAGGCAAGGATAAAAGTGCCGGCAGGTACCCAATCCGGAAAAATCTTCCGTCTCAGAGGTAAAGGACTCCCGGCACTCCAGCAATATGGAAGAGGAGATCAACTTATTCAGGTTAATGTATGGACACCTCAAAAACTCAATGACGAAGAAAAAGCGTTGTTGGATAAATTGAGAAGTATGCCTAACTTTAGTCCCGACCCGACCAAACAATCCAAAGGCTTCTTTCAACGTATGAAGGAAATGTTTGAAAATTAGGAAGATTGAAAGTATTGATGTTTTCAACTGAATAGTGGTCTTTAATGGTGAAAGGTTAAACCCTTTGTTTATTGTATTGTGTGTGTAACAAATTCCCCTTATGACTTCATTATTTTTCCCCTCTATCTCCCCTGAAGCGGGAGAACCAAATAATGAAGTCATTCCTTCCAAAGAGTTTAAATATCAATGAAAGAGTCAGATTTGAATGGAAGAAAGAATGAGAGGGAAATATGTTATACACACTTCTAATTCGACAATTGTTGAATTTTGAAGGGAAAGTGTATTTTTGCAAATAGTATCTGTTAAAGCAATCCACTTGAATGAATAAAATCATGATGAAATTGTACGAATTGAGAAATGGAGTATTAAGGTTAATGGGGCTCATTGGAGTAATAGCCTTTTCTTCCTGTACCGGAAATATCTATAGCCATGAAGAAGAATTGGCAGGAGATATATGGAGCTACAATGATACTCTCACTTTTACTTTCGACATACCCGATACGGCACAGCTATATACAATGGAATTAGATGTCAAACATACAGATGCATTCCCATTTGAAAATTGCTATGTGAAAATAAAATCTCGCTATCCGGATAAAACAACTAAGGTGGATGTATTGTCACTTGAATTTGCCGACCCTTCAGGCAACTGGATGGGGGAGAAAAGCGGTGACTACCTTTTGGCGCCAATAGCCATACAGCCTGTCGCTAAATTCAAAGAAAAGGGGACTTATTCAATGACTTTCTTCCAAAATACCCGCCGGGACAGCTTGCCGGGCATCCATTCCCTGAAGCTGAAAATTAATAAATTGAAAAAGAATTAATGCTTCTTTTTTCCCGGACAAGACTTGCATCTTTTCCCTTTTTTATACTTTTTACAACACTCTTTCTTTTTTTTACTCTGTACAATCGGTAGTGCAAAGTAGTTGCGACGCTCTGACATCCCTTCTATGGGCGATAAATTTATATTTTGCATGGTTTGCCCTCCTTAATATTCTAAAACTATTCAGGATTGATTCCCGATAATAAGGCGCTAAGGTAATTATTATTTAGATTAAATATAAATTAATTCCCTCTAAGACAACAAAAAGAAAAACAATATAATTATAACGGTTTATAAAGCCTCAAAATAATGTTTGGCATAAATTTGTTTTAATTTCATAATAATATTATACTTTACTGTAAAAGTATCATAAAGATGTTTTGATAGATTTTACTTTTACACCGGTCAATAAGAGTCTTTTGGGCTTAATTTATAACTGTACGTGAAAAAAATATTTGTTATGAGACAATTACATTATTTTACAATCCTACTTCTACTTTGTCTGTTAGGGAGTTTTTCCTTAGCGGCTCAAAGTCCAATAATCAGCTTCGACTTCTCCGGCAATATCACGGAAGGAGTGTCAGGGAAGCAACCCTCTGTCAATGGTATAAAGCTAAATCAGGATAGATTTGGCATAGCAAAAAGCGCAGTTTCCTTTGATGGTACTCAGAGTGCATTGTGGATTCCTTCCGACAATGCATTTAATACACAGCACACCACTATCTCTATGTGGGTTCGTGTCAATGAGATCCCTGTTCAGGGAGAAATGTTCCTCCTTTCTTATGGGGGATGGCAGGAAAGATACAAGGTTTCTGTTCCCAATCATGGCAAACCGGTTTGGACGACCAATACCTCCAATGGTATTGTCGATGTAGATGCCGGTGATAATCATGAGATGAAGCCGGGTATATGGCAGCATTGGGTCTTTGTTCAAGATGGTACTAAGGACTTGATTTATTTAGATGGACAGTTAGCCAATTCAAAAGATGCCCCCGGCGATCTTAATAATACGACAGCTTCTTTCGGATTTGGATATAACCCTATTGATAATGCCAACTTTTTCAATGGCTCTATAGATGATATAAAGGTTTTTGGAGAAGCATTAGATGCAACACAGATTTTTGACTTATATACTGCAGAAAGTACTGCTCCGGGTGTCACTCCTCAGATGGTCGCCAATTATAAGATGAACGGAAGTGGACAAGATTTTTCTTCTTTTGGCAATCATGCTACAGTGTCCAATGTAGGCAATCATACGGATAGGTTTGGTTTTGGAAAAAGTTCGATGGGTTTTGATGGAGCGTTATCAACCTTTGTCGCTTCCAATTCCAATGCTCTGAATTCGGATTATACAACCATTAGTTTCTGGATTAATGCCAATACATTGCCACCTTCCGGTGAAGCCTTTGTCGTCTCCAACGGTGGATGGCAGCAACGCATCAAAATATCCGTGCCCTCACACGGAAAATTAGTCTTTACAACCAATTCTACATCGGGTATCTCTGATATGGATGCTGGCGGCGGAAACGAAATAATCCCCGGAAAATGGACTCACGTAGTAGCTATTCGTGATGGAACAAAAGATAAAATATTTATCAATGGTGCTTTGGCAAATTCCAAGGATGTAGCCGGAGCACTCAATGATACAGAATTTCCACTTGGTATCGGATTTGATGCCATAGACAATGGAAGCTTTTTTGATGGGAATATTGATGAAGTGCAGATCTATAATTATGCAATGTCTGATCAGGATGTAGCTGATTTATATACTTCTCAATCCACTTTTACGGGCAGTGCATCTGATATCGCAGCATCCTATTTATTTAATAGTAATAATATTGATGATTCTCAGTATAAAAATGATGCTGATGGTAATGTAACTTATACAAAAAATAGATTTGGATGGGCCAATAATGCGGCTCATTTCGATGGCGCCTCTTCTGTAAGTGCAACTAATTCTATTGCGCTTAATTCAGATTATGCTACATACAGCCTTTGGGTCAACTTAGATGAATTGCCTCCTTCCGGCGAAGCATTTCTAATTTCCAATGGGGGCTGGCAACAGCGTGTTAAAATATCGGTTCCTAACCATGGAAAAGTTGTGTTTACTACTAATGCGAGTTCTGGAATCTCCGATATGGATGCAGGAGATGGACATGCTATTGTACCCGGACAATGGACTCATATCGTTGCTGTACATGACGGTACAGATGATATAATTTATATTAATGGCGTTGAGGCCAACAGAAAGGCTGTTGCCGGAACATTAAATCATACAACGGCAGCACTCGGACTTGGATGGAATCCTATAGATGGTGGAAATTTTATGAAGGGAAGCTTAGATGACGTTACGATATACAATCGTGCTTTATCTTCCGCTGAAATAGCTGATCTCTATAATGCTCAGAAAGACGCACCTACCATCACGGATCCACTCGTTGCCAACTATACATTTTCAGGCAATACCGATGATTCCTCTCCTTATAAAAATAATGCAAATGCCAATGGTGCACAGGTGTCTAAGGATCGATTTGATAATGCCAATCAGGCCTTTAGCTTTGATGGAGCGAGTAACGAGATGACAGCCTCCAATTCTGAGCAACAAAACTCTGACTTTACTTCTATTGCTTTTTGGATCAATGCAAAGAATATCCCTGCTACAGGCGAAGCATTTATCCTTTCTAACGGAGGTTGGCAGGAGAGATGGAAAATATCTTTGCCTAGTCATGGTAAGTTAGTATTTACAACCAACAACTCTTCCGGTATTTCTGATATGGATAGCGGCGGTAGCTCCATCACTCCGGGCGCATGGACGCATGTAGTGATGACACACGATGGAGTGAATGATAAAATATATTTCAATGGTTTGGAAGTCGCTAGCAAAGCGGTTGCCGGTACGCTCAACAGCACTACACATCCTTTGGGGATAGGATATAACCCAATAGATGGAGGTAATTATTTTGAGGGTAGCTTGGATGAAATCCGAATCTATAATATTGCTTTGAATGATGCTGAAGTTGCTGCCTTGTATGCAGAACAATCCGTTGAGCAACCTCATATGGATACGGACGCTCCATCTACTCCACTTGATATTACAGCAAATGTTAAAAATACCAATGTCCAGTTAAATTGGTCTCCTTCACAGGATAACGTTGGCGTTGTCGCCTATAATGTGTATCAGGATGGTTCTGTTGTTGCTACAACCAGCGAAATAGAACATAAGTTATTGGGATTGGCACCACTTACTTTGTATTCTTTTGGAGTTAGTGCAGTGGATGCGGAAGGAAATGAATCAGGAATATCTACCTTACAAGTTACTACAGGTGAAGATGAGACTCCGGATACAACGCCTCCTACCGCACCGGGTAACCTGGATGGGACAGCAGGCGCACATTCGGTATTATTATTCTGGGAGGCTTCTACAGATGATAGAGAAGTGAAAGGGTATGTCGTGTCAGTCGATGGATTTGTATATGATACTTTGTCCGGCAATGCCGTCTCCATATTGGTAAATAACCTTGACGCAGAGACGCTGTATTCTTTTGAGATATATGCATTTGACCGTGCTGGCAACAATTCTGAGATTTCAGAATTAACACTGAGTACAACAAAAGAAGTAGATGCCGGCGAAGCAGGATTGGTGGCTTATTACCCATTTGAGGGCAATGCCAACGATGCTACACCTTACAACAATCATGGAGTGATAGGTGGAGATGCCACTTTCGAAACATCAACACATCCCAATGGTGGAGCACAGAATATTAAGTTTGATGGAGTTCAGGACTCAGTTTTAGTCCCAAATGCTGTTCAGCTTATTTCTGACTTTGCGACTATTGCATTTTGGATTCGAGTTGATGAAGTTAATCCAAATGATGCAGAAGCCTATGTTTTGGACTTTGGACATTGGAGCGAGCGATGGAAGATTTCCTTGCCTAAGCATACGCGTATTGTGTTTACAACAAATTCTAAAACCACACAATTTCCATCACTGATCTCTGATATGGACTCTAAAGACGGAAATGAAATGGTTCCTGGTTTCTGGTGGCATGTCATCATGACACACGATGGAGTCAACAACCGTATATACGTTAATGGTGAAATGGTAAATGAAGTTTCCGCACCCGGCTTGCTAAACTCTACAGCACTTCCATTCTGTATGGCAAGCAATCCGGTTGAAGGTGGGCAGTATTTCCATGGAGCTTTAGATGAAATTAAATTGTACAACAAAGCTATTACAGCTGAAGAAGCAACTAAACTATTTAACAGTGGTACTACGGGTACTAAAAGTATGGACGATGAGATGGCTGCTTTGGTAGAATCTGTTTATCCTAATCCTACAACAGACAAAATATGGGTCGAACATCGGTTCAACACTGCCGCATCGATGTTAATCCGTGTCATGGATGTACAAGGAAGACAGGTAGGTGCATTGCGATATGAAGCAGGAACATTGCCGGCACATCGCTTTGGTGTATCTACATCCAATTTAAGTCCGGGTGTTTATTACCTGAACTTTGTGTCTAATGAGCACAGCTTGGGAAGTGTCAAGTTTCAAGTCAAATAGTACTTTACTGTTTTTAGGGGGTGGGTGCATTGGGCTTGCCCCCTTTATTTAAATTATTTATTGCTTCTTTATGATAAAAAGATATGAAAATAATCCCATTTTGTCAACAAAGGATATCAAGCCAAGTCAAGATGGATTTGTCGTAGAATGTGTTCTCAACCCGGGTGTTTTTACTTTTGAAGGGAAGGTGTGGCTTGTTTTGCGTATTGCAGAAAGGCCTGTTCAAAAATCAGGGACTATCTCTTTTCCGATTAATAATGGGGATAATCAGATCGAGATCATGGAATTTGATGAGGATAGTCCTGAGATTGACTTGAGCGATTCTAGGATTATAAAATATGCAGGTAAGTCCTATTTAACTACGATGTCGCACCTTTGTTTGGTCTGTAGCGATGATGGTATCAACTTTTATGAACCCCGGCATCTTCCTACCCGGATATTTGGTATGGGTTCGCAAGAGACTTATGGCATAGAAGATTGTCGGGTCAATTGTATCGATGGGGAATACTTATTGACTTATACACAAGTCTCTCCTTATGGCGTTGGTGTCGGTTTGATGCGTACTCGAGATTGGCGTAATATACAACGGGAAGGGATGATTTTTTCTCCTCATAATAAGGATTGTTGTATTTTTCAAGAAAAAATTGGCGACAGCTATTATGCTTTACATCGACCGTCGGGAGTGGATTTAGGCGGGAATTTCATTTGGATTTCCAGCTCACCTGACCTTATTCATTGGGGTCATCATACTTGTGTTTTGACAACTCGACCCGGACATTGGGACTGTGCGAGAGTTGGTGCGGGAGCCTCTCCCATAAAGACACCTTTGGGTTGGTTAGAGATATATCATGGAGCTGATTATAATCATGTCTATCACTTAGGCGCCGTGCTCTTAGATTTAGACGATCCATCAAAGGTATTGGCACGCTCCATAGAGCCGATATTGAGCCCGGAGATGGATTATGAGAAAAATGGTTTCTTTGGAAATGTTGTATTTTCTAATGGACATATAGTTCAGGATGATGAAATAACCTTATATTACGGAGCGTCGGATGAGGTGATTTGTTTCGGAATATTGAAAATAAGTGATGTGTTGAATTCATTAGAACCTCAGCTTGCCTTAAACATTGCTTCTAACCATCGATGAAAAATAAAAGATGATAGGTAAAGAATTAATTTTTTTTAAATCACACCCACTCCCCATGCGGGTTTTGCTGTTGACCAACCTGATCTATGCTTTGGTCTTGCCCATAATTGAATTGTTTATAGGCGCCTATATAATGCGCAATTCGAGCGATATCAGCTTGGTCGTCATCTTCCAGCTGGCATTATATATTGGAATTCCGGCAACCTTCGCATTGAATGGATTCCTTCTCAATTATTTCAAAATTAGTAGGCTTTATTCTTTGGGTATGTTGTTGAGCGGCATTTCTATGGCAGCGATGATGTCTCTGGATAAACTTACAACATGGGGGATATTTGGGACGGGTTTGATTATGGGCTTATCGTATGGATTCTTTTGGGCGAATCGGGATTTTTTGGCACTTAATACCACCAATAATGATAATCGAAATTATTATTATGGTATAGAGACATTTTTTTATACGATAGCAGGGATAATTATACCTTTTGGTGCCGGAGCATTTATTGCATCCACAAAGGCAAATGGCTGGTTTGCAGGAAATATCAATGTCGCCTATTATTGTCTGGCCGGATTTGTTTTTACATTGACCGTTGTTTCTTCGATTTTAGTGCATCGAGGTCACTTTGAAAACCCGGCTAAGACACCATTTATATTTTTTAAATTCCATCCACTTTGGTATAAAATGTTATCATTATCCGTGCTCAAAGGAGTAGCTCAGGGTTATATTGTTACAGCTCCCGTTATGCTTATTAGAACACTGGTGGGTGAAGAAGGAAGCTTAGGAACTATTTTGTCTATCGCTGCCTTCTTGTCGGCCATCCTTTTGTATATTTTAGGAAGATTGACAAAGCCGGAACATCGGATGAAGATTTTCACCATTGGTTTAATATTGTTTATGATTGGAGCAATATTCAATGCTTCTTTATATTCAGCAGTTGGAGCCATACTTTTCGTAGTATGTCTCAGTTTTGCCCGACCACTGTTAGATATAGCATATTTTCCGATACAGCTGCAAGTCATAGATTTTGTTTCCAACAAAGAAGGACGCAACAACTTTGCATATATCTTCAATCATGAAATCGGTTTATTAGCCGGGCGACTCATCGGTTGTGGCTTGTTTATAGTCTTGGCTAGATATGTCAGTGAATATGTCGCTCTTCGATATGCCCTGCTTGTGATAGCTGCAATACAATTGTTTTCTATAGGGATAGCCGGAAAAATTGTGAAAGATAAAGGCTTTAAGGAAGCCTCAGATGTCAACCGTTCTTAATACATTCATCTTGATACTTATTGATATGAGAATTCTATTGATTATTATTTTATTTTCAACCTTGTTTTTTTTGTCGTGCACGAGTAAACAAATTAATATTCCTCCTCCGTCAAAAACGCTTGTTCAGATTGCTATTCCAAGAGTCGATGAGATGCCGGATATGCCCACGCCTTATGCTATGAAAGATTGGCGTAAAACGGCTTTAGACTTTGATAAATATGTATATAATTTTGAAGAAAAAGGTGAATTTCGTCCGTTTATTTGGATAGATTCGATGAAACGGAACTTTCCGCAGAATACCTTTGGGTTATATACGGCAATAGGCGATATTCGAGAAGGACCAACAGTCAATGACGGAGAGAACCATGAAGCGATAGGTGCGCTTGGTTCAATTATAGGTGCAACATTAGTCGGAGTGGACAAAGCCAATCAAAATGGGATGAATTATGTTGAAATGACTAAAAATTTTTTCAATAAAGATAATGGCTGGAATGTAATCATGAATTTTACAAGTAAAAAAGCCCACATTGGTGGGGGATACGGCAATGATTACTGGTATGATATTTATAATAATGTATTGTTTTACGGCATGGCTAATTATTATCCTAAGGTCAATGGAATTGAGGATTTACAAAGAAAGATTGCCGATCAGTTCTTGACTTCAGCACTATTATTGAAAGACAACTATTCCTATTCCTATTTTGATTTTGATAAAATGAAAGGCGGTACAAATCACATACCAACTCAGGAAGATGTGGCTGCCGGATATGCATTTGTACTATATTCTGCTTATATAAAGTTTAAAGAAGAGAAATATCTTAAAGGTGCCGAGATGGCATTGCACGCATTGCAGAATCAAAAGGAAAATAGAAACTATGAACTTTTTATGCCGTTTGGGGCGTACTTGGCTGCACGACTCAATGCTGAATTAGGAAAAGATTACGATGTTTTGAAGTTTTTAAACTGGACATTTGACGGTACTTCGGTCAATCGGGATGGCTGGGGTGTCTTGACAGGCAGATGGAATGGTTACGATATATCCGGATTATATGGAAGTACCAAGGATAAGGGTGGATATGGCTTTGCTATGAATACTTTTGATTTGGCATGGCCTCTAATACCAATGGTGCGCTATGACCAGCAATATGCCGCATCCATTGCCAAATGGCTACTCAATGCTTCCAATGCTTCCCGTTTGTTTTATCCTTATGATATTCCTGATTCTCTTCAGGCTTTGCCCGGTAAGAAAGCGATTACCAATAATGTGATTGCTTATGAAGGTATCGTACAACATCCGACCATCAAGGGGTTTGAACACCGGTCACCCTTTGCTCAAGGTGACGGCCCGTTGTGGGCATCAGGAATGCCGGATGAAACCATGTTTTCAATTTATGGAAGTGGCCATGTTGGATTTTTTGGAGGCATTATTCATCCTACAGAAAAGGAAGGAGTGCTTATGGTGGATTGTCTTGCTACCGATATGTATCGAAAAAATGATGCATATCCGACTTATTTAATATATAACCCGCACAATGATAATGTGTCATTGAGGTTACCGGTTGATTCAAAGGATAATAGATTGTATGATGCTGTGAGTCAAAAATTTATTAGTAATGTTAATTATGAAAATAAAGTGTTAAAGTTGTCACCCAAACAGACTATGGTGCTTATATTTGTTCCCCCGAATAGTAAGTTTTCTGTACAGCAGAATAAGCTATTTGCTAATGATGTCATTATAGATTATCACTATTCGGACAAATAGGTTTGATAGTTGCTATACTACTTGATCTTGACACGACACTTGAAAAGCTAAAATCAAAAAATATCAAATCTAATGGACCATCCTTCGAGCATCGATGGTCTTTTTTATACAGTAAACTATAGTTGTCATACCACTTTGAACCCAAATTCCGCATTGGATAGAAACAATAGGTATAATGAGACCTTAGCACGGCAAAATCCAATAATATGCATAATTAAGATAAATAATAAAATTATTCGTATATTTAGGCAGTGAAACGCTATAAAAATATAAATACGATGACAATATTTTCGACCAGATTTGTTGACGCTAAAGTCAAGAAAGTTGCCTTTTATAATCAGATTAATCTGAAAATTGATTGGTAGCCTATTGAGAAAGAAATAAATTAAAACAGATTCTAAATGTAAAATCGAACCTTAGAAATAGATATGAAACAAATAAACAGCACTCGGTCGGTTATGCTTGTACGGTTACAAGGTTATATGACGCTGGCTTTTTTATTTATGTTGTTCCTGGTGGGCTGCAGTAAGGATTCATTGACCACGGAGACAGTGTTTCAGGCTAATGGCGACTTCTTCGACCTGCAGCGGAGCCGTGGCGACCTTACGCTTCGTGAGAGCTACCCGATCTCGGCCAATCCGATCCTGCGGTCTGTGGTGAGCGACTTGTCGGCAAAGAACGCGGCGCAGAACTTTACGAATAACTATATAAGCAGGGTAGGTTATCCGATGTGGTTGGAATCGAAGATATACCAGGACGGACCTACAGGTCCTCCGGTAGTGTTCATCCCGTTTGCGAGGGACGGGGCGGACAGCCTGTCGGGTCTGCTGGTGGCCTACCGCAACCCGTTGAACGGCCAGTACCGGTACAACCCGATGAGCCGGGAGCGGTTGCTGTCCGTGACGGATGCGGAGTATCCGCAATACCGCTACTACCTGAAGCAGTTTGTGCAGATGAATGAGAAGATATTCAGGAAGAGCTCAGCGGGCATGAGCAGCCGGATATGCCGGGGAGAAGGACTGCTGGGGCAGTACACACCGCCGGGCGTGATCAATCCTGTAGAATGTCCGTGGAGACTTATCAACCTGTGCTATGACGATGACCGACGTATCACGTATATAGCGGGCCACCTGCCGATCCATTTGGATCATGATATGGACGGCATACCAAACTGGGAGGATTAGGACTGGAATGACTTCCTCAGTCGACATCCGAACATCAATAACTTTGAGCAGGCGGTACGGGGCTATTGGGAGGAGAATATGGAGGACCTGTACGGCGAATACGATGACTTCTGGGATGCGTATAGCTATCCTGAGCTAAACGGAGGTCTGGAGATCGACTTCTCTGACTGGATCGACTTCTGGGAGGACTTCTGGGATGACATCAGCGACGGGTGGGATGACTTCTGGGACTGGGTGGACTACCAGTTTGAGCCGGAGCCCGATTGTTGGGATCCTGTGCAGGGCGGCAGTCTGGAGACGAGGGAGGTACAGTGCGACTGGCTGTATGTACGGGACTGTGACGGGGACTGGCGCAATGGCTTTGACGATGTGACGGTATGTAATGGATGTACAGGTACGGATGACTGTCAGAAAAAGCCCTATGCTTACGAGAAGGGTCAGGGCATCCAGTTAAGAAATAACCTGAAGGTGCCGCTGGACATCGTGATAAATGCGGGAGATAAAGGTCAGTGCTGGTGTGCGCCTACCGAGACGGCTATAGAGCAATGTGTATTGGACAACTTCAGATGGTCCTATCTGAACTATATAATGGCCTACTATGATATCCGTCTGTCCTACAGTTATATGGACATGATCGCATCCAATTGCAATGAAAGAGCGGATGGTTTTGAAAGATGTGTGATGAGCGTTCTGGCAGATTATTACTTTCAGCTTTTGGGTTACAATGATAACAATAATGAGACCAAAACATGGCTGCTGAATCATCGGCAGGAGTTGGTGATACTTGTAAACCATTATACTTTTTACAGCAATAAACCATGGATAAACGCTTTTCATCTGGAAGCGATTAATCTTGCACAAAATGGAAATTGTGACATATTAAATCCAGAATATGTAAATTGTGTAGCAGACGAAATAAGTGAAGATGAATTTGGAGAAGCTGCGGATTTGTTAAATCAAATAGGATATGAAACCTATCAAGAAAAAATGGAATTCCTATATGATATGGGCTTCCAAACTTACGATGATGCCCCATGTCCCACATGTTCGGTTGGGCAAAGGGAGATCCTTTTCTACAGACATAATAAAGCAAGGGAAAGATTAAAATGTATCATAGAACAATTATCAAACTATGATGGCACAAATCCAAGTACCGTACGACTTGCTCTTGATGCCAATTTTGGAGGAAACCATTCTAAAATATTAGCAAATGTCATTAAGTTTAAATTATCTGCCATAAGGAAACGTTCGATTGGAGTTACTTATGCTATCCAATTAACTGGTGAAGGCCTTTGTGGAACTTCCGTTTGGGCATGGGCTTTTCCGGGATTCCAGATAACAGATATTAGATTATGTGATCCGGTATATTGGAATGGGAGCGAACAAGGTCAATGGACTACTCTGATACATGAATGGATGCACCAATATCAAGCCTTAGCAGATGTGGCATATCATGGAACTGACGAATACGAAACTCTTAGCACAATTCAACATCTTGTCAATGCTGACTCTTATGCAGAATTTGTAAAAAGTGCCTGTCCATGAAAAAAATATTTGTTTATCTCTTTTTTATAGTAATCTCTTGGTTTTTCTCTTGCGTTCATTTAGAGGGAGAAATGCCTGAGCAGGAGTTTATGGTAGCGTTTGATAAAGGCACCGATGATAGGTCTTTTTCATCAAGAATTAAAGGGACCGACATAGATACGATACGGTTATCAGAAAAGCTGGTTGTTTATGATGTTCATATCCCTGCTCTCCGTTGGGGACAGGGGATTTTTTTAGGCTGCACTTTTACAGGAGGCAATCCGGAGACCAATAGCAATTTGTTCTTTGTCAGTAAAGGAGGTATTGAGCTTTATTCTATTTCTATGGCAGAAATCAAAACATTAGGGTATTTTATAATAGATTCGAAACAGGTTTTTATCCTGCCTGCGGATCAATCACAATGAAACAATTAAAACAACAATTCCTATGAAAGTAAATTTCTGTAAGTTGTCAATTATTTATCTCCCGTTATTGATTATGATGCAAAATGTGACAGCACAAGTTACGATCAATAAAGACATTATGGCGGCGTATGAGATACAAAAAGCGAATACGATAGAAGAGTTGCGGGACCTTAGTGAGATTGGTACATACGTAGGAACTGCCTTTATAACTTGTAACAAGGAAGATACCCTCAATCTGGATGATGTCGTGTTCCCTGTAAAAAGGAAAGATACGTTTACCGTTCCCACAGTGATAACTGAACAGGATAAGGAAACTCAAGAGCTCAATGCTGATGTGATGTATGTATTTTCAAAGTATAGTGGAGATACCTTATACTGCAGAATGGGCTTCTTCTATAGCACTACGATAATAGAGCATAGGGTATTCCAAGGTAATGTACAATCTGAATACATGGAGACTATGGGTGACTTCAAAGCGTTAAAACTGAATATAGGGGACACACTTACAAATACAGTCACCATTCCCATAAAGATCAAAAAAATTGAATTGAGCACAGCTGATTTTAAACCGGATGAAACTATGTATGGATATTGCGAGCTGGAAACTACTCCTTTTTACAGGTTGATAGATCCCGAAGATAGTAATTTGTTGAAAGTGAAGAAAAGACTGAAATACTACTTCAGCTTCAAAATCAGGGGAAATAAAGATTAATTGAGCTGTGTTGAAATATAGGCTTTTTAGCGAATAATAAGAGCCTGTCCTTGAAAAATATTTTTCTTGTAACTGTCATATATGCAGCGTTTCTTATCGGATGCGTGAGCAAAATTGGTCGAGGTGACGACTATACATTTTATGTGCAATTTAGGGATAACGATAGTGTCTTCCGAATAGGAGATTCTTTAAACTCGAATTCCGCAATAATGGTTTTGGAAACCGTATCGTGCTGATTATGAGAGATGCTCTGATGTACAAATTGTTTCAATGGCTGCTATAAACCATTGATTACGAGTTGTAAATCTATTCCATATTTGTCTAATGCGGAATTTTGGTTGAATTTATGCCCCATTTCCTTTAGAATAATTGTTATCCTTCCTTTTTTTGTGTAAATTTCTAAAGGTAGATTAAGAAAAGTGCCAATCTATTCAAAATCAGAACTTTCGATGTAGTCAAGGGGTTTATGGTATAAATAAACGTATATATATTATGACATTGAGAAAGATTCAGATGATTTTGAAAAATGATTCAATTCACATGGTGGGGGATGGATTCAGGGTAAATACCTTTTTCCCGAGCGACAAGATTAGTATTCAGCGGTTGAGCCCTTTTTTATTATTGGATTACAATGAGCCGGTTGATTTTTCGCCACGTGAAAGCCCAAGAGGTGTTGGTGTACACCCACACCGTGGATTTGAGACGGTGACCATCGCTTATCAGGGTAGTGTGGCTCATCATGATAGTGCCGGAAATAGCGGAGTTATCAATCCCGGCGAAGTTCAGTGGATGACTGCCGGAAGCGGTATTTTGCATAAAGAATATCACGAAAAAGAATTTAGTCGTCAAGGTGGCGTGTTTCACATGGTACAGCTTTGGGTCAATTTGCCGAAGGCATTTAAAAATGAAAATCCGGGTTATCAGAAATTGACACCGGCTGAGTTTGGTTACTTTGACTTAGAAGGTGGTAAGGGAAAAGTCGAAATTATTGCAGGCGAATTTAATGGTGTTAAAAGTGCAGCAAAGACCTTTTCTCCCATTAATCTTATGAATATTCATCTCAAGAAAGATGCTAAGCTTACGGTTAAAACACTTGAAAATTGGAATACAGCTGCTTTGATGGTACATGGTAGCGCCAACGTAAATGGACAAAATGCCGAAAACGGCTCTCTTGTTTTATTTGAAAACATAGGTGAAGAAGTTGAATTTACAGCATCGGAAGATGTTACCATTCTTTTTATGTCAGGTGAGCCAATTCACGAACCGGTAGCTGCTTATGGGCCTTTTGTTATGAATACGCATGAAGAATTGGAGATGGCTTATCAGGATTTCAATAGAGGTAAATACGGTTATTTGGAGGATTAACCTTTTTTGCGGTTGAAGAGTTCAGTATTTATTCATATTAAAGAGTTGCAGATAATAGCTGACAAGAAAATTTCATTGGCCAATTGTGCTAAGGTGATGCCCAAATAGCTACGAAGTAATAAAGTTCAATGGCTTTGAGATCCAGATAATTGCGATATAGTTAGATGTAATTCTGCAATAAAGAATTTGAAAAACCGTATTGTGCTGATTATGAGGGATATCCCGAGGTTCGAATAATCATGGATTGCGAGTCGTAAAGCGATTCTGTATTTGTCTATTGCGGAATTTGGATTAAAATGAACTATGATATCCGATAGTTAAATAGTTTTTGGAATTTTCTTGTCACGCTATAATAGTAATGTAAAGGACAAGCAGGGCTCATTCGATAACATTTTTGAAGAAAAATTAATGTAATAAATTGGAAATGATAAAGAAATAGCAAAAAAAAATGAATAAATTAAATTCTTAAATAAAACTGTAACTCAAAACTTTATATTGATTATTTTTGTCAAAAGCTAAAAAAAGTAAAATAAATTGTAGGATTTTCCATAAGTTTGCTACATTTGAAACTCATATTGTAATTCATAATTAAATAATCAAAAAGTTCAGGCATGAAAAAAACAATGTTTACACTATTTTTGCTTGTCCTTGGTTTTGCGATCTCATACGGTCAGCGGAACATTTCAGGAATGGTAACAGATGAAAAATCTGAACCATTGGCTGGGGCAAGTATTTTGATTAAGGGCACTACAGACGGCACCGTTACTGATTTAGACGGTAAGTTTAGTTTGAGAGTACCTTCAAACAACTCGGTATTGGTCGTATCCTATACCGGCTATGTTACTAAAGAATACACCTTAGACGGTGTGTCCAACACGGTAGCAGTTACTTTAGAAACTGACAAGAGACTGTTGGATGAAGTTGTTGTTACTGCTTATGGTTTAGAAAGAAAGCGAAATGAGCTTTCTGTTTCTGCTCAAAAAGTAAGTGGGGATGAAGTGAATGTCGTCAGAAACAATGACTTTGTTAATGCTCTGGCAGGCAAGGTTGCCGGATTGGATATCCGTTCCAATAACACGATGGGCGCTTCTACTAACGTTGTTCTTAGAGGATACAAGTCTATCACCGGTAACAACCAGGCATTGTTCGTAATCGACGGTGTGCCGGCTTCTAATGCTACTTTGACAAGTTCTTCAACTCAACAAGGTCGTGAAGGATTTGACTACGGTTCAAGTGCAGCCGACATCAACCCACTGGATATTGAAAGTATCACTGTATTGAAAGGTGCAGCTGCTGCATTATATGGTAGCCGTGGAGCAAATGGTGTTGTTGTCATTACTACTAAAAAAGGAAGAAAAGAAAGTTTTGACGTTACTTTGAATTCCGGTTTTTCTTGGGGAAAAATTGACAATTCTACTTTCATAACTCAGCAAGATAAGTATGGTGCCGGATATGGTCCTGATTTCTATACATACTCTGGTAATCCTGGTTTCTTAGGTTCTGATATCTTGACTCCGGGCGTAGAAGAGCCATTTGTGCCATTTACAGAAGATGGTTCTTATGGCGCAGCCTTTGATCCTAATTTCTTGGTATATGACTGGAGATCTGTCGATCCGAATCCTAATAACCCATATTACAAGAAGAAAACTCCTTGGGTAGCTGCAAAAAATCCGGTTTCTAAGTTCTATGAAACAGGTTTCTCAAGCAATCAAGGTATCAATATTGCAGGTGGAGGAAAAACTTCTACTTTCAAGATTGGATACAACCGTAATGACGAGAAAGGTGTAATGCCTAATAGTAGCTTGTACAAAAACATGTTTAACATAGGTGGATCATTAGAGCCAAATTCTAAATTTAAAATCAGCTCTAATATCAACTTTACCAATGAAGCTGCTACAGGTCGTCAAGGTATAGGTTATGGTAACAGAAACCCTAATACCTCTTTCAGACAATGGTATCAAACCAATGTGGACATTCTTGATTTGAAAGAAGCTTATGACAGACAAGGCACTAATGCTACTTGGAACTGGGCTGATGTAACAGGTGAAAGTCCAATTTATTGGGATAATCCTTATTTCGCACGTTACAAAAACTATACAACGGATTCTAGAAATAGATACTTCGGTAACATAACAGCACAATATACTGTCCTTCCTGGATTATCATTGGTAGGTCGCGCTGGAGCTGACTTGTCTTTTGACCAGCAGGAAGAAAGAAACAATAAAGCATCAGTTGACTTAGGTCTTTATAACATCTACAACAGAAGTTACAAAGAATATAACTATGACTTTTTTGCCAATTACAACAAGAATTTATCAGAGATGATTTCTTTGGATGTAACTGCCGGTACTAACGTTAGAAGAAGTTATTTGTACTCTATTTTCAGCACAACCAATACGGATCTTGTTGTCGATGGATTATATTCAATCTCTAACTCAAAGGGTACTCCTGTACCTCCATCTGAATCGTATGTTCCGATTGGAGTTGATGGTTTATTTGCAACAGCAACAATTGGATTTAATAAGTATTTGTTTGTAGATGGTACTTTCAGAAGAGACCGTTCAACAACACTTCCTGAAGCCAATAATACATATTTCTATCCTTCAGTATCTGCAGGTTTTGTATTCTCAGAAATACTTAAGCAAGATTGGTTAGATTATGGTAAGTTAAGACTTTCTTATACAGAGGTAGGTAATGATGCTCCAGCATTAAGTATCTATGATGTATATGATAAACCGACTGCATTTGGTTCAGTACCATTCTTCTCACTTCCTTCTCGTAAGAATAATGCGGATTTGAAGCCGGAAAGAACAAAATCTACTGAAGTTGGTTTAGACTTCACTTTATTTAAGAGCAGAATTGGTCTTGAATTGACTTATTACGATGCAACAACTTTTGACCAAATTATTCCTATTCAGGTTACTGGTGCATCTGGTTATACATCTAAGTTTATCAACGCAGGTTCTGTAAATAACAAAGGTATTGAAGCAATATTGAATGTTACACCTGTAAGAACGAAAGACTTAAGTTGGACTTTGACATTTAACTTTGCAAAGAACAAAAACGAAGTTGTTGAGTTGTATGATGAAAATACGAAGGAAATCGTTATCGCTACTTTCCAAAGTGGTGTATCTCTTGTAGCTAGACCGGGTCTTCCTTATGGTGTTTTGGTGGGCAGAGGTTTTGTATATACAAATGGACAAAAAACAGTTAGAGACGATGGTTATTACATGTCAAAATCAGCTCAAGTTATTGGTAATGTGACCCCTGATTGGTTCGGTGGTATTGGTTCTACTTTGAGCTGGAAAAACATTAGCTTTAACTTCTTGATTTCTGCTAAGTTTGGAGGTGATATCTATTCATTAGACCAGGCTTATGGACAGTATGTAGGATTGTATCCTGAAACTGCCGGAACAAATGATTTAGGTAATCCGGTAAGAAATACTATTGACCAAGGCGGAGGATTGATTTTAGACGGTGTTAAAGAAGATGGTTCTAAAAATGATATCAGAGTAAGTGCTGAGAATTCAGATGTATCTCCATTTGGTATTGCAAATAACCCAAATGAGGCATTTATATATGATGCATCATTTGTTAAGCTAAGAGAACTTAATTTGACATACTCTTTGGATAAAAAATTGTTTGAAAATTCAAGATTTATAAAAGGCGCTGATATTTCATTGACCGGAAGAAACTTGTGGATTATTCACAAAAACCTTCCTTATGCTGACCCTGAAGATATTTATAGTGCCGGTAACGTATCCGGTCACCAGGGTGGTGCATATCCTTCTGTTCGTACATTTGGTTTTAATGTTAAATTGAAGTTCTAATCAATTAAAAGAAAAAAATGATGAAAAAATTATTATTTATAGCTTTATTACCAATCCTGCTATTGACTAGTTGTGTGAATAGTTTGGATGATTATAACGTGAATACAAAGAGTCCTTCGAGTGTCTCTGCTGATCCCATGTTTTCATACTCTCAGAAGGTTCTTGCTGATGCATTGAATAGTATAAATGTCAATACGAATGTTTTCAGATTTTATGTGCAGCATGTTACTGCTACAACTTATCTGGATGAGCCACGTTATGACATGACTACAAGGACTATTCCACAAGCACTATGGAATGCAGTCTATTCATCTGTATTGGTTGACCTTAAAGAGGCAAAAAGATTGGTAAATGCCGATAATACTTTACCTGATGTTGTAAAAAAGAATAAGTTGGCGGCCATTTCAATAATGGAAGTGTATTCTTGGAGTGTCTTGGTAAATACTTTTGGTAATCTTCCTTATTCTCAGGCATTGGATATTAATAATACTCAACCTGTTTATGATGATGCTAAAACTGTCACTAATGACTTGTTTAGTAGATTGGAAGAAGCATTAAATACCATTTCTGCTGCTGATGCGGGATTTGGTAGCGCTGACTTGATCTATAAAGGTGATATGAGCAAGTGGGTTAAATTCGGTAATTCCTTGAAATTGAAACTTGCAATGGTTATTGCGGATTCAGATGCCGGTACTGCAAAAGGAAAAGTTGCAGAAGCAGCAACTGATCTTGGTAAGTTGATTACTGATAACTCTGATAATGCTTTGTTCGCTTATTTAGGATCTTCTCCTAATAACAACCCATTGTCAAATGATGTACCACCGTTGAGTGCACGACGTGACTTTGTAGCTGCCAATACAATAGTTGATATGATGAATGGTCTGAATGATCCTCGTCGTGCAGCATACTTTACTGCATTGGAAGATGGTTCATTCAAAGGAGGTACTTATGGATTTAGTAATGTGTATGCTGCTAACTCTACTGTGAGCAAGAAAGTAGCTGCTCCTACATTTCCCGGTAACTTCTTAGATGCTGCTGAAGTGAATTTCCTTCTTGCAGAAGCAGTAGAACGGGGATTTATTTCCGGTAATGCAGAAGAATTTTACAACGCTGCGATTTCAGCTTCTATGGACTATTGGGGCGCAACAGGCACTGCTGACTACCTTGCTCAAGCCGGTGTAAGTTATGCTACTGCCGGTGATACATGGCAACAGAAAATTGGAAATCAAAAGTGGTTGGCTATGTACAATAGAGGTTTTGACGCATGGACCGATTGGAGAAGATTAGACTTCCCTGCATTGGTTAAGCCGGATGCACAAGGTGTTCCAGAAATACCAAAACGATTGATTTATCCTATCATCGAAAATACACTAAACGCTTCTAACACAACAGCTGCGGGTGCTGCAATCGGTGGAGATGATGCTGCAACACGATTGTTCTGGGATACTAAATAATTTTACTTTCCCACGAGAAATAAGGAGACTGTCCGTAAATGGGCAGTCTCTTTTTTTTAGGTTTGAATAATTGGCACTTCATTCATTAAAATTGCTATCTTTGCACCCTAATTCTTATCTTATGAGTACACGTGCTATTCCTTTAGTTGATTTGAGTAAATACACCAATGGGTCAATAGAAGATAAACAACAATTTGTTGCCGATTTGGGTAACGCCTTCCACAATGTTGGGTTTGTTGGCGTCATCAACCATGGCATACCAAAAGCCTTAGTTGATGAGTTTTATGCTGACGCAAAAGCATTTTTTGCCCTACCGGTTGACGTGAAAAGATCGTATGAGGTATCTGGACTGGCCGGCCAGCGTGGTTATACTTCCTTTGGAAAAGAACACGCCAAGCAATCCACTGTCGGCGATTTGAAAGAATTTTTCCAAATCGGACAAACTGTGACAGATGCGGATGCCATAAAATCAGAATATCCTGACAATGTGGATGTAAAAGAATTGACTAATTTTACAGACAAAGGCAATGAGCTATATAAGGCTTTTGAAAAATCGGGCTCTCATTTGTTAGCTGCTATTGGTGAGTTTTTAGGACTTGGCAATCAATATTTTGCCCCCAAAATACACAACGGCAATAGTATCTTACGTGCAATTCATTATCCACCTATTACGGAAGAACCAAAAACTGCGATTCGATCAGAACAGCACGAAGATATTAATCTGATAACGCTTCTTGTTGGTGCTTCTGCCGGAGGCTTGCAGGTTCTCAATCTGCAAGGGCAATGGTTAGATGTAATTCCTGAAGCCGATGAAATCGTCGTAAACGTGGGCGATATGCTTCAACGATTGACCAATAATCATTTGATTTCAACGACGCATAGAGTGGTGAATCCTCCAAGAGAAGAATGGCATAATCCGCGACTTTCAATTCCGTTCTTCCTCCATCCAAGGAGTGACATGGATTTGACCTGCCTTGGACAATGTGTTACTGATTCTAATCCATTACACTATGAGCCGATTACAGCAGGCGAATACCTCAACGAAAGGCTTCGCGAAATAGGATTGAAAAAATAATGATGTGCGATTAATCATTTGTCAATAAAAAACGTTTAATTATTAGTTTGAGTCGGTGATTCAACTTTTATAAAAATTAACTTTTAAGATATGTTTTCATCAATATTGATTTTAGGATTGGGAATGCCGGAAGGAATCCTGATTTTCTTTGCTCTTTTATTGCTTTTTGGCGGTAAGAAAATACCGGAACTGATGCGAGGTCTTGGAAAAGGCATCCGCGAGTTTAACTCTGCAAGAGCCAATATAGAAGAAGAAATTAAAACAGGAATGAAAGAATCAGAAAAAGAAAAATCTGAGAAATAAACTGCATTCCATTCTTTTACATTACTTACACAATCATGTCACACCTTTGTGATATTAAATCAACTTTATGTTTAAAAAACTATTGATTCTTTCTATCTTCATGTCACTTATAAGCCTCACCTCTCAAGCTCAACAAAAGTTTGGTCACATGAACTCCGGTAATATCATGGAATTGATGCCGGAAGTCAAATTAGCTGATGCTAAACTGGCTGTATTAGATGACTCCTTGGGAGTTGTATTGGATACTATGATGGCACAATTTCGACACAACTATAATACAGCATTAAAATCCGTCAATGAAGGTACCATGTCAAAACTACAACAAGCGGAAGTAGAAAAACAACTGAATGATGATCAAACTAAAATCAACGATTTTCAGAAAATGGCTCAAGTGATGATCGGACAAAGGCGACAAGCTTTATTGGCACCCGTGATAAACAAGCTTAATACTGTTATAGTTGAGGTGGGTAAGGAGAACGGCTATTCCTTCATCTTTGACGTAAGTTCCGGAAGTATGTTGTATGTAACTGAATCTGATGACGTAAGCACATTAGTAGCCGCAAAGTTGGGGTTGACATTGCCGAAGTAATATGATTGGTGGATAGTCCTGCCATTTAGATAAAGGTAAATTGGTCAATGGATATTTACGATTTATTTTATAAGATAGTATTGTAAGTCCACTTACATTGTTTATTAACTCATAGTTATTCGGTTTCCGGGAAGTTGTACGATGATTTCATCTAAGGTTAAAGACAGAATCATAGCTGCTAATTCACTGTTTTTAATATGTAGGTTTTTAATAATGTCATCGACAGAAACTTCATTGTTTTGTAGGATATAATCAATCAGCATTTGTTCTTTATCTGATAAAGTTCGAAATAATTCAGCTTGAATAGATTTTCTAGCGGGAACTCCATTTATTTCCCATTCCATTTCCTTCATAATATCGGTATAGTCTTCGATAAGGGCAGCTTTTTGGGCTTTTATTAAGGCATTACAACCTTTGGATAAATGATCGCCCGGCCTTCCGGGAACAGCTAAAATTGACCGATTGTAACTAAATGCAATTTCAGCTGTAATAATACTACCGCCTTTTTCAGCAGATTCTACTACAATTATACCATCTGAAAGGGCAGCGATGATCCTGTTGCGCATAGGGAATCTCTTTCTATCAGGTAATGTAAAGGAAAACTCTTCGGTAATAAATGCTCCATTTTGAATCATGTCATTTACATACTTTTGGTGTAAGGCAGGATATATATTATCTAAACCGCCGGCCAATACGCCAACCGTGGAAACATGATGTTTAAAACAAGCTTTATGAGCCGTTATATCTATCCCATACGCAAATCCACTAACTATTTGGATATTAGTGTCTTGTAATGTTTCTATGAAGTCATTTGTCCATTTAATGCCTGCTGCACTTGGTGTCCTTGTCCCTACAATACCCAAAGTGCGTGTGTGGTTCAAATCAGCATTACCCTTTTTAAAAATAAGAAAGGGACTATCGTTGAAATGTAGTAGCCTGGATGGAAATTCCGGCTGATTGTATAATATTGGAGTGATGGATTCTTTTTCCATATACCTGATTTCGCTTTCAACTCTTTTAAAGTCCGAGAAACGAAGGATACGACGAACCAACTCCTTTCCCATACCCGGCGTCTTGAGTAATTCATTCGGTTTTGAATGGAATATTTGCTTGAAACTGCCGTTGTAACTCAAAAGAGTTTTTGCATAAATATGACCAATGCCCGGTATGAGACCTAATGCTAAGCCATAGAATATTTCTTCATCTTGGAGAGTCTGTGCGTCTGAAGCCATGTATATCAATTTGGTGATTAAAACTCAAATTTAATCTTATTTTTACATAAATATTGATTTTTGTCAATATATTTTTAAAAAACCTTTGAATTATTATTTGGCAAGCACTAAATTGATTTATCAAAAAATGTAATATCCGATTGATTGTGTGTGCAATAGTATAAAGAAACAACAAGTGGTAAAACATGTTGATTGCGAATTATAATGAAATATATATATTATTTGTGAAAATATCGCTTGTATGTGTCATTATCCGGAATTCAGAAATAGAGGTTTTTTTAAATCGAAGAGTGCTGACTAAAAGTGGAATTCTGATAAACGGATTGTATTTCGATTCAGTATCTTATAAAACTAATTTGGGATAAAAAAAAGATACATCGATTGTTATGTATTTCGATTATTTTAATATATAGAATAAAGGCTGATTTAATGAAAGGCTGTAGGCAAATAAGTTTCATTGTATTGAGCTATCTATTGAGTTTTCAAGTTGCACAAGCTCAACTGTTCAAGCCGTCGGATACTTTGCTCCAAAGGCGAGTTGTCGGGATAACGGCAGTGGGGCTCGGTGTATATGGTACCGGTATGTTTTTGTTGAGCAAAGCCTGGTATAAAGAGAATCAATCAAAGAAATTCCGATTTTTCAACGATGGAGGTGAATGGCTGCAAATGGACAAAGTAGGTCATGTTTATAGCGGATATAACGAGAGTTCTATGGTCTATGATATGTATCGTTGGGCGGGATTAAGTGAAAAAAGTGCGATGTGGTTAGGGTTAGGTGCCGGAATGATGGCGCAAACAAGTATTGAAATTTTAGATGGCTTTTCCGAGAAATGGGGATTTTCTTGGGGCGATGTAGCTTGTAATGTTGCCGGAATGGCTATGTTTGGCTTGCAGCAAAGTCTGTGGCATGAGCAACGGATTCTACTAAAGGTTTCATCAGACTTTAGATCCTATTCTAAACTGCCTATTACAGCGATTGATGGTGTTACAACAGATAATCTTCATCGAAGAGCAGCAGACTTGTACAGCAATCATTTAGCGGGAAGATTGTTGAAGGATTACAATGCACAGACATATTGGCTTAGTTTTAACCCTGCCTCTTTTCGTCAGAATGAAGGATGGTGGCCGGCTTATATTAACTTTGCTATAGGATATAGTGGCGAGAATCTTTTTGGGGGATTCGGCAACAATTGGACGTATATGGATACGGAATTTCACCTGAATTCCCGGATGTATCCAAGGTACAGACAGTATTTGCTGTCATTGGATATTGATTTTCGAAAAATTCCATGTAAGTCTCCTTTTTGGAAGACTTTTTTTAGAGTTGTCAGTATATTTAAAATTCCTGCTCCTGCTATTGAAATAAATAGTTTGGGGAAAGTAAAAGGACATTGGCTGTATTTTTGAGAAATAATTCGTAAAATAAATAGGTTGTTGAATTATTTCGCACGTAACTTTGTTTAGAATTAAAATTAAAAACCAAATGAAAAACTTTTTAAGAAGATTGTTATTATATCTATCGGGTCTGTCAATAGGCTTTTTATTGTTATTTACTTTTACCAATTATAGTACAGGCGAACAGACCGGTCATATCATTAAATTAGAAAAGAAAGGATTTGTATTCAAGACATGGGAGGGAAGTCTTGATCGAAGTATATATCAAGGAGTCAGACCGACAAAAGGGAATGCTGAAAACACGATGTGGTCATTTTCTGTTGAAAGTGATAAAATAGCTCAAGCTATTCAAGATGCCAATAGTCGCGGTAATCGAGTCGTATTGCATTATAAGGAAAAGTATTTTAGGTTGTTTTGGGTCGGCGATACTAAATATATTGTTACAGCCATTCAAGAAGTTCAAGATAATATAAGCAATCAAGCTCCAATCCAGACGCCTCAACAAGCACCTCAACCCATCGAAAATAAGCAGAACCTTTAGTCGGCTGCGCCTGAATGAGGTTCTATGGTGTGATGTACTTGTTCTGAAATAAGGGGATTTTAGAACGTGAATTTGCCCATTACTCCGTAATTGTAATCCAACTGGTTGTTCACAAGGTTGTAATAAATATCAGCTCCAAATTGGATTTTAAAGTGATGGTTGTCAGATAATTTTAAACGAGCATTTGCAGTGATTAAATCTTTCTTTGTATCAAAGATCTGATGAGAATATGTGTTGTAAATGCCAAATATCTGATCTCCAAAAGGAGCATAAAACTGATTAAATGTCCTATAGCCAATACCAAGGTTGAGGAATGGCTGTTCGGCATTGATGATTAGGCTGTGTGCCGTGCCATTTTTCCATGGAAGGTCATTAAAATCTTCATCATTCCTGAATCCGATATAAAGATATGCCATCTTAAATTGCCATTTTCGCCAGTTTTTTCTTAACTCTACACCTGCATGATAATTTATTTGGGTAATGACAGGAGCATCAGAAATATCTATTTGTCCGCCGTGATGGTAAAACAATATGGTGGAATGAAGGTCTATACCCCAATTTTTGTTTTTGATTACATGAAAAGTCAATCGAGTGCCTTGGGTAAATTGTTCTTGCGAAGAATCTCCTACAGCGAGATTGTTCCGCCAATTAATCCAGATATCTCCATCCATCCAATTTGGCTGATATTGAAATTGTAAGCCGTATTCTAAAGGGTTATGTAGGTATTGATCTATACCTTGTAACTCCTGGATAAGGTGATGTCCTGAGCTATTGGAAATTGTTCCGATGTTGACCTTAAAATCCTTTAGCAATGTATAATGATAGGAAATAATGGGCATGACAGTATGGCGCATGGGTTGCCCGAAAACAAATTGATACATTGCTCCTGCTCGAAAGACATGACTGTTTGATTTATAAGAAATGTCGATTTGATTATTAGTCCCAAAGGCTGTGAATCCCGGATATACTGCTTTGGCATATTCATTGTTTTTAAAATATAATAATGAGTTGCCATCAACAGAGATACCTTCTGTTATCATAGAATCAGGAAGGGTTCTGTCATAAAAATCAGTCACTTGAGAATATGATTCTATTGACAGTGAAAGAAAGATAAGAATATAGAAAAAGACTTTGGTAGTGTGCATATTTAGATAGTTGTATCTTTCTCGAATTGGATATGGTAAAGTTGGCTATATCGACTGTCCGGATTGTTTAATAGTTCACTGTGGCTGCCTATTTCG
Organism: Saprospiraceae bacterium; assembly: GCA_018057925.1. GTDB lineage: Bacteria > Bacteroidota > Bacteroidia > Chitinophagales > Saprospiraceae > Parvibacillus. The sequence continues at coordinate 90,396 of JAGPCT010000007.1, forward strand.
AGAATTTGGCCTTGCTCCAGAACCATTATCTGGTCTGCATTTCTAATGGTTGATAAGCGGTGAGCGATGATGATGGCAGTTCTTCCTTGAAGTAATTTATCAATGGCAAATTGGACTATAGCCTCTGTTTCAGAATCGATGCTGGCTGTCGCCTCATCCAAAATGAGGATTGAAGGATTGTACACCAAAGCCCTGACAAGAGAGATGAGCTGCCTTTGGCCGGAACTAAGATTGTGCCCCCGTTCTGACACGGTAAAGTCGTAACCATTGGGCAGTGCCATAATGAATCTATGAGCATCTAACAATTTACTTGCTTGAAATATGGCGTCATCGTCTATTTCTGAATTTCTTAGTGTAATATTTTCTTTAATACTTCCAGAAAACAGAAAAACATCCTGTAGCACTAAACTTATATGTGAACGGAGGCTTTGCTTAGTGATGTCTTTAAGTTCAATTTGATCTAAGCGAATGGAACCTGTCTGATAGTCATAAAACTTCATTAAAAGGTTGATAATGGTAGATTTCCCGCTTCCGGTACTCCCTACAATAGCCATTGTTTGGCCTGCAGGTATCTCAAATGAAATGTTTTTAAGGATAGGTGTGCCTTGGATATATTCAAAGCCCACATTATCGAATACTATTTTGCCATTAACTTTTTTTAGCTCGATATGACCCGTATCTTCCGTAACGCTGGAATCATCCATCAAAACGAATATTCTTTCGGCAGCGACCAATCCTTGTTGCATACTATTAAACTTATCGGCAATCATTCGAATAGGGCGAAATAAAGTATTTAGATAAATCGGAAAGGCAACCATAGCCCCTATCGTGATTGATTCATTCATGATGCCATGAGCGCCCCACCAAACCATGATGCCAAGTGCTGCAGCTGCAATAATATCCACAACTGGGAAGAATATGGCATAGTAGAGAACTGAATCGAGATTAGCACTGGTATATTTGCGGTTGATATTGTTGAATTTTCCAAGTTCCCTTTTTTGAGCATTGAATATTTGAACAATACTCATGCCGGACAAATGCTCTTGGAGAAAGGCGTTCATATTGGCTAGTTGAGTTCTGACCTTTTGGAAAGAAACTTTTACCTTTTTATTGAAAATTATAGTTGCGATAATCATCAGGGGCATAATAATAAGGCAGGCAAAGGTTAATTGCCAACTGGTGATAAACATCATAATTAGTATAGCAATGATGGAAATAACATCGGCTACAATGGTCAGGAGACCTTCTGAAAATATTGTTTTTACGCTCTCGATATCATTGATGATGCGGGTTATGTATATTCCTGTTGGTGTTTGGTCGAATTGACGAACTCGCTGACCGACGATTTTGTTAAAAATACGTATCCGCAGGTCTTTGGTTACTAAAAGCCCCAATACATCCGTCAAGTATCTGAAATAATATCCGAAAAGCGCCTCGAATATGACAAGTCCTATGATAAAGCCGCACAAAACCAATAATCCGGAGATGTCATTTTCCATAATATATTGATTTACTCCGATATTGATTAAATATGGTCGAAGGGCACCAATGGGCGCAAGGATTAATGCCAGCGAGAGTGCAATATAAAAGATCTTTTTATATGCAAACGATAGCTTTACGACTCTTAATAAAAGAGTAAAATCAATATTTTTAGACATAATCGTTCTCCTTCAATTTGATGCAATGATGCAATTACTGAATTGATGTAAAAGTAAATAGAATTAACGAATTTTATTATGTACCGACGAGTATAGCTGTTAAAAGTTATGCTTTAACAAAAGTTTTTTATTGTGAATGTTATGCGAAAATGAAATTTTGTATTGATTGACAAAGATTCGTATGATACCGCCTTTATCGTTATTTGTAAAAGTCAATTTTTGGGAATTTGGAAAGTTTTTTTTAATTTTATAATTGGTTTTATTAAGAGTATCAATGGGAATAATTCAGATAAAAAGAATCATGCACATATCAATTGTTCAAGGTAAAAGCTGGGGAGTAGCGCTGATTTGTTTAGGGCTATTTTTTTTAAGTAGCGGTTGCAACAAAGAATCTGATATGTCTGAGCCTAAGGATGATATTCAATTTTATAAAGGATTTGACGCCAGTTTCTTACCGGAAATCAGGGAATACCCCATTTCATTTAAAGACAAAAATGGACAGGAAAAGGATATGTTGTCCTTGTTGAAAGAATCAGGTGTCAATCTCATTAGGTTGCGTCTTTGGACGGGTGAAACTAATAAGCATTGTGGCGAGGAAGAGGTGATTGCGTTTGCTGCAGAGTGTAAGGCATTCGGATTTAAGGTTTTATTGGATTTGCATTATTCGGACACGTGGGCTGATCCCGGAAATCAGGAGATACCCGGACGATGGAAGGCTTTGTCTGATGCTGTATTGTTGGATTCAGTGTATCAATATACGTATCGAATTACATCTATTATTAAGCCTGAGTTTATTCAGATTGGCAATGAGATTAACTATGGTTTGATGTGGCCTGTTGGGAAATACAACAATGGCGGCATGATGAATAAATTGCTTAAAAAAGGATGTGAGGCGGCGCGTGATGCTAAGAAAGATATCGGAATAGTATTGCATTATGCCGGGATGAATGGGTGTATATCGTTTTTTAAACAACGTATCGATGCGGGAATTGACTTTGATATAGCAGCTTTCTCTTATTATCCGTATTGGCATGGTACCTCTTTGGCTACAGTTGAAGCTACATTAGGTGCGATACAATTGGATCTTGGCAAGAAGGCGTTTGTGGCGGAATTAGCGTATCCATTTACTTTGGGATGGAACGATTATACCAATAATGTTATTGGTCTGGAGAGTCAGTTGTCTCCGGGATTCCCCGCTACACAGGAGGGACAGTATAAATTTATAAAAGAAATAAATATAGTAAGTCAAAGAAGTAAGGCTTTGGGTTTCTGTTATTGGGGTGGAGAATGGGTTGCATTTAAGGGAGACAAGGCGACGGATGGTTCTACATGGGAAAATCAAGCTTTATTCGGTTTTGACAATACTGCTAATCAAGGTCTAGGCGCATTTAAATAAAAGTTATCTTTTGGAGGATTTGTAAACCACTTTCAGATTTTATTGCCGGTGACACAGGTTATAGTTGTGGTTTTTTGGTTCAAAAAAATGAATAATTGTGGATAATTTTTACTGCAATTATAGATTAGAGAAAAAAGTTTTTTCATAAAGACGAAAAAGTCGTCATAATGTCCGATATTTACGGCACAAATTGTGTGTCATGTATCTCAATGTACATTCTTGGTTTAGTCTTCGGTATGGAACACTCTCTCCGGAGAAGTTGGCGGATATGGCATCTCGGATGGGTGTTAAGGCTATGGTACTTACGGATATCAACAATACATCTTGTGCGTATCAATACATCCAAGCGTGTGAAGAGAATGGGATTCGGGCTATTCTGGGTATTGAGTTCAGGCGGGATGATGGTCGTTTTCTTTATGTGGGGATAGCGCGTAATGCAGCCGGATGGTCTCGATTGTGTGGCTTTCTATCGGAGATATCCATGATGGGTAAGGATGGGTCATCGTGTGCGCCCAAGCTGGAGGATGTTTTTTTTGTGTATCGGCATCAACCCAAGGATATCGCTACTTTTGGTGATGACGAATTTTTCGGCATCCGACCTGAGGAGGTGCCGGGGTTGTATTCATCACCGCTTCGTGGGTATATGGATCGGTTGGTGGTCTTTGCTCCGGTGACATTTGGTGACACAGAAGAATATAAGGTTCATAAGCTGTTGCGTTGTATAGATCGCAATATACTGTTGGGTCAGCTGACGGAACGTGACTGTGCTGCGCCGTCTGAAGTATTTGTAGCTGAAGATGAGATACGTTCTACTTTTGCACTTTACCCTAAGATCATTGAAAATACGGAAACGTTGCTTGCGGGTTGTTCTATTCGTATGGCATCGGATAAGAGTAATAATCGGCAGCACTTTACTGCCGATGGGCAAGGCGACTATCAGTTGTTGGCTAAGCTTGCCAGGACAGGATGTGTGCGTCGTTATGGCAGGCATAATGAGCAGGCCGTCAAGCGGGTAGAGTCGGAGCTTAAGGTGATATGTGAGTTGGAATATTGTGCATATTTTTTAATAACCTGGGATATTGTACGTTATGGACAGAGTGCGGGTTACTTTCATGTGGGTAGGGGAAGTGGAGCCAATTCGATTGTGGCATATTGCCTGGGGATTACCGATGTGGATCCGTTGGAGTTGGATTTGTACTTCGAGCGATTTATCAATCCGCATCGTACTTCGCCGCCTGATTTTGACATTGACTTTTCGTGGGATGAACGGGATGATGTGACGGATTATATATTCAAGCGTTATGGTAAGGGATATGTTGCTTTGCTTGCCACATATAATACTTTTAAAGGGAAGTCTATTATCAGGGAATTGGGTAAGGTTATAGGTTTGACAAAAGATAATATAGACCTACTGGTGGATCATCCATTAGCTACGGAGAAGCATCATCCATACGGTAAGCACATCTTTAGGTATGGCAAGATGATAGAGGGCTTTCCCAATTACTTGTCAATACATGCCGGAGGGATTCTCATCAGTGAGCGGCCACTTTATGAGCATACGGCGTTGAAGATGATGCCCAAGGGCTTTCCGGTGACTCATTTTGATATGTATGGAGCGGAAGATCTACATTTTCACAAATATGATATCTTGAGTCAAAGGGGATTGGGTCATATTAAGGATGCTATCGACTTAGTCGCACGCAATCAGGGCAGGGTAGTGGATATTCACGATATCCACCGGATTAAAATCGATGAAGGGGTGAGGTCGAGACTGAGGAGTGGGCGGTGTATTGGATGTTTTTATATCGAATCGCCCGCTATGCGTGGGCTCATCAGTAAGTTGAGCTGTGATAATTATGTACACCTGGTTGCTGCCAGTTCTATTATAAGGCCGGGAGTAGCCAAGTCGGGTATGATGCGAGAGTATATCAATCGAGCTCACCATCCTGATAAGATACAGTATCTACATCCGGTATTTGAGCGGTATCTGGGTGAGACGTACGGTGTTATGGTATATCAAGAGGACGTGATGAAGATAGTGCATTATTTTGCCGGTCTGGGGTTGGATGAATCGGATGTGTTGAGACGTATTATGACGGGCAAAAAGAAAAATTCGGATACTTTTTTTCATTTACAGGAAAAATATTTTGCCAATTGTAGAGAGCGAGGTTATAGTGAGGATTTGGTACAAGAGGTCTGGCGCCAGATAGAGAGTTTCAGTGGGTATTCATTCTGTAAGGCGCATTCTGCGAGCTTTGCTGTCGAATCATTTCAAAGCCTTTATCTTAAGACCTACTATCCTCTGGAATTTATGGTTGCCGTAATTAACAACTTTGGTGGGTTTTACAGCACTGAACTATATGTTCATGAGGCTCGTATGAATGGTGCCACCATCCATCCGCCCTGTGTCAACCGAAGTAGTCGACTCACACAGATCTATGGTAAAGACGTGTATATAGGCTTAGGTTTAGTACGTGATTTGGAGCATACGACAATCCGAAATATCATGAAGGCGAGGGCTGAGGAGGGGCATTTCCTGAGCCTTGAAAATTTTGTAAGTAGGGTTGCTATTGATAGCCGGCAGCTTGATATTTTGATACGTATTGGCGCATTTAGATTTACGGGTATGAATAAGTATGAGATAATGTGGGAGAAGAATGCGGTGTACAATGCCCGACATCGGGAAGCGGTGGGCATGCCGTCGTTGTTTGAAGTTGAGTATGAGCACTTTGAGTTGCCCGTCTTAGCAGAGGTAGATTACGAACAAGCATTTGATGAAATAGAGCTGCTGGGTTTCCCTCTTTGCTCGCCGTTTGTATTGGTTAAAGAGGCGTTACCGGCACATATCCAATCGATGGCTATGTTGAATCACATTGGGCGGCGGGTGGTTATGGTGGGTTATTTCGTAACGCGCAAGCCGGTGCGCACTGTCAATAAGACTTTGATGTACTTTTACACTTGGATTGATGAGGGCGGGGACTTCTTCGATACGGTACATTTTCCATCTGCTGCTGAAAAATCACCCTTTCGGGGGAAAGGATGTTATCTTTTACACGGCAAAGTTGTTCAGGACTTTGGTTTTCCGAGTCTTGAAGTAAGTCGGATGGAAAAGCTGCCAATAGTCAAGGATGGTCGGTATCAATAAAAAAATAGATGATAGAGCTGAACAAGAAGAAAGAGCTGTCATAACCCGAAGGATAAGAGGGGAGTAGATACAGAATGAAGACTTACCCCAATGGTAAAATAGTGTCAATGGAAGGTAAAAAAAGAAAAGAAATGGCGTCTATGATAGAAACATGACTTTTCTCGGCTTTAAATGTTTATCTTTGTCCCTTCAAAAAACTAACTTAGTGGAATTTTTAAATAAAATAATTGACCTTACCTATCTAAAACCGGATACAACCCGTGGAAGAATCAAACAGTTGTGTGAAGAAGCGCAAGAGTTTGATGTTTTTTCAGTATGTGTCCCACCTTATTTTGTTCAGCAAGCAGCACGACTACTAGAGAATCAACCTACCAAGATATGCACTGTAATCGGATTTCCATACGGATATGATGCTACACAAGTTAAGGCAGAAGCTATAAAGAAAGCAGTTCAGGAAAATGTGGATGAAATAGATGTAGTAGCCAATATTGCAGCTATAAAGAGTGGCGATTGGGCATATATTGCCAATGATGCAGATAGTATGACACGATTGGGACATATGCGTAATCTAACGGTAAAATGGATTATCGAGATGAACTTATTGACTGAAGATGAAATAGCAAGAATGTGTGAAATAGCCGTCGATAAAGAAGTTGACTTTGTGAAAACAAGTACAGGTACGGTTGGAGGTGCCGTGACAGTCGAAGATATTCAGTTGTTACGCCGCTTATTGCCAGAAACCATGCAGATAAAGGCCAGTGGCGGCATCAGGACACGAGAACAGGCGATAGCACTTGTCGAGGCAGGAGCCAATAGATTAGGAACATCTGTAATAAAACCATTGATGGCCTAAGATGAAGGTGTTTTTGATGATTATCGGTGTGTGGATGTGGTCAAATACCACTGCTCAAGAGGTAAAGATAAGCATGGATAGTGATGTAGAATCGCAGATAGCCGCTTACAACAAGTCTCAGAAAGCCATTGCCACGATACCGGTGTACCGAATACAGTTTGGTGTTACATCTGACCGAAGAGTGATGGAGACTGAATTGGCTAATTTTAAAAGAGAGTTTAATCTGAAAGTCGATTGGTTTCAAAAAGGGCCATATTACTATTTAACTGCAGGTGCATATCGGACAAAATTAGAAGGATATCCTGATATGAAGGTCATTAATGAACGATTTGGGAGTGCTATATATTTGGTAGATAATGTAAAGAAGCAATACGTTCTTGAGTAACAATTCATTTTGCCACATTTGTCGATGATTTATGAGTAGGAGTAAAAATCATTCAAAAGCGAGTAAGTTTGATTGGTTACTCATTTCGATATATTTTGCATTGATATCTATCGGTTGGTTTATGATATATGCAGTAAGCCATGACAACAATCCATCGGAGTTTATTTTAAGTTTGGACTATAATGCCGGAAGACAGCTTGTCTGGATATGTATCTCTTTGTTTATATCGTTTTTTGTACTAGCTTTTGATGATAAAATATGGCGTGCATTTTCCTATGGGTTTTACGCAATAGGAATAGTCTTATTAATATTGGTTTTATTTTTAGGAAAGGTTATCAATGGGCAAAAGGCATGGTTTGGAATCGGTATGTTTACATTTCAGCCTTCCGAAATAGCGAAGTTTGGAACGAGTCTGGCATTGGCCAATCTACTGAGTGATTACAAGATGAAGTTGACCGATACCAAGGCGGCAATGGTTGCTGTCGCAATGGTGATGCTTCCACCGCTTTTAATTATGTTTCAGCCGGATGCAGGCTCGGCGTTGGTATTTTTTTCATTTTTTATCTTGTTGTACAGAGAGGGTTTGAATCCGACACTTTATGTGATAGTGCTCTCTTTTGCAGCATTGTTTATCATATCGTTGCTTTTCGGTTTTGACCTTACTTACTTTATTATCTTGATTGCTGTATTGAGCATCTTTGCCTATCAATTACCCAATAAGCTATACTATATGGTTACGGTGGGCCTTATCGGCATAGGTGGATTTATAGCTGTAAATAGCGGTAACGCAAAAGAGATATTGATAGCACTAACGGTATTGGTTTTTGTTTTAGCACTAATTCTTTTGTGGAGGAAAAAACTGCAATTGGTATTTATCGTATCTTCTTTGTTTGTGATTGCATCGATGGCATCGTTTTTTTCCAACTTTGTATTTAATATATTAGAACCTCATCAACAGGAACGAATAAATGTGTGGCTTCATCCGGAGCGTTGTGATCCAAGAGGTTCGCTTTATAATGTTTTGCAGTCAAAGATGGCAATTGGATCAGGAGGTTTGGCGGGTAAGGGTTTTCTCAATGGTACTTTGACTAAGCTCAATTATGTGCCGGAGCAAACGACTGACTTTATTTTTTGTACAGTAGGTGAGGAACATGGATTTGTCGGGACTTTTGCAGTAATTGCCATATATTTATTTCTAATTTTACGATTGACCATTGTGGCTGAAAGGCAAAAGTTGAACTTTGCAAGAAACTATATATGGGGTGTAGCCGGCATTTTATTTTTCCATTTCATGATAAATGTCGGAATGACCATGGGGTTAGTCCCAATCATCGGCATACCCTTGCCCTTTGTTAGCTATGGCGGTTCGTCCTTGATAGGTTTTACAGTGTTATTGGGTGTGGTCATCAAGCTGGATAGTGTACGAGAAAGGGATTAAACCCGAATTCCTCTTAAAGGCAAAATATTGTCTTTAAGAAGAATTTGGGTTAAATGGAGTTTCTTTTTTAAAGAATGCAAAAAATCTATTGGATGAGTAGTCCAAGTATTTTTTGAAAATATTAATAATGTGCGGGTTGTATAATAAATATTATAAACATGATACGATTGGTGTTTAAAAATATTTAATTACTATACGATTGGATTAAAATATTTATAATCTTTCATGGCAAATCGATTTGAATTAATAAAGACTGATCAAAAATCCAGAGCGAGGGCAGGAATTGTTCATACGGCTCATGGCGCCATTGAGACACCTGTTTTTATGCCGGTAGGTACTATAGGTACCGTAAAGGGAGTGCATAAAAAGGAGTTGTCGCAAGAGGTTCAGGCAAGGATTATATTGGGTAATACCTATCATCTTTTTCTTCGACCTGGAGTAGAAGTCATCAGCAAAGCCGGTGGTCTTCACAAATTTATCGGGTGGGAGCGACCCATACTCACGGATAGCGGCGGATACCAAGTGTTTTCTTTGGCTCATAGGCGAAAAATCAATGCTGAAGGCGTGACATTCAGGTCGCACATTGATGGTAGTAAACACCTTTTTACACCGGAATCAGCGACTGAAACACAGATTCACATTGGCGCCGATATTATTATGGCTTTTGACGAATGTACGCCGTATCCATGTGAATACAGATATGCTGAAAAATCTATGATACTCACGCACCAGTGGCTGGATCGATGTTTGACGTATTTTGATGCACAAGAATCGTTTCCTCATGGTTATATGCCTATGTTGGCACCTATAGTACAAGGAAGTACATATAGTGATTTGCGGAAGATTTCATCAGAATACATTGCCTCAAAAGGTCGCCATATCAATGCTATTGGTGGATTGTCAGTCGGCGAGCCCAAAGAAGAGATGTATCGTATAACAGATGAAGTGACGGCTATCCTTCCGGAGGCTTCAGCGCGTTATCTTATGGGTGTTGGAACTCCTGCCAATATTATTACTTGTATTGGCCTTGGTATTGATATGTTTGATTGTGTACTTCCTTCACGGAATGCACGACATGGATTGCTTTACACCTGGGATGGAATCATCAATATCAAGAATGAAAAATGGAAGATGGATTTTTCACCTATTGACGCTTTTTCAAGAGCTGAGACATCTCGTAATCATACAAAAGCTTATTTGCGACATTTGATTCATGTTGGAGAATTATTGGGAGCACAGATAGCTACTTTGCATAATTTAGCCTTTTATTTGGAATTGGTAGATGCTGCAAGGCGACATATACAGGAGGGCACTTTTGAGCAATGGTCTTCAAGCGTGATTCCTAATTTGGAACGAAGGCTATGATGTCATCGACGTAGTTGTGAAGTTTTGTCATGAATAAAGTTGGGCTTTAATCCCTTTGTTTAAATTTTTTAATGCGTTTTTGGAAAAATAAGGATACTTTTAGGCATGGAACATAAAAAAATTGTGATTACAGGGGGCTCACGTGGAATCGGTGAAGCGTTGGCATTAAAATTTGCTAAACAAGGTGCCCATGTTGCTATTTTAGCAAAGACAGTTGAGCCTCATCCCAAGTTGAAGGGGACTATTCTTACCGTCGCTGAAGAAATAATTAAAGAAGGTGGTCATGCCTATCCAATGCAACTGGATATTCGTGATGAAGAGCGAATCGCCGCTGTTGTCGATAGAGTGGCGGAAATGATGGACGGTATAGATATTTTAATCAATAATGCTTCGGCTATTTCTTTGACTAATACGGAAAATACGTCTGCAAAGCGATTTGATCTCATGTTTGATGTCAATGTACGAGGAAGCTTTCTTACGACTCAAGCTTGCCTCCCATACTTGAAAAAAGGGGTTAATCCGCATATCTTAACACTTTCACCTCCCTTGAACATTTATCCTCGTTGGTTTGAGAATCATGTTGCCTATACCATCTCAAAATATAATATGAGCCTATTGACTTTAGGTTGGGCGGAAGAATTTAGAGAATATGGAATCGCTGCAAATACTTTGTGGCCAGCTACATTGATTGGGACCGCAGCCATTGAAAATATGCCCGGTGGTGGTGAGTTGGTTAAGATGACAAGAAAGCCGGAGATTATGGCTGATGCTGCTCAAATCATTTTGTCTAAAGATGCAAAGGCGTTTTCTGGCAACTTTGTTATCGATGAAGAAATTTTGAAGGAACACGGAGTCACAGACTTTATACGATATAACAGTACGCCGGGCGTAAACCCGGCGCCTGATTTGTTTTTAGATTAGTTTTTTATTTGGTTTATAATTTGCCAAACTGAAAAGTTGATTTGGTCTTTGTTATAGCTTTATAAACTTTTGAATTATATTTTCCTTACCATCCATGATGTAGATGATATAGGCTCCGGCAGGAATATTGTCTGTAATAATAGTTGTCTTTGGCTCACCTTGACCTGATGCAATAAAATTGCCGTTTATACTGTGTATGCGGTATTGGAAATGGTGGCCCGACCATTCTATGTTAAGACCTGATTTGGTCGGATTGGGGAAGCATTTCACTGTAGAGGAAATGTTGTTGCTCGTTCCAAGTAAGCAATCAGGATGTTGATACAATCTTGCTGTAAAATTTGATGGCTGGTTTTTGTCACTTGCCTTGACAGAAGGGAGCAATTCCTTAGACAGGTTCACTTTTATTGGGAAAGCACTTGAATTATACTCTCCTATCAGTTTGTTGGATTCATATAGATTTACCGGAATATTGGCATCACCTCTTATCTCTACATTAATAAATGCTGTATAATTGGTAGAATCGATACACTTAAAATCATATATTTCCATTGATATTAAAGGTTCGGGGAATCCGTTCTGACAATATGGTGGGTTGATATGTGATGCAATTTTGCAATTCGGATTTGTTTGATCTTTCACTAAAAACTCATATACTGTTGAACTATTTCCATCAAATGGACCTAATACTATCGGTAAATCTTCATAGCTAAAATATCCGTAATTGTGCCCGTTTCCTTGAATCTTAAATGAATCCGAAGAGTTTTCATAGTCAAAATCGATTTCAACATAAAATTGACCTTCCGAATTGCAGTTTGATGGAGTTAAGGTTAATTCAGATAAATTACACTCGCCGCCTTGTGAACAATTAGGATGCTTGATTTCTTTGATGACCTTGCAGTCGCCATTGTGGATGTCAATAAATTTATAGACGTGGAAAGTTCCGTCACCCACCAATTGTGTGAGGTTAATCGGCAAATCAGAATATGCATATTGGCCAATTAATCCACCGTCGATATACAGGTTGAAAAAGTCACTGGTATTGTCGTGATTACAGTTGAGCCACATGTAGAAGTGATCGGTAGAGTCACAGTCTGACTGCTCGTAAGTCATGTTGTATAGGTGACAATCACCGCCTTGCGAACAGTTAGGATGCTTGATTTCCTTGATGACCTTGCAGTCGCCATTGTTGATGTCAATAAATTTATAGACGTGGAAAGTTCCGTCACCGACCAATTGCGTGAGGTTAATCGGCAATTGAGAATATGCATATTGACCTATTAATCCACCGTCGATATACAGGTCGAAAAAGTCACTGGTATTGTCATGATTGCAGTTGAGCCACATGTTGAAGTGACCGGTAGAGTCGCAGTCTGACTGTTCGTAAGTCATGTCATATAGGTGACAATCGCCGCCTTGCGAACAGTTAGGATGCTTGATATCTTTGATGACCTTGCAGTCGCCATTGTGGATATCAATAAATTTATAGACGTGAAAAGCTCCGTCACCCGCCAATTGCGTGAGGTTAATCGGCAATTGAGAATATGCATATTGGCCTATTAATCCACCATCGATATACAGGTCGAAAAAGTCACTGGTATTGTCGTGATTACAGTTGAGCCACATGTTGAAGTGACC
>JAGPCT010000007.1:103291-124634 GCA_018057925.1 Saprospiraceae bacterium
GCGTGAGGTTAATCGGCAATTGAGAATATGCATATTGGCCTATTAATCCACCATCGATATACAGGTCGAAAAAGTCACTGGTATTGTCGTGATTGCAGTTGAGCCACATGTTGAAGTGACCGGTAGAATCGCAGTCTGACTGCTCGTAAGTCATGTCATATAGGTGACAATCGCCGCCTTGCGAACAGTTAGGATGCTTGATTTCCTTGATGACCTTGCAGTCGCCATGATGGATGTCAATAAATTTATAGACGTGGAAAGCTCCGTCACCCACCAATTGCGTGAGGTTAATCGGCAATTGAGAATATGCATATTGGCCTATTAATCCACCATCGATATACAGGTCGAAAAAGTCACTGGTATTGTCGTGATTACAGTTGAGCCACATGTTGAAGTGACCGGTAGAATCGCAGTCTGTCATATCGAAGGTCATGTCGTATAGGTGACATTCGCCGCCTTGTGAGCAGTTAGGATGCTTGATTTCTTTGATGACCTTGCAGTCGCCATTGTTGATGTCAATAAATTTATAGACGTGGAAAGCTCCGTCACCCGCCAATTGCGTGAGGTTAATCGGCAATTGAGAATATGCATATTGGCCTATTAATCCACCATCGATATACAGGTCGAAAAAGTCACTGGTATTGTCGTGATTGCAGTTGAGCCACATGTTGAAGTGACCGGTAGAGTCGCAGTCTGACTGCTCGTAAGTCATGTTGTAAAGGTGACATTCACTGTCTGGACAGTAAGGAGCAGAAATATTTCCATCAATGGCACAATTCGGAAATTCCGAATCTTTTATTAAAAAGTGATAATCGTCATTGGTTTGACCATTGAGGTAGTCTGTAGTGATGGGAAGTTGGCTGTATGGAAATAAACCTTTGTACTCACCGTTGATATACAGTTTAAATTGAGTGGTTGTATTTTGATGAGCGAAATTTATTACTACTTTGAATTGATTGTTGTCATTACAGTCTAATTTAGTTAGAGTAAGATCTGATAAGTCACATTCTATTTGAGCAGATGAGGTTAAGTGTTCCCAAGTTTTAGGTAAGGATGAATAGTCCGTACTCCGGTGGGTTTGATTCGTTGGGTTTTTTAACGAAGCAAAATATTGATCTTTAAAATGTTGAGAAGCGCTTTCGTTATGGAAAACAAGCGAAAATATCAAAAGTAAAATATAGTTCATCATGACAATATTATTAATGAATGTTTAATATCAATAGTATTATATTTTGAATATCGCTGCAATAACATTCAAAAAATTAAGATATAGATTTAGAAAAGATGTAATAAATTATACCAAAATGAGGGTTTGTCCAATATTTTTTGGTATTAGAAAACATCAATAGAATTATTTTGTATCCATGGTAATAGCAATTCGTATAGTATTTGGTTCTGAAAAACCTCTATTGTTGAATTCAGGGTTAAAAAGGGTAAAAAAATAACCGAAAGCATGTGCCATCGGTTATTTTTGAAATATTCTAACCTAAAAAGCTATTCTTTGTCTTTCATTAGTTTGATAAAATAATAAATTATATGGACGATGGCAAGAACCATGGCTACCCAGAATAAGGTTCTGTCTGCATCCCAGCCTACTACATTTTGATGGATAAAGCCGGTAGCTATTAGCAGCAAAGAAAGTACGATACCTCCATATATGACTATTCTATGACCTTTGCGTAGTCCTGGATCGTCATTTAGAATACTGTGTTTCATGCCATAAGACAAGTAAATGTCAAGTCCGATGAGCATCCATACAATAAGTCTAATCCACGTATCAACTGGCAAGAATACCATCATAAATAAGCATGTTGCAATGCCTAAAATAGGAACTAAAGGAACTAATGGGGTTTTGAAAGAACGTGGCACCTCAGGCATTTTTACCCTCATGACCCAAATTCCGGCACACACTAAAATAAATGCAAATAAAGTTCCAATACTTGTCATTTCGCCAACTACACCCGCAGGAACAAAGGCAGCAAACAAGCTGACAAATACCATAAATATCATATTATTTTTGGAAGGTGTTTGGAATATAGGATGTATCGAAGAGAAGACTTTTGGTATTAATCCGTCTTTACTCATGCTATAGAAGACTCTGGATTGGCCCATCAACATTACCATGATAACCGATGAATATCCACCGAGGATAGCTACGACAATGGCTCTATTTAACCATGGATAGTCCGGCTGTATTACACCTTGACTGTCAGGAGACCCCATCATACTGATTGCGTGAGCTACAGGAGCTATACCGTCTTGACCGGCAAAGCTTTTATAATTGGCTACACCTGTCATGACATAAGCAAATAAAATATATAAAATTGTACATATTACCAAGGATCCCAAAATACCTATTGGCATATCCTTTTTCGGGTTTTTAGCTTCTTGTGCAGCTGTACTTACTGCATCAAATCCAATATAAGCAAAGAAGACGATGGCGGCAGCTCTAATAACTCCACTAAAGCCAAATTCACCAAATTTTCCGGAGTTTTCAGGAATATATGGAACGTAATTGGCTTCGTTGATATATTTCCATCCAAGAAATATAAATATCAAAACGACTGATACTTTTAGCAAGACGATGATATCATTGACAATTGCAGATTCTTTCGTCCCCCTAATTAACAATAAACTCATCAAAACCACAATAGATACTGCAGGAAGGTTGATAATACCACCTTCCCAGGGACCTGCAGTCCATTCAGGACTCAGATGATAGCCAAATCCTTCAAAAAACTTGACAAAATAACGACTCCAGCTGATGGCAACTGTCGCTGAACCTACTGCATATTCCAACACGAGATCCCAGCCAATAATCCATGCGATAAATTCTCCCATAGTGGCATAACTATACGTATAAGCACTTCCTGCAACCGGAATCATGGATGCGAATTCGGCATAACATAGTCCGGCAAAAGCACATCCCATAGCGGCTACAACAAAAGAAATAGTAATGGCGGGTCCGGCATTATTGGCTGCCGCTAATCCTGTTATAGAAAATAAACCTGCACCTATGATGGCGCCAATACCAAGAGCTATCAATGCTTTGGCATCTAACGTTCTTTTTAATGTGTGGCTGCCTGTCTCACTGGCTTCTTGCAATAATCCTGTTATCGACTTCTTTATAAAAATACTCATCCGTAATAATTAAGTGTAATTTTAATCTAATATTTTAAGTAAATATGAGTTTTAATTCGGTAAAGTTAAAAATTAACCAATATTATTTATTGTTTATGAGATAATATATTTTGTGATTTTACGGATTTGATGTAAAGTAAATTTTAGGTTGACGGTAAAATTTTTGTTTAAATGAAGTCTATCAAGCAGTTAAAACAATTTATTAAACACCATATTATACCAAATTGATTTAAAATCCGTCCTACATTTTTTGGTATTCCCGAAAAACGGGATTTCATAAAATCAAAATACTCCCGAAGCTATCGGGATGATAGTCTGTTAGGGCAATGTAATCGGTCTATTACGAATATACAGCCGATTTTAAATCTATTCGTAGAGTTATGAAGTGTGGCAAAAAAAAAGGTCGTGAACTTGAATTCACGACCTTCTGAAACATGTATTTTAATCCCTAATTACGCATTAGGCAAATGCATAATCGATATACGATTAATAATCAGCACTTTTCAGATTTGAAAAACTTCTACTGCTGAATTTGGGATTCATTTTATTTAATGATCAACTTGCTTGTAGCAATGCCATCTTGTGTTCGTATTAGAACTGTATATGCACCGGGAGCAAAACCTTTAACATCTAAGTTCATTCTAACTGTTCCTTGCTGCTTGCCAAAGTCTTTGGTTAGAACTACTCTTCCAAGGGCATCGATTAGTGTAGCAGAAACATTTGAAGGATTTTGAACATTCAATGAAACTGAAGTCTGGTCTCCTGTCGGGTTAGGATAGATATTGATGTTTGTGTTAACCAATATCTTTTCTGTTGAAGACGTTACGAATCCGTTTTCTACAGCATCTTCGATGGATTCATCATTTGCGTTGGATACTTGGTTGCTACTGTTTAGTAAAACGGCAACGATTTTTATATCGTCTTTTTTCCAAGTTGGATCCAATTTAACTGTATAGTTTTTAACGACTTTTTCGCCAACCTCAGTTGCAGCCATATTTTTAACAGCATGGTCGTGTGTACGAGCGACATGTTCATATACCATTTGTGCAGCCGGAACAGGGTTAGGAAGGTTTTCATAACCACCCATAGCGCCGCTATTGCCACCAGAATAGTAATTTGCTTGATTGTATTGAGCAGTTGTTCCTTTGACCTGATCTTCAACAATCGTAAGAATCATGCTATAGCCCTTTGGAGTTGCTTGTAGATAGTCAACACTTACAGAAATCTCCATGTTGCCGTCAGCATCCGGTTCTTTAGCACCAATAGATAGGGTAGCATCCGGAGTTTCTCTCAAGTAGGTTAATCCGGGAGCAAGCGCTGCAGATGGATCTACAACGATACGACGATCTACGATCATGCCTGGGAAGCCAGTAAATCCACTGAATGATGTCACTTCATTGTCATAGGTTTTAACAACCATTGGGTCACCGTTGTGGACAGCGATAGGAATCATGTAATCGTCATAAGCCGGAGAAATTGCCTTTAAAAATACTGCTCCACGTGGACACCAGCCACACCATGTTCCTGTACCTTCTTCAAGTAAAACTTTACGATGGTCGGCAGGCTTTACAGCGCTAAACGATGCTTCAACAGTGTTGTTACATGTCAATTCGTCATCTTTGCCATTGACTTTGTTCAAAGTTAAAGTAATAGAATTATTACCATCGGCAAGTGTCACTTCATTGGGAATATCAATGGTGAATGATTTTTTAGGAGCAATATTTAATCCAGTTAATTCCTCTGTTTCAGTTCCATTATTTCCAGAAAGGGTATATTCAATGCTGGTAATTGTGTCTTTGCCTACATTGTAAAGCAACACACTTGTTTTGATGTCAGTACCGGCAATTTGAATACCTTGAGTTGCATTAAAGTTCATCAGGCCAGCTTCAACGCCTTCAAAAGCAGTATTGGCAGCCGGGTCGGTATTTAATACAACATCATCAATATAATACTTGCTTCCACTGGCAGCAAAAAAGTCTATGGATGCAACGGAGGCTAAGCCACTTCGATAAGTCGCCTTACATTCACCATCTATATAGATTTGCCAAAGGTTGTTGGTTGCATCGATGACTGCTCTGAAATTGAACCATTTGTCAGGAGTGTAGGTCAATTGGTTGGAGAATGCTTTAGAATTGGAGGAAACATCAATTGTTCCATCGTTGTTAATAAAAAATTCCATTGCCCATCCTGTTCCCGGTGTGGTAGTCGATTGAAAGTTGAAATATCCTGATTTTCCTTTGACCACTAATAAATTAAAGCTAACATCTACCAAACCCTTATTTACATTGGCATTATTTAGTTTCAATATGAGATCTTCCGGTCCTCCATCGGCTACAGTAGCTTCAATCTTGATACTTTTGGTACCACTGGCTGCTGCTTCTTCAGTGATGTAAGCGTCATCCGCTGCTCCTCCTGTAGTTGAGCCCCAAGTGCGCCAATTCGTTGAATTGTTGGTAACAACTGTTGAGCCGGCATTATAGGCTTCAAAGTCGTCTGAGTAAGTCACTTGCGCTTGCACAGAAGCACAGATGAACAATACAAATAATAATTGTAAAAATTTGTTTACCATGAGTTGTTGTATAATTAATTTTAAACAAAAATGAGAAAGTCAAAGGTATAAACTTATTTCAAATAAACAGAAGTTTATACCAATTTAAAATGACTTTTTGTACTAATTATTTGTTAAATAAATAGAATTAGATATTATATTTTGGAAGACGTTTTTTAATCTATTGGGTGAATATATACATAAATTAGGAATTAATTTAATCGTTTTTTTAGGAAAAAAACAAGGAAAATGACCCGTATCTTTCATTTTATTGCGTGGCTGAATCGGGAATAAAACCATACTTCTCAGCCAATTTGATTAATTCAACGACAGATGCTGAGGATGTTTTTTTCAATATTCTGGACTTAAAAGTACTTGCTGTCGTCTGGCCTATATTTAATTGATTGGATATTTCAAGCACTCCATACCCATTAAATAAAAGGTTTAAAACTTCTAATTCTCGTTTTGATAGATTGACAAATGGATGATCATTCTGCTCGTTTATTAATTGTTGTTGATGAGCAGATAAATATTTCTCGCCATGGCATACTGCAAAAATTGCCTCCTTTAAATCTGTATCACTTGATCCCTTGTGTACAAAGCCGAAGCCACCTAATTCATGTACCTTGACGGAATAAAACTCCTCTGAATTAACGCTGATAACAAGAATACGGGTATGTGGGCTGAGTTTTCGGATATTTTGAAGCAATGGCAACCCTTCAATTCCGGGCATATTGAGATCTGTCAACAAGACGTCATAAAACTTACTACCTATCAGTTCGATTAATTCAGAACCGTCCGATGCAAAGTCAATCGACTTTTCCTCTTCGACAACATCCTGAACCAACATCTCTAATCCAACCCTGACAGCAAAATGGTCATCGGCTATTAATATCTTTAACATTTTTCCGACTTTGTTTCATTTTTACTTAATAAAATTTATTGCAAAGATGACTTTTTGCAAATCATATTATGTCTCAATGCAAAGCAAATGTAATAAATATTTAATATATAAGTATCTAATTTTATTAAAAATGTAAAAAAGAAGAACGGAAATGAAAACATTAGAGGGCACTTTCTCTAAAATACTATAAATAGCACGGTCTGAAATTAGGATACAATTGACATGCAAAGTAAGCTATATGGATGTAAAGCCATGCAGGTACGGACGATAAATCGGATGCTTTATCGGTTCTTAAAGTAAATGAAATGGAGTTTAGTCTGGTTCAAATCCAAGGACAAAGCTAAACTTACCGAATTGCGTCCACTTAGCATTGCTTTGGATTAAATCGCTCTTGTCAAAGCCAAATCCGTAATCAAATCCAAGGATACCAAACATCGGTAAAAACACTCTTAATCCCAATCCTGCCGACCTTTTTAAGTCAAAAGGTCTAAAGTCTTTTATCTTATTCCAGGCATTTCCACCATCGACAAATCCAAGGACATAAATAGATGAGGAAGGATTGAGGGATATAGGATATCGTAATTCCATAGAAATCTTGGTAAAGACGGCAGCTCCATCACTGGTAACTTTATTGTCGGCTCTGACTTGTTCTACGGTATATCCTCTCAAAGATATGATGTCTTTACCTACTATGCCTACATATTGATTGGAAAGTCCATCACCGCCCAACTCAAAGCGTTCAAATGGTGACAGTCCGACATAGCTATTGTAATAACTGATCATCCCTGTTTTATTGGAAACCTTTAGCACTAATTTCCCGACTATAGATTTGTAGAATTCCATATCTAAGCGCCATTTGTGGTATTCTAACCAATGAAAACGTTTTTCCAATGGAAGGTCTGCATAATCTGCCGCTGTCTTACCATTGATAAGAGAAAATGGAGGTGTAAACTGTCCTGTTAGTGATATTTTCGAGCCTTCACGCGGGAAGATTGGGTCAGCGACGGTTGTCCGGGCAAGGGTTAATCTAAGGTTGAGATTGTTGAATGTTCCGTTGGCAACTGTAAATAAGCCGGGGTATTCATTCAATTTATTTTGCTGGAAGTTTAGGGATGCATTGACTAAAAAGTTGTCATCCGGCCATTTGAGCCTTGTTCCCATTCCTACTGTTCCGGATACGATGCTGTAATATCCAATACTTCGGTATTGAGCATCAATATTCGAATACCTTGTATAAAAACCACCTACGGTAAAAGAAGTAGGCTTTTTACCGCCCAACCACGGTTCTGTAAAGGATGCATTGTATGATTGAAAGAATCGGCCATTGGTCTGAGCTCTGAGGGATAATTTTTGTCCATCGCCTTGAGGCAGGGGATGCCAAGATTCTTTTTTAGTTATATTTCTGACAGAGAAGTTGTTGAAGCTGACTCCAAGTGTTCCGATAAGGCCTTGGAAGCCGCCATATCCGGCTGAAAGCTCCAGCTGATCGTTTGGTTTTTCTTCTACAGTATATTCAATATCGACGGTGCCGGCTTTTTGATTTACCGGAGTATTGATACCGATATTTTCTTGGTTGAAATAGCCGAGATTGATTATTTCGCGTTGGGAACGGATTAAGTCGCTACGGCTAAACTTGGCGCCCGGTCGGGTACGAAGTTCTCTTCGGATGACATTTTCATTGGTACGGTCATTGCCTTTGATGACGACTTTGTCAATGACGAATTGTGGCCCTTCAAATATGCGAATCTCCAAGTCTATCGAATCTTTGTAAATAGCAGATTCTACAGGGTCAGCGTTAAAGGCGAGGTATCCGTCATCCAAATAAAGCGAACTTACATCGGTACCATCCATGCTGAACCGAAGGCGGTTTTCCATTTTCTGTTGGTTATACGTATCGCCCATGTTTATGCCAAGGCGATTTTTCAACTGTTCTTCTGTGTAGAGTGTATTGCCCTTGAAGGAGATGTCTCTGTAGTAGTATTTATTGCCTTCCTGAAGATTAATATGGATGCGAAGGTCACCGTCTTTTTCCCTCCAAATAGAGTCAGATACAATCTTGGCGTCGCGGTATCCCAATGTGTTGTAATAGGTGATGAGCTCTTGCTTGTCTTCATTGTATTTAGGACGAATAAATTTAGAAGAAGCAAAAAGTCTTCGCTTTACCTTGGTATCATCTAATTTTTTCCGAAGTTTAGACGATTTGGCATTGTCGTTGCCGGAGAATGTGACATTTTGAATTTTAATTCTTTTACCTCGATCTACATTAAACACAAGTCTGACTTGATTGAGTGTGGTGTCAAATCCGGTTTCTCTTATTGTAGCTTGTGCATCCAAATACCCTTTGTCAATGAAGAAATTTTTGATAGCGTTGGTAGCGTTGTTTTTGTTGTTATCCGTAATAATTCCACCTTTCAACATAAAAGGCTGGATTTTTTTGTTCAAGTCTTCGTGATATGATTTTTTAATGCCGGAGAAAGACCACCCGATAAGGCGGGGGCGTTCTTCGACTTTAATTTGAAGGAAAATCACTTCGCCGATGATTTTTTCCTGGATTATTTCAACGTTGGTAAATAATTTTAAATTAATGAGGGATTTTACTGCACGGGTGATTTTAGGTCCCGGAACTTGTATGACATCACCCACTCTTAAGCCTGAAATAGTTTTGATAGCATTTTCATCACTAAATTTAGCCCCGACAACAGTTAATGAGCCTATTTCAAACATGTTTTTATTGTCAGTTTGACCCAAAACGCCATTTTGAAATGTAAGGGAGAAAATGAAAAGTGCTAATATCGAAAAATGGTTAATGTTTAAACGCATTATATTCATTGTGTTGTAACGAAGTATATATATAATTATTCAAATAATTGAATTTCAAATATATGAAAGTCTGATTTTTGAGGGGCAAATTTAGATTTTTATTGGTTACTGACCTAACATTCTGATGTTAAAGCGTCATTTGAAAATACTTTTATTATCAAATGATATTTGTTGAAACGATGAAATGGGGACTTTTGTGTGGGTTTATCGACACATTTTTTAAGTTTTAACTAAAATAGTTTTTTACTAAAATCGATATTTCTTCAGATTTTTATGAAACTATTGTTCTAAATGTCAGGTTTATCCTGCTGTTGCAAGGTTTTTTTGACGTGGGCAGACGATGAAGCCAGTTTTCCTGAGTTGCCCCGGTCATCAGTAAAAGGCTACCGTGCTCTAACAAAAGACTTATGGTGAGTTTGGATGCTTTGTGTTTAAATGAAAATTTTCTTTCTGCACCAAGTGTTAGAGAGGCGATTGCTCCCCTTTTTTTTAAATCCGGTTCGCCATCGCTGTGCCAAGCCATTCCTTCATTGTTATTGTGATATAAGTTGAGCAGACAAGAGTTATAGGTTTCATCGGTTGTCAGCTCCACTATTTCTTTTAGTTTTAGAAGGCTATTTGTCCAAGGTAAGGCTGATTTAGTCACATTAGAATATGTATAAGTGAATGGTTGATCGGCATACCATGCGACTTTCCTATTCGTAATTATTTTTTTGCCAAAGATCACGGCTTCATCGTGACGCCATTCTATCTCTTCTGATAAAATGTCAAACCAATTGTCAGCATCTATTTCATTTAGTATAATGCCATAGTAGAATACTTCTCCATCCATTGGAAGGATGTTTTGATTTTTGTCTGCATTGGAATGAAAAAGCTTAGGATTATCCATCGTTTTGTACGGTTTTTGATGAAAAATAATTAACAAATGTGTGGTTTTTGGATGGAATGGAATATAAATTTCTTGGTATATTTTGAAAGACAAGACATACATGAATATATCAACAGACAAATAACACCGATTGGATATTCGTAATAGTCCAATTACATTGGTCTAAACGACTATCATCCCGAAACTTCGGGAGCATTTTGATTTTATGAAATCCCGTTTTTCGGAAACACCAAAAAATGTTGGACTAATTTATAAATCAATTTGGTATAATAACAATGGGCAGATACTGATTTGAACTTGAATCGTTCAATGCTAGGATTTGGGGAAATTGTTGCTTTATGAATTTAGCCATCGGATGAATTAATTGCTGTAAATTGGTATATTAGCCTTAGCTTTGATGTTTTTTAAATTCTGTAAAATGGTGAGTGAAAGTTTTTTAGTAAAAGGTGGAGTAAAGTTGACCGGGAGTATAGAGCCACAAGGGGCAAAGAATGAGGCTTTGCAGATAGTGTGTGCCGTATTATTGACATCCGAAACGATGATAATCAGGAATGTGCCGGATATCTTGGATATTCGGTTACAGATGGAACTTTTACGTGGATTGGGTGTAAAGATTGAAGATCTAGGAAAGGGTGATTTTTCATTCAACGCATCTGATGTTAACTTGGATTTCCTCAATTCTCCGGATTATTTGGAGAAAGCAAAAAGAATCCGAGGTTCGGTTTTATTGCTAGGTACACTTTTGGGGCGTTTTGGGCGAGCATATTTGCCCAAGCCTGGTGGTGATAAGATAGGAAGGCGTAATCTAGACGCCCATTTTCATGGATTTGAAAGACTTGGGGCTGAATTTACCTATAATGAAGAGGAGGGACATTTCTTTATAGATGGCAGTCACATGGAAGGCAACTTCATTTACATGGATGAAATTTCGGTAACTGGTACAGGAAATGTGCTGATGGCATCTGTGTTGACACCCGGTACAACGACGATATATAATGCGGCTTGTGAGCCTTATTTACAGCAGTTGAGTAAGATGCTTGTACGGATGGGCGCAAAGATTACCGGTATTGGGTCTAATATGCTTGTGGTGGAAGGTATCGAGCGGCTTCATGGGACGGAGCATAGGTGTCTGCCGGATATGATTGAGATCGGTTCATTTATAGGAATGGCGGCAATGACGCAGTCTGAATTGACCATTACGAATGTTTCAGTGAAGGATTTAGGATTAATACTTCCGACATTTCGAAAGCTTGGCTTGCAGCTTGAAGTAAGAGGTGATGATATCTTTGTTCCTGAGCAAGATGTCTATGAGATTCAAACATTTATCGATGGGTCTGTGATGACGATATACGATGCACCATGGCCCGGATTTACGCCGGATTTAATGAGTGTATTATTGGTCGTTGCGACCCAAGCAAGGGGCAGTGTACTGATACATCAGAAGATGTTTGAAAGTAGGTTGTTTTTTACGGATAAGTTGATAGAGATGGGCGCTAAAATAATTTTGTGTGATCCGCATAGAGCGACAGTAATTGGGTTGGAGCGGAAGAGCACATTTCGGGCTATCAATATGACATCACCCGATATACGTGCGGGAGTGTCATTGTTGATTGCTGCCATGTCTGCAAAAGGCGTCAGTCGGATAGATAATATACAGCAAATAGATCGAGGATATCAACGTATTGAAACGAGACTTAATGCGATAGGTGCAGAAATTGAACGGATACAATTTTAAGTTTGTACGATACTGGCCTTAGAAAGACTATATTTCATTGACTTGATGTTGAATCTAAGTGGTAAATCAATATAATAGTTTAAGATAATTGAGAAATAGTGGATTTTTGTATTTTCGCCACATCGGGATGTAGCGCAGTCTGGTAGCGTACACGTCTGGGGGGCGTGTGGTCGCAGGTTCAAATCCTGTCATCCCGACAATAGAAGTTGAAGGGCTGTTCGGAATTCCAGACAGCCCTTCTTTTTATCTCTATAAACTTATAACGGTTACGATTTGACAAATTTTCCCGTAGTAAGGATTTTGCCTTTATCCATCACTTGGTAGATATACATGCCCGGTGGATGATGATATACAGGGATGCTGATGTTGCCATCATGCCAGTCATGACAAGACAAAATAAGATTGCCTGATAAGTCGTATAGTCTTACTTCGTACTCATGGTTAGTTGTATTATCGGTCGAAATATTGAGAAAGTCGTGTGTTGGATTTCCTTTTATTTTAAATGCAGCACTTATTAAATTGCTTTCTTTGCTGAGTGAAGGTTGGCTGCCATCTAAATTGAACCCAAGTATATAATTTCCGACTTGAATAACGCCATTTTTCACCCTCATATAAAATCCGGAAGCAGAAAATTGTTGTTGCTCCGAAAAGTCAACCCAATATATAAAGAAACGGTAATCGTCATTGACAATATAATGAGTTTCTTCAATTATATTAAACAATGTATCAAAAGTTGTAATATAAAATGTCGTTCTTGCAGGCAAAGGTTTAGTATTATCTTGATACTCAAATATTGTATAATAGTGACCATCTCGATAAAACAAACTACTTGAGTTTCTGGCTACCCCGTCTGATTCCTGTGTCATGTTCATGGGAGTCAGAGTAATCTTACCCTTTACCCTCATGTTGTAATCTATTTCAGATATGCCCCTACCGGCAATGGCATAAAAATTGTCCGGGTCATATTTGTTGTAAATCAATGCATCCCTACCAAGGCCGATTAACTTCCCATCGTGTTCAAGAATACTACCGTATAACAATAAAGTTGTATCATTGGCAGTGGGGTAGCTGTTTCCGACACGTTCTCTTTTGATATAATTGAAGTGGTCATCATAAATAAACTTATATCCCGGGATGATATAATTCAATTGGTTGAGTATAGGGTTATAGAGTAAAGAGCCGGCGTCAAATACACGAAAATTTTTTTCCAAAAGTTTAATTATTTCTACTTCACCTTTGTTATCAAAAATCATTCCGATAGTTTTGGATTCTTTTTCAGGTTGAATGGTTAAAGCTATGAAATTCTGATTGTTATTGCCGGTAGTCTTATGTATTTCAGAAACATCATAAGCTAAAAAGGAGGAAATGCTTACGGTGTCAATATAAAAGACATTGTTAATCTCTTCTTCCAGATTATGACTGAATAATCTATATATTAAGTATAGCTTATTTCCCTTTATCGCAAAACAAAAAGTCTGTATATTGTCTTCAAAATTACTACCATAAGCATATACACTTTTAAGGGAATCGTTACCAAGATCGGTTTCAGATAAGATATTTCCCTGATAATTGCTTTTTATTAAGAATGAGCCATTTGACTTGGATCCATTCCGGCTAAAATCTTCTTTGTTTAAAATATAGATTAGGTTATCAGGTTGCTTGATGTGATACTTGATGGAATATCTTATTGAATCTTCTGGAGTATAATTGATGAAAAATCCATTGGTCTGACTTTTTAGAGAATGTACACTTGCAAAACCCAAAATAAGAAATATAATTTTGTAATTCATGTTGTTAAATTTGAGTTGGAAAGGTTAATTTGTCAGTTTGCTTTGTCTCAACGGAGTATATATTGCCAAAAATAATGGAAAAATTAAAGTAAAACTAATAAATTTAAAACGATGTAAATGTAATGCAATTTATGTAGATTAAGAACAATGAGGTGGCATGGTTGTAACGTCCAGTTTTATTAACATTTCTTTATTACTTCAATATAATAAAAAAAGTATCTTTGCAGCCATTAAAGAAATCGTACAAGATTGTCTAAGTGATTGAATAGCATGATTTTAAGTAAATTTCTTGAATTTGTACGATAGAATTTGCCAACTAAATAGTGTATCTATTGACCAAATTTTTTCGTTTAATATGATATTTGGTTTGAGCCATGAAATAATATTTTGATAAAACACAGTATCTTTTATGTATAAGTATCTTGGTTTATTTTTCTTCATATCCCTAATGTATTCTTCTGCTTTCGCTCAAAAAGATGACGTTCTTTTTACGGTAAACAAAGCTCCGGTAACGGTTAATGAGTTTAAATACATTTACGAAAAATCCAATAATAAAAGTGCCGACTATTCTGAGAAGTCATTAAAAGAAAGCCTTGATTTATATATTCGATTTAAACTAAAAGTTGCCAAGGCCCGTGAGCTTAAGATGGATACTCTCCCTTCTCTCAAGTCGGAACTTAATTCGTATAAGCAACAGTTGGCGGATTCATATCTGATGGATAAAGAGGTAAATGAGCGCTTGGCAACGGAGCTTTTTAATAGGATGAAGACCGATGTAAGAGTCGCTCATATATTTATAGCCGATAACCATGTTGATTCTATTAAGGCGATGATGAAAATAAATGAGATAAAGACACGCCTTAAGAATGGTGATAAGTTTGAGGATTTGGCGAAATTATATTCTGAAGATGAAAGTTCTAAAAATGCGGGCGGTGACCTTGGCTTTTTAGCACCTATGTATCCCAATGGTTTTTATCCAATGGAAAATATGGTATATAGTTTGAAAAAAGGAGAAGTAGGCGGTCCGGTGAAGACGGCTTTTGGGTGGCATTTTATCAAAGTCTTGGATACCCGCCCGGCACGCGGAGAGATGGAAGTGGCACAGATACTCATCAGGATTTCAAAAACGGTAGATGATGGTTTTGCTAAAAATAGAATAGATTCAATCTATGCGTCTTTGAAAAAAGGAGCAGACTTCGGCGAAATGGCACGTAAATTTTCTGATGATAGAGCAACAGCTGCTAAGAATGGGTTTCTCGGATTTATTACCATCGGTCAATACGATGATACATTTGAATCAGAAGCCTTTAGTTTAAAAAATGACGGCGACTATACTGCACCTTTTAAGACGGCATTGGGCTATCATATCGTAAAACGGATTTCGAAAAAAGACATGTCTGACTACAACGTGGTCAAAAAATCACTTATGACGAAGGTGGGTCAAAATGAAAGATTTACCATCGGCAAAAAACAGTTGGTTGAAAATATTAAGAAAGAATACAATTTCAATCAAAACCCGTCCGCTTATAAGCAATATACGGATTCTATTAATACGGATCGGTTTTATACCAATAACTGGACTGAACCCAAGATAAAAAATACAACCATTTTCTCAATAGGCAAAAACCAGTACACAACGGATGAATTGAGTACTTTCTTAAAGGGTAACACTCGTCGCCGGGTTAGAATGAATAAAAGTGAATTACCTATCATTGCTTTTAAAGAATTGTATGAGGATTTCATTTCCGATAAAGCAATATCTTATGAACAGGGGATGTTGGAGGAAAAATATCCTGAATATAAAGCCTTGACAAGGGAATATGAAGAAGGCTTCTTGTTTTTTGAAGTTACAAACAATGAAATCTGGAATAAAGCATCCATGGATAGTGTAGGTATAGAGAAGTTTTTTAATATCAATAGAGATAAATACAAATGGGAGGAGAGGGCAAAGTTACTACACTACACCATCAAAGCAGCCAATGCTGAAGAGTTAAATAAGATCTATGAATACGCCAAAGGTTATAGCCCGGAAGAGCTGCAGAAAAAGTACAGCGTGGACAAAGTGTCTTATACCTCTCAATTGGTTGAAAAATCTAATGCAAATGAAATGAATGGAATGTCCTGGAAGCAAGGCAATATCTCAGAATTACATCGTCAGCCTGATGGAAAGTTGGGTAGGTTTGATAAAGTAGAGGCTATTCTTCCTCCTTCGCCTAAAGAATTGAAAGAAGCAAGAGGATTTGTTATAGCCGATTATCAAGATTATTTGGATAAATTGTGGGTCGAGAAGCTCAAAAATGAATTCAAAGTAAATGTCAATCAAAATGTATTTAATTCACTCATCAAACATTAAACTTAAAGATTCATGCGACATTATTTGCTGCTAATTATATTTTTCTTGCCCTTTGCGGTACAGAGTCAGGAAATAGTCCTGAATAAGGTTATCGCACGCATAGGCGGTGAGACTATCCTGATGAATGACATTGAAGACAATTATCTTGGTCAGACGCGGGGCATGACCAATGTCCCCGAAAACTTGAGATGTCAGATTTTTGAAGGTCTATTGCTTCAAAAATTACTTACCAATCAAGCAAAAATCGATTCCGTTAAAGTAAGCGACGACCAAGTTGAAAATCAACTAAACGCCCGATTTGATAGAGTCCTGGCGTATATGAACAACGACTTGGCACAGTTTGAGGAATATTACGGAAAGTCGGTTAATGAGATGAAGGATGAGCTACGGGAAGACCTGAAAGATCAGCTGATGGCAGAGGAAATGAAGAATAAAATCGTCGAAAAACTTGCCATAACGCCTTCTGAGGTGAAAGATTATTTTCGTTCAATTCCTTATGACTCCTTGCCTTATTATAGCGCAGAGGTCGAATACAGCGAACTCGATTACTATCCGAAACCCAATAAAATAGAGCGTCAACGAGTTATAGATAAACTCAATAGTATTCGTCAACGTATCGTAGAACAAGGCGAGAGCTTCGAAGATTTGGCCAAAAAGTTCTCTATGGATGGCTCCGCCAATGCCGGTGGTGATCTTGGTTGGGCAAAGCGTGGAGCTTTTGTGCCGGAATTTGAAGCAGCTGCCTTCAACTTAGAGCCTGGTCAAGTCAGTTCTATTGTTGAAACAGAATTTGGTTTCCACCTCATCCAATTGATTGAACGGAGGGGCAACTCTTTCCATGCCCGACATATCCTCATCAAGCCTGAACTTTCGGAAAATGATAAGAAAATAGCTTTGCATACACTGGATAGCGTTGTTACACTGATACGAAAGGGTGAATTGTCTTTTCCGGCAGCAGTTAAAAAGTACGGAAATAAAAATTTCCCGAGCTATAGCAATGGGGGAAGAGCCGTAAATCCTCAGACCAACACAAACTTCTTTGAGATATCTGACTTAGAGCCCGATGTTTATTTTACTTTAGATAGCATGGATGTTGATCAAATTTCAGCTCCTTTTGAATTTAAAGACCCTTATGGAGAAATCGCTTTCAGAGTTTTAATGCTTCAATCAAGAACTGAACCGCACAAGGCAAGTCTCGAAAAAGATTATTCACGTATCAAGGATAATGCTATGATCCTCAAGAAAGACAATGAACTTAACAATTGGGTTGGCAAGAACATCAAAGAAACCTTTGTCTCAATAGATCCTGAATGGCTCGCAAAATGTCCTACTTTAGAAAAGTGGAGCAAGGATAGTAAATTATAATCGCCGTATGTAAATACACATTTGCATGAATGACAATGCCTTACATTGTACGTATTATATTCATGACAAAGTCGAAGTTTTTAGTTCGTTGATTGAATATCTTCTTCAACTGATAGAGGATAGGCTGGAAGTGCATTTTGAACGGACTTATCAGCTCGATGAAGCAGTAATTCGTTTTGGTTATGAAGCTCATAGTTATCCGATTATTGAAGCCATTTATTCTCCTTTAAGTCAGTTCAAGCCATGTGAGGCAAGGTATTACCGCAGATTGTACATTTATCGGAATGAAAAGGATGAAAAGCCTGATTATTTAGCCAGTATTTTTTCTTTTATTCACTGCCTTGGGGAATCTTTGCCCGGCAATCAAAGAGATAAGCTGGGACGGCAGACTTATGCTGGAAGCCTTTACAGCGTTTATTTTGATACATACACGGATATTGTCACACCATTGATGCAAGAATTTGTTGAAAACGAATGTGGTCTCAGCGATGTATCACTCAAAGGGAAAAAAGATGTATTTCTAAGTCATGATGTAGATTTTTTAAATTCCGGCTTTCGACAGGAAGTAAAATACTTTGTCAGAAAGCCTTCAATTTCGCTTTTTAAGGCACTTTTAAGGCATCTTTTTACCAATGCAGGGATTTGGTCAGACTTGGTGAAAATCGTCGAATTGGAACGAGCGTATGGCATGAAATCGATATTTTTTATGTTGCCCGTGACGGGGACTCATAAAGGAATCAATAATGCAGATTATTCCACATTTCAGTTGAATGATGCAGCTGAATTATTAATAAAAAAGGGCGCAGAAGTGGGGCTGCATTGCGGCACCTCAGAAGCATCCTATCATGATCAGAGAGCCCGAATTAAAGTCCCAACAACTATCAATCGAAACCATTATCTGATGTATCAATTGCCGGAAGATTGGAAACGCATTGAGGAAGGCGGAATACATACAGATATGGGTCTTGGGTGGAATGATAAGGAAGGCTTGCGAAATGGATATCCATTGACATTTAAGCCTTATGGAAGTGAAATTGAAGTCGTTCCTATGGTATTGATGGATACAGTATTTGATAAATCAGGGAAACCGGAAGAGTTGAGTATGGTATTTAAAAAAATGATTTCGACTTGGCATTCCGGATATCAGATATCTATCCTATTTCATAATAATTATCTGACTCCTTGGTCTAATGCTCCTTTCTTAAAAGCCTATCGTGAAATTTTGAGCTTGATAGCAGCCGGTAAAAAGGAGTCTGAATCCATAATGTGAGCCACCAATCTTGCCTACTTTTGAATATTATTTCAATAAAAATATAATACAATATAAAGTACTACAATAGTATATATATTATATATAAAAATATTTGAAACATTTTCTTATAAATTGTACTAAATAAAAGAAGTAGGATATATCTTGGCTTTGAAAACCTAAATAATCTGATAATTTGAATTATTCTGATTCATTGGAGGATATATTCAACATTGATTTGTTCTACCTTTTATAGTTACTTTTGACCGGATCAGAAGGAAATAGCGGTAGAAAGTCGATTATTAAGCAGTTGATGGATTACCTTTCAATAGACGGTAAGTCCTGAATTATTCCCTTTAAGCATTGATTTTGTCATAATTATTAACAAACGTATGAAGTTTCTAAAGAAGATTTATTGGATTATTCTATGTTTACTGTATTGTACCGTAAACCAAGCATTGGGACAGGATTTTTACTTAGCTTATGATGCTTTTGATCATGAAGCGGGAGTGCCCTTGCATTCAGCTTCGGGTGGATCCGGTTGGAGTGGCAATTGGTCGATGCAGAATGAAAGTTTGCAAGGATATGTTTTCTCATCTACAGGGCTGACTTATCAGTCGCTTAAGACAATTGGAAGGGGCATATCAGGTGGGGATGTTTATCTTACAGCAGGTCGCAACCTGGATATTGCTGAGAGTGGTCCCTTTAATGCGTATGTCGAGAATGATGATGCCATCGGTAGTTCTGTGGGAACTACATTATGGGTTAGTGGCTTGTTGCAAAAGACTCAAGATAATGGTCAACATGTTTATTTTGATCTGCACAATTCCAATATCAATTGGTGTAATAATTGCAGTTCCGACAATAGATTAGGCATTGGATATTTTGGGGAAGATTCAGAAGTCGGAGGTGAAAAGCGATGGTCAATTCGTGTAGGAAATGAGGTTTTTCCTTCTACGGAGGCATTAATTCCCGGAGAAACAGCATTTCTTGTTGTGAAGATTGATTTTAGGGCTAATGAAACTGAATTTAGTCTTTATGTCAACCCTGCTGAGTTGGGATATTCCGGACCTCCCTCACATCCAGAACTTGCTTTTATTTCGCCTTCACAGTTAAGAATACGTGCAGTTGCAGCTTACATGGGTGAT
Organism: Saprospiraceae bacterium; assembly: GCA_018057925.1. Classification (GTDB taxonomy): domain Bacteria; phylum Bacteroidota; class Bacteroidia; order Chitinophagales; family Saprospiraceae; genus Parvibacillus. The sequence goes on from JAGPCT010000007.1 coordinate 123,234, forward strand.
GTTGAGCAGAATGGGCAGATGGATGAATTGAGGATTGGTACAAGCTATCCGATAGTCGCTCCTGACGAAAGTGTGGATATAATCCTCCCGCCCACAGCAGATTTTACGATTACTCCTGAATCAGGTATTGCACCTTTGCCGGTACAAGTCGATGCCGGTGCATCAAGTGATCCTAATGGAAGTATGCTAGAATATAGCTGGAATTGGGGGGATGGAAGCCCACTTAGCACGGGAGTTACATCAAATCATACCTATGGAATGGATGCCATCGGTTTGGTCAATGTTACTCTTTCCGTTACCAATTCATACGGCTTAAAGGCAATTACGTCAAAAGTGGTCAAAGTATTTAATGCTGAAAACACCTTTCCTTGTCAGACGTCGGTGACCATGCTCAATGAAGCTACTTGTGGACAAAATGATGGTAGGATACGCATTAACAATGGCCTGGCGACAGATTGGGATATTTTGTTTCGCGATAAAGAGGGGGATGAAATTGCTCCAACCAATGGCAATGAATACCATAACCTTGCCAAAGGCAATTATTTTGTAACGATTACCGGAAGTAATGGTTGTCTGGATACATACCAATTGTCTATGACAACGGACTCGACGACGTGTAGCGGCTGGAATGCGGCATTGTGTAGCATGGAGATGGGTGTCAACGTGACCGGTATTGCCGACTGGAATAATGAAAATTCATTTATTAATTTGGCGAAACAAGTACGTAGTGGAATAGTGACATTTCATGCGGGATGTGAATGTTGGGATTCCAATGTTGAAGATCAACTTGCGATAGATAATGATGGATATCCGCTTTTTATACCTCAGGCTACCTCTGCTTCTTCAAGTACAATGGTACGATATGTTCTGTCTTCCGGCAATGGTAATTTGAGAGCCAATAATTATTATGTTTTCCTCTATGATGGAGTTGCTGAGTTTACAATCAATAGTGTTGAAACCATAGAAAAAACACCGGGTCGGGTATATTTTAAAGTTCCAGCGGAGTCTGGCAATATTTGGCTCGATGTTACTTACTCACAAGCCGGTGATTATATGCGCAATTTTCGATTGTTGAGGGCAGAACATGAATTTATTAATCTGGATGAAAATATATTTAATCCGGTATTTTTGAGTAGATTATCTCCTTTTTCTACTATACGTTTTATGGATTGGGGCGCTATCAATAATAGTCCGGTGGTGAGTTGGTCAGAGCGTGCTCATATCGATGATCGGTCTTATGGCTCTAGCAAAGGCGTTCCTTTTGAGAGCATGATATCTTTGGCTAATAAACTCAATAAGAATGTTTGGATATGTGAGCCACATCAGGCTGATGATGACTTTGTAATGCAGATGGCGACAATGTTTCGCGATAATCTCCAATCGGGATTGACTATTTATTTG
>JAGPCT010000068.1 GCA_018057925.1 Saprospiraceae bacterium
CAGCAAGCGGAGGCGGGGTCGGGGTAGTCCTTCCCGCAAGAACTTATTAATGCTACTGTAACAAGACATAGAACTAAATAAAAAGTAGTTGTTTTCATAGGAAATGATTTTAGAAATGTGAGTAATTGTGTAATATTTTTGTATATGCAAATATTGTCCCAAATTAATAATTTATTCAATAATTTTCATTTTTTATTATTTAATTTGCCGGACTAAGAGTATTGTGAGTTCATAACCTTCCAAAACCTTGAGACGACATTTTGTATGTTGAATCCATCTACATATTAAAATAATGCGGAATCGATTTACAGCTCATAATTTATGACTTGAAGCAATCATTAAAACGATTCGAATTTCATGATTACCTTTATTATTAGTACCCTTCGATCCTAGAAAATCTCTTTTATAGATTTCGATTTTAACCCAAATTCCGCATTAGCCAAATGCGGAATCGATTTACGACTCGTAATCAATGGTCTAATAAAACCATTGAAACGATTCGTACATCGGGGTTAACCCTCATAATCAGCATTATACGGTTTTTCAAAACCTTTACTGCTGAATTCGATATTAAGATACTCTTATACTTTAAGTTAAAGTATCATTAAACTACTAACCCTTTATCACCAACATAAATTAATTTGGAGTCATTAAAGATATATTTTATCACTTATTAAACTTTAACGACATGAAAAATTTTATATTTATCTTCTCTATTCTCTTTTTTTCCTACAATTTATTTAGCCAAGAGTCGATTAAACAAAAGGAAATCGGCATTACTTTTTATAACTTAAATAGTTTTGGACTTACTTACAAGTCAGGAACTAACACGTCTTTATGGAGGTTCAACACGATCTTTGCAACCGGCAATAATCAGAAGTACACAAGTGATAGTGTCACAACCAAACAAAATAGCTTTGGAGTGGGATTACGTGCAGGAAAGGAATTTAGAAAATTGATTACACCAAAATTTGAGTTGAGATATGGTGTTGATTTATCTTTTTCTGTCAATCAATCTAAGTCGAAAAATGTTTCTTTAACATCCTATAAATATGAAACTTCGCAAAACATAACGACGTACAACCCCGGATTAAATTTAGTATTTGGGTTTAATTACCTATTAGGTGACCAATTGGCTTTAGGAATTGAATTAATGCCCGGAATAAGCTATTCCACAGGCAAATACACGCAAACAGCCAAAACACCCTCTCATTTCAAAACTGATAAACAGGATATTTCAAATTTTAGTTATGGTCTGAATAACCAATTCGCTATGTTGTCCTTATCCTATAAATTCTAATGCCACCGTTTGGACTTTTTTCAAACCAATTAATTTGCAAGAGAAAGTCGAAACATTCATGAAGAGGGGAGTTTGATGCATTTCAGGTTCTCCTCTTTATATTATAATCTTTGCGAATTCAATTTGAAATTTTAACCCAAATTGTAACTATTCACATAGACATCTTCGAATCTGTGAATTATGTAGTGTCTAAAACAATGATGAACATTCTGGACAACATAATCCCGAAGGGATGATATTTATATAGAAAATATAGAATAATATTTTCAAAATCCCGAAGGGATGACATTATTACATACCAAGAAAAAATCTATCTGCTCAAAAAACGGGAACAAATAAATGAAATAATCATTTCACCCATTCTGGGTTCCGCTTTATGCTATTGAATCGATTCTATAAAAATGACAACCCTTCGGGTTTATATCGATAAAAAATGGGGTTAGATACAGTCCGGTCAAAAAGGTATGAAAGATTTTTATAAGCAATATAACTGAATAGTTACACCAAATTTCATTTGAAGGTAAAAATATGGGCTTTAATTGGAATATGGGCTATAAAACTATTGTTTTACTTTAATTAATCCAGTGTCAATTACTATGCTTTTATCAATGGAACGTTGTATTTTGTCAGGGTATTGGATATATACTTCTTGCTCCTTTGTTTCCGTTTTATGCGGAATACTCTGGCGATGCATGCAACCATAATAAAATACTAATAACAAGCAGATAAATAATAATCTATAAATACTTTTCATCATTTTAATCATTATAAAGATCTTTTGGCTTAAATGCCATATTGCCATACCCACATTGATTCATCAAAGATTGTGAAATTGCCTATTTATACAAAACGTATTTCACAACAAAAGAATATAAGATAAGACAAAGAAAGAAAGAAAGATACAAATTTTTTTGAATGTTTTTCAAACTTTAACAAATTCAATTATTTATTAATATCTTGGCTTTAGGAATTGAATTAATGCCCGGAATAAGCTATTCCACAGGCAAATACACGCAAACAGCCAAAACACCCTCTCATTTCAAAACTGAAAAACAGGATATTTCAAATTTTAGTTATGGTTTGAATAACCAATTCGCCATGTTGTCCTTATCCTATAAATTCTAATGCCACCGTTTGGACTTTTTTCAAACCAATTAATTTGCAAGAGAAAGTCGAAACATTCATAAAGAGGGGAATATGATGCATTTCAGGTTCTCCTCTTTAAATTATAACTTTTTCGAATTCAAATTTGAAATTTTAACCTATTTTATTCTATATTGATTTTTTCTACTAAATTTGATAAAATGTTGAATTAATACAAATGGGGAAACAAACATATAATCAAATTGCAGGACAAAGTACTGAGCGCATCATTGCTATTAGTGATGGCGTATTCGCTGTAGCATTGACACTTTTGGTATTGGAAATAAAAGTTCCTTTTTTGGAAGAATTAAAATCTGAAAGAGAGTTAATTGAAGCATTCATACCTTTGTTCCCAAAATTTCTAGTTTATTTCTTAGCATTTATGACTGCCGGCATTTTTTGGATGGGACATTCTGCTCAATATACATTTATTGAAAAAAGTGATCGAAATTTAAATTGGATAAATTTATTATTTTTGCTTTTTGTCACCTTGCTACCCTTTTCTACCGCATTTTTGGGAGATTATATAGAATTTAAATTCCCGATTGGCATATACTGGTTCAATATTTTTGCAATGGGGCTTTTGCTTTATTTCAATTGGCATTACGCTTGTAAACGTGGATTTGTTTCAGAAGAAATGATATCAAAAATGGATTACGGCATCAAAAGACGAATCATTGTCGCTCAGTCATTGTATCTATTTGGTGCTCTTCTTTGTTTTATTAATCCAATTGTAAGTATCTCATTTATAATCGTTGTTCAATTAAATTATGCCTTTGCTTTTATTAAAGAAAGGTAATGTATATAGGCTACTTGTAATAAAGAAAATCGTATGTATGATTAGCTCAAATTCTTGTTAAAAATTAATATTGGCTATCCTATTCAATTGATTTATATCTTTTATTAAAATCTTTTTGCCTACTAATTCAATTACTCCGGAACTATTAAATTCAGAAAGTAGGCGTATTACACTTTCCGTAGATGTCCCTATGTAATCGGCCAAATCCTCCCTACTCAATTTGATATTAATGGCCATCTTGTCTTCTTCCAAGCCATACGTCGCTTTCAAAAACAACAATGCTTCTGCGATGCGTTCTCGCACACTTTTCTGCGATAAGGATACGATTTGGTCTTCGGCTTTTCTAAGATCCTCGCTGATTAATTTAAATACTTTTTGGCTCAATTTGGGTTCCTGAAGTGCCAAATCAACAAAAAATTCCCGATCTATTACGCAGACTGAACAATCTTCTAATGCAATGGCAGAAAGGCGATGTCTTTCGTCTGTCAACAATGCACGATATCCAATGATATCGCCATCTTTAGCCATTCTAAGTATTTGTTCTTTGCCATCTAAGCCGATAGTTGAAAGCTTGATTTTCCCCGAATAAACACAAAACAATCCTACGGGTCGGCTATTTTGAAGAAAAAGATACTGACCTTTTTTATACACGGCACAAGTCTTGTGGTGACTCATCCTCGACACTTGCTCATCTGATAAAACTGAAAAGACAGAATGCCCCTTCATAGCGCAATCTATGCACGTTTTATTTTCAACTTGAAAAGGAATTTTCTTTTTCAACATACCTTACAAAGATACTATTTTTGACCAAATAAAAACAGTTATTTGACCATCCTTCAAGATATTTTTTCTTATCTATAATATTGTATTAAAATATAAATTAATATATATTAACCTCAGGATGAACTTCAATGTGATAATTTCTAAAAACAGCATCTTGGATTTCATGTGCAAAATCAAGTATTTCACTCCCCGTCCCCTCGCCATAATTCACCAATACCAAAGCTTGTGTAACATAAGACCCCACTTGTCCACAGCGCTTTCCTTTATAACCACTATGCTCAATCAACCAGCCGGCAGGCACCTTCACATGATTATCATCAACAACAAATCCCGGAATATTGGGATGCTTTGCCCTCAATTCATCATACAATGATTTTTCTATGATAGGATTCTTAAAAAAACTCCCGGCATTGCCAATTTCAGCTGGATTAGGAAGTTTATTTTTTCGGATATGGATGACTGCTTCAGAAACATCTCTGGGTGTATAAGGATGCTGAGCGCCTTTATTTTCCAAAGTCTTCAAGATATCACCATAAGATACATTGACCTTTCCATCACGCTTTAGACACAAATCAACAGATAGAATTATTGCTCTCCCTTTATACGCTTTTTTAAATACACTATCCCGATATCCAAAACGGCATGCTTCTCCGTCAAATGTCAACTCTTTCCCTGTCTCTATATCCAAGGCTATCAGACTATGAAACACATCTTTGATCTCCACGCCATAAGCACCAATATTCTGCATCGGTGCTGCACCCACTGTGCCCGGGATAAGTGACATATTTTCAATACCATTATACCCTTTATCTAAAGCCCAAAGGACAACAGAGTGCCAATTTTCTCCTGACCCAAACCTCACTCTGACGCCATCATCCGTTATGTCCAATATTTCTTTGCCAAGTATCCTATTAACAAGAATAGTCCCTTCAAAATCCTTTGTAAATAACACATTACTGCCACCCCCAATAAAAAGCCATTTATTGTTTGAAAAAAAGCCATTGTCATAAAGTTCGACCAATTCACTTTTTTGGCTGATTTCAAGAATATCTCTTGCCGAAACGGCGCATCCAAATGTATGTAATCTTTTAATCGAAACCATGATTTTAGGATATTGGAGATGAAATTTAGGTCAAGTAAATGGTACGTTGTCGCTATCTTCGGATGACTTTTTAGTTATCCAAAATGAATTTACATCCGATGTGTTAATTATTTCTATCAACTGTTGATTAATAAGTTCCAAAATCGACAAAAATTGTACAATAGCATGAATACGACTCTCACATCTATCAAATAATTGTTCAAAGGAGCATCGACCTCTTTGTCTAATACTTTTCAGAATATCTTCTTTACTTTCCTCAATGGTATAAGGGTAATTTACCAGTTGATGAATTTTATTATGCTTGTCCCCTTCCAATCTCGCCATCAATCGGTTGAAGGTCTTCATCAAATTGTAAAGATTAGCCGATTCTAGTTCGTTATAGGACACCGAAGCTTTTTGAATTTGTTTCAAATTTTCTTCAATGTTCCCGCGAATGTGTAGTTGAGCTCTTTCATTTTCAAGTCTTGACAGCTCTTCTGCTACTTCTTTAAAGCTCTTAAAAACAAGAATTCTATTGACAAGTTCTGATCGGGGATCGTCCACCTCATTGGTCTCTTCATTCTTATGCAAAGGCAACAGCATCTTCGCTTTAATGCGCATCAAGGTTGCAGCCGTGACAATAAACTCACTCGCCAACTCTATATTGACAGCCTCCATTGTCCGGATATAGTCCAGAAAATCTCCCGTAATCCGCGAAATTGGAATATTCTGAATGTCCAGCTCGTCCCTTTCAATGAAGAACAACAATAGGTCAAAAGGGCCATCAAAAACAGGCAAATGAATATTATAGGTCTCTTTTGATAGAAATTCTGACATTAGAATGCGAAGATAATTTATTTAACCTTACTTTTGAGTTAAATTTGATATCTTGACTTCCAAGGCAAAAGTCTTTCTAATTCCGGTTCCTATTGATGAGGATGCTATTGACACTCTCCCTCCTGCAACATTGCATATATTGTATCAAATCCAATATTTTATTGCAGAAAGGAGTAAAACAGCCAGACATTTTCTAAAGTTGCTTGGTCACCCTATGCCGCAAAGTGATATCAATATTTTAGAGATTCCAAAACATGGAACATTGGAATATAATGAAATAAAATGCTGGTTGGATGATGGTCATCCTGTTGGAATCCTTTCTGAGTCGGGATGTCCGGGAATAGCTGATCCCGGTGCTGAGATCGTAAATTGGGCTCATAAAAATGGGTATTTTGTGGAGCCTTTGGTTGGTCCAAGTTCTATCCTTCTCGCCTTAATGGCTAGTGGGTTTTCGGGTCAAAGCTTCGTCTTTCATGGATATCTTCCCAATAAAAAAGATGAATTGGCAAAAAAGCTCAAAACACTGGAAGCCAATGCCACCAGATTCAATCAAACCCAAATATTTATTGAAACACCTTACCGCAACGTCAAATTATTTGAAACCCTTATTCATACGTTACAAAACACAACCCGACTTTCCATTCAAAGTGGGTTAACAGGCAAACATGCTTATTCCAAAACCCTTACAATCCGGCAGTGGCATGAAGCAAAAGATAATGGCTTATCAAATACCATTCCTGCGATATTTATTATTGGATAAATGACTAATTAGTTGAAATACACTTATTTATAAATGTGTTATCTTTCATTGTGTTCCCAAAAAGAAAAATTCTACTATATTTGAAACCGAAGTACATGTTTTCTTTTAAATAAAATAACTATGTTAATAAAAGGTGGAATATTAAAAGGCATCCATGAAAATATTGAATATGAGGCAGTTGACATTTCACCTCAGGATGAAGAAGTCCTTGTAGATATAAAAGCTAGTGCCCTCAATCGTCGTGACCTTTGGATTCAAGAAGGAAAATACGCTAAGATAAAATTACCTTGCATCTTAGGATCTGATGGAGCGGGAGAATATCATGGCGAAAAAGTTGTCATCTATCCTGCCTTCCGATGGGGTATTGATCCTACACACCAGTCTAACGAATTTGAAGTATTGGGAATGCCACACCACGGTTGTTTTGCCGAAAAAGTCGCAATTCATCAGTCTAATTTATTTGCCATTCCTTCTCATTTAACCTTTACTGAAGCAGCTGCTTTCCCACTGTCGGGACTAACAGCATGGCGAGCATTGATGACACAAGGTAAGGCACAAAAAGGGCAAAAAATTCTTATATCCGGTGTTGGCGGTGGTGTGGCTAGCTTTGTACTTCAATTTGCAATAGTGCAAGATATGGAAGTCTATGTCACCAGTGGAACACCCGAAAAAATCAAAAAATCAATAGAATTAGGTGCGTCAGGAGGTGTAAACTACAAAGATATAGACGCCTTCGAACAACTAAAAAAGATGGCAGGCGGATTTGACGTCGTCATTGATTCAGCCGGTGGACCCGATTTTCATCAGTTTGTAAAGCTTTGTAATCCGGGCGCAACTATTGTATTTTATGGAGGCACTCTAGGCAATATCGACAACCTGAGTCCGCAAATCATTTTCTGGAAACAATTGACAATAAAAGGCTCTACAATGGGTACAATGGAAGAATTTTCAGCCATGTTAGATTTTATTAGTCGCCACAAAATCGTTCCATTGATAGATAAAGTCTTTCCACTTTCAGAGGTAAATCAAGCATTTGAATACATGAAAAAAGGAAGTCATTTTGGCAAAATAGTATTGGAACACCTATGAGAGTTGCCTTATTGTCTGATACACACAGCCATATAGATGCCTCTTGGCTAAAATATTTCGAATCGTGTGACGAAATATGGCATGCCGGAGACTTCGGAAATATAGAAGTGCTGGATTATTTGAAAGAAATCAAACCTGTCAGAGCTGTTTGGGGCAACATCGACGGTCATTTATTAAGAGCAGAGCTACCGGAAGTTAATATATTTGAAGTAGAAGGTATGAAAGTGATGATGATTCACATTGGAGGCTATCCCGGAAAATATGAAAGCCGGGCGAGAAGACTCATAGAGTTCCATCGTCCCGGCTTGTTTATCTGTGGACATTCACACATCCTACGAGTGATATATGACAAAAAGTATGAAATGCTTACCATGAATCCCGGAGCCGCCGGAATACATGGATTTCACAAGATCAAAACACTTTTGCGCTTTTCCATCATTGGAGGGAAAATATTTGACGCGGAAGTCGTTGAACTAGGCACCAAATAAATCACATCCTTAATCTTTCCAATTTGCGATAAAGACATTGGTATCTCGACTCCCCCCATTGTTACGATTAGAGCTGAAAACTATCTTCTTTCCATCCGGTGAAAACATCGGAAATGAATCGAAAGTATTGTCGAAAGTAATCTGTTCTAATCCTGTACCATCAATATTAATCATAAAAATATTGAACGGGAAGCCTCTTTTGCTATGATGATTAGAGGAGAATAGAACCTTAGTACCATCAGGGTGCATAAATGGCGCCCAGTTAGCATTTCCCAAATGAGTAATTTGTTTTAAATCAGAACCATCAACATTACAAATAAACAATTCCATATTGGTAGGCTGAACCATATTCTTTGATAGAAGTTCTTTATATTCAGCTTGTTCCGCATCTGTTTTAGGTCTGCTAGCTCTGAAAATAATTTTTGAACCATCCGGAGAGAAAAAAGCACCTCCATCATATCCAAGATCAAAAGTAATTTGTTTGACATCAGAGCCATCCAAATTCATGGTAAATAATTCAAGATCGCCCGTACGTAAACTTGTAAATACGATTTTGTCCCCCTTAGGAGAAACAGTAGCCTCAGCATCATAATAAGGAGTATTGGTCAATTTCTTAAGAATCTTTCCTTTTAAATCAGCCTGATAAACATCAAATTCAGGATACAACATCCACACATACTTCCCTGTGTAAGGAGCTTCCGGCGGGCAATTATCCATGGATTCATGTGTACTCGCATAGACTATTGACTTATTGTCAGGCATAAAATAAGAACAAGTAGTCCTTCCTTTTCCAGTGCTAACCATCGTAGGTGTCGTACGCACTCCATTTTTATTCGGCTTTTGCTCCTTAGCGGGCATAACAAATATCTGATCGCAAGAAAGTCCCCAAGCAGGATTATTTGACTGGAAAACCAAAGATTTATTGTCAAATGACCAATAAGCCTCAGCATTATCGCCACCAAATGTCAACTGCTTAATCTTCTTTAAATGCTTTTCTTGTTTATAATGAAGAACTTGTTTAGCAGGCTTTTGCGCAAAAACACTTAAGCTCATCATACATAAAATCAAAAAGAATAAATTTTTAAAAGTCATACTAAAATTTTAATTTATTTATATATTGTACCTTCGCACAAATTTTTCGGTGCAAATATCGTAATTAAAAAATGATTTCAAATGAAAAAACAATTATTATTTATACTGATTCTAATTAACGCCCTTCCAATTTTGGCTCAACGCCCTGCTGACCAAGCACAGCTAAAAGCGGATATTTCTTTCTTGGCATCAGATGCAATGAAAGGAAGGTTGACAGGCAGTATTTATCAAGATATTGCTGCAGAATTTATAGCAAGTCGCTTCTTGGAAATCGGATTAAAGACCAAGGGTGATAAAAATTCCTATTTACAGACTTTTTATTATGCGCCATCTGCCGATCCACACAATACGGCTAATTTGAGTATCCATTCAGGAGATTCTGTTAAAATCATCAATGTGGCGGGATATATCGACAACGGTGGGCAATCTACCATTATAATAGGTGCTCATTATGACCATTTAGGTGAAGGCACCAGTAGTTTCAGTCTTTCTGCTGAAGGGGGCATCCATAACGGTGCCGATGACAATTCATCCGGTGTAAGTTTAATGTTACAGCTTGCGCAATCACTTTCCAAAGTAAAATCAAAATATAATTATTTATTTCTGGCATTTTCTGGAGAGGAATTTGGTCTGTGGGGATCAAATTATTACGTCAAACATCCTACTATTGATCTTAAAAAAGTAGCCGTAATGATTAATTTGGATATGGTAGGAAGGCTAAAAGACGACAATACACTGTTAATTGGGGGCGTTGGAACTTCGCCTATATGGAAAGAACAATTAGAAAAAACAAATGTATCACAGCTTAAACTTACCTTCGACGAGTCAGGTTCAGGTCCATCAGATCATACGTCATTTTATTTCAAAGATTTACCTGTTTTGTTTTATTTTACAGGACAACATTCAGATTATCATAAAATTACAGATGACACTGAAAAAATTAATTTCAATGGAATGATGAAAATTTATGAAAATATTTTCACCCTTGTACGTTCTTTAGAAAAAGTGAATGAAATACCATTTACCAAGACAAAGGAAGAAAAGCAAGAAAGAGTAAGCATGAAAGTTACCTTAGGCATTATGCCGGATTATATGTATAACGAAGGTGGGCTCAGGATAGATGGTGTCAAAGAAGACAAACCAGCAGCTCATGCAGGATTAAAATCAGGTGACATCATTATGGAATTAGGGAAGTTTCAAGTAACAGATATTCAATCATATATGCACGCACTCAACGGTATTGAACCCGGATCAAAAGTCGTCATAAAATACAAAAGAGACGGAAAAATTGTCACTTCCGATGTTCAGTTCTAAATAAATATATATGTCAAAATTGATTTATATATTACTATTCATTAGTTTGTCACTTGTCAGTTGCAACAATTCTGACTTTAGTGTAGAAATACCCAAAAATAACTTTCAAGGTCTTTGGGTAATCACTTCAGTTGAAGGTCCATTTAAAAAAGATGCTGCTCTGCCTGCGATGATAAAATTTAATACCGGCAGGTGGATTCAGTTTAATGCGGATAGTACTTACACCACTAATATAAAAGGTCAATACGATTACGGAACATACTCACCTTTTAAGGATGGCAAGGATTCAGTTTTACTTCGGAGCTTTAGAGGCGATATCTATCATCTATCTGCTAAGTACGATGGGAATGGGAATGGCAAAATTTTACATAGAATTACTATTCCGGATATGTCTGCAATGTATGATTA
>JAGPCT010000069.1 GCA_018057925.1 Saprospiraceae bacterium
TAGATTAGATGAAAATGGAATTCCGATAGAAGTCTTTGTCAAAGAGAGAAAGGATGCCCACCTTCTTGTTGAAGATTTTATGTTGCTTGCCAATAGGACAGTGGCTGAATATATTAGAAAGAAAAGTGTAGGGGGTGAAATACCCTTTGTATATCGAGTACACGACCTACCCAATGAAGAAAAATTGAACGACTTTGCCGCCTTTGCTGCTGAATTTGGCTTTAAAATGGACCTATCTTCACCCAAAGGCGTTATCAACTCCCTGAATAAGCTGGCTAAGGAATCGGAGGAAAATGAAACTTTGAAATTGCTCACACCTTTAGCGATACGCACGATGTCAAAAGCCGAATATACGACCAACAACATAGGGCATTACGGGCTTGGATTCAAGGATTATACCCATTTTACTTCACCAATACGGAGATATAGCGATATATTATCTCATCGAATTTTGTTCGATCAATTGGAAAATAAAGGCATCAAGGAAGATAAAAGCAAGTTGGAAATCAAGTGCAAACACATTTCTTCTCAAGAACGCAAGGCAATGGAAGCTGAGCGGGAATCCGTCAAATACAAACAAGTAGAATTTATCAGCCGATTTGTCGGTCAGGAGTTTGATGGCGTGATATCGGGCATACATGAAAGGGGCATCTTTGTAGAATTGGTCGAAAATCATTGTGAAGGAATGGTTCGCTTTGACAGATTTGATGAACCTTATATCCTTGAAGAAAGTAAATTAAAAGCGATAGGCCGTATAAGTGGTCATCTATTGAAAATAGGGGATTCTATCCGTGTAAGAATATTGGATGCCGACTTAGATAAGCGCCAGATTGATATGGATATAGTAGAAAGTCGTGAAGAGATATAATGTCATTTCTCGTAAAAAGTTAATCCCGGAAGCCCAAACTCATTGAACAAATCATGCGCTGCACATTTTCCTTTTAGACTTTTTTATTCTACCCAATTCCGCAATCGAGGCTTTGCAGTGCCACAAAATGCGTAAGCCTGATGTGTGAATCGTTTCAATGGTTTTTAAGAGCATTGATTGTAAGTTGTAAATCGATTCCACATTTATCTAATGCTAAATTTTGGATTCAAATCTGACCTTTAGAATATAATAACTTGGACAAAAAAGCAGAAAAAAAATTTGTCAGATAAAAATCATCTCGTAATATTGATTTTTCTAAAAAAAAGATAAAAAAGATTACTTTTGAAAAAATATTAAATAAAGGCTGTATTGTAATTTAATAATCGTCAAAATATTTAAAACTCGAAATTAAAATTTGCGAAGTGGGAGAAAAAAAGATTTCATAAAGCTGCAACAAATTTAGTTCCTGATTTTGAAAGAATAAATATTGGATGATATGATTATAGTCATAATTATTGAAGTACAAAAAGGCTCATTTTTGAATTAAATTTAAAACTTATTAATGATGTCAAAGATTTTAGTTGTTTTCTCACATTTATTTTTTGTGTCGCTGATGTTTACAGCATGTTCCGGAGGATCAAGTAGTAATACAGAAGAGACCACGGAGGCTACTACCGAAGCAGCTGCCGATACAGAATCTACTTCAGCTGCAACAACTACTGAAGAGTATGATCCTCATCGTGGTGAAGGAAAATTCACGGCTGAGAATGTTAGCGTAAAAGGTTTGGATGCGGCAATGGCAACTAAAGGCAAATCCATTTCAGAAACCAAGTGTTTTTCTTGCCATAAAATGTCAGATGAACGCTTAGTTGGTCCGGGTTGGAAAGGTGTAACAGAAAGAAGACAACCGGCATGGATTATGAACTTTATTACCAATCCTGATCCGATGATTGACAAAGATCCAGAGGTGCAAGCACAATTGGAAATCTGTTTGGTCAGAATGCCTAATCAGAATCTGGGTGATGAAGAAGCAAGAGAGATTCTTGAATTCATGAGACAAAACGACGGAGCGAAGTAATCCACTCCTTTTTTCAACAAAATGATTTTTAGAGGTAAATAATCATCCTGTTTATTTACCAAATTTAACCTGCATATAATGTAATATGTAGGAACGGGAGAGGTATAATTTAAAAAATCCTGATGTCATACTAAGTTTTAAATTATATCAAAGTTGAATCTAAAATAATTAGTTAATCAATAATTTATCTCGTAATGTTAAAAATCAAGTTATCAATCGTTTCGATTTTTATGCTTTCATTGCTTGTATTGTCTTGTAAACCAAAAGGGACAACCAATGCGATAAGCGGAAATGCGGCTCAGAAGACCTATGTCGCTCCCGGTAAATACGATGAGTTTTACAACTTCGTATCCGGTGGATTCAGCGGTCAGCTGAGTGTTTATGGACTACCAAGTGGAAGACTATTAAGAGTTATTCCTGTATTTTCTGTTGACCCTGAAAAAGGATGGGGATATAGTGAAGAGACAAAACCGATGCTGAACACATCTCATGGCTTTGTTCCATGGGACGACTTACACCACGTAGAGATGTCAATGACAGATGGGATGCCTGACGGAAAATGGGTATTTGTCAATGGAAACAACACGCCTCGATTAGCAAGAGTGGATCTAAAGACTTTCCGTACTGCTGAGATTATCGAGTTGCCTAATAGTGCCGGAAACCACAGCTCGCCTTTCGGAACTGAAAACTCAGAATATATCGTAGCTGGAACAAGATTTAGCGTCCCAGGTGATTACCAGCCGGGTGATGTTCCGATAGAGACTTATAAAGATAATTTCAAAGGGCACATCAGCTTTGTCAGCGTGGACAAAAATTCCGGAAATATGGATATTGCATTTCAGTTGAAAACTCCGGGCGTAAACTTTGACCTTGCAAGATGTGGCAAAGGTAAGTCTCACGGATGGTTCTTCTTCAGCTGTTACAATACAGAACAGGCGAACTCATTATTGGAAGTTAATGCTTCTAAGAATGACAAAGACTTTATCATGGCTGTCAACTGGAAAAAGGCAGAAGAATATATCAAAGCCGGAAAAGGGAAAAAGCAAGCTGTAAAATATGCTCACAACAAGTATAACGAGGAAACGCATACTGCTACATCAGAAATAAAGAAAGAAGTAACGGTGTTGGATGTTGCAGAATTTCCTGATATCGTCTATTTTATCCCTTGTCCTAAGTCTCCACATGGTTGTGACGTAGATCCTACCGGAGAGTATATCGTAGGTAGTGGTAAATTAGCGGCACTTTTACCTGTATTTAGCTTTGATAAGATTCAGAAAGCCATAGCGGATAAGAGTTTTGAAGCGGATAAATACGGTGGATTGCCTGTTATCAAGTACGAAGCTGCACTTTATGGTGAAGTACAGAAGCCGGGATTAGGCCCATTGCACACAGAATTTGATGCGAATGGTAATGCATATACTTCATTCTTTGTGTCTTCTGAAGTGGTTAAATGGAACATCAAAGACTTGAAAGTTTTGGACAGACAACCTACTTATTATTCAGTAGGACACTTGATGGTACCGGGCGGCAACACTAAGAAACCTTATGGTAAATATCTTGTAGCTTACAACAAAATCACTAAAGACAGATACCTTCCAACCGGTCCGGAATTGTCACAAAGTGCTCAGTTGTATGATATCAGTGGTGATAAGATGGAATTGATTCTCGATTATCCGACCATCGGTGAGCCTCACTATGCTCAAGCTGTACCGGCTGAGCTGGTCAAAGACAAGCAACTGAAGATATTTGATATCAACAAGAATATGCATAAGTACAAGGTCACAAGTGAGAAAGAGACAAAAGTCGTACGTGAGGGTAATCAGGTTCACGTATATATGACTTCCATTCGTTCTCACTTTGCACCGGATAATATAGAAGGGGTCAAATTGGGAGATGATGTATATTTCCACGTTACCAACTTAGAACAAGACTGGGACGTTCCACATGGATTTGGAGTTAAGGGTGCTGATAATGGCGAATTATTAATCATGCCGGGAGAGACACTGACTCTTAAGTGGACACCGGATAGAGTGGGCATTTTCCCTATCTATTGTACCGACTTCTGTTCTGCTTTGCACCAGGAAATGCAGGGATATGTAAGAGTTTCTCCTAAGGGCTCTAACACTCCGATAAAGTATTGGTTGGGCAATAAAGCGGACGTTCAATAGATTTTCATTTCTAAATAAATTGTCGGGAAGGGCATCTTGTCCACGAGTGATAATATGCCCTTCTACAATTTATTTGCTTAGGAAAAATAATACAAATTGTCTTGTGTTGAGTAATACAGTATAAAGAATGTGTACTTTAATGGACAATAAATAAAATACCGTAAGGCATAACCGAAATGGGAAATATGTCCTCCGGTGTGATGACCCAATAAAGTGCTTTGTCCGGCAATGGAAAAACAAAACCTTAAAGTTCAGTACAAAATAATGCTATAAGAAGCAATATACTTGACTTTAGTTAATTAATCAAATATCGGATTAACAATGAAAAGAACAAATTCAAACTTTACCAGAATCATCTTATTTGTATCAGCTGCATTGCTTGTTGGATGTCTCTTTGTTCCCTTATGGAGGATTGATCTGGATGCACCGCAATATCCGGAAGGATTAAGACTTCTATTGTATGCAGGGAAAGTAGCGGGAGACGTCGAAATTATTAATGGTCTCAACCATTATATAGGGATGAAGACACTTCATACGGAGGATTTTTTGGAGTTTACTATTCTTCCCTATTTGATTATTGGATTTTCTTTACTTTTTTTATGGTCAGGAATAAAGAATACTCGAAAGATGTTAACTATTTCATTAGTTTCATTTATAATCTTTGGAATCGTTGCTATGGTTGACTTTTGGATATGGGAATACAACTATGGTCATGACCTGGACCCCAATGCGGCAATCAAGGTTCCGGGCATGGCATATCAGCCTCCATTAATTGGATTTAAACAATTGTTGAACTTTGGCGCTTATTCTATACCGGATATAGGAGGATGGTTGTTTATCGGAGCCGGTGTTCTTATGGTAGCAGCCTTTTTTAAAGATCGAATAAAATCAAAAGTATGAGAAGTTTAATGTATTTATTGGCATTAATTTTTGCAGGTTTCATGGTGTCTTGTTCGTCGGATCAGGCAGAACCGATTAATTTGAATAAAGACATGTGTGACTACTGTCGGATGAACATTTCGGATGGGCGTTTTGGGGCTGAAGTCATGACGGAGAAGGGGAGATATTACAAATTTGACGATATGAAGTGTTTGGTTCATTATTCAGAGGAGAAACCCAATGGTCCGATAAAATATTACTTTATACACGATTTTACCAAGAATAATAAATTAATAGATGCAACCACGGCTCATTTTGTGTGGAGCAAGGAATTTAAGAGTCCTATGAGGGGCAATATAGCTGCATTTGCTGATAAGGCTGAGGCTGATGCCGTGGCTAAGGAGCAAGGAAGTCAGGTAGAAAATTGGGAAAATGCTAAGAAACGCATTCTGGAATAGCATAAATTTTAAAATTCATGTTTAACTTCTTTTTGAACTGCAATATCCATGTGTGGGTTGGAGCTTTGTTAATATTGCTCCCTAACCTTTCTCATGCTGCTGTCCTTGAAGTAGGAAAAGGAAAGCAATATCAGACTATTCAAAAGGCATTAGAATCATCTAAGCCATACGATACTTTGTATATACATTCCGGAGAATACAAAGAGGGGAATATTCGGATCACAAAGCCCTTGACCATTATCGGAAGAAATTGGCCTATAATCAATGGTGAGAAAAAGGTAGAGTTGATGACCATTCGCTCTTCTTATGTAAATATCTCAGGCTTGGTATTGAAAAATTCGGCTGAAGGCACAATGAATGATCCTGCTGCAATCCGAGTCGCTGAAGCAAATCATATTTCAGTGGTCAACAATAAGATGTACAATAACTTTTTTGCGGTATATCTTCAGTACGCTAAGCATTGCTTAATCAAAGACAATGTCATCACCGCATCACAGCAACATGAATATCAATCCGGTAATGGAATCCATTGTTGGAAGAGCGATAGTCTCCAGATAATAGGAAACAGAATAGCCGGACATAGGGATGGAATTTATTTTGAATTTGTTACACATTCCATCATTTGGAGGAATATTGCTGAGAATAATCTGCGATATGGACTGCACTTCATGTTTTCCAATAACGATACATATATAACCAATCTCTTTCGAAATAATGGCTCAGGTGTCGCGGTGATGTTTACCAAGCACGTTACTATGATAAATAATACGTTTACAGAAAATTGGGGCGATGCCTCTTATGGCGTTTTATTGAAAGAAATATCGGATTGTTATATGTCGGGTAATAAATTTTACAGAAATACAACAGGAATCTTTTTGGATGGCTCAAATAGGGTGAAGATTGAGAAAAATAGCTTTAAAGGAAATGGCTGGGGTATGAGATTACAGGCCAATTGCATGGATAATGTCATAGGCCAGAATAATTTCATTGGCAATACATTTGACGTATCCACCAATGGAAGCTTGACGCTCAATGTCTTTGAGGGCAATTATTGGGATAATTATGAGGGGTATGATTTGGATAAAGATAAGACCGGAGATTTACCTTATCGACCATTGAGCTTATATTCCGTTCTTGTTGAGAAAAACCCACCTGCGATGCTGTTGTATAGGAGCTTTATGGTTAATTTGCTGGATAGATCTGAAAAAATTATACCGAGCTTAACTCCGGAAAACTTTATTGATAAAACGCCTAAGATAATACCGTATCAGATATGATAGAAATAAAGAATATAAGTAAGAAATTTGGAAAGCTACAGGCATTGGATGGCTTGAATCTCAATTTGAACTATGGGGAATGTATAGCTTTAATAGGCCCCAATGGTTGTGGGAAGACAACATTGATTAAGTCTATCCTTGGCATGGTTATTCCGGATGAAGGAGACATTATTTTTGACAATACTTCTATTAAAAACGACATTAATTATCGCAATCAAATAGGATATATGCCGCAAATAGGCAGGTATCCGGAGAATATGTCAATAGGTCAGGTTTTGGAGCTTATCAAAGGAATTAGATCATATCAACCCAACCATGACTTGGAGCTTTTTGATCAGTATGAAATAGAGACTATGCTGGAGAAAAAAATGCGTACGCTGAGTGGAGGAACAACACAGAAAGTTAGCGCTGTTCTAGCATTTCTTTTCAGACCAAAGGTATTGATATTGGATGAACCAACAGCGGGGTTAGACCCAATTGCAGCCGCAATTCTAAAGGATAAGATATTAAAAGCGAAAAATGAAGGGGCTTTGATCCTCATTACATCACACCTTTTAGCAGAATTAGAAGATGTCGTCAGCGAGATTATATTTATGCAGGATGGTCGATTGGTACTACATAATAGCGTTTCGGAGCTAAAAGACCTTACCGGTGAAAGCTCTATTGCTCGTTCCATTATTCAACTATTAAAATCGAAGGTTCATGCTTAAAGTACTCAAATATGTCACTTTAGATATTCTAAGAAACAAGATAATCCTGATATATACGATTATGCTGGCTTTGTTTTCCTGGAGTGCCTTTGCATTGGAAGATAATATCGCCAAGGGTTTATTAACAGAGTTGAATATAATATTACTGACGGTACCTTTGTTTTCAGTATTGTTTTCAACGATTTATGTATATAATAGTAGTGAATTTATAGAATTACTGGTCAGTCACCCGGTGAAAAGAAAGGTTGTGTGGACATCTTTATTTAGCGGACTCGCCATGAGTATGGTACTGGCATTTATCCTAAGTTCCGGAATACCTATATTAATCTATGCGGATGCAGCGACAGCCTTTATGATGATAACAACCGGATCAATATTGTCCGTAATATTTGTTGCGATAGCATTTTTAAGTAGCATAATGACGAGAGACAAGGCCAAGGGGATTGGAATATCAATCATATTATGGTTGTATTTTGCATTGTTGTTTGATGGGTTGGTGTTGTTTTTGTTTCTTCAATTTTCGGATTATCCGATTGAAAAAATGGTTGTTGCACTCAGTGTGCTAAGTCCGGTCGATTTAAGCCGTATATTAATACTATTGAGATTGGATGTGTCGGCAATGATGGGGATGACAGGCGCAGTATTTCAGAAGTCCTTTGGTACCGGATTGGGGCTCATTGTATCTTTTACTTTATTGTTGTGTTGGGTTTTGGTGCCTTTCGGTATATCGTTACGAAAATTTAGCAAGCAAGACCTTTAGAATAGTTACTTTTTTATAAGATAAATTAAGATTTTAATACATGAAACCGGATGTTTTAAGTAGAAGTGATATAGAGAGGATAATCCAACAATTTTATGATAAAATAAAGGATGATGAAGAGATAGGATTTTTCTTTACCGAAGTGGTCAAGATTAATTGGGAGCGCCACATACCCAATATGTGCGCCTTTTGGGAAGGAGTACTATTCTATACGGGTGACTTTTCGGGTAATCCATTGTCGGCACATAGAGCAATACATCAAAAGTACAACACGCAGCCTATGCATTTTAAGCGATGGTTGATATTATTCAACGAAGTTGTTGATGAAAACTTTAAAGGTATGAATGCAGAAAAGATGAAACGACATGCCAAATCAATTTCCAACGTCATGCTACAAAATATTAAAACAAAAAATCTTTAAATTGGCAATTAATCACAATTTCCATCCATCGAACATGCTTCACCTGAGGCAGTCATTTGAATGGAAGTGGCATTTTCTTTCGTCCATTCATCAAAGCTCTGTTGTAATGTTTGTTTAAAGGCTTCAATGGGTTGTGCTCCAGAAATACCGTATTTTCGATCAAATACGAAGAAAGGTACGCCTCTAACACCCAATCTGCTTCCTTCTTGAATATCTTGATGTACGGCATACGAATATACATCATTTGTCAATGCATCATCAATCTGAGGGCGACTTAGTCCAATTTCTTCACCTAAAGCGAGCAATGTGTCTCGGTCGGCGAGGTTTTTACCATCCGTAAAATAAGCCTTGAAAAAAATTTCCTCTGCACGATCTCCTAGTGAAAATTCTTTGGCCTTCTGAATAATCCTATGTGCCATCAAAGAATTGGCTACAATGGTTTTTTCAAAGTGGTAATCAAGTCCGGCATTTTTTGCCATTGAAACTACATGGTCATGTAGCTGGCGGGATTCTTCTAGGTTCATTCCTTTCCTTTCAGCAACATAATCATATACGGTTTTTGCTTCAACCATATCCTGAGGAATATCGGAATCCAATTGGTATGATTTCCATTCCACTTCAATTTTGTCCTTATTTTCAAAGGAATTCATAGCTTCCTCAAAATGTCGTTTTCCAATATAACAAAATGGACACATGATGTCGCTCCATATTTCTACTTTCATATTTTTGATATGTTTACAATAAAACATAGGAAATGGCATATTGTTGAGAAGACCATCCATGTAAAGTCATATATGATTAGACAGACAATGATTAGACAGACAATTTTATACAGGAATTGAATAGCAACAATGCATAAATCTCAAAGAAAGCCATTGTCCCATTAGTGTTTGAAAGAGGAAGAAAGTGCACGTCACCTCCGTTTTAACCCTAGAGGGAAGTGCACGTCACACCTCTTCATCATTCTTACCCAAGTGGGAAGTATATGTTACACCTCTCCCCCATTATTACCCAAGTGGGAAGTATATGCCGCACTTCTCCTCCATTTTTACCCAAGAGGGAAATGCACTTCACTCCTCTCATCTATTTCTTTCCGAGATGGAAATGTATGACACTCCTCTTCACAGTCCTTATTCAAAAGGTATCGGAAGGGCAGCGCACGCTGCCCTTCCGCTACAAAGCAAGCTAACCAACCACTTCGGCATTTCTGCCGAGCATGTAGAAGTCGTCAATTTCGACTTCGGTGACATATTTTTTATTTCCATCTTTGTCGGTATAGTTGCGGTTGATGAGTTTGCCTTTGACCATAACCTCTTTGCCTTTGGTCAGATATTTCTCAGCTTTTTCGGCAGACCTTCCCCATGCGATGAGGCTGTGCCAGGTGGCATTTTTGATAATTTCGCCATTGTTGTTTTTGTAAATTTCATTGGTGACAAGGGTGAGTCTGGCCATTTTCCTACCCCCTTCAACCCGAATTCATATTAAAGGTACAATAGTTTCTTTAAGAAATATGTTGCTAACTTTTTGTTGTGTTGAAATTCAAATAACCACGCATCAATATATTTCCAAATATATGATAATCAACTTATTGCGATTTAGTTAGATGTAATTCAGCAGTATAGGTTTTGAAAAACCGTATAGTGCTGATTATGAGGGTTAATCACGATGTACGAATCGTTTCAATTGTTTAATAGAAACCATTGATTACGAGTCGTAATTCGATTCCGCATTTGTCAAATGCGGAATTTGGGTTCAAATGTTTTGACATCCGGTATGCGGCCAAGATTACCGATCAAACTGACTTGATTTCTAAATGCGTTCATAATACTATAAAATTTAAAGGTTAATAATTTAAAGGTTAATAATTTAAAGGTTAATAATTCAATCGTAAAGTCATGGGGCATCTCAAAAAAATACTTTTCCTGATGCATCATTGACGATACAAAGATGAGTCATGGCACCTTACTTATCCGATAGATAAACGTTTGTAGTCGTTTGTAAACGTTTGTAAGCGCTTACAAACGGATAGGTGGAAGGTGTGAAGGAAGGGAGAGGAAATGGGGGAGGAATATTTGAGTCCAAGAGCCATTTATCATAACATGCTATTAATGAGGATATTATAATATCCATGGCTTGAAAAAAGACATCATTTCTCCCTTGGATCATTTGGATAGATCAGAATAATGCTTACATTTATATGAAAAATATACGCAAGTGTGCGGATATACAATTGTTAGCGGTCATTGTAAACGACACCGTAGAAAATAGAAATCTTAAACAAAAATAGAAATGGACAAAAAAAGCATTGGACAAAAAATTCTTTATTTCCCACTAACTAAAATAATCATT
>JAGPCT010000112.1 GCA_018057925.1 Saprospiraceae bacterium
GATAGCATACAGATGTGGCTTCAATTCACCGGCATACTTCTCCAAATGCTTCAGAGATTATTATGGGATAACACCCGCTGGATAATAAATCACTAATTTTCTACATTTATACCTTACTTTTTACTTACATCATGCTGATTATAAGTTAGTTGAGTAAAGTGCGACAAATTTGAAAGCAATTGCGACAAATTTGAAATGAGCCTTTTTAATTTACAGGCATCTTTGCATCACTTTGATATCCGAAAATAATATTTAAGTGTAGTACAAATAGTTTTATTCATCATCTAAATAATTAATCAATGAAAAAGGTATTAAAATGGACAGCTTATATACTGGGATCTCTTATACTGATAGTCCTTTTGGCTTCCTTGTTTTTCTCATCCCAATTTAATAAAGAATTTGAAAAAGTAATTGCATTGGACCCTCAATCGGTTTCCATCCCGACAGATTCAGCATCTATTGAACGGGGCCGGATATTATCTGTTGATTGCAGATCATGTCACGGAGTCGACTTGGGTGGAAATGTCTTTTTTGATGACCCCAATATAGGTGTATTGCCTGCTTCCAATCTGACCAGATCAGAAGGTAGCGAAACTCAGGAATATACTGATTTGGATTTCGTAAGAGCCATAAGACACGGCTTAAATAAGTCAGGTAATAAATTGATGGTTATGCCAAGTGCCTCATTATCTCATATGAGTGATCAGGATCTAGGATGTCTGATTGCTTTTATAAAATCTCTGCCTAAAGTAGAGAGAACATTTGAAAAACGTAAATTTACTTATTTGAGCCAGGCGATGGCTGGAGCAGGGTTGTTTGGAGATTTGTATCATTATGATATTATTGATCATGAAAATGCAAAAAATATTCCCGCACCTACAGTTGGTAATTCTGTGGAATATGGTTCTTACCTGATAAAAATTAAAGGCTGTTCAGAATGCCATCAGAAAGACCTGAAAGGTGGCAACTCCCCGGATCCGGTATCGCCGCCTGTGCCCGACATCTCCAATAGTGGCTCTGTTGGCAAATGGACGCTCGAACAATTTATAAGTGTATTCAGGACAGGCACTACTCCTGAAGGAAAGGTACTGGATGGGAAATTTATGCCGTTTGCAGGATTAAGTGCACATAGTGATGAAGAGATCGAAGCAGTATACAACTATATAAAAGAATTGAAGTGATGAATATTTATTTAATCATCATTTGAATTAATTAACCAAACAAAAAGTATTTTATAATTATTAAAACAAAAGATCTTGGAAAAGAAAATTTTATTAGGAACCATCGGCGGCGCAGTTGCCGGAACGGTCGTTTCAATGGCCATATACATGGGAATTTTTGGCAATATGGCTGAACAATGGATGGCAGAAAATGGTGCATGCCTGAAAGAGATGAATCCAACCTGGTGGTTTGTAAGTGCAATGGTACATGGATTACTTTATGCATTATTATTCCATAAAATGGGAATCAAAACAACCAAAAGCGGTGCCATTGCGGGAACCTGGATTGCCCTTTTATTGGCAACATTTATTGGGATTTCTATGGCATCTACTTATACAGCCTATTCGTGGGACTGGTTGCCTTTGGATATACTTGGCAATACTGTTGCAAGTGCTGTCGCAGGGGCAACAATAGGTTGGATTTATGGCAAAGTACAATAGATTGTCTGATCAAAACAAAATTTAAGAAAAATGAAATTTACGTATCCTCATATCATCGAAAACGGAGGTGGTGAACGCCTTATTTTTAAACGCCTTATCAAAGATGCGCAAGTTGAATGGCTGGAAATTGAAAATTATGTCGAACCAAATACCGGACCACCCATGCATGTACATCACAAACAGGACGAACATCTTACCGTTGTAAAAGGAAGGATGGGCACACAAGTACTTGGTGAAGAGCCTGTTTTTTATGGTCCCGGAGAAGAAGCTACATTCAAAGCGGGTGTGGCTCACAAATTCTGGAACGCAAGTTCGGTACCACTCATCTGCACAGGTTGGGTTAAGCCTGCCCATAATCTTGAATATTTTCTAACTGAAATTTATGCTTCCATGAAAAACAATGGTGGCAAACAACCGGATGCATTCGATGGTGCATGGCTTCTGGACCGATATCGTTCAGAGTTTGATATGCTGGATATTCCGCCTCTTGTCAAAAAGATAATCTTCCCTTTTGCTCTATTTATCGGTAAGATACAAGGAAAACATAAAAAATTTGAAGGGTCGCCTGATCCGGTGGAATAGAATACTACACATATATTTCAAGGAATCAATTTATATTGGTCAATATATCAGGAAATTAATAAAATTTGCAAAAGGTTGAAAAAATTCGAATATTTAAAAATTCCTGAATACCTGTCTATATACTAATTTATCCCAATGCTTTTATTTCCTGAACCAGTTTATTGAGACTATCCTTTGCGTCGCCAAACAACATTTTAGTTTTTGATTCAAAGAATAATGGATTTTCAATACCGGCATAACCTGGTTTCATGGATCGCTTTAAAACAATAACTGTATCTGCATCCAGCACATCAAGTATAGGCATGCCATAAATCGGGCTCCCCGGATCGGTTTTAGCTGAAGGATTTACCACATCATTTGCCCCTACAACAATAGCTACATTCGTACCTTTAAGTTTATCATTGGAATCATCCAGATCCAGTAACTTATCGTAAGAAACATTGGCTTCTGCCAAAAGAACGTTCATATGTCCGGGCATTCTGCCGGCCACAGGGTGAATAGCATAAAAAACTTCAACATTGTTTTTTGAAAGCATAGCGTCCAATTCCTGACAGGTTTTTTGTGCTTGTGACACTGCTAATCCATAACCCGGTACGATCATCACTCTTTGGGCATAATACAATTGTATGGCCAACTCATTGGCTGAAATCTCTTTATATACTCCAGCTACTCCGCTGGCATTAGAAGCAGCTGTACCTCCGAAATTACCCAACAGAACATTCCAAAGTGACCGGTTCATAGCATTACACATCATTACAGTCAGTATTATTCCTGCTGCTCCCACTAATATTCCTCCTATCAACATGATCTGACTTCCAAATAATATACCTGCCGTTGCGGTGGATACTCCGGTTAGTGAATTAAGCAAAGAAATAACT
>JAGPCT010000008.1 GCA_018057925.1 Saprospiraceae bacterium
ATTATTGCGCGGATAACTTAATACGTTAAAATACCATTTTTTCAATTGGATTCTTTCTAAGACTGTTGTATTATTCACTTTTTTCCCCTTCCACACTGCGAAGCCGATGATGTCATCCGTAGGAATAGCAAATAAATCCATGATGCCGTCTCCGTCATAGTCTCGAACAAGTGCCAAATCATTAATTCGAGGGAAGATTACCGGCGGATCTATCCAGTATTCATACCTTTCCTTTAATGGGTTGTATTTGTAAACGTTGAAAATATCACCCACCTTGTCAAAAAGTATAATTTCCTTTGTTCCGTCTCCATCGATATCAAACTGCGAAAATTGTGGACTATTTAAGCCTCCATCCATGGCATTGAAAAGGTCTTCCCCTTCTTTTTCAACTTGGGCATAGATGTATGAATAGTTTTGTGATGAACCATTGATATGAATATAGAATAGGGAAATAAGAATAAGAGGAATTATTTTAGACTTCATGTTTTTAAGGTAAATCGTGATAAAATTAAAGTTTTTTTATTTCATCTCGTATTATAGTAACGGCATTTAACATTTCAGTAGTTGATATGGTCAATGGCGGTGCTAAACGAATACTGGTATTATTGAATAAGAACCAATCTATCAAGACACCATTATTCATACATCCTTGACATACCTTCATAACATCGTTAAAGCTATTGAGTTGGATAGCTGCCATTAATCCAGCGTTTCTGATGGTATAATCCGATAAGATATCCACCATTATTTGTGATTTTTCATAAACTTCGTCAATTAGATTGTTTTCTGAAATATAAGTAAGAGTAGCCAAAGAAGCAGCACAACATACCGGATTGCCACCAAAAGTTGTTATATGGCTTAATATAGGCTTATCAGATAATGTTTGCATTATTGATTTGGGTGCAATAAATGCGGCTAATGGTAATCCTCCACCGAAGGCCTTCCCAAGCAGAAGAATATCGGGAATAATGTCTGCCTGCTGGAAGGCAAACCAGGTGCCTGTTCGTCCGCAGCCCGTTTGTATTTCATCAACAATGAGTAGAGTACCTGTTGCATTACATCGATTGCAGAGTTGTTGTAGATATTGATTTTCTCCAATAATAATTCCTGCTTCGGCTTTAATTATTTCGCAAATTACTGCAGCTGTGGAACTGGTTATTTTTTTTAAATGATCAACGTTGTTGTATTCAATAAATTTAACACCGGAGACATGAGGCCCGCTTACCGAGGTATGAATCGGGTCAGACATAAGTGCTGCTGCTCCTGCCGTGCTCCCATGGTACGCATTTTTAAAGGCTATGACTTCATGTCTTTTGGTGTATTTTTTTGCCAATTTGAGGGCGCCTTCTACAGCTTCAGCGCCACTATTAACGTAAAATATATTGTCTAAACTTGGTGGAAGTATGGATTTTAAAAAGTGTGCCAATTGGGTTTGTGGCGATTGTATGTGCTCTCCATATACCATGGTGTGCATATAAGCGGCAGATTGTCGTTGTATTGCTTGAACAACAGATGGTTGGCAATGACCTATTGCGCTTACACCAATACCACTTATAAAATCAATATACTTTTTACCGGAAGCATCCGTAATATATATACCTTTAGCATTAATAACCTCTAATTCCAGAGGAAATGGGCTTGTTTGGGCGATATTGTTAAGAAAAATCTGCCTTTGATTCACGGAATATTTATAATTTAATTACTTTGATATTTTTTGTCGACTTTTTTAAATAGGTGTGGATTAGTTGATCCAATTCAGGATGATATGGAGTAGGTTCGATATGGAAGGTTAAATCATCAATACCATTGATAGTTACAGAAGAATCAATGTAGTTAAACCCATAAAATCTTCCATCCTTAATTAAGAATAAGCATTTTTCAGTTGGATTTCTTCCTTCGGCTTCGAGGACATAATCCTCGTCAAACCATAATCTTGTTTTTTCAATTGTTTCGAAAAATAGCCTTTTGAATGATTCAGTGTCATTTGATAAGGCTTCATTTGAAAGTAAACTCTTTCGATAAAGTGGGTTATCTATCTTGCCAAAAGTAAAATTTTGTTCCAAAAGATTGCCAATTTCAAATAATTTGTTTGAAATAAAGTTTTCCGCCAATTTTTTGTGGGTGAAATATTTTACACATTTTTGATGAGGAGTTAAATCCTTGGATTTTAGGATGATAAGCTGCGGAATACCGTCGTTTTCAGATTGTATAACAACATACGGAAAGGATGGTGTACGTTGAGTTTTGTTGAAAAGAGGCTTGAATTGACGTATTTCAATGGATTCTTTAATAAGAGACGCCAATTCATTCCCGGTAAGTTGGAAGTCGATAGAATGTGTTCTTTGTCTTATTTTAGTTGATTTTTCAGAATGTTGGGTAAAGTGTTGAGCGATTCGATTCTTGATGTTTTTACTTTTGCCAATATAAATTAAAGCGTCGTCATTATTTTTTAAATAATATACACCGTGTGATTCCGGTAAGTTTAATATGTAATTTAGGCTAATTCCAATAGGTAGATTAGTGGTTTTTATACCCATCGTAATGAAATTGTCAATAGTGCCTGTATATGAACCTGAATCCATAATTAAACCGAAGATTTCTGCCGTAGCCATCGCATCAGCGAGTGCTCTATGTCTGTCTTTTACTTGGATATTAAGTCTTTGAATAAGATTGCTAAGGCTATAGGACTTGTGGCCGGGAAATGCCAATCTACTTAGACGCACTGTATCGAGCGTCTGCCTTGTAAATGTAAATCCGAGGCTTTTAAATTCTTCTTTTATAAAACCATAATCAAAATGAACGTTGTGTGCAACAAAAATCCTTCCTTCCGTCCATTCTATAATCTCTTTGGCGATTTCATAAAATTTTGGTGCTTTGGATACCATTTCATTCGTTATTCCTGTTAGGCCGGTAATAAATGAAGAAATCGAACATTGCGGATTAATAAGAGTGGAGTAGGAGCCGGTAATTTTGCTACCATCGTGGTGAACTATAGCGATTTCAGTGATTTTATCTCGTGTCGTTCCTGTTCCTGTAGTCTCAATATCTACTATGGCATATAGCTTTGACAAAATATATATTTCTAATAATTATAAGGTAAAGATAGGATATTTATTGTTAAATAGTTGGACTTGATTAGGACAAAATGGTTATATACTTGAGGATGATTGAATAATATTTTTTCTTTTTTATCGAAGCACATGAAATTATTTTATGAATACATACACAGGAATTTATATCTTTGAGTTAGCCATGTATAGATTGTTAATATTTGCTATTTTATATTTTCCGCTTTTGAGTTTTTCTCAGAATGGCGTTAATCTGTTTTATACAGCGAGTAATTCAGCTTTGAGTAATTCGGATATATCTTCAAAAAGGATTGAAAGTGGCAGTATTAATCCTGCCTCAATGGTCAATGGCAATGGTATGTATGTGTCGATTGGGGCGCAAAGGTCTTTTTTAATTGAAGATATTAATCAAGGGAATTTCATATTTAATTATCGTTTTAAAAACCACCATGCAGCGGGCTTTCAAATGTATTTTTATGGCAATCAAGTGTATTCAGAGGCAATATCATCCTTAGCTTATGCTGTTCCTTTAAAAGATAATACTTCCATTGGGTTGAAATTACATGGAATTCGTTTTAGCTCTCCGGAGAACGACCCATCTTACGCTTATACCTTTACTGTAGGCGCTAAAACAATGATTAATTCTCAATTAGGTATTGGGATGTCATCCTTTAATCCGCTTGGATTTTTCAGAGAGGAAAAATCAAATGATTTGGCATCGGAGTTCATGTTAGGGATTTCTTACTATCCGTCGGATTATTTGGGTCTTTTTGTGTCGGGAACACTTAATGATGCCCATCCCTTCAATTTTTCAGCGGGAATAGCTTATAATATTAAGCAAAAGTTGAATATTTATTTTTCTGCTATGGCCAATCCCGGAGTTATCGGATTAGGCATAGGAATTCCATTGGGTAGAAAATTTGGTGTTGACATTGCAGGGAATCAGCATCTACAGCTTGGAATGAGCCCGGCTTTCAGTTTCTCTTATCGTGAACTTTAATAATTTTTGGGAGTAGTTCGCAATTTTAATTTAAATAAATGGCAGAATTATTCTTTATGTCAGTTGTTTTTTATAAAATTGCTCTTTATTAAACAAATTAGAGTGAGTTAAATATGCCTAGATCAAATAGAAAAGCGCATTCCAAAAGCAGTACCTTCCGTAAAAATGTTACTTATACTCAAGGTGGAAATCAAGAAGTCAAACTGACTAAGGAACAATTGGCAGAAGATGCAAAGGATCAAAAGAAATTCTTTATGATTTTAATTGGAATAACTTTGGCAATTTTAATTATTGTCTATTTACTTTATTTTAGAAAGTTCTAAATTTAGTAATGAAAAAGATGCTGCCCGGATTTTTGGGCAGCATCTTTTATTTTATTATTTTTCTTTATAAATCATTGAAACGATTTGTAAATCAAGTTAGCCCACATAGTCACCATTACGTTTTTTCAACACCTTTACTATAGAATTCAAGTACCAAATTGCTTTATAAATCAGTCCAACATTTTTCGGTGTTCCCGAAAAGAAAGACCATACTCTAAACCACAAAAAAAAGAAGCTGCCCTGTTGGACAGCTTCTAATTCTTATTTTTATCTAAATAATCAGAATCTGTTATTTAGAACTAGAAAAGGAATTACTGCTTAATTTCAAATGAAGAGAAATCATCATTTTTTGTCGCACTTCCATCATTATTAACTTCTTTTACTTTGATAAGGAAGTAGTTTGTACCATTTTTAACAGCATAAACATCACCTACTTTCATTTTTGCACTTGCAAGGTCAGATGTTCCGCCATCAAATAAAGCTACAATTTGCTTAGAGCTAACTGTAGTCTCCCAGCTTGATAATGCAACACTACGAACAACACTACCTTTCCAAGGGATAAACTCACCTTTCCATGGATATGTGCTACCTACAACATCATTACCATTGTCTCTAATATGAGCACTTCCCCATTCGTTATTAGCATCACTTCCTTTAACTACTGCTTTACCTGTTAAAAGATCCAAGCCTCCAGCTAATGGTCCTAAGTAATTATACATTTTTTCGGAAGTGATGGTCTCCACAGCCTTAACTTTAACTTCTATTGAAACAGTATTGCTTTTAGCGTTATCGTCGGCTAAGACAAACTCATATTTATAAGTTCCGCTAACTGTTGGGGCAGTGATAGCAAATACTTTGCTAAATCCTTGCTTATCAGCACCTAAAATAAGGATAGCTGATGAACTTGGAGTTGCACCATCAACTGTGAAGCGTGTAACATCTAAATTCACACCATCTTCTTTTACAGTTATTGATTTTAATTCTGCATCACCTTTTACACCTTTTACAGTAAATTCTATCTTAGCACCGGCATCTTGGTTTGCAGTTGCATCGAAGGTATGAGTTTCAGTTGCAGTTGGGCCTTTAGAAGTTATCGGATCTTCATCAGTTCCACAACTAACGATAAATAGTGAGCCTGTCACCAATAACATCAAATTCCAAAATCCAAATATTTTTTTCATTTTTTTTGGTTTAGTTAAATAATCTATTTTAATTTATTAAGTTGAATATTAATCAAATATACTTTTATTAGCCTTTTAAGACCTTCTTTTATAAACATTATGACGTTAAAAAGGGGAAAAAGTAATGCGCAAAATTATATTTTTTTAAAATGCCAGAAAAATTTTATTTTCATATATTTAAAAAAGATATCATCCCTATAACGAAAAATATCTTTGATTAGTTTGTGTTTCGTAAAAAATAAAATTTTATAATTGATTTAATTTTACTATAATATTGTAAATCATTTACTTAAAATGTTCTTGTAACTTTTTGATATTGTATGTTACTAATATTTATAATTATCCTTTCATCCAAGACAAAATACGTGATAGCTCCATTTTATTAGAAAATAATAGACAGATATGGGTTTTTATTAATATACGCCCTACCTTTGAGGTCAAATTAAATACAAATATTTTGAAACCAACATTACCAAAAGGTACTCGAGACTTTTTGCCATTAGATATAAAAAAGAGAGATTTTATTTTTACAACTATACGGCACCACTTCAAACTGTTTGGCTATGATGCCATTGAAACTCCTGCTATGGAAAGCTTGGAAACGTTGATGGGTAAGTATGGCGATGAAGGGGATAGACTTTTGTTTAAAATTTTAAATAATGGAGATTACCTTCAGGGGGTAAGTGATGATTTATTAGAAAGAAAAGATAGTCAAGGACTTATCAGACAAATATCAAAAAGAGGTCTTCGCTATGATCTTACAGTTCCTTTTGCCAGATTTATTGTGATGAATAGGCAAAATATTAAATTTCCCTTTAAACGATCAGCGATTCAGCCTGTGTGGAGAGCTGACAAGCCACAAAAAGGTCGTTATCAGGAGTTTTATCAATGCGATGCTGATGTAGCAGGAAGCTCTTCGTTGTATTATGAAGCGGAACTTATCAGGCTTTATGACGGAGTATTTAAGGCATTGAATGTGCCCGTTGTAATTCGCTGGAATAACCGCAAGGTATTGTATGGGATTATAGAGACAGCTGGTTTAGTCGATGAATTTCAACTGGTTACAGTAGTTATTGACAAATTAGATAAGATAGGGAAGGAAGGTGTCAAAGCTGAATTAATGGCAAAAAATTTCAGTGAAGATAGCATCAATATTTTATTTGATATGATTGAATGTAATCATTTAGAAGAGCTTATGATTTCAATGAAGTCCGAGACCGGATTGAAAGGAATAGAAGAGATAAAGGAAGTAATGAGACACTTGGAAAGTAGCCCAATGCATAATATGTTGAAGTTGGATGCTACATTAGCGAGGGGGCTTGGGTATTATACAGGTTGCATCTTTGAAGTAAATGCTTTTGGTGTCAATATGGGCTCTATTGGCGGCGGAGGTCGTTATGATAACCTGACGGAGATATTTGGATTGAAGGGAGTGTCAGGAGTGGGCATTTCTTTTGGTGTTGAAAGAATATATGATGTAATGAATGAGTTGCAACTCTTTCCAAAAGAAGTATCTCAAGGGAAAGGTATATTGATTTCCTGTATAGATACAGAATCTTTTCCTTATTCAATACAAATTGTAGATCAATTAAGATCAAATAATATTGCTTGTGAGTTGTATCCGGAAGTTGCTAAATTGCAGAAACAAATGTCTTTTGCCAATGAGTCTGGATTCCTTAGAGTTGCTTTGGTAGGGGACAATGAGCGGTCACAAGGTAAGGTCACGTTGAAAAATATGGAAACAGGTAATCAAGAAATGGTAACTGTAGAAGAATTGATTTCTCGAATCAAAGAACATTCATTATAGGTGAATAATGTATTTGCCGCTTGTTGTTCAAATGTCTATTAACAAATTCACAATAATTTTGATTTGTATTGTTAATGTCATAAAAACCTTCCGTGCGTAAACGGTATAATTTTCTTTGGAAAAAGTAATTTGGTTTTCAAAATATAAGGTAGGTATCGAGAAATAACGACATTTATTATTTTGTGACCTACGTTATTGTGCCAAACATCTAATTTGATATTTTAAAAATTGTGCAAGAAAAAGATTTCAAAAGTTGCTTGTGAAGGAAAGAAAGTACACATATTAAGTTATTTACATATATGTTAATATGCACTATTTTTAGGTCTAAAAGTGCTTGAAACGTTGGATTTATGCTATTTTTGCGCTTGCAACATGTTGCAGAGAAATTCTATTTTATAACTAAAAGACTGACAATGAAGTTAAAAACTCTCATTGTACTAGCAGTATTTTGCATCTGTACATTCCCTAAGCATGCGCTTGCACACGAAAATTCTTTAAAATCAGAGACAAAAGTCTTAGAAGATGATAAAGTTGAGTTCGATGAAAGTGTAATAAAAGTTCGTCTGAAAAAACTCAATTCTTCATTGGATATTAGGTACACGCCTGAAGTAGAGAAGTTTTTAAAAGTTTATATTAAATCATATCGAGGCACATCGGAGCAGTTGCTTGGCAGGGCTACAATGTATTTTCAATATTTTGACGAAGCCTTGTTGAAGTATAATTTACCGCTGGAATTGAAGATGATTTCGGTCATTGAATCATCTTTGAATCCCAATGCTGTAAGTCCGGCTGGAGCAATTGGTTTATGGCAATTTATGCCCGGAACAGCCAAATTGATGGGTTTGGACTTTAATCGGATTGTTGATGAGCGACGAGACCCTAAAAAATCAGCGGATGCTGCTGCGCGTTATTTTGTAAAGTTGTATTCCATATTTAATGACTGGAATTTGGCATTAGCAGCCTATAATTGTGGCCCTAATAGAGTGTTGAGTGCAATTGATGCCGCTGGGGGTGAAAAAGATTTCTGGGCAATTAGAAAGTATTTACCTCGAGAGACCCAAAATTATATCCCTAAGCTCATAGCCATTAGTTATGTATTTAATTATTATACTAAGCACCAGCTAAAGCCTACTTTTCCTGAATTAGATCTTCAAATAACGGATATGACGAGTTTGTATAATAAAGTTAATTTGAAAGATTTGTCCAATAAGTTGGGTGTACCATACGATGTTATGAGGGTTCTTAATCCAATGTATCGTCAAGGTGTTATCCCTGCTTCAGATAATGCTATGAATATTATTTTGCCTACAAGGTACATGAATAATTTCAAGAACAGTTTGCCTCGACCTGATGCAAAAATATTTAATAATAGCGAAGAAGTTACATTAAATACAGCGCTCAATGAAACCAGTTATGCAGAAATGTACTATACTGTAGCAAAAGGAGAAAGCTTGCAATCAATAGCGGACAAAACAAGTATTCCAATAAATTTATTAAAGCTCTGGAACGGTTTAAGCAGTTTTAGTGTAAATGAAGGTCAAATCATTAAACTGTATATATTGAGCAATATGCCTGCTGTGGCTTCAATGCCTGTCGCCGCCTTGCATCCTTTAACAGAGCAGTTTGTAAAAGTGGAATCAATGATGGAAGATGGTGATTTTATAATAGCCTCATTGGCTAGTCTAAACAATGAGGACACTACCCATGTAATAACAAATAATGAGTTCATTTATCATAGGTTGAGTTCTAAGGAGTCCATCACAGATGTTGCCAATCAATATACAGGTGTGACAGTTCAGAGTATCATTGAACTAAATGGAATCTCAAAAAATAAAATGCCCAAACCGGGAGATTTGATAAAAATAAAACCATTAAATTAAAACCGAATTCCTTTTAAAGACAATATTTTTGCCTCTAATATGAATTTGGGTTAAAATAAAAAAGCCGGAGTTGTTGTGCTCCGGCTTTTTTGTTGTAATGCCTATTTTATTTGATATCTACTTTCTTGACAATATCGTTGTTGGTATTTTTATGCAAAGAAACTGCCAGGATTCCATTGAAATAAGATGCTTCAATTTCATCTTGAGAGATTGTATTATCTAAAGTAAAACTCTTCGAAAATTGATGGAAGCTGAATTCTTTTTTAATATATTTTGGCTCACTATCTTCTTGAGTATGAATTACTTCGTTTTCCTTTTGAACTTTAATTGTCAGAATCTGATCTTTGATTTCAATTTGAAAATCTTTTTTTTCTAAACCGGGAGCTGCCAGCTCAATCATGTATTTTTTTTCTGTTTCAATAATATTGAATGCAGGTGATTCCATAAATGAATCTCCAGCCCAGAAATTATTCAGGTTGTTGGTGAAAAATTGATCAAACGGTCTGTAGGGGTTAAAGGATCTTAGTTCTCTTTTACTAATGTTTCTCATGATTTTAATATTTAATTTTTTATTGATGATTTATTGAACTTCTATTTTTTTAATAACAGGAAGTATTTCTGCTTTGTAGGGTAATGAAATGGCTAAAATGCCTTCATTGTTTGATGCAGTTATGTTTTCTGAATCAATTTTGTCTGATAGGGTATAGGTTGTTTCAAAATCTGCGACTTTGAAACCGGTACGAAGATACTTGGAAGTAGATTCGGTGTTGTTTTCTGATTTTTTACCTTTTATAATCAGTTTGTTTTTTTCTACCTGAATATTTATTTCCTCTTTTGTAAAGCCGGGTACCATTAATTCGATTTTGTATCCTTTGTCATTTTTGATGTGATTGGATAAAGGGCTAACCGTTTGGGTTGTTTCAATTTGAGGTAAGTTCATGTTCTTAGTTCTAAAAATTACGCTATTCATGTTTTTTTAATTTTATTATTTACCTGTTCAATGCAAGGTTCGTTCCTTTGATGTATATGTGTCTAAAAGTCAGGTACATACAAATATAAAATGCCAATATGACCGATTTGGCAAAAACATTATGCCATATTGACATATTAATGCGTATTTTATAAATGAAAGAAATAATTTACAAATTTTGGTTTGAAGATTTAACTTGATAATGATAAACAATTAGAAGCTTAAGTGAAAAGTTGTATTTTGTTATGGTTTAATATGCATGATAAAAAAATATAATGTATATATTGATATTGTGCTTATATTTGTGGATGATTCGCCCTAGTTTTTGTTAAAGTTTTTATAATAAATGATTTGTCGGCAGCGAAAGGTCAATTTATAAAGTACTACATTAGGAGGGTATTAATTAAAAAGACAATTAAATTTTATGAACAGAGTAGTAATTTTTTTATTCAGTATGCTTCTTGCTTTTGGGGCTAGAGCACAAGTTGATTCAATACATTTTCAGTTTCAGGATACCTTATTAAAGGCGGGAACAACTCATACCTTTAAGATGAAAGTGCGAGAAAGTATAAGTGGAGCGTTGGGATTCCAATTTTGCCTTCAATTTGACCCGGCAAACATAACTTTTAATAGTATAAATAAGTATTATATTTCTGGATGGTCTGAGGATAATATGAATATTTATCCTTTGGGAAATCCTGACTTGATAGCTTGTGCGGTAGATGTAATTTCAGCCCCATATAATGGTCATGATATGATTGATTTTGAATTTAATGTGGTCAATGATTGTCGAGTTAAAGATGTCATCCGTATTTTAGCTGCATATAGGTTTAAAGATGGAGACTCCTATAGTAAAAGTGAAATGTTTTTTGAAAATGATACCTATCCAATAGCAACAGAATATTTGCCATATAAGCCTTCTAGTACTCTTGGTATAAAAACAGAGAATATTGATACCTATCCAAATCCATCGGTTGAAAATACATTTTTGCAATTTAGTTCTAAAAAAAGTGGATTGTTTACAATGTCTGTATATGATACTCGTGGCCAATTGATCAAAAAAATTCCGACAGAAGTATCAATAGGTTTAAACAAAGTGATTCTTTCCAAAAGCCAGATTGGATCTAAAGGTGCATATTTTGTTAATTTGGATATGGGCGACACTGTGATTACATCCAAGATGAATTTTATCGATTGAACCCGAATTTAGCAGTAAAGGTTTTGAAAAACCGTATAGTGCTGATTATGAGGATTAATCCCGATGTACGAATCGTTTCAATGGTTTCAGAAAACCATTGATTACGAGTCGTAAATCGATTCCGCATTTGTTTAATGTGGAATTTGGGTTGAAATTAGTTTTAATTTATTTATAGAGAAGGGCGATACATTATGTGTCGCCTTCTTTTTTTTCAGCGTTTTTGATATTTTTATACTCTATATAGTAAGGAAAGAAGTTTTCTTTTGTTGACTAATTGTTCCATATATACTTTTAATGAACTTATATGGATGGAATAAATAATACCGATTGTATTTTCGCAAAAGTTCAATTAAATTGTTCTAAGCGACTATCATCTCGTTAGCTATCGGGAGCATTTTAATTTTAAAGGAATCTCGACTTTTTGGGAATACCAAAAATGTTGAACTGATTTATAAATCAATGTGGTATAAGATGTATCTTTGTAAACGAATCCCATAACAGGCAAAATTGAAAAAGATTCTTGCTGTATTATTTTTGATGTTGATTTGGAATAGTAGTCAATGTCAATGCTTTTTTAGTGTCAATGATACAATTGTCGCTAATGCGGATTTTTATGTCCAGGCCAATGTAGGAGGATTGGTCAATAATGATTTGGCTTCAAATCAGTCTCTTTGTGGAGTACAATTGCATTTTAGGCATGAATTTATTGGAAATCTCCAGATTGAGCTTATTTCGCCTGCTGGACAAAAAATTCTTTTAGTAGGTCCAACTGTTTTGGGTAATTTTACAAGCGGTACCGTTTGGGATATCACTTTTCTTCGGTGCGGTGATGCGGTAATTCCAGATAATACATTTCCTTCTAAATATGACAATATTGCTCCTTGGGTCATTGGAGCTACGTACACGGGCTCTTATTATCCAAATTTTGGCTGCTTGGAAGATTTCAATGTCGGGACTGCGAATGGGATTTGGCAGCTTCATATTGTCAATGCGCCGTTTTATACGGGTAATTTGATTGATTTCAGTTTGATCTTTTGCGATCCTACCGGACAGGAGTGTTCGCCTTGCGATGCAGCAGTCGGTCAATATATTAATAAGCATTATACATTCTGTCAAAACGACACTGCGCTTAATAATTTTCAAATTCCGATTGATTATAGTCAAAATCCACCCGACAACCTTTTGTACAATTATGATTTTGTCTTGACTAATAATGGCAATATTATCAATATAGCTAACATGATAAACTATGGTTTATTAGCACCGGGAAGTTATGATGTTTATTTGTTATCTTATTTAAAATCATATCAACCTTTAGTCTTGACGTATGTAGGACTTCCTTTTCAAGCATTAAAGGGAAAGGTTAGTTCTACGACAATTTGTGGAGATTTAAGTGTGGATTCTGCAAGAGTTGATATTCATAAATATTATAATTTACCAACAAAAGAGATCATCCTTTGTAGTGGCGATAGCTTGATTGTTTCGGGAAAAAAGTATGTTTCAAGTGGTTTTATTAGAGACACATTGAAAACGATTTGGGGCTGTGATAGCATCGTCAATATTGATTTAAAATTTACCAATATTCAAGTGGCCTTACATGCTGATACGATTGATTGTATCAATTTTTCTGCAAAAATAGATACCTCCGATTTTAGAATGGAAGTTCCGAATGGAGTGATTTTAAATTATGAATGGTTGGACGGGAGTGGACAATTTCTTTCCAATAGTGGATCGATTGTCGTCAATAGTCCGGGAATATATTATTTGCATATTATCATTCTTTATGGTAATCTTCAATGTGAATATAAGATATCTAAAAAGGTTGAATCACAGGTTTATCCTCCTGAAATGCCACTTTTGAAATCATTTAACCCATGTGCTCTTTTTCAAACTAAAATAGTGTTGCAGCCGGATACATTGAGAGATATCGCACATTTTAGTATTGAAGGT
Source organism: Saprospiraceae bacterium (assembly GCA_018057925.1). Classification (GTDB taxonomy): domain Bacteria; phylum Bacteroidota; class Bacteroidia; order Chitinophagales; family Saprospiraceae; genus Parvibacillus. The sequence continues at coordinate 13,378 of JAGPCT010000008.1, forward strand.
AATTATACAAGCCAATTGGTAAAAGATTCTCTATTTATAACATGGAAACAGCCTGGTACTTACAAGGTTTGTGTATGGGCAACCAATGAATGTGGAACATCAGATACTCTTTGTCAGCAAGTCATTGTGGGAGATATGCCAATTTTTAGTATGGATTTTGATACGGTAACATGTAATGGAGCATTTCAAATTCAAGTGATGGGAAGTGGAATAAGTCTTAGTTGGGCTGATCCGAAAGGTGGGAGTAATTATACGATATTAAATAATGGTACTGATGTCAATGGATTTATCAAACCGAATGTGGATAGTATTAAACTTGTTTATTCAGGTCTTATAGAAGGCTGTGATGTAAGTGGTCAAATCAGCTTGTTACAAAAGCGACTTCCGGAGTATAGTATAAGCGATACCGCCTTTTGTGGTTCAGGTTTATATAGGATACCCATATTGGTTAAGAATCACTCCGGAGAATTATTTTATCAAGTGGATGGAATAGGATATACTGCTATTGTTATGCCAGGAGTGAACTTTTTAGACATACCTTGCAATATGACAACATTAGTATTGTTAGATTCTATGAATACTCGTTTTACGACCTGTAGCCAATTATATAATGATACTTCAATTATTAGAATAGAAAATCAGCCTATTTCTATATTGCAAGATACAATAATTGTTTGCAATACTTTTGGAAGTTTCGGGCCTCCCACATATTATTTACCGGATATAATTACTTCCGGTGAGACCTCCGGTAGCTGGAATTTTAGCACTATTCCCGGCTTTAAAGTTGTAAATGATAGTATTAATTTGTCTCAGGTAGCAGTAGGTGTATATACAGTTAATTTTAAGACAAACACTGCAATTGCGCCATGTGTAGATCAAAGCTATTTTACAGTTTTCAAAGTGGAAGATTGTACTTGTGATCCACCTGCTTTAAATACCTTGGTAGATGATTATTTATATTGTAATAATTATGGATGGCTAAATCTGGATTCCCTTTCATCAGTTAGTGAATCTGTGAGTTGGTATGACGTAACAAGTGGTAATAAGGTACAATTGTCCGGAAATGGTATTAATTTGGGACAGAATATATCCGGTGACCTTGTAATTATGTTACAGACAAGCGCAGATTGGCAGGGTGCTTGTGCTGATACAGCAATCATAAATATAAAAGTAGAGGCGAGTCAATACGCAGGTGATGACTATATTATGAATGTGTGTGAAGGCACTGATATTGAAGTTGATTTAGATACGTTATTAAAGAATGGGCGAAATGATGGAGTATGGATTCCGGGGAAGGTAGAGAATGTCAGTTTTTATAGTGCATTTGAACCTACCAGTCATAAATTAAGTATCGGGAAATTAAAGGTTGGTACATATATTGTGTATAAAATAGTGCCCGCTACGCAAGCCTGCCCGGGCGATACGGCTGTTTTGTATATAACGATTCATTCAAATCCGGTATTAAAAGTTGAAGGATTGGGGTATTTGGATTGTATTTCCCAAGATTGTCAAATTACTTTAAAAGATAGCAACCAAAACAGTACTACAACACAATGGTTATTTAATAATTCAATTATCTATACATCAAACGGTAGTGATAGTATTAAGGTTGACCAACCGGGTGTATATACATTTATTGCAACAGATGATGTTACGGGATGTAAGGATACAACTCACTATCAAATTTTAGATAATTCGAATCCTATTGATACGGTTATTTATAGTATATTGCCGGATTGCAGTACAGGTGGGTCAATATTAGTGTTGGATATCCCTGCTGGTGGCACACCTCCGTATGAGTATAGCATGGATGGGGGAGATCCGACCACATATTTGCAATTTTATGATATAGATTTTGGATTACATAGTTTAGTTGTAAGAGATGCCAAGAATTGTATGTATCAAATTAGCTTCGATGTAGATTCAACACATATTTTTTCATTGACATTGGGGGCTGATACGACTTTGAGGTTGGGTGAAAAAATCTGGTTTGATATTCCATTTCCAAAGGAAAATATTCAAGAAATGGAGGTTTTTATGAATGGAAAAAATTATCATTACCAAGGCAAAGGAGAATGGTTGATTCCGGAGGGAACTATAAAGATTGACGTAATTATTAAAGATAAATATGGGTGTATTTATACTGCTAGCCGTTTAATATATATTGAAAATAAGGAAAAAATATTTGTCCCCAATATCTTTTCACCCAATGGCGATGGAAACAATGATAAATTTTTCATCCCATATAGTCCGGTTATCAAGTCCATTTTAGAACTAAATGTGTACGATCGGTGGGGGAATCATCTATACGGGGCGAAGAATTTTGATTCTGGGGATGAGACAATTGGATGGGATGGTAATTTTCATGGACAAAAGATGAATCCGGGTGTTTTTGTTTATTATATTAAATATATCACATTAGATGGGAAGGAAGTGACAGATAAGGGATCTTTTACCTTGTTAAGATGATTTCATTCTCATTGGAAAGGATTATAATGAAAAAAGAGAGGCTGTCCCTTTAAAAAGACAGCCTCTATCAATCTATTCACGTCACTTTAACCCGAATTCCACATTAGACAAATGCGGTATCGATTGGTAAATCAGAATTTCCCTGTTAATCAGCGCTCTTTGGTTTTGTAAAACCTCGATTGCTTAATTTGGGTTGATTTTAGTTTTATCTTGGAATACATTCTAATATTCGGATTATTCTAACACATTTTAGGGCATGCTTAGCTTAACACCGGTTTTCTTTGATGCCAATTTAACAGCTTCATAAGCATCTACATATCCGCCGGTAACGCTTAGGTCGCTAAAAGGTACCACTTTGTCACTTCCGGGTAGTTTTACATTTTCGTTCAATTTGTGAGCTGATTGCAGAATAATTTCTTTCGTTTCTTTTGCAGAAAGTGTTGGGAAGTATGATCTCAACATAGTGGCTACACCTGCGACTACAGGAGATGCCATACTTGTTCCACTTAATTTGCGGTATCCTTGATTGGGGACAGTAGAATTTAAGTCAACGCCAGGCGCGAAAATATCGACATTGTTTTTTCCATAATTAGAAAAAGGAGCTACGATATCTTCACCTGTTTGCCAGTTCAAAGCACCAACTTCAATCCAGTTGTCAGCAGATTTCTTGCCGAAAATTCCTTTTTTTGCATAACGGCGATTGGGGAAGTTAGGAGTGGCGTCGTTATCAGCGCTTGAGTTTCCTGCTGCGTGGACGAGCAGAACATCCTTTTTAGCTGCATATTTTACAGCTTGATCCACATATTTTTTTCCCGGAGAATAACCTTTACCAAAACTCATATTTATAACTTTAGCGCCATTATTAACAGCATAAATGATGGCGTTGGCTATATCTTTATCCCTTTCATCACCATCTGGGACAGCTCTTACACTCATTAGAATAGCCTGATCTGCAACACCTTGAATACCAATCTTGTTGGTTCTATCGGCTCCTATAATTCCGGCAACGTGTGTTCCATGGGAAGCTTCAGGACCCTCAACATCATTGTTGCCGTAGAACTTCTCAGTGTAATCATCATAATTATCTTTGACGATATCTTTTCTCGGATCGAATTTTAAATTATAGGAATAGTCAATTTGATTTTTGAAGTGTTTAACGCCTTCATTTAATTCATCATTAACCAACATAATGATAGAATCCATATTCGTTGTTTGAAATTCACCGGAATTGATAATTTGGGTCATGATCATTTTTCCCATGTTGAGGTTTTGATCCTCTCCGGCTTCAATAGCATTTATATTTTCTAAAGTAGCTTTTTTGCGACCTAATTCGACTTTAATAGCATTTAAAGAAGTTTGAATCATATTGAGAGTTGTTTCTATTTGGCTCAAATTGCTTTCAGCAGATTCAACTTTTTTATCAATATCTTCTTTGATTTTTAAATACTCATCATAATCTTTTTTATCTTTCTTTTTTACTTGATCCGCTTTTACATCTTTAAATTTTTTGTCCAATCTTATATATTCTCTAGTTGCTTCATAAGAATCTTGATTGATGTTGCGACCGTCTTTGCCTCCTATAAAGTTCCAGCCGTGGATATCATCAATGTAACCATTGTGATCATCATCAATGCCATTACCTGGTATTTCACCGGGATTGTTCCACATTCTACTTTTAAGGTCTTCGTGGTCAGCTTCAACTCCACTATCTATGATTGCAACAATTACCGGCTTGCCTTTTACGCCATGGAGTAAATCTTGATATGCTTTATCCATCTTTATACCGGGTACATTACTTACTTCAGGAGTAGAATTGAACCAATTATCCGGTGTTGTATTTTGAGCATTTATATTCTGAAAAAGAAATATTATCAGAATAGAAGTAAGAAACAAAATTTTTTTCATGAAATTGATTGGATTTTAATGTTAATGAAAATATTATGGTAAGTAAATCAATATTTTAATGAATAGTTCAATTGATTTGGATAATATATTTTATTTATTTTTCGTTCAAAAGATGCAAATGTAGTGATATTTATTTGATAAACATTTGTTCATTTTGTTGAACTTTTTGATAAATAAGTTATAAAAAAGTTTAATATATAAAAGGTATGTTTATTTTTGCATCTGAATCTTTCCATTTTTTCAACATTATTTAGATATATTTTTGAAATTATTCCGATATTTCTTCTTGCTTTTAATGTTACAATCAGGTAATGTTTATTCACAATTCACCGAGGTTGGATTAGGTGTGGGAGGAGCTGTTTATTATGGCGACCTTACTCTAGATAAAGCGGTGGATAATATTAAATTAGTGCGACCTAATGTAGGCGTTTTTATTAGTCATCATTTTGATGATAGATGGGCTGTTTTAGCAGGATTGCAAAACTTTACTTTGATAGCTGATGACGCTTTTAATAGTAGAGAAAGTATAAGGATGCGTAATCTATCTTTTAAATCCAATGTTTGGGAATTTGCTTTAAGGGGTGAATTTTATTTGATACCTTTTTATCCTGAAAAGAAGAATTATTCATTTACTTTGTATGCTTCGACAGGAGTTGCTGTATTCTATCATAATCCGAAAGCTGAATTTTTAGGTGAGTATTATGCACTTCATCCATTAAGTACTGAAGGTCAGGGCTTGGATAATGTTCCAGAGGTGAAGCCTTATAGTTTAATCCAACTGGCTATTCCCGTTTTAGGTGGAATAAAATATAATATTACACCGGGAATTAATTTTTTTATTGAATTTGGACCAAGGATAACCTTTACAGATTATCTGGATGATGTCAGTAGAAGCTATACCATAGGTAATGTATTGCAAAGTAGTAAAGGAGATATTGCTTATTATTTATCAGACCGCCGAATAGTAAAGGATGGAGAGGTGAAGAAGTATCCTGATTTGGAAGGTAGAGGAAATCCTAAGACGAAGGATTTGTATTTTGTTGGGCTGACAGGCTTGTCTTTTAATTTAGATAATATTATTGGAGATATGTTCTCTAAGAAAGTGAAGTGTCCAACTTTTTAGTTTTCATTAGATTTGATTAGTTTCGCTTTTTGAAAACGCAAAGAGCGATGACAGCGTTAGATGTTTTAAGGAAATACTGGCATTACGATGAATTCAGGCGAGGTCAAGGTGAGATCATTGATTATATGATGTCCGGTGGCGATGCTATTGTTCTTATGCCTACAGGTGGAGGTAAATCTTTATGTTTTCAAGTTCCTGCTTTGCTTTTAAATGGTATGACCATTGTGGTAAGTCCTTTAATATCTTTGATTAAGGATCAGGTCAATAGGTTGCGAAGTGTTGGAGTGCCAGCCGAAGCTCTTTATAGTGGAATGTCTGTACGTGATATTACAAGGATTCTAAATAACTGTCTAACCGGAAAGGTTAAATTGCTATATATTTCGCCTGAACGGCTTGCCTCATCAATCTTCAGAGAGTTTGCGATGAATTTTAAGGTCGCTCTGATTGTCGCCGATGAAGCTCATTGCATATCTCAATGGGGGTATGATTTTAGACCACAATATTTGAATATTTCTGAAATAAAAGAGATTTATCCCAAAGCGCAAATGATGGCATTGACAGCTTCTGCCACTCAAGAAGTTGTTCGCGATATTTGCTCTATTTTAAAAATGGAGAATGCCCATCAATTCAAGCATAGTTTTCTTAGGGATAATCTTAGTTATGTATGTAGAAAGACAAATGACAAGCGGTGGGAATTGTTAAACTTAACGCATAAAATAAGTGGCAGCGGGATAATTTATTGTAGAAGCAGGAGGGCAACAGCAGATGTTGCTCATTTTTTAAAGAGCAATGGCGTCTCTGCTGATTTTTACCATGCCGGACTTGATAACAACCGGTTGATGAAAGTTCAACAATCGTGGATGACGGGGAAAACAAGGATTATTGTTGCTACGACGGCTTTTGGAATGGGGATAGATAAGCCTGATGTTCGTTTTGTTGCCCATTTGACGCTACCTCCAAATCCTGAGGAGTATTATCAGGAAGCGGGTAGAGGAGGGAGAGATGGCAATAAAGCCTATGCCGCATTGTTTTATGATGATCAGGATATTACTGAATTGTTAGAAAGTGTTAAGGATAACTTTCCTGACGGAGAGCAATTGTCTTTATTATACCATCAATTAGCGCTTTATTTTAATGTGGCTTCAGGTTCTCAGAACGATATATTCTATGATTTCGATTTTGCGGAGTTTTGTAAAACTTATGGATATTCTCCATTATGGTTGGTAAAAGGGCTGAAAGAACTTGAGAGGCAATCATATATATTATTGACGGAAAGTATTTATACGCCTAACCAAGTAAGGATTTTATACTCAAAAAGAGAATTGTATGATTTTCAATTGAGGAATCCTCAATACGATCCTTTAATAGTTGTTTTGCTACGTCTTTATGGAGGTATAATGACTATGCCTGTCAAGATAAATATTAAAATGATTGGTGAAAAGCTAAGGTTGCCTGAAAATATAGTTTATGACTATTTGATATATCTTGATAAAGCGGGAGTGATTTCTTTTGAAAAGCAACGAGATAAGCCGGGGATATCTTTTGGGGATTTTCGATATCCTTCATCAAGTCTAGTCTTTGATTTTCAGTTGCAGGAAAGGTTAAAAGAAAGGTATATAAGCCGTATTCATGCTATGATATCTATCGTGGAAAGTCCGGTATGTCGCAATACTCCATTACTCCATTATTTTGGCGAAGAATTGTTAAAAGAATGTGGTATGTGCGATATTTGTCTTGAAAATAAAAAAAGTAAGCAAGAGCATATTGACACAAATCAAGCTATACAGTATATTTTGGACTTGGTTGAGTCGTCAAATAGTAGTGTTTCTGAGTTGCTATCCAGTTCTTTTTACCGTGAAAATACGGCTCAGACCAAGGCAGCATTGCAATTTTTGTTACAAGAAGGAAAGATTAATTTTGTCGGATTTAAGATTGTTAAATCATTATGAAAGACAATAAGCAGTTGGTATTTTTATCATTTGGTGATGTGTTTTATGATCAGAGATTGGGACGAACTATTAAAACACTACAAGATGCTGGATTTGTGATTCATGTATTTGCTAGGAACTTATTTTCCGAAAAACTCCAATCTAACTATCGTACAACGAGATACAAGCCCTTATTTAAAGGCGGTCCATTGTCCTATATAGAATTTAATTTGAGGGCTTTGATATTTTTACTTTTTCGATCCCGGACGGTAGTATGCAGCATTGACTTAGATACAATGATCTCGGCTATTGTAGCAAAAAAAATAAAAGGCCATACCGTCATTTATGATGCTCATGAATATTTTGTGGAATCGCCTGAATTAGTTAATCGTCCTTTTAAACGTAAAATATGGAATAAGATCGGCAATTATTGTATTCCAAGAAGTGATTACGCTTATACAGTTGGCGAAGAAATTGCTGATGAGATGGAAAAAAAATATAATATTGGATTTGAAGTAGTAAGAAATATTCCGGAAGAAGTTGATTTGGCAAGTATTTCAAATGTATCGATACCAAACATAGAACAGAAGCAATATATTTTATATCAAGGAGCATTGAATGTAGGACGCGGGATTGAAAGTCTGATTGAAGTGATGCAGTTTTATCCTGAATTGCATTTAGTTATTGCCGGAAAAGGTGACTTGGAGATGACTTTGAAAAAAATGACAACGGAATTACATATCGATAACATAACTTTTACAGGAAATTTACTTCCGATTCAGTTGAAATCTTTGACACAACATGCATGGATTGGCGTGAATCTATTGGAAAATATGGGTAAGAGCTATTATCTTTCATTGGCTAATAAGTTTTTTGACTATATCCAAGCCAACATACCTCAGATCTGTATTGATTTCCCGGAATATCGCAAAATAAACAGTAAATATAACATCGCCGTAATGGCTCCAGATTGTAGTGTTTCAACATTGAAGACAAGTATTGCGACATTGATTAAGGATTCCCAATATTATGAATTACTTCAAGCAAACACCGTCATTGCGTCCAAAGAATTGAACTGGAACGCAGAATCAAAAAAACTGACACATTTATATCAAAAGTGGACCTCAAAGAAACGCTAAAATATAAAACGCCCTAAAGTTTAATAATTTTGAAAGTTCCGTAATTATCAGATTTGTTTTGCAATTGAATGAAATAACTTCCTGATGGCAAAAATGATAAGTCGAGATTTATTAGATTATTGGAATCCAATTTGTTGAAAAATACAGGCTTTCCATTAATATCCAAAATAGAAATAGCTATATTTTGTATATTTTCAGGGAGCATAATAGAGATTGAATTTAAAAATAAGGTAGGGAAAATTTTAACATCAATATTTGAATAAATGTCTTGTTTTAAGAGATTACAATCCCATGGAGCAAGCTCGCAATATCGACTATTAAACTCAGCCGAATAAAGCTTGGCAATATCACTATCGTGAATAAATAATGTTGACTCGTCATTGATGTTATTGGCTGACCAAGTCCAATTATGAGAACCGGTAATGACAACCGGATCGGAGTCCACATATTCTGCATCAATAATAGCATACTTATGATGTAATTGGCTGGAAGGGCTGTGGTCAATGACGTCGACGCCGTTGTCCTGCATATATTTCAATTTGCCAGGGAAATCAGAATTATTATCCGTTATGCCACGTATTGACAAGCCTTCTTTCTTTTTATTAACAATTGCTTCTGCAAGGCTATCTGATGTAAAAGTAAAAATGGCGAATCGTAAATTATAATCAGCATTATCTAATTGTCTCAAGATATTCGTCTCGACTTGGTCACTTGGAGAAAAAAAGACTTGAATGGGGATTTCATTGATGTTGAATGAATGCGGAGTGTTATCAGATTTTTGGCTTCCTGATTTTGGATTTTTTCCTGGAGTAGCGGTTGAGCTGTTCCACATTTCTTCAAATTCTTTGACAAATGCATTACAGATAGGTATATCGTTGATAATAAGAAGATTATTTGCATCGTCGTTAAATCCATTTGGGGTAAAATTCGTTGAGCCTATGGATAGAGTGGCATTAGCATATCCGGCGTCAGCAATAATAAATTTATTGTGCATAATTCCACCTTCATTACCAAGGTATAGAATCGAAAAGTTTAAATTTTTTAAAGCTGGATTAGAAGTGCTTTTATCCGTAATATACCGAACTCGCAATCCTTTGTTCCTCGCTAATTTTAAGGCTGACACAATATCTGCATCTGAATTGTTATAAACGCAGACATCTATGGTAAACTTTGCAGATTTTATTACGTCTAATATTTGCTGTTTAACTATGGATCCACCGGACTGGTATGGATACATATTTGGGATAACGTATTTTGAGGAGATTGGTCTTGTGAAGTATATTTTAATGTTGCTATTTAAGAGTTGAGTATATGAATTTGTAGAAATCATCGTGAATACCACAATGAACCAAAACAAATTTTTACCTAAATTAAATGTATGAATCATTTGGCTACTTAGATTTTGCGCGTTTCTTTTTATTTCTTTGGAACAATTCGGCGAATGAGTCCATTGACCTTCTGAATGAAATGCCCACTCCACTCTTTATCCTTCTGCCCTCGAGGACGGCATCGTTATTCTGATATATCCTTAAAATATATCGTTTGTCAGCAGAGAGATAATATTGTAAATCGGCTTCACCGGCAACATAATTTTGATTTCTTCCTTGTTCTCCACTTTTAACACCGGTATTTACGATTAGCCTATCATTGAAAAACTTGAGACTTGGGCCTATTAAAAGTTCACTGCCAATACGGTTTTGAATGCCGGCGCCTTGTGTGGTGTTGGCTTCATAGAAGTTGTAATTTAGATTCAAATCCACACCTGTGAGTACTTTGCCGTCGGCTACTGCTGCGGTCAACATAGGTGAGAGGATTTGGGTCAATTGATTTGAGATGAGGTCTGATAATGTATTATAAGCGGTTGCTGTAACTGCCGATAAGTTAAAGTTATCTTTGGGGATGAAAGAGCCAAATGAGATTAAAGAAGCGGCTTGTTTGTACAATTCATTAGGATCTTGTTCAAGAGCTCTTAATTTGCTGTCAACATAAGTTTTTAGCTCCGGAGATATCTGAGGGAAGTCTATTTTAAAAGTAATATCAGGTTTTAATAAATCGCCTCTAAGATTGAGCGTAAGGTCAACAGGTGTCGGCCTACTTGCTTCCGCTTGGACCTTTAGATCTCCTTCAGGAATATATTCGCTTATGAAGTTGTAGGGAGAAGTGTTGACGCCTCTAAATTCTGCATCAATATTTACTTGAGCATTGATAGGATCGCCATTCCATATCAAAGTTCCACCCTTTTTAATTAAAAATTTTGCGCCAAATATAGAAAGATTATAAAGTGGAATCAGGTTGAGTCGATATTCTCCACTGGTTACTTCATAACCGCCAAAAAGGCTCAGGTTGCCATTTCGAGGGATGGATATTTCAAGAATGCCGTTCCCTTGAGCCTTGATAATGTCACCTGTTTGTTTATCAATAATGAGGTTTAGTGTTGCTTTTTCATTTAATTCGGCATTGATTTTTATAGATAATCCGGTGGAAGTGACCACTCTGTTGATATCTTTTTGAACGGCAGTGTCAAATCTGTTTTTAAATTCAATAAAAGTGAGCGCATCAATTTCTTTTGATGATGCCACGGGCATAAAGAATTCAGTTCCTGTGCCTGTTGTAGCATCTATATCAATATTTAGTTGATTTAGAGGGCCTTTGAATCTACCATTGAATTTTCCAGATGCTGTACCATAGTAGTTGGGATTGTCTTTTTCATTTGTTTTTAATAAAAGAAAATTATCTGAAGATATTTCAATGTCCGCATTTAAGTGATTGAACTTATTGTGTAATAGCCCACCCGATACTATGGCAGTATTTCCTCGTTCATCCAATAAGACAAGACCTTCTAAGTCTATCAAGTTGTTGGTTAATCTGGAGTTGTATGAAGGAATATAATATCTGGTACCAAGATATCTCACTGTTGTCGCCATGTTATGCACCTGAATATTGCCATTCATACTTAACTGATTGGTCTTGCCTCTAAGTCTAAAATTAGACATAAAAGTGCCCCTGGTATCTTTGATAAGGTCACCCAAGAATATATCTGCAATCTCAAGTGGATAGTTTTCAGCATTCACTAATAGATCGAGATATTCGGGAGGGTAATCAAAGGCGTTATAACCAGGCATAGTATATAATCCAGTTAAATTAAACTTTTTATCCTGGCTTCCTATATCTATGTCAAAGCCTATTTTTTGTTTTAAAGATTGGGCATTGGCATCCAGGTTGAGTGCGCCCATGTGTGTATCGTTGATTAAAATACTGTCGAAGTGGGATGTTAAAGCAATATTTTCTTGTGTAAAAACGCTATCGATTTTTAGGTTAAAGTCTCCGATACCTCTAATTTTAAGATCCTGGTTGACCAATAAGCTATCTAATAGTTTGGCATCAAAATTTTTAACATTTATTTCAAGTCCTTGTGGACCATAGCTGTTAAATGAAATGTTTTGTTTACTATTGGTCATCTCCAAATTACGAATAAACAATTCATGCTTGCCAAATTTAATAAAATTATCCTTGTTAAGAGTCCATCCATCGTCGAGGAAGTCAAACTTAGATTGTTGGAACTTTATGATATTGTACCCATCATCCACTGTGTATAATCCGTCAATATTGATGTTTTTAATGATATTTTCAACTTGTGGTGTTTTGATAAAATAAAAAATGCTATCTCTTTCTAAGGTTGCACTTATGTCCATCTGATTTAACTCCTTTCCAAATAAATTCCCGCTATTGGCGTACGCAAAGAATTCTGAGTTATCCTGATTTCCTAATCCCTCAAAATATAAATAGTTAAAAGCAAATCCTTCACCCTTCAAGGAAGGAATACCTGCATTGATGTTGAGGCGGTATAAGGTTGAATCCGTGTTGGAAAAAACTCCCGCAAATGTACTGTTTGTGATAGGCTCTATCGGAAGATTGAATACAATAAATGCATCTTTCGAATTTTTTAATTGAATGCTGAAATTGAAGTCATTGTTGAAAACTGATTTCTTTGATGACTGAATCCCCAATTGATTTGCCAATTTGGGATGGTTGTAATGAAATACTTTGGTCAAATCATTGATTAGATTTTCGATTTGAAACTTTCCGGTTAATTTTAAATCCGCTAAATCGGAATGTAGCGTATAGTCTTTCTTTCCTTGTCCTAAGTTGACAGCAACAAACTGCAAAGTATCTAAATCTAAGTGATGACCCGACGTATCACGAATGGATAGGTTTTTGGCCGAAAAGAAACCATTCATATCACTTAGATCGCTAAATGTTAATTGAGACTTTACCTTTCCCTTTATTTGTATTGCTAAGTCAGCAAGCCTCAATTTAGACAAATTGAGATTTCTCACATCCATATCGAAGTCAAAAACTTTAATTTTCTTTGAGAAATCAATTTTGCCATTAAAATTTAAGTCCATATTTGGATCAATAGCTTTTAACTTTCCATCGAATGTGTTTTTATCTAATTTACCATCGATAATTAGATTTGTATAGTTATAACCTTTATATGTAAATGATTGAATATTAGATGAGAGTTGTGATGTGATGGATTCAGGTAAGAAGCTTTTTCCATCTTTTATTGCTATCGATGCACTCAAAGTTCCAAAATCGGGGTTGTCGATAATGTTTCCTACATTGACTTTGTCTAATTGAAGCAATCCGCTGTACTTGGCATTCTTTATTCCGTCTCTAATATTTAAATGAAGGTCGAGATTACCATTTCCTTGGCTAGATTTCAGCTTGCCGTACGTTACAAAATCCAAAATAAAACCATCTAATTTTCCGCTATAGGTGATATTCCCTAATTTATAAAGTTCTTTAGGCGCTTTAAAATCAGGGATGATATTTTCTAAACCGTTGGCATTGGTTTTTAAAGAATGAACTGATAAATTAAGTGTGGCTTCATCGATTTTGGTAATATCTTGAAGGGAGAAATTACTTTCAAGTGTCATATAGTTTCCGATACTTATTTTCGCTTGTTTCCCTCTTAGGTTGTTGACAGTGCCATATATGTTACCTTCAAGATGTAAGTCATTGTTTTTGTTTTTTATTAGGAAGTCTATATTGCTAAGTTTCGGATCAAATACCATAATATCTTTGACACTTACTTGACTATTTGTAAAATGGCCTGTCATCTTAACCTTATTGACATAATCTTGAAAGTCCTCCATGTCCTGATAACTTAGTCGTAAAGAATCTTCAAGATGTGAATTGTCAGTAGTTAAAGCAAACTTTTCAATAGATATTTCATTGGGAGAATAAGATACTCTGTCCGCATTAAAATCATTGATATTAAAGGGTGTCCCGGTTTTAACTGCCAATTGTGAAAGCGATGCAGATACCGTCTTACCGTCGAAAATTACAGATTCAAGCCCGATATTTATATTGTTTAAATCTATGTTTGAAAAATCAAGTACTTTACCATTATGCGCTTTAATAGGTGGCCATCTATAATCGTGAAAAGAGAATTTTCCTTCTTCTATACTTATGTATTGAGCCTCGACATGTAAGTCTGGTTTAGGTGGTCTTTTTTTCCTTTGTTCTGCGATTAAAGCGGCATAAGGATCCTCAAGAAGGAGAACATTACATTTTTCCGGTTTGATTTTTTCAATGTAAAAGATGGGTAGATCTATATTTAACTTATTTAGGAGGAATAAATTACTATCAATACTAAACTCATTGAAATCAGTACTCAATCGATCGAAAGAGGCGAATAGTTTTTTACCGACATATTTGTCAGTATAGTCAAAGTTAACTTTTCTCAAGTCGATATCCTTGAAATTTAATTTTATAGCTGTTTTCTTTCCGGAAGGTCTTGAAAAGAGGGAATCAGGATGTCCATTTTCAAAGTAATTTATCAGAAACTGATAATTATTGTTAAAGTCGGGGCAAGTCTTGACTAAATGACCTTTTAGATCTTTAATATATGCAGAGGTAATATTAATTTTTCCATCAAGAAGGTCGAAAAATCCACCATCTAATGTAGCTTTTAACTGACCTATATTAAGCAATGTATCCTGTTGGCGGTCTCTAACAAGGAGGTCTTCAATAACAACGGATTGAAAGAAGGTAATTCTTATTCTACCGACGGAGACTTCTGATTTTAACTCTTTTGACAAAAATTCAGTAGCTTTCTTAGCTGCATAGTTTTGAAATGAAGGCAACTGCATTAGAAAGTAGATACCTATCGTAAAAAGAATTAAAAAAATGAAAGTATGTTTAACAACATTCCAAAAGAACTTTGGAATGTTGTTAATGATAGACTTAAGGTAGAAATTACCCGTCGTTTTTTCTTCTTTCTCTTTCTCTTTCTCTTTTTTCTGCACTTGTCAGAGCGTTTGTTGGTTGATTATTTCAAAAAGATTTACTAATTGAACCGCTTCTTCAACATCGTGAACTCTTAATATTTTTGCACCTTTTTGCAAAGCTAAGAGATTTACAGCAATAGTAGCCGGCAAAACTTCATCAGGATTAGAGTTCAAAGGCTTCCAAAGCATTCCTTTTCTCGACAAACCGGCTAAAATGGGTTTATCAAGGATTTGGAATATTTCTAAGTTATTTAATAACGTATAATTGTGCTGTATTGACTTACCAAATCCAAAACCAGGGTCAAAAATAACATCTATCAGATTGATTGATTTAAAATATGCCAACTTAACAATAAAATAATCAAGTATTTCTGTCAAGACGTCCTTATAATGAGGATTAATTTGCATGTTGGATGGCCGTCCTTGCATGTGCATGGCAATATATGGACAATGATATTGTTGAGCGACAAGTGGTGTCTCGGGGTCTATATCCCCCGATGATATGTCATTTATGATGTCTGCGCCTGCTACTATTGCCTTTTCAGCTACTTTACTCCGATAGGTATCGACAGAAATTAGCGCATGAGGAAATCGTTCCTTGATAGTGGATATTGCCGGAGTGATACGATTTAATTCGATATCCATTGGAATATCAGAAGCGCCGGGCCTAGTGGATACTCCACCTATGTCAAGGATAGAAGCGCCTGACTCTAACATTTTTCCGGCTTTGGCGATAGTTTCTTTAAGTTCCGGTGTCCTACTACCTGAATAAAAGGAATCATTTGTTATATTTAGGATACCCATTATGAGCGGTTTCCTAATATCAATTATATTACCTCTACAGTTGAGTGTCAGCATACCCGTTCGACTTTGGAAAGAAATCTAAGATACAAGATTTTGATAATCAATCAAACTTGCTTGAATAATCCGGTAAGCTTCTTCCTTTCCATAAACATGAGTAATTTCAACAGTAGGTTGTGATTTTTCACCCGGAACCAACTTGTAGGTCAAAAAATAATGGAGCAATCTATCTCGTAGGCTTGCCGGTAACTCATTGATATCATCCCAATCGCCATATACCCGGTCATCCTGCATGATAGCAATTATTTTATCATCAGCTTCTTGATTGTCAATCATCCGAAATCCTCCGATTGGCTTACATTGTACTAAAATATTTCCGTGGAGAATATTTCTTTCCGTCAGAACACATATATCTAAAGGGTCTCCATCTCCAATAATATTTGATTTGCCGGTAGCTTCCATGCATATCTTTGCAATTTCATCTCCACAATATGTCTTAGGAATGAAGCCATATAATGCAGGAACTATATTGGAAAACAATTGAGGACGATCAACTTTTAAAAAACCGGACTTTTTGTCAACTTCATATTTTACATTGTCGTGAGGTGTTATTTCTATAAATGCTGTTACAGTTTCCGGAGTTTTTTCTCCGGGATCTATGCCGTGCCATGGATGAGCAACATATTTATTAAACATGGGAACTAATTTAGTCGTCAAAGTTAACTAAAATATAGTTTTTTGGTCGTTTTTATTGATTTGTAATACAATTATTATTTGCAGCTTTTCATCCACATTGTTACAGAATCTATAGTTACCACAGGGGCGTCTTTTCTTGTAAGTGTTAAAAGATAATTAATAAGATTGGTCATGTCCACTTCTTTTATATCAGGATGTGGCGGCATTTCTAAAGACAAGTGTTGGATGCTATCTCTTTTAATGCCTTTTAGAATAATACATGGAATTTGATCGGGGTGGTGACTGAGTATGTTAGATTTTTGCAATGAAGGGTATAGTGAGGCGAGACCTTGACCTTTATCCCCATGGCAATTGGCACAACTTTCAGTATAAACTGACTTTCCTTGTTGATAGTCTGTACAACTGAAGATGGACAAGGGGAATGCGATAGAAAATATCGAAAGCCACCTTTTCATTCCGAATCTAATAACTGCTGAATCTTAGGGATAAACTTATCTACGTCTTTTGGATCAGTTCCATTGCAAAATGCTCTGATGTGCCGATCTTTATCGACGAGAATGATATAACCGCTATGGTTAAAGCCGCCCGGTGTATTTGGATCTTCAAGGACAATGCTTAGGTAACTTTTTGATATTGAAAATATATCATCTTTTTTTCCTGTGACAAATCTCCATTTATCATCATTAATGTGAAGCTTGTCTGCGTATGCTTTCAATCGGGGGACAGAGTCATGCCTGGTGTCTATTGAATGAGAAAGAAAAGCCACTCGGTTGTCGTTGTTAAAATGCTCATATATTCTCAGCATCTGACCGGTCACGATGGGACAAATAGTGGGGCAAGAAGTAAAAAAGAAGTCTGTTAAATAAACTTTATCTTTGAATGTCTGCGGTGTAACCGGTCTATTTAGCTGGTCTATGAAATGATAATCAGGAATTGCCGGCTTATCCTCCGGATTTTCTTTTACTCCTAAATAAGGGAGAGGTTGAGGGGCATTTTGGCAAGACAGTAAAATAAAAATAAAGCTTGAAACTAATGATATATACCTAATATTCACGAAATAATTTATAATGAATTTATTTAATAGGTGTGTTTTTAAGCGTCAATTGTGCTACCTGAATACTTTCATTCATAGTCATTTTGACACCTTCAATTTTTGCTCTTTCAGCTTCTAAAAAAGATTTTTTTAAAGATTCTGCATGTATGGTATCATAACTGTCTTTAAAATTAAACATCCAGTCAGACATCATGTTGTCCGCTCTATTTAATTCAGCCATAGCATGACGGAACTGTTTTCTATATTCTTCATTGCCATTTAAAGCATCGATAGAGTCCATCTTCATTCTGATGTTTTGCTTTAAAGTTTCAATTTCGCTCATGCGAGGCATAATTTCATCGTGTATTGCCATGATTTCATTGAAAAGTGGCGGTTGAGTGCTATCTATTGTGGATACATGTGCTCCATGTGAGTGGTCATGACCATCGTTGCCGCTTGAATTCGGATCACTTTTACAACTAATTACAAGAGAGATAAAAGCTAAAAAAAATATTGATTTTAACAAATTCATAGAATATAATTTGAGGTAAAAGTACACTATTTTTATTTGATTTTAAGATAAAATGTAAATATTTTTAATATGATTAACCCAAATTCCGAATTATTCAAATGCTGAGTCGAGTAACAACGCTTAATCAAAGATATATGAGTCAATAGCAATGATTCGCCCATCAGGACATCCCTCAAAATTAAGAACACATTGGAGTTTATAAACTTAAATTGCTGTATTTGGTATTATATAAGGTTAATTGATTTATATTTGAAATAAGTAGTCAAGTTTAGAAGTGTGTAGTTAATTAATAGATAGCCAATGATTTATAAATTATTTTGCCCAAAGAGGATATGTTCAATTGACAAGAAAACTGTTAATATACTCTTTGAAGTCTTGGGCCAATTCAGCATTAATATGATGATGAGAATGGTGTTTTTCTAAAGCAGGTTTTTGTTTTCCTGTATAAATTTTAAAGCTTTCTTTCAACGGCATTGATATTTCAGAGAAAGATTTGCGGAGACTTGGAAGGATGAGCCTAAACCGATTAAATTCTATAGTTGACAACCATAGATCTAATATTTTTGTGATGGATGGTACAGCAAAAGGCGATAAAGCTTGACTTTGCAAAAATCCATGAAGCCATAATGTACTTTGATCTAATTGATCCAAATCACTCAACTCCTGACTCAATTTGTTGAATGCCTCTGACAATTCTATCTTTTTGCTTTCTACGCAGATACCAGTAATCCATCCACGGAAAATAGCAGGAGTATTATAATTATTAGCTGTATGAGCCAATGAATCAATCCATTCAATGTATAATTGTGGAATGTTTAAATTTTTTAAGGATGAATTAATCTTGATAATCGATTCAAGATCATCTTCTTGTTGATCGTCAGGAATTGCATATAATATAGTATCCATATTGACATTTAGCCTTTGGATTATTATATTAATCAATTCCAGTAATTTGGCTGATTCAAGAGATCTTACAGAGCCATAATTGTAGAAAAAGCAGAGTTGAGGAGTTAAATTAAACCAAGATTTGTATTCCTCTGTTTTAAATAAGGTATTTTCAATAGTTTGAAAGAAAAATGTAGTTAATTCGTTTATTTGTGCATTAATAACGGCAGTTAATAACTTTTGTAAGAGGTTTATATTGTTTGATTTCTTGAGCTCGTTGATAGTTGTGTTGAGTGCGGCTGATTCAATATTGGAGCCATAAATGCAATGGTGGAATAAAATGATTAAATACTCGGATTTCCAGTTTAAATTCCAAAATTCTTTGAAGGTTCCCTTCGTAACAGAAAAGGGATTTGCTGGAGTGCCCCATTCAATACCCAAGAGTCTTAGACGCCATAATAAGGTAGAAGCATTTAGCTGGGCTGTATCACGCAAATCTAAAGTTAATTCATATTCGCTACTATCCTTGGTATATTTAAACAACTTTGCTTCTTTAATTTTGATCCAAAAGTCTTGAATCAATGCCTGATTTTCAGTGTTGACAGGGACGGAACCCAAGTCGTTTCCAATAAATGCTTCTTGTATTAAGCTTTGAAGATTTGGTTTTTGTTCTAAATTATACACTGCCGAGCACGACTCAATGATAGTGGAGATATCTGGTATTTCCCAGCCTCTCAGCGTAGCTAATGTTTGAGCGAGATTCACTGCTTCAAGTGTATGTGCCAGGCTTATATCGTATCCTTTTTTGCGCAACAAAGAGGATAGGGTAGAGGTGATGGTAATCGGTGCACCTGATCCATATAGATAAATGTGTTCATAATACTTGGGGAATTCAATTCCTGCTCCGTAGTTGTTGAGTGAGCTAAGTCTTTGATAGGACCAAGGTATCCAATCGCAGGTCAACTTTTCAGAATGCATTAATTTAGTGATTGTTTTATCTTCTTTTACCGTAAAACTGTCGTATTCTTTAACAAATGGTAGATGTGCAGCCCCAGTAATTACAACGATTTTCTGATATGTATTTAACTTTATATATTCCTTTATTTTAAGGCGCATGAATGCTTCTCTAACCTTGTTATTAGAGTTGCTTCCTGCTTCTAATGCCGGTCGAATAGCGTTTATAATTTCTTCTATTTTGTTGAAATTACCGGATGGATTTGATGTCTGTTCAAAGTTGATTTCCCACCAATGTTCAATATCGGTTATACCTTGTAATTCACTCAAGAATTTGAATGCTTCTCCGCTATTTTTTAATGGAAAGTCGGAGGTATCAGTAACTTCATTGTTTTCGGAATGAATGGGTGTTACGCCTATGGGTAAGTCTATTGGCTCAATGGGGATTTGATTGGCTTTCGCATAGGAAAGAGCTATCCATTCAGGTGAAAAAGAAGCGAAAGGTAAAACAAATGTTTTGGTAGCATCTCCTTGTTTAAATAGTAAAATTGCGGCTGGCGGCTTTATATTGTCAATGTCAGTAGAAATGAGCAACTCTTTGATGTTTTCCGGAAATTCCATCAAGATTAAGTTCGGTTGAAAATTATGGAGAAATTGTTTTAAATCTCTTGCACATCCAGGGCCGTGATGCCTTATTCCTATAAAACGAATATCCGTTTTGATTTTCATCCTACAAGATAACAATATTTCTGAAAGAGAAGTTGGTTTTTTATAAGAATTGATAACCTCATTATTGATGTGATGCTATGAAGTTATGATGTATTGGATATTTATAAAATTTGCAAAGTCAATTATTCCTATCAACTTTCTTATGAGTATTTTTATTAACGAGTTTTTAAATTTTTTCGAACGAATGTGTTAAAATTGAGAAATCGTGCAATAAAATGTATTAAAATTTAATTTATAGTGCAATATCTTTCACATCGAATGTATTAAAACTCTGCAACTGAACCTGTATATTGTAATGATGAGTTTGATGGTATCCAATGAGCATTGAACAACTTGCGTTTCGATGTATAAAAGGTACAACACATTATAGTTATTTATTATATTTGTCTTTTATTTTAAACGAATGCTATATCCAATGAGAAATTTAATGTTGGTGTTATTTATATCAATTTTATGGTTGAATTCGAATGCCCAAAATGTGGGATTTAATTTTGGAATTAAAGCAGGCTTTAGTCAGACGGATTATGGACTTAAAGAATTGTTTGTTACTGATCCGGATGACTTTAAGATGGTTATTGAAGACAGCAGGGTTGGATTTCATGGCGGCATTGCTCTCCAGCTACGGATTAAAAAGTTTATTATACAGCCGGAAGTTTTAGTCAATACTATCAATGTTAATTATAAATTAACCGGAAGGATAAGTGGGCTTATTGATACAATATTAGCCAAAGAAACTATTCGGAATGTGGATATACCGCTAATGATTGGTTTTAAGTCAGGAGTATTGAGGTTGAATGCCGGACCTGTAGGGCATTTGTATTTAGATAGTTCATCTGATCTATTTAAAGTTTCCGGTTATAGTGAGCAATTTAATAAGATGCAATGGGGTTGGCAGGCCGGAATGGGTCTTGATATTTGGAAGATAACAATTGACCTTCGCTATGAAGGCAATTTTTCTAAGTTTGGTGATCACATTAAATTTGGCAACAAATCTTATTCTTTTTCAGATAACCCTACTCGTTTAATCGGCTCAATCGGTATTATGTTTTAACCCAAATTCCATTTTTGTCTAATACGGAATTTGGGATTATTATCGTGTGATTATTCTGCCTTGTACACACTCTTTTACTAAGCAGAATATTTACATAGGAAGTTAGAAATACTATTATTTTCAGTTCTTTTAAGAATAATTTACTTAATATTTCAAATTAATTATATATATAATCAACTAATCTTCTTTAAAATATAATATATATTAAAAATATGTATAAATAATTTAACAATAACTTAATGAATAGTATTAGATTTGGATATTTTTATTTCATTTTTTTGAACCAAAAATAGTAACTATGAATTTAAAAAGTACTTTGTTTTTATTGCTCATGTTGTGTGTAACCGGTCTATCGGCTCAGGTTACGACATCAGGCATGTCTGGTATTGTAAAAGATGCCTCCGGAGCTTCCATGATTGGAGCCTCTGTAATTTTGACGCATGTACCCTCCGGAACGGTGTATGGTACAGTCACATTAGATAATGGACGTTATAGCCTTGTCAATTTGAGGGTTGGCGGTCCTTATTCACTTGAAGTTTCTTCTGTAGGTTCGGAGACATATAAGTCTGGAGGAATTTACTTGACTTTGGGTGATGTTTTAGTCAATAATATTGTTTTACAAGAAAGCGCTACTGTACTTAATGAATTAGTCATTACGGACAATAGAAATGCTCTTATTAATGGAGATCGTACCGGTGCAGCTACCAATATCGACCGTAAGATGATGGAGCGACTGCCTTCTATTAGTAGAAGTATCACAGATTTTACCAGGGTTACACCTCAAGCCAATGGAAACAGTTTTGCGGGAAGAGATGGTCGTATGAATAACCTGCAGATAGATGGTGCCAACTTGAATAATGCATTTGGACTTAGCAGTGATCCTCTACCCGGTGGAGGTAATAACCCAATATCTTTGGATGCAATTGAAGAAGTCCAGGTGAATGTGGCTCCTTATGATGTAAGGCAGACCGGCTTTACCGGTGCAGGTATAAATGCTGTAACTCGCAGTGGTACCAATGATCTTCATGGTTCGGTGTATGCTTATATCCGTCCAAAAAGCTTTACGGGTCTGAAAGTAGGTGATTATGAACTTAGTGAGAATTCGAGAGCTGCATCCAAATTATATGGTGCAAGATTATCCGGACCTATCATCAAGAATAAGTTATTGTATTTTGTCAACTTTGAATATGAAAATTCTGAATCCGCTGGTAACAACTGGGTTGCTGACAACGGGACTAACTCTACTGATCCAAACGTTACACGTGTTAAAGAATCCGATTTAGTTCGTGTTAAGGATTATTTACGTACTAAATATGGATATGATGCAGGTGCCTATCAAAATTATTCTAATACTTACAACAACTTGAACTACAAAGGCTTAGCAAGATTGGATTGGAATATAAATGACAAAAATACCTTCACTGCAAGGTATTCGTTTATGCAGGGTACCAATGATCAAGGAACGAATGGTAGTTCAGGTCCTAACCCTCGTTCTTCTAATAGTCGTATTTCAGATAAGTCAATAGCTTTTGAAAATGCTAATTATTCATTTAAAAATACAGTAAGCTCTATCGCAGCTGAGTTAAACTCCAGATTTAGTGATAGATTGAGCAATCAATTGATTGTTACTTATAGCCGAATTCAAGATACCCGTGAAACACCCGGTAAATTGTTCCCATTTGTGGATATAGGAGATGGAGAAGCCACCTCAGGTTACAGCAACTATATGAGCTTTGGTACTGAATTGTTCTCTGTCAACAATGACGTTATAAATAATAATGTGATTGCAACCAACAACCTAACCTATGTAGTGGGAAATAATACTATAACTGCTGGCTTGAGTTATCAATTAATGTCATTTGCCAATAGCTACCAGAGAATGGGTTCTTCTTATTATCGATATAAGACAGTAGATGACTTTTTGAATGATGCGCCACCAATTTCTTATGGTGTAACGTATGTTTATCAAGGAAAAGATCCTTTTGCACGTGTTAAGTTTGGATTAGCGGGTCTTTATATTCAGGATAAAATTACTTTATCAGATAGATTAAATGTAACCGTAGGGGTACGTGCGGATATGGCATTATTCCATGATAAGCCGGTATCTAATCCGGTTGTTGATACCATTTCATTTTATAGCCCTGAAGGTACTAAAGCAAATTATACGACAGCTAAATGGCCAAAATCTGTTCCATTGTTTTCTCCAAGAGTAGGTTTTAATTATGATGTATTGGGTGATAAAACACTTCAATTGAGAGGAGGAACGGGTATTTTCACAGGAAATATTCCATTTGTATGGTTTACCAATATGCCTACTAATGCAGGTGTTATTCAGAATACATTTGAACCGGTAAGTTCCGGCGTACTTGCTAAGATTGATCACTTTGAAGCTGATCCAAAGTATTGGCCTAATGCTTTGGCATCTGACTTTCCGACAACTCCAAGTGCAAGTATCCCTGGTGGTTTAAGTTTGATCGATCCTGATTTTAAAATGCCTCAAGTGTGGAGGTCTAATTTAGGTGTTGATGTTAAAATCCCATCTACTCCTATAATTGTAAGCTTAGATGGTATTTATACAAAAGATATTAATGGCGTATATCAATACAATGTTAATAGAAAGCCGGCAACAGAGAAAATGAGCTATTCTGGCGATAACAGAGATTTCTGGACATCCACTTCTTACGTTTATAATAGTGCTAAAGGTCTGAATGCAACTGTTCCATTACTTACTAATATCAACAAAGGCCAAGCTTTTGTAGGAACCATTGCTGCTAATATTTCTAATTATAGAGGTGTATCGGCTGGAATATTTTACAACTATACCAATGCTGAAGATGTAACCGGAAATCCCGGATCAGCTGCCGGTTCTGCTTGGTCAAACAACTATTCTGTCAATGACCCAAATGAAGCTTTGTTGGGTTATTCACAATTTGCTGTACCACATAGAGTTGGAGCTAATTTTAGCTATAGAATTAGTTATGCCAATATGTTTGCTACAACCATCGGTTTATATTACAATGGCTCTAATGGTGGACGTTTTGCCTATACGTATGGGAATGATATCAATGGTGATAGAGTTAGTTTGGATCTGTTGTATGTTCCAAAAAGTGCAAGTGAATTGACTTTTGCGCCATTGAAAGTAGGAGATGTTACCTATTCACCTGAAGAACAAGCTGCTGCGTTTGATGCTTTCATTAACTCTGTTCCTGAATTGGCTGATGCAAGAGGTACTTATGTTAAGAGAAATAGCGGTATTCTTCCATGGGCTAATAGATTTGACTTTAAAATTCTTCAAGACATATCATTTGGAGGGAAAAATGGTGACACAAAGCATACTATTCAACTTGGATTAGACATCTTTAATATAGGTAATCTAATTAATTCTGATTGGGGGATATACGAAGAGCTAAACGGTGGCTCATCCTATAACTATCCACTTTTGAGAGTTGCTTCAGCTTCTGCATCCGCACCTACATTCAATATGTTGGCAGTGGGTGGCAAGTTAGCTACTACTCCATATCGAAACAAAAATACTGTGTCCAGTACATGGGGTATGCAGTTTAGTGCTAGATATATGTTCTAAGAGTTAAATTCTTATAAAGAAGAGGCTGTCATTTGATAGTCTCTTTTTTTTTTACAAATTATTCATCTATTTAATTAATTTTGTAGTATCATCAAGCAACACTACTAACTTCAATTCTTATTTAATATTTAAAAATTCAATTCGATGAAACAGATTTTAACTTTTGTATTTATTCTATCTGCAGCCTTAGTTATGGGGCAAAAGAACACTGCTGTTACACCATTTGTAATAAGTGAAATTATGTATAATCCGCCTGAATCAGGGGATGATTCATTAGAGTATATTGAAATCAGGAGCTTGATAGATTTTGATTTTAATTTAAATGGTTGCTATTTTTTAAAAGGGGTGGTGGATACCTTTACATCTGATGATGTAGTTCCAGCTAATGGATATTTTGTATTCGTTAAAAACAGTAAGGCTTTTAAAAATGTTTTTTCAAGTATCAATGTCAATGTAAGACAGTGGAAAAGTGATGCATTGAAGAATGGTGGAGAAGAGATTTCTATTGCCAATCCAAATGGAGTTGTCCTTGCAAGCGTTACATACGGTTCCGGTTCTGGTGGTTGGCCAAAAGAAGCGGACGGTAATGGTGCTTCACTAGAATTGTGTGATATTAATGCCAATCCAAATGATGTTGCTAATTGGAGCTATTCAAGATCCAATACAGGAATTACCATCAATGGGAAAGAAGTCGCCGGGAGTCCCGGTAGTCTCAATACAGCTGTTTGTGGCGTCATTGTTAATCCCAATACGGTTACTGTGACAGACTTTGCCTTTACACCTTCTGAGATTACTATAAAAGAAGGCGAAACGGTCACCTGGGACTTTAAGGAAGGGCACCATAATGTCAATGGCACCATTTCCTCATTTCCTTCTAATCCGGAGTCCTTTAAAAGCGGAGAGCCTGCACCTGCTCCCTACACATACAGCTTCACATTTAATATCCCCGGAGATTATAACTATGTCTGTGATCCTCATTCCACTATTATGAAGGGCAAGGTCCATGTTATCCCCAACACACCTACGGTTTCATATCCGGTTAGAACAATTGGTCAGGTGAGTTCAGTCGATGCTGATGGAAAGGCTGATTCTCTTGGTATATTGTGTGAAATAAAGGGAGTGGTATATGGTGTTAATATGAGAGCCAGTGGGATTAGCACCACGATCATTGATTCGAATCGAGATGGTATTGGAGTTTTTAGTAGCAATGAAACATTTGGTTATACAGTCACTGAAGGAGATCAATTGACAGTGCGTGGGAAAATCGATCAATTTAATGGATTGACACAGATTAGAGTGGATACCATGTGGGTCAATTCTCAAAATATCGGTCTATTTAATCCGAAAGAAGTCAATGCATTTGATGAGCAAATTGAGTCAGATTTGGTAAAATTATCAGGAATGCATCTAAAAAATCCTGATGATTGGAAAAAAGGGACATCGTTTAATGCCACTGTAACAGATGGAACTAATGATTATGCTATTAGAGTAGTGAATTTAACTACATTGTCCGAATTGGATGCGCCTGTCGGTATATTTGATATTATCGGTATTGGAGGTCAATTTGATTCTTCTTCGCCATATACCGAAGGATATCAACTATTGCCGAGAAGTAAAGAGGATTTAATATTAAAGAGTTCAACCAAAGATTTGGTAAGTAGTAAGATTAATGTTTTTCCTAATCCAACTAAGAGCCAATTGTTTTTATCATCTAAATTGAATATTCAAAAAATTGAAATAGTTGATGCGGTAGGAAAGGTCGTCGGAGTACAGACTTCCGGATTCAACCAAATTAATACTCATGGGCTATTGCCGGGTTGTTATTGGTTGAAAGTAGCTTCTAAAGAAGGTATCGGTGTTAAAAATTTTATAAAAGAATAGGAAGTTGTCTTAAAATGACTTAAAAGGGCTACATTCGTCGTTGTATTGAAAGTAGCCCTTTTTTATGCGTTTTTTATTCATAGTTTATTTATTATCCTGTATTCAAAGTAATTTGATCAGTAGAGATTTTGAGGTTAAAGTTTATTCAGAAACTAATGCTGGAGTAACTGAGTTTTTTGTGGATAATGATGAATATTTTCCGGTTACCATTGAATTTGAGTTTGATTTAAAGAACATGAAATCTACTTTAGGCGCTCATTTTACCGTAGTTGTTCCTGCAAAAGCGATGAAACATGTTGTGACTAAGTTGGCTGTTGACGATGCTAAAAAGGTGTATGGATATAAAGTAAAGACAGGCTTGACTATGGGGGACATTAATGCTTCTGTTGATATTGGATTTGTCTATGAATTGCCTTATCAGGTGGGTTCGACGTACAAAGTATTTCAAGGTTACAATGGAAAGATTACACATAAAGGGGAGAATGCACTTGATTTTTCAATGGCAGTGGGAGATGTAATTACTGCATCCAGAGATGGTATTGTCGTTGAAGTAGTTCAAAAAAATAGCAGGACTTGTTTTGACCCAGAGTGTGTCAAATACAATAATTTTATACTTATCTTGCACAGTGATGGGAGTTTTGCAGAATATACGCATATCATGAAGGATGGTAGCTTAGTTCAAGCCGGAGACACGGTTTCCGTAGGAGAGCAGATTGGATATAGTGGAAAGGTTGGTTATGCTTCCGGACCGCACTTGCACTTTGAGGTTTATGTTCCTTCGAAGCGAGGAAAGAAAACGCTTAAAACACTATTTAGAACAGAAAATGAATCGGCTGAACTTTTAGTGGAGGGAATGAGTTATATAAGGATTAAAAATTAAATTTACATGAAAGTTTTTCCGTTTTTATTGGCTGCAGCTATCGTATTTGTGGGCTTATCACATATTGAAGCCCAGAATGATGCTAATTACTTAATGTCAGCAACAGAATTTTCACAAAAAATTGATAAAAAAGGTCAAATCCTATTAGATGTGCGAACCCCTTCGGAATATGAGTCAGGACATTTGGCTAATTCCATTAATATTGATTGGAATGGCAGTGATTTTGATCAACAAATTTCAAAATTAGATTCGAAAGAAGCTGTATATATTTATTGCCTCAGTGGAGGGCGAAGTCATACTGCCGCAGAGAAAATGAGGAGCAAGGGATTCACAGTGTATGAGATGGAAGGTGGCATTCTACAATGGCGAAAAGCAGGATTGCCTGAAGTGGTGGATGAAAAAGCCCCATCTACCAATGGTCTGACGTTAAAACAATTTGAAGATCTTACAAAGTCACATCCGTATGTACTCATCGATTTTAATGCACCTTGGTGTGGTCCTTGTAAAAAGATGAAGCCATACATTGAGCAGATAGAAAAAGATATGAAGGGAGAATTGAAGGTAATCTATATTAATACCGATAACAATAAAGAATTGGCAAAAGCTCTTAAGATTTACTCTATTCCTTATCTCCAATTGTATCGAAATGGCAAAATGAAGTGGGAAAATATGGGCTTAACCGATAAAAAGTATCTTACTCAAGTCGTCAATGACTTTAGATAGGGTAGGATAGGTTTTATTGAGATTTTATTTATTCCATTCTAATATAATTTAAATTGGGTTGATCATTTTCGATTAACCCATCTTTCAGACGGATAATTCGATGTGCATACTCAGCAATATCGGGCTCATGAGTAACCAAAATAACAGTGTTTCCTGCGCGATGTATTTCTGAAAAAATACTCATTATTTCTACTGAAGTTTTAGAGTCAAGATTCCCGGTAGGTTCGTCAGCCAGAATGATTGCGGGATTATTGACAATGGCTCGTGCAATTGCGACACGTTGCCGCTGACCTCCCGATAGTTCATTGGGTCGGTGATCCATTCTATCGGCTAGTCCAACCATTTGTAAGACATGCTTTGCCCTCTCAAGCCTTTCTTTCTTGGTGATACCTGCATAAATAAGCGGAATGGCGACATTGTCCAAAGCGGAAATTCGGGGCAATAGATTAAATGTCTGGAAGACAAATCCAATTTCCTTATTTCTAACGATAGCAAGATCAGCATCTTTCATCTGACTGACATTCGTTTGGTTTAAATAATAGGAGCCGGAGGTCGGTGAATCAAGGCATCCTAGTATATTCATAAGGGTTGATTTACCAGATCCTGAAGGTCCCATTAAGGCTACATATTCATTTTTCTTAATATTAAAAGATATTTCCCGTAATGCATGAAGGGTTTGTGCACCCATTACATACGTTTTAGTGAGCTTTTCGACTAAAATAATATTATTTTCTTCCACTTAATTTCATTTATAATTAGATGACAATGATAGAGAATTCAATAAAGTTAAAAATAAATATTCGATAGGCATCGATTTTTTATCGCCTAAATAGCATAATTGTTTTGAAAAGACAATCTTTGACCTTACATTTGGGCAATGGAAAAGGAGAAACCAATACCTAAACATATTGCAATTGCCGGGAATATTGGCGCCGGTAAAACTACTTTAACTTCATTATTGGGTAGGCACTTTGACTGGGAGGTACATTACGAAAATACGGAAGATAATCCTTACTTGTCAGACTTTTATCTTGATATGACTCGATGGTCATTCAATTTGCAGATTTATTTCTTAAATAGTCGATATCAGCAAGTTCTAGATATCCAAAAAGGCGATCACACTGTAATTCAGGATAGGACAATATATGAAGATGCATACATCTTTGCACCCAATCTTCATGAAATGGGACTCATGAGCCAACGTGACTTTAATAATTACTTTGATTTATTTAAGACGATGTCGTCGCAAGTCAAACCACCTGATTTATTAATTTATCTGAAAGCATCTATTCCAACTTTGGTCGATCACATTCAGACAAGAGGAAGGGACTATGAAGGAAGTATGAGCCTTGATTATTTACAGAAACTTAACAGAAGATATGAATCATGGATAGAGACATACAATACCGGTAAGCTATTGATTGTTGACGTGGATAAACTTAATTTTATACAAAATAAAGAAGATTTGGGTTTCATAATTGAATTGATAGATGGTGAATTGAATGGCTTGTTTTCATAATTATGGCGTCTGTTCATGAAGTAAATAAGAGTTTTGACTTAACATAGGTTCGTTTTTCTTATGAGAAATAGTCAAAATGAGATAAAACATTATGGCAACGAAAATAATAAAAGTAAAAATGGCATTTTTCTTCATAACCTTTGCCTGTGATAATTGATTAATGGAACGGTACATGAGATAAATTGTTAGGAATTATAATAATTAAAATATCAACGTAATCTTGGAGTTTTAAAGTTCATAAGTTATCCGAATTATTGAGTTAAACTAATAATTTCACACAAAGATAACACATTAAAATAAATTGTAATATATAATTATAAAAAAATATGTCATCTAAATATAAATTACGGGGAGTTTCTGCGGATAAAGAGGATGTTCATGAGGCAATAAAAGGGCTAGATAAAGGGCTTTATCCCAGTGCTTTTTGTAAAATATTGCCTGATTTGGCGGGGAATGATTCATTATTTTGCAACATCATGCATGCCGATACAGCAGGTACAAAGTCTTCGCTTGCATATATGTATTGGAAAGAGACAGATGATATTTCAGTATGGAGAGGAATTGTGCAAGATGCAATTGTTATGAATACGGATGATATGGCTTGTGTAGGTTGTATAGACCAAATCATCTTATCAAGTACTATCGGTAGAAATAAAGCATTAATCAATAAAGAAGTTTTAGCGAACTTGATTCAGGCGACATCCGGGTTTATTGATAAAATGAAGGATTTGGGCGTAAATATTATTTTAGCTGGTGGAGAGACTGCTGATGTTGGGGATATTGTCAGGACAGCGGATGTCGGTTTTACTGCCTTCGCCAGAATGCCCAAATCAGAATTAATTATCAATCGAATACGCCCCGGTCAGGTTATTGTTGGACTTGCTTCTTATGGTCAGTCAACTTATGAGACTGAATATAATAGTGGAATAGGTTCTAATGGCTTGACTATGGCTCGGCATGAATTGTTTCACCACAGTTATTCAGAGAAATATCCGGAAACATACGCACCTCAGACCGATCAGGAATATGTATATTCAGGTACAAAGATGTTGACTGATATGGTTGAGTGTGAAGGGAAGATGATCCCAATAGGTAAATTAGCGCTTTCTCCCACAAGAACATTTTTGCCTGTATTGAAGCAGGTTTTGGGTCAATATAGGGATGGTATAGCTGGTATCATTCACAACACGGGTGGTGGACATTCCAAAGTTCTTAGGTACTGTGATGAAGCGGTACATATCGTGAAAGATAATTTGTTGCCGGTTCCGCCTATTTTTCAGATTATAAAGGAAAGTGCCGATACCAATTGGGAGGAAATGTTTAAGGTGTTTAATATGGGGACAAGAATAGAATTTTATACCGATGAAAAGGTAGCGGCTAAAATTATTGAAATCGCACAATCATTTAACATAGATGCTGATGTAATTGGTAGAGTAGAAGTATCGGAAGACACGGAAATGAAAGTGACAGTCAGTTATCTTGGAGAAAATTATGTGTACAAAATGAACGAATAGGTTCTATGAGAACATTCATTTATCGATTAAGGCTATGAATCAATAAATTGCATAAGTTTATCGATTGCTTTTCTACGATGACTAATAGCGTTTTTTTCATTCGGCATAAGTTGTGCCAAGGTTATATTGTATCCAATTGGGATGAAGATTGAATCATATCCGAATCCATTATTTCCTTTTTCTTCAAAGCCAATGTGGCCATGTAGTTTGCCGGAAAAGAATATCACCTTTTCATTGGGCCGTGCCCAAGCTATTACACATTCAAAGTACGCTGAGCGGTCAATTACTTTTGTCATGTTTTCCAGTAGAAGCTTTCTGTTGGCAGCATCATCTCCA
Organism: Saprospiraceae bacterium; assembly: GCA_018057925.1. Classification (GTDB taxonomy): domain Bacteria; phylum Bacteroidota; class Bacteroidia; order Chitinophagales; family Saprospiraceae; genus Parvibacillus. Next base: position 45,355 of record JAGPCT010000008.1, read on the forward strand.
TGAATTCCTGCATAACGGGCACTATGAACACCCGGCCTTCCTCCTAATGATGGTACTATCAGCCCTGAATCGTCGGCCATTGTGGCTTTTAGTGTATAATTTAGAAGAGTGGCTGCTTTGATTTCAGCATTTTCTTCGAGCGTTGAGCCGGTCTCTTCTATCTCCGGGATATCCGGAAACTCTGCGAGGGATTTGATGATGAATTTGTGAGATAAAATGGCATTAAATTCTTCTAATTTATGCTGGTTGGCAGTTGCTAATAGAACTTCGGTCATTGTAAAATAAATTCTTTAAAAGCGTTCCAAAATTCACCTTTCTTTATATCATTTTTAACTATTTCAGCCATAGTATAAGTGACAAAAAGAGATTGTTGGTTAAATATAATCGGGATATTTAAAGGTAAGGTAGGGAAAGGTTTTATTTCATTGCCGAAAAAAGCCAATTTTAGTTTTGGAATATCTGAAAGACCTTGCCAATTAAATGCTTCGAAGGCATTAATTCCGATAATTTTAAATTCTGTGTCCAGATTTAAATTAAAAATTTCACAACTTTTCTGAATATTCCCTTTATATATATCATTTTGAAATTCTTCGGAAAGCATACCAATTACCAATTTTATTTTTTCAGGATAAGAAAAAAATATTGGTTCAATTTTCTTTTTAGTTTTATATATTTTAGTCGGAAAATATAGCATTGTCAGAATTATATATTGTTAAATTGTCATTTAAAGCGTTTAAAACAAATAATAATATATTGATATGTGAAAAAATGTATAGAAGTTTTGAGAAAAAATTATTACATTTGTCCAAAACCCTATAAAATGGCAAATATAACAATTAACCACATAACACAATCAAGGATTTCTGAAGTTGATTTTGAACACTTGGGATTTGGTAAGGTTTTTTCAGACCACATGTTTGTATCTGATTATAAAGATGGGGTGTGGCAAAATCATCGTATTGTTCCGGTAGAAAAAATGAGTATTCATCCGGCAAATATGGCATTGCATTATGGTCAATCCATTTTTGAAGGACTGAAAGCGAGTATGGGCAAAGATGGTACACCTATTCTATTTAGAGCGGATAAGAATATAGAGAGGTTGAATTTATCTGCGTTGAGGATGTGTATGCCTGAATTTCCATTTGAAGTACTAATGGAAGGGATGAAGAAATTGGTCCTTATTGAAAAAGCTTGGATACCTACTACTCCGGGGTCTTCTCTGTATTTGAGGCCATTTATGTTTGCTACAGACGAATATTTGGGAGTTGCCGCTTCTACTACTTATCGATTGGTAGTGCTTGCAAGTCCATCGGGAGTATATTATTCCAAGCCCGTCAAATTGCTTGCCGAAGATCATTATGTTCGTGCAGTTAAGGGTGGCGTTGGAGAGGCTAAGACTGCCGGTAATTATGCTGCATCGTTATATCCTGCTAAGTTGGCAAGAGAAAGAGGATTTGATCAAATCTTATGGCTGGATGCTATTTACAATAAATATGTGCAAGAGGTAGGTACAATGAATATTTTCTTTGTGCTGAAAGACAAAGTTATCACCCCGGCAGAAGACGGGGCTATCCTAAAAGGTGTAACTCGTAACTCGATTATTCAGATTTTGAAGTCAAGAGGAATTGAAGTTGAAGAAAAGCTTATCTCAATAGATGAAGTAATGGCAGAATACAATGAAGGAAATTTGGTAGAGATGTTTGGCGCCGGAACAGCTGCTGTTGTAACCAATGTGTCATCGTTGACATACCAAGATAATACTATAACTTTTGAAGAAGATGCCTGGTCACTATCGAAGAGTCTGAAAGATACAATCAATCAATTAAGAACCGGTGAAATAGAAGATACATTTCATTTTACAATACGTGTGGAAGAGGCGTTAGTCATTTGATAAACTTTAAAATTGAATATAGGATGCCTGATTCATTGCGTTTCAGGCATTTTTTTGTGTAGGTAAATTAAAATAGAGTCACAAAGTTAATCGATTGACAACTATCAGGTTATAGCATAATATTTACAGTTAGGGCATAATCATTGAATTAAAAAGAGCATGCAAGGCTATATTTATTATCAATTGCAACTACTTTCTTTATAAAATGTTTAACTTTGTGATTATTAAAAGAGACTATTGAGCTAATGAAAAATCGTTCTACACTAATACAAGTACTTGTTGTCACCTTTATAATTTTCGTTGCTGCATTTAGCAGATTGATTCCGCACAACATGAATTTAACACCTGTTGGAGCCATTGCATTGTTTAGTGGTGCTTACCTTGGATGGAACTGGAAGTCATTTTTAATACCATTGGTAGCTATTTTTGTAAGCGATTTGATTTTAAATAATTATGTCTATGCACAAGGTTCTGATTTTCAATTGTTTTACGATGGTGCTTTATGGGTTTACGGTACTTATGCACTGATAGTTGTTTTGGGAGCATGGTGGATTAAGAAAGTGAATGTCATGCGTGTATTGACTGGATCTTTAGGTGCAGCCGTAATATTCTTTTTGGTGACCAACTTTGCATGTTGGCCTGGAACAACATATACACCTGATATAAAGGGTCTTATGGATTGTTATATTGCAGGAGTTCCTTTTTTTAGAGGTACTTTGATTGGAGATATTGTATTTAGTGCTTTATTGTTTGGATCTTATGCTATTATTAAGATGAAATATTTTAGTGTAAATAAAATAAGTGAACCTACAGCACTTTAATTCCTGATAGTATTTAGTTTTACGTCCAACATCCGGACTATTGGGTGCATTGGTCGAAAATCAAAGAATGGTTGCCTATTAACATTCATATATTCTGTTATATTTGCATTTCAAATAAATATAACACGTGAGTATTTTAATTTTCATCATTGTTTTTTATATATTACTTTGTATCACCTTAGCTCCACTTTTTGTTGCGGCGGGACAATCCGGATTTGATGCATACATTCCAGGAAAGAATTTTATAACCTGGTGTAAAATTATCGGGCGTAAACCCACTTATGCATTATGGTTATTATTTCCGATAGTAAATATTTTTATTTTCTGCGGGATGGCAGTAGATATGGTTCTTTCGTTTGGGAGGAATAGTTTTAAAGATAGTGCACTTGCCGTAATTTATGCACCATTGCAATTTTATCTCATGAATGTTGCAGGTGACACATATAAAGGGGCATCAGTAACAAAAGAAAGAGATTATAATAGGGATTTGAAGGCAGCATATAATAGAAAAGATGACTTTGCTATCAAAAAATTGGAAGCCAATAACCCATTTAAAAAGTCAAAATTTAGAGAATGGACTGATTCTATAGTTTTTGCGGTGTTTGCAGCAGCATTTATCAGAATGTTTTTGATTGAAGCTTATGTTATTCCGACCTCTTCGATGGAGTCATCATTGCTTGTGGGGGACTATCTTTTTGTGAGTAAAGCGCACTATGGAATACGCACACCTATGACCGTGGCGATGGTGCCTTTGATACACAATAGGTTACCGATAGTCAACCGAGAATCTTATTTAAAAAGCCCAAGCTTGCCTTATTTCCGACTACCTGCCTTAACAAGTGTCAAAAGATTTGACCCGGTTGTGTTTAATTATCCTGAGGGTGATAGTGTTTATGTTACACCGATGCGAACTTTTAGCATATACGATGTGCGTCGAGACCCACGTTTAGCGCAAGGCTATCCATTGACAACACGTCCTATGGACAAAATGGATCATTACATCAAGAGATGTATTGGCTTGCCCGGCGATAGCCTCCAGATTAAAGCGAAAGGAGTCTTTATCAATGGAAAGCGAATAGAAGATCCCTCCGGTTTACAGGTCAATTGTCGTGTAACACCAAGTCAACCTATTGCTTTGGAAACTTTAGGAGAAATAGGCGTCAATCTGAATGAATGTAATCCGGAAGTTGGATTTTACTCTTTGACAAAGGCTCAAATGGAATATATTAAAAAAGAAGTTCCTCAAGTTGAAATTGAAATTCTTTATGCTAATCCGGAGCAATATGCGGGTAATGTTTTTCCTCATGATGCTTCCTTGTTCCCAACTTGGACTCCAGACAACTATGGGCCTATTTGGATTCCAAAAAAAGGTGCGACAATACAGTTGACACGCCAAAATATAGGTTTTTATAGAAGGGTAATTTCTGTTTATGAGAAAAATAAGTTGGAAGAAAAGGGTGGTCAGTTTTTTATCAATGGTACATTGGCTGATACATATACATTTCAGCAGGATTATTATTGGATGATGGGCGATAATAGGGATAACTCCGAAGATTCTCGTTTTTGGGGCTTTGTACCTGAGGAAAATATTGTAGGTAAGCCATTATTTATATTCTTTTCAAAATATACCGATCAATTTGGAAGTAAAATCCGCTGGAATAGGCTTTTTACAAGTGCTAACAAGTTTTAATCCGAATGAGTACCCAAGTTTATTCATAACCGGAGTGTTTTGAATATGCAAGATGTCCCGAGGTATGAGTTATTTATCGATTCTGTATTTTTAATGCTTGATTTGCGTTTGAGCTACGACAAGTTATTACGATGATTCACCAAGGCAATAGCTGGGCAAGTTTGAGTAATAATCCTCCTTGCAGAATCATTTCGATGGTGCCATCATTGACCGAATTACTGTATTATCTTGGACTGGGAAAATATGTCGTTGGGATAACGCGATTTTGTGTCTTACCGGAAACTAAAATACCGAAGCCCAAAATAATTGGGGGCACGAAGAATCCAAAGATTGATAGTATTCGTCTGCTTAATCCGGATTTTATCATAGCGTCTAAAGAAGAAAATCGATATTCAGATATTCATGAGATGCACGAAGGCACAGCGGTGTGGGTTACAGATATTGCCACTATTGAAGATAATATTGAAGTAATTAATTCTCTATTGGCTCTATTTGATATACAGTCGGATTATAAATCCATCGTTCAGAATTTTACGAGGCTATATACGCAAGGAGCAATACTGCGCAATAAGAGAGTTTTATATCTGATTTGGAAAGAGCCATATATGACTGTCGGTGGAGATACCTTTATTCATGAAATGATCCATCATGCCGGTTTTGAAAATGTAACTTCTGTCTTAGAACGTTATCCGGTATTGTCAAAAGAGGAGATTATTTCATTATGTCCGGATTATATATTTTTATCGACAGAGCCATATCCGTTTAAGCAGAGCCATCTTCAAGAGTTTGCTACTATTTTTCCTGATTCAAAGATTATTCTTGTTGACGGACAGATGTTTTCTTGGTATGGCATAAGACCTTTGTTTGCCATGGAATATTTTGCAACCATTGAAGGTTAATTTATGTGAATTTACAACTGTAATCGTAAGGAACAGAATTTTTAATATTTAAATAGGTTTTTAATGCCTAAGTATAAAATTGTAAATGTTTACTAAGAATCAGTCTCAATGGATAATATATTTTAATTAAATTTGTAATTTAAAGAATATAAATGATATGAATATTCAAGGATTATGGCTTATAATGGGTTTAATGTTTCTATGTTCGCATGGGAAAGCTCAAGTATTGGAAGGTACATTAAGTTTTCCGGGAAGATATTTGGTGCAGTTTGATAATCAAAGGAATCTACAAGAGTTTCAATCTAATGTGAGTCGTTCAAATGACTCATATCGAGTTGAAAAGTGTGGACCCAATTCAAGTGTGCTAATTGTTGAAGGGAAAGATTTAACCTGGGAGGAATTTTTGAAATTAGTATCCAATACAAATGGCATTGTTGCTGTTCAAAAAGATTATTATTTAGAGGAGAGGGTCAAAATTCCAAATGATCCATTATTCAATAGTAGTCAAAGGGGATTGCAATGGATTAAGGCGCCAGAGGCATGGGAATATACGACGGGTGGTGTAACATCACATGGACATGATATTGTAGTAGCAGTGTTAGACAAAGGTTTTTATATCAATAATCCTGAATTAAAAGATAATTTGTTTGTGAATGCGGCAGAAATTCCGAACAATGGAATTGATGATGATAATAATGGGTATATTGATGATGTCAATGGAGTTAACCTTGCCACCGGTAGCGGCGTTATTGACTCAGCAAGCCATGGCTCAGGTGTCATGGGGATAGTAGGGGCACAGGGGAATAATTCATTGGGGATGTCCGGAGTAAATTGGAATGTTAAGTTATTGGCAGTTTCCAATGCTGTTTCGAGCGTCAGTTTATTGATCAAAGGTTACGAATATGTAAAAGAATTGCGTCGGAAATTTAATGAGAGTGGGGGACAGGAAGGGGCATTGGTTGTTGCCAGCAACCTCTCTGCAGGACTCAGTAATAAATGGCCTTCTGATCAGCCTATTTGGTGTAATATGTATGATACATTGGGTAAATATGGCATCATCAGTACTGGCGCTACCGCCAATACCAACGTCGATGTCGATGTAGTTGGCGATCTGCCAAGCACCTGTGAAAGTGAATACCTAATTGTAGTTACAAATGTAGTCTCGTCCAGTGATGTTAAGTATAATTCAGCCGGATATGGTGTCAAATCAGTTGATTTAGGCGCTCCTGGAGAGGGAAGTATTTCAACTGTCGATAAAACAGGTACCGGATCTTTTGGTGGGACATCCTGTGCCACACCACATGTCGCAGGGGCCATCGCTCTGATGTATTCAGTTCCTAATATCGGATTGCAAGACGATTATATCAATTATCCTATTGAGGCTGCTCGTTCTGTTAGAAATGCAATTTTAGACAATGTGGATATATTGCCTTCTTTACAAGGAATTACCAAGACAGGTGGGAGGTTAAATCTTTTGAAGATGATTGAAGGGTACAAATCTGATTCTCAGGTTGTTAAAAATTTGAATTTTAAATTGTATCCTAATCCTGTAAGAGATCTGATAGAAATAGAAATCCCAGAAAATATTTTAGAAAACGCACAGTTGGAAATATTTAATATTAATGGAATGAAAGTCTTTTCTAAATCAATCAATGGAAAGTCGAAGGAGTTGATAAATGTTTCTCAATTTGTGGCGGGATGCTATATAATCAGAATCAAAGGGGGTAATTCTTTGTATGTAAATAAATTTTCAAAGTTGTAATTTACAATAGAAATTATTTGGTCAAAAGAGGAATTAATATGTATAAAATCTTTGTCCTTTTACACAGCAAAGCTTTCTCCACAATTACATTCTCTCACAGCATTGGGATTCTCAAAGTAAAAGCCTTTGCCAGACAAGCCACCACTAAACTGTAAGGTCGTATTAAACAGATACAAGAAACTTTTTAGGTCAGTAACAATCTTGATGCCATTATCTTCAAAGACTTGATCCTGGGCTTGTTCTTCATTATCAAAATCCATCTTATAGGATAGGCCTGAGCAGCCACCACTAATTACAGATACCCTAATAAAGTAATCATCCGACATTCCTTGTTTGGACTTGACTCGATTGATTTGTTCTTTTGCCGGATCTGAAACATACAACATGGTAAAATTATTTAATTTGTATAAGAAAAATAGTGAATACATACCATTTCATACTGAAACTAAAATGGTATGCATTCTCTTATAATTAGGCCTCAGCGGGAATGGTATTCTTGGTCTTGTAGTCGGCAATAGCGCTTTTTATTGCATCTTCTGCCAAGACAGAACAGTGAATTTTGACCGGCGGTAAAGCTAATTCTTCTACGATGTCCATATTGTCTATGGCCATGGCTTCATCTACTGTCTTCCCTTTTAGCCATTCAGTAGCCAATGAAGAAGATGCTATAGCGGAACCGCAACCGAAAGTCTTGAATTTGGCGTCAGCAATGATGCCTGTTGCCTCATCAACTTCAATCTGAAGTCTCATAACATCACCACATTCCGGCGCTCCTACGAGCCCTGTACCTACATTTTTTTTGTCTTTGTCTAGAGTCCCAACATTTCTTGGATGTTTGAAATGATCTAAAACTTTATCTGAATAAGCCATGATTTAAAATATTTTAAAGTGAAAATAGATTGTAATTTGAATTTTATTTTAATGTGAATTGTCCCAGACCATATTGTTCAGGTCAATACCTTCTTTGTACATTTCCCATATTGGGCTTAGGTCACGCATGTGTTTAACTCCTTCTGTCAAAGCCTCTACAGCGTAATCTATATCTTCTTGTGTCGTAAATCTTCCCAGACTAAACCGAATAGAAGAATGGGCTAAGTCATCACCCAGTCCCAATGCAACCAATACATAAGAGGGTTCAAGTGAAGCAGATGTACAAGCTGAACCGGATGATACAGCTATTTCTTGGTTGAATGTCATCATAAGGCCTTCGCCTTCAACGTGTTTGAAAGAAATATTGGTAACATGTGGCATTCTGTGATTTTGGTCACCATTGACATATACTTCTTCTAAATTCTCAATAAGCCGACTTTGTAATTGGTCTCTTAGGCCTGAAAGTCTTGCTGCATCCGCATCCATCTCTTCTTTTGCGAGTTTAGCAGCTTTTCCGAATCCAACTATTCCGGGAACGTTAAGCGTGCCTGAACGCATGCCTCTTTCGTGGCCGCCACCGTCCATTTGCGCTGTGACTTTAACGCGAGGATTTTTTCTACATACATACAAAGCTCCTACACCTTTAGGACCGTACATTTTATGACTCGAGAATGCCATTAGGTGAACGCCAACAGCTTTGGGGTCAACATCGATTTTGCCAACTGCTTGTGTTGCATCTGACATCAATAATACACCATGTTTTTTACAAATATCACCTATTGCTTTCATGTCCTGAATGACACCAGTCTCATTGTTGGCCCACATAATACTAACCAAAATGGTTTCTTTCTTAATGGCTTTATCCAAAGCATCCAAATCTATTCGACCGTCATTATGAACATCCAAATAGGTGACTTCTCCACCCATTTTTTCAATTTTTTTACAACTGTCTAAAACAGCTTTGTGTTCAGTTTTCGTTGTGATGATATGATTACCCTTTGAATGATACATTTCAAAAACACCCTTCAATGCAAGGTTATCCGCTTCTGTAGCGCCAGAAGTGAAAATAATCTCTTTCGAATCGACGTGAATTAAATCAGCAATTTGTTCTCGGGCATAATCCACAGCTTCTTCTGCAACCCAGCCAAATGGGTGATTACGGCTTGCCGGATTACCCGGTTTCTCATAAAAATAAGGCAACATCGCATCAACAACTCTTGGATCAGTCGGTGTTGTTGCATTGTTGTCTAAATATATTAATCTTTTGTTCATCACTTATTTTTATATAATCTAAATAAATTGGTGCAAATATAACCACAAATAATGTATTATGTTTACAAAAGGTACAGTATTTGTTTCTACCTTTGTTTTTATACGGGTATGAATATGAGCGATATAATAAAATTATTTCAAGATTATAATTATGCTGACTGGCAAGCTTCGTTTTTACAAGAAGTTGGTAATGAGCATGTTGATAAGATGTTGTTTGTGATTGACGGCATTAAATTTCAACCACTGATGTCAGATGAAATGGCTATTCCGAGAGGGTATTTGCCTAAGAAAAATTCCAAAATATTATTTGGTGAAATTTTTGACTTAACGTACGAAGATGTCAAAACAATCGATATTATTGAGTCCTTGAATAACGATTTTTCTGCACCGGTTTTTAAAGTGGATGATAAAACTGAGTTCAAATTATTTGATGGAATCCAACTCAATGCTATCAATGCCTCTTTTTATGCTGATAATATTTCATTTTCTAAATGGTTAGAATTTCTATCTACTCACCAGGACATTGAAAGTAGTCAGTTGCGCCTTTATAATGCGGAATTACCGGATAATTCACCCGCAAGGCATTATTTGGAATATTATACAAATGAAGCAGTTATTCCATTTATACGAAAGTTACAATTGCTTGCCAATGAGATAGATGTGTATGATTTTCAAATAAATATCAATTTCAGTGGACAGTTTGTTCACGATGTGATTAAGGCAAGGGCCATAAAGATAGCATGGTTTAATATATTATCTTCTTTAGGAAAGCCTGTAAAGCCTTATCATTTGGAAGTGTATTTGCCATGTATTTCTTCATATCCAGATTCGGTTATATCACATACCTTGCAGATTGTGGCAGCGACAATGGCGCAGGCGGATTCTATTGTTTTTGAACACAATGTCGAAAGCAATGAAAGGAGAATTTATCGCAATGCAGGCCACATTGCTATGATAGAATCACAATTTGGCAAAGAAGTTGACCCTGTAGCAGGAAGCTATTTTATAGAATATGTTGCTTCTGAAATTGCAAAAAAAGCTTTTGTATCTTAATGGATATTAGGTATATATCAATCTTAGATTAAAGTTTAAGATTAATCTGTAATCAAAGTAAGATTCTTGGAGAAATCTTTAGTCCTGATATTTTTTTAAAATTAATGTTGAATTAGTGCCGCCAAAACCAAAACTGTTGGTAAGCACAGTATTTAATTCCTTTTTCCTTGTATCCGTGATGATATCAAGCTTTTCTGAATATTCGTCTCCTTTGACAAAGTTTATATTGGGTGCCATGAAGTTATGATTAAGCATGAGTATCGAATAAATTGCTTCACTTGCTCCAGCCATCCAACATTCATGACCAGTCATAGATTTTGTTGAGCTGACAGGTACGCCTTTGTGTCCAAAAACTTCCGTTATGGCTTGTGCTTCAGCGATATCACCTGCCGGTGTACTTGTAGCATGAGCATTTACATAATCTATTGCTTTAGCATCTAATTCGGCTTGGTCGAGTGCCATTTTCAAAGAACGGACTTGCCCTTCTTTGCTTGAACCAGAGATGTGTTCACCATTTGAAGAGAAGCCATACCCAATGACTTCCGCTAAGATGTTGGCCCCTCTGGCTTTTGCACAATCGAGGGTCTCAAGAACTAAGGCAGCAGCGCCTCCTGCTGGAATGAGACCATCTCTATCTTTATCGAATGGTCGCGAAGCCATGGTTGGATTGTCTTCTCTGATAGAGAATGTCCCCAATCCATCGAAACTTGCAAATGCATATATATTGACTTCCTGAGCACCGCCACACAAAATCATTTGTTGTAAACCTTGTTTAAGCAATAGATATCCAATACCAATTGAATGTGAGCCGCTTGCGCACGCAGCACTCAATGTAAAATTTACACCTTTAAGTGAGAATATAGTCGAAAGATTCATATTGACAGTAGAATTCATGGACTGAAAAATGGCACCGGACCCAAGAAGGGTAGTATCTTTTTTTTCTTTAACGAGATTGATGGAATCATAGACTGGCTTTACCGTACTATCATTGCCAAAGATTATTCCACATTGGTATTTTTGTATTATGTCATCCGATACATTGGCTTGTTTAAATGCCTCTAAAGCCGCAATATAAGCATATTCGCCTTCTTCAGGTAGCATAATGCGAGCTCTCCTGTCCAACATGCTTTTTAATTCCGGTCTTGGGACTAAGCCAACCAAACCTGAACGATATCCGAAATCCTTCCTTTCCTGATCAAATACAATACCGGAACGACCGATTTTCAAGGATTCTAAAACCGACTGTTGATTCAATCCAATACATGAGTATATTCCCATACCAGTAATCACAACTCTATTCATATCATTATCTTAATATTATAAGAAAATTTGAATGTTTCTCATAGGTAAAAACATTTAATTTCCCTTGATTCTATTAAATACTTCTAAAATAATTTGGTTTATATTTATTGAATATATATTGTAAAATAATGTAATAAACATTATAAAAATATAGATATTAATTTCTAGAAACGGTATATTAGTTCCAAGCTAAAAGCATTGTTGTTAAATTTAGACTTTAATCCTTTTGACCATCTATAAGGACAATAATGATACGATGCCTCGAGACCGATATAATTTTTTCGAAAACAGGGTGTTAAAATCAAAATTCCAATATTGCTGTGTAATGTGTTGATATCATAGGAGTTAGTAACTTCGTCGATCGGATTATATATTTTTACTCCGGTAAAAATGGCTTCATATCCAAGTCCAAATTTTGGATAAAGAAATATATTTTTAATGTCAGAGTATTGATACATAACATTGATATTCAGGTTTATGCCTAACTTAGAATCAACTAAATAATTATCACCGAGAGCAACAAAATTGTACTTCTTGTCACCCTGCATGATTCTGCATCTTATTTGAAATTCAAACATCCATTGAGCAGCGATAGGAGAGTTTAAGCCTATGCCCAAGGAAGGGTTGGCGCCAATATATTGTCCTTCATCCATGCTGTTGTAAATGCCTGAAAATAGCTGAAAGCCCATTTTTTGACTTGCAAGATACCTTTTGTCTGCATTGTGAAAATTACGAACGTAAGAGTTGATATATTTTTTCTTTTTAGATTCCTTTTCGAAACTTGTGAAATCGCCGGAAAATAATTTACACGCTAATTTTTCGTCATTTGACAAATCAGTTCTTGAAAATATTTTCTTTGCTATATTGCAAAGTGTTGAATCCAAAGGGTGTCTGAGCGGTATATAATTAAAATATGTCCTATATTCTTGAAAATAATATTGATAAAGATCGTCCTCGCTATATTGCATTCGATATTTATAAACAAAATGAAAATCCGACTGAAAATAAGATTTTATAGCTTCTTCTTGTTTAACGCCTGAGGATAAGGCTACTAAAATTGCTGCTCGAGAATTTATTTCAGTGGCATCACAGGTTTCTTTCCATTGATCAATTAGCTGATACGATTCTTGCCATTTGGATTGAAGGATTAAGGTATTTAATATATTGGCAAATGGAATGGAAAGTGAATCGCACTTAATAGTATCCTTTGGAAATGAGGTAGGGTTGGTAGAGAATGCGGATAATCCGGTCGTTAGACCAAATAAATATATAAATGTTATTAAATATACATTTCTAAACATGGTCAAAATTAAAAAATTTTAAAGAATTGGTTTTGACTTTAATCAATTTGAAGCTCAATTTCCACATGACAATTGCTTGCGGCGGTATTCGAAATGGAATTTGTCCACAATCCTTTTAATGATGTAGGAATTTCGTTGAAACAAATACTCTACATAGTGGTTGAAGAAGTTATGGATAATAAATATACATGTGCGGTCATTGGATTGTCAGATAATCCAGATCGATACGCTTATAAAGCAGCAAAACAATTGTTAGCCCACGATTACCCTGTGATAGGTTATGGATTGCGGAATGTCAATGTGTTGGGAATTAACGTCATAACGGATAAAAAACCTGTCCATGGTGTTGGTACGGTTACATTATATGTGGGGCCACGTCATCAAGAGGCATGGATGCCATTATTGTTGGATTTAAAACCAAGACGAATAATATTCAATCCGGGGACAGAAAATCATGAAAATCAGTTGAAATTGGAAGAAGCAGGAATTGAGGTGGTAGAGGCATGTACACTTGTTATGTTGTCGATAGGTACTTTTTAATACGGATTCCTTTTCAAGGCAAATTCCGCATTAGATAAAGGCGGAAAAGATTCACGACTCGTAGCCAATGATTTCATTAAACCATGGAGATGATTTGTAAATCGATAATACTCTCTTAATCAGCACTATACAATTTTTTAAGCCTTTACTGCTGAAACCGGATTGAAATAAGGTTTGTGGATTAATATCTATTAATTAATTTTTGGTTTAGTTAGCAAATTTAAGTCTTTGACCGGCATTGGTAAGAATCAAGCCTTCATTATACACCAAGGTTCCATTGGCCCAAGTTGAGATAATATTACCGGGCAGTGTTTTACCTGAGAGTGGTGACCATCTACACTTATAGAATAGGGATTCATCTGAAATAGTATTATCTTCATAGAAATTTAGCCTGGCAAAGTCTGCGTGATAACCCGGACGTATATAACCCCTTTCTTTTATTTTAAAACAAACTGCTGGAGCATGGCACATCCAGTTTATGACCTCTTCTAAGGAAAAAATACCTTTTTTGACAAAGTCCAACATGATATTTATGCTGTGTTGCACTAAGGGTAAGCCGGATGGTGCTTGTAAATAGGGTTTATTTTTTTCTTCGAGTGTATGAGGTGCGTGATCGGTAGCCACGACGTCTATTTTTCCGGATTTAAGTGCTTCTATTATAGCTTGGCGGTCTTTTGAAGACTTTATAGCAGGATTACATTTGATTTTATTTCCCAATTCTGAATAATCCTGATCGCAGAAATAAAGATGATGAACGCAAGCTTCTGCAGTAATCATTTTTTCTGCCAAAGGAATATTATTTTCAAATAAAGCCGTCTCTATTTCTGTACTGATATGCAATATATGCAGGCGTGTTTGATGTTTTTTAGCTAAATCGATAGCTTTGGAACTTGAAATGTAACAACCTTGGGCACTTCTTATTAAAGGATGATGGCTGGCATTTAAGTTATTACCATATTTTTCTTTAAATAAGGATAGATTGTTTTGGATAGTGGATTCGTCCTCACAATGGGTTGCGATGAGTGCCGGGGCATTTTTAAATATTTGATCAAGAGCTGCTTCATTATCCACCAATAAGTTTCCAGTACTGCTTCCCATGAATATTTTAAGACCACAAATCGTAGAATAGTCGGCCTTCATAATTTCGTCTAAATTATCATTGGACGCACCTAAATAGAAAGAATAGTTTACAATACTATCTCTTTCCGCAATTTGATATTTTTCCTCTAAGAGCTCAATGGATGTTGCCGGAGGAATGGTATTGGGCATTTCCATAAATGTAGTAACGCCTCCAGCTGCTGCTGCCATTGATTCGGTACGGATATCTGCTTTGTGTGTGAGACCAGGTTGTCTAAAGTGAACCTGATCATCAATGATACCCGGGATTAAGTAATCTCCTTCAAAATGAATTTCGGTATGATGCCCGCCATTGCTGACTGAACCTATTTGTTCAAACCTTCCATTTTTTATTAAAACATCACCTTCGATAATGCTGCCTTCATTGACGATATTAGCATCTTTTATAACTAATGAATCCATATTTATAGCATAAGTATTTAAAACGAAAGACGATAATACAAAAAAACCACCTAAAATGAAGGTGGTTTTTTGTATTTATTCTATGAAAATTCTTACAATCCCATATTATCATAAACATCCATGACGGATTTAACGGCGGTTGTTGACTCTGCAAGCAGTGCTTTTTCAGAATCATTAAGGTCAAGTTCAAGTACCTTTTCTACACCATTACGACCCAATACAACAGGGACACCGACATATACGCCATCAATACCGTAGTGTCCTTCTACTTTGATGCAACAAGGGAAGATGCGTTTTTCATCTTTTAAAATGGCAGTAACCATCTGGGCTGCAGCTGCTCCCGGTGCATACCAAGCTGATGTGCCCATCAATTGAACCAGTTCTCCACCGCCTTTTTTAGTTCTGTCCACAATAGCATCAAGCTTATCACTATCAATGAGCTCTGTAACGGGAATTCCACCCACAGTAGTATATCTTGGCAGTGGAACCATTGTATCGCCATGGCCTCCCATTAAGATTGCCTGAATATCTTTTGGAGAAACATTTAATTCTGTCGCTAAAAATGCTCTATATCTGGCAGTATCTAATATTCCTGCCATTCCTATTACTCGAGATGCCGGAAGTCCGGATGTTTTGTGTGCTGCATAAGTCATTACATCCAATGGGTTAGAAACCACTATGATGATAGCATTGGGTGAATATTGCAGGATGCTTTTTGTCACACCATTGACAATTGAAGCATTGGTAGAAATAAGGTCATCACGGCTCATTCCCGGTTTGCGGGGCAGACCTGCTGTAATAACAACGACGTCAGAATTGGCAGTATCAGCATAGTCTCCAGAACCTCTAAGGAAGGTGCTATAATGGTCTATTGGGGCTTGTTGCCAGGAATCAAGAGCTTTGCCCTGTGCCATCTCACCTTTAATATCTAAAAGGACAACTTCATTGACGAAATCTCCATGTGCCAGAACATTGGCTACTGTGGCGCCTACATTACCCGCGCCTACAACGGTTACTTTACTCATTATATTTTAATTGAGATTAATAGTTAATTTAAGTCGCAAAAGTAAGGCTTTAACTGTTAAATAAATAGCAAATATTGGTTTATTTATATTGTACTTGTCGATTTCTTTGTACCTTGCAAACTTAAACTTAAATTAGATTATTTAAATGAAACTTTTTAGTAAGTACTTTTTTATTGGACTTTTCGCACTATTCGTTTATTCTGTCAGTGCACAAAATGTTGTTGGATATTGTGGTACTCAAAGCAGCCCAATTTCTGACGCACAATTAGATGCTAACCTTGCTTATTTGGCGATTCACAAAGATGAATTAAAAGTCAGGCAAGTACGGTATGTTCCTGTTAGATTTATCATTGTTCAAACTGCTGCCGGAAAAGGAGGTATTAATGTAAAAAGTGCATTCAGAATGTTGTGTAAATTGAATGATGAATATGCGAATCAGAATATTCAATTTTACATGAAAGATGATTTTAAATATCTGAATAATGATTTAGTGAATACTGATCCACAGAGTCAGGGTGCCGGCAATATTATGAAAAACGTAAAAGATAAAAATGCTCTTAATTTTTTCTTTACAGCTGATATTAAGTCGGATAATCCAGGAAGTGTTTTGGGATTCTACAGCCCTGAACACGATATTATGGTTATTAAAAATGTCGAAGCTACCTATGAATCACAGACTGCTCCACATGAGTTGGGACACTTTTTTAGTTTGAGACACACCTTTTATGGTTGGGAATGTCAACCATGGAATATGGCCGATCATGGCAAAGTTGTGACATTTACTGTTGCACCATGTTATGGGGCTCAGGTAGAACTTGTAAATGGATCTAATTGTACTACAGCAGCCGATAAAGTATGTGATACCCCTCCTGATTATAATTTTGGATTTGGCTGGCCCAATGATTGCCGAGATTTTAATGTTGATGTTTACGATAAAAACAATGAATTAATCAGGCCTTCTCAGAATAACTATATGTCCTACTTTTTTGGATGCACCGGATACCATTTTACCCAAGGCCAGAAAGATGTGATATGGGCAGATTTAAATAGTGCTAAGAGAAACTATTTGAAATCAACCTATACGCCACCAGCTACAACTGTTAGCAATGATATTGAGTACCAATTGCCGGCTGATGGTCAAGATGTGGTAAAGACAGAACCTATACTTTTACAATGGACTCCTGTCCCTAATGCTACTTTTTATATAGTTGAATATTCTAGAAAAAAAGGATTTGATTCAAATGTTACTGTAACAGAAGTGGTTAAAACCAATCAATATACTATTCCGGCTTCTTATTTCCCAAGTGGACTTGCTACAGGTTATTGGCGTGTCACAGCTATGAATGAATATGCCATCTGCAACATTCAAACCAATCCTCCAATGTCCTTCAATTTGGTTAACGTTGTTAGTAATAAGGTTTTGACAGAAGTTAAGAGCTGGCAAGTAAATCCAAATGTGGTTACATCAGGACATTTGTTCCAACTAAATATTGATATTAGTAAGAAATCTGATATGGAACTTAGTATTATCAATAGTGCCGGCCTTATATCACATCATCAAAAGTTAAGTTTCAATATCGGTAAGCAATCGATTGAAATTAAGAGTGTTAAGTTGGTGCCGGGAACATACTTAGTCGTCTTGAAAAGCGATACAGGTATGGAGAGTCGCAAGTTAATCATTCAATAATCGTAGCAATAAAATAATATTGGTTTGCAATTATTGGATTACAATTCCAAAATTATATTAGAAATAGTTTTGTATAATTGCAGCTAAATTGGTAAGAAAAAAGATTTAAATATAACATGAATTTACATGAATATCAGGGTAAGGAATTGCTCGCAAGTTACGGTGTTGCCGTTCAAAGAGGTATTGTTGCTGAAAATGTCGAACAAGCTGTTGACGCTTTTCATAAAGTGAATAATGAGTTTGGCTCTTCATTTGCCGTCGTTAAAGCACAAATA
Organism: Saprospiraceae bacterium; assembly: GCA_018057925.1. Lineage (GTDB taxonomy): Bacteria > Bacteroidota > Bacteroidia > Chitinophagales > Saprospiraceae > Parvibacillus. The sequence goes on from JAGPCT010000008.1 coordinate 63,282, forward strand.
CATGCCGGAGGAAGAGGTAAAGGAGGAGGCGTCAAGTTGGTGAAGAATTTAGAGGAGTTAAAGTCTGAAGCAGATAGGATATTGGGTATGTACTTAAAAACACCACAGACTCCCGGAGGGATGGAAGGTCCTGGAAAGCTGGTTCGAAAGATTTTTATTGCTGAGGATTCTTATGCTCCCGATTTTGCTGCATGTAAAGAATTTTATATATCAATACTTTTGGATAGAACCAGTGGTAAGAATGTCATAGTATATTCTACTCAAGGGGGTATGGATATTGAGAAAGTGGCAGAAGAGACACCTCATTTGGTTTTAAAAGAATTGGTTGATCCTATGTTGGGATTATTGCCATTTCAGGGTAGAAAGATAGCTTTTAACTTAGGACTTTCTGGTAAGGCATTCAAAGAATTTGTTGTGTTTATCGACAAGCTGTATAAAGCATATATCGGATCTGATGCCAGCTTATTTGAAATTAATCCGTTGATAAGAACCGGAGATGATAGAATGGTTGCGGTTGACGCAAAGGTGTCTATTGATGAAAATGCATTGTATCGCCATAAAGACTTGGAAGCCGCTTATGATAAGTTAGAGGAAGATCCGGCTGATTTGGAAGCGCAAGAAGCTGACCTGAACTATGTCAAGCTTGATGGCAATGTTGGATGTATGGTTAATGGCGCCGGATTGGCAATGGCAACTATGGATATGATTAAATTGATAGGTGGTGCACCCGCCAATTTCTTGGATGTCGGTGGAACTGCAGATGCTGCTCGTGTTGAGAAAGCCCTTAATCTAATTTTGAAAGATCAATCCGTAAAAGCTATTTTGATTAACATTTTTGGAGGAATAGTTCGATGTGATAGAGTAGCAGCAGGAGTAATTGAAGCGTATAAAAATATTGGTAATATTCCTGTTCCAATCATTGTAAGACTTCAAGGGACAAATGCTGAAATAGCTAAGAAGATGATTGATGAGTCAGGTCTAAAAGTTTTATCTGCTATTGAATTGAAGGAAGCTGCCGAACAAGTGTCTAAGGCTTTGGCTGTGTAAATGGTGTGTTCAAAGCAACAAGATAAATTGGATATTTAGAATTTAAACCAAATTCCGCATTAGATAAATGCGGAATCGATTTACGACTCGTAATCAATGGTTTACAGAAACCATTGATTACGAATCGTACATCGGGATTAACCCTCATAATCAGCACTATATGGTTTTTCAAAGCCTTTACTGCTCAATTCGGGTTTAAGATTGTTTTTTGGGCATTGCTTTGCTATTGAAAGGATTGCTATTATTGTAAACATACAAAATACGACATTTTTGTTAGGTAAAGCCTTTTATTACCATAGAAAGAATAATAAATAATGGAATGAAGAAAGGTATAATTATATTTATTCTTGTAGTTGCTTTTCTCTCTCTCTTTCTGACGTGGTTTAAATTGCCGTGGATAGATACAAGCAAGGGTATCGATTTGGATTTTTCCTTTGTCCCAATCGTCATCTTAATAATCAATATTTTATTTGTAGTAACGGGCAAATGGGCAACAGCTATTACCGGTTTTCAGAATAAAATTTTTATTTTTTCAGGATTAATTGCTTTGCTGTGGACAATCTATGCTTATTTTAATTATAAGACGAATGTATTGGCTATGGGAGATGGAAATTTTATCTCACAAATAGTTAGTGATCAGGTTGAAATACAACAAGGCTTTGTCGTTTTTATAGCAGCATGTACTTGTTGGTTACTTCTTGGCCTTTTATGGCGGAAATAAATGTCTGAAATAAAATTTATCCGAATTTAATCCAAATTCTTCAATCGAGGTTTTCCAAAACCTATACTGCTGGATTCGGGTTTAACCCATTGATTGTGAGTCGTAAATCGATTCGGCAGTTTCTAATATTAAATTAGGGTTTATTCAGAATAAATAGATGCAAGTTTTTCAATCGTGAAATCGATTTCTTCCTGCGTATTATGATGTGAAAATGAAAATCGAACAGCTTTACGCGAAGGTTCCTTGTTCAAAGCGGCAATAACATGGCTTCCTTGTTCTGCACCTGATGTACAAGCGCTTCCACCTGAAACTGCGATGCCTTGGATATCGAGATTAAATAATAGCATTTCATTTTTGGGATGATCCGGAAAATCAACATTTAGTACCGTGAATAGTGACTCTGAACTTATATCGCCATTAAATCCACATTCAGGTATGGCTTTTACAATATTTTCAATGAAATAGTTTTTTAACCCTGTAATGTATGCCGTTCTTTCTGACATATATTTAACAGCTAATTCAAAAGATTTGGCCATGCCGACTATACCATGAAGGTTTTCTGTTCCTCCTCTCATATTCTTTTCTTGAGATCCACCGTCAATAAAGGGTTCAATTAGATTATCCGAATTAATATAAAGAAAGCCAACACCTTTCGGTCCATGTATTTTATGTGCCGCACCTGAAAGAAAATGAATATGGACTTTGGTTACATCAATCGGAAAATGCCCGATGGTCTGTATTGTATCAGAATGAAATATGGCGCCGTACTTTTTACATAATTCGCCGATAGCATACATATCTGAGACTGTTCCAATTTCATTGTTGGCATGCATGATTGAAACAAGGGTTTTTAGTGGACTTGCCTGTAAATATTGCTCTAACTGATTAAGACTAATATGACCTTCTTGATCGTTGTCCAACAAAACAACTTCAACGCCACTTCTACGTTGAATCTGAGATAAGGAATGTCCAACACAGTGATGCTCAATTTTAGTAGAGATTATCCTTTTTATGTTTAGATCCCGGACAGCACATTTTAATGCTGTATTGTTGGATTCAGTTCCGCCTGATGTAAAGAATATTTCATTGATAGAGGCATTAATACATTTAGCAATAGTCTTTCTGGCTGATTCTACCAAAGCTCTAGCTTTACGACCCTCGGTATGCGTGCTGGAAGGATTTCCATAAATTGAATTCATGGAATCTACCATGGTGTCAAGGACTTCTTTGTCTAAAATGGTGGTGGCAGCGTTATCGAAATAAATTCTATTCATGCTTTGAGATTAAAAAATACAGAAATCCGAGCCATTAATGACTTGGCAAAAAAAATGGAATATTAGGGATTAAATAGAAACTAATTGTATGAATTGGTCAATGATTTTATTAGCCAAAGTAATAGATTCTGATTCATCTCTCGCTTCACTATACACTCGAATGATCGGCTCAGTGTTTGACTTACGCAACTGCACCCAGCCATGTTCAAAGTCAATTTTTAAGCCATCCTCTGTGTTGACTTCTTCATTGGAATAGTGATTAATCAACTTCTCAATGGCTTTATTGACATTCCAATGCGGTTGTAAATCAATCTTATTTTTTGAAATATAATAGATCGGCAAATTTGATTTTATCTGTAATAAACTTAAATTTTCCTTTGCCATGTAGGTCAACATAAGAGCAATACCCACCAATGCATCCCTGCCGTAATGTAATTCGGGATATATGATGCCACCATTTCCTTCTCCTCCGATAATGGCACCGACTGATTTCATTTTTTCTACGACATTGACTTCACCAACGGCGGCAGCATAATACTTTTCTCCAAATGCTTCAGTTACATCGCGCAAACCGCGGGTCGATGATAGATTGGAAACTGTCGTACCCGGAGTTTGGCTTAAAACATATTTTGCAATGGCAACCAATGTATTTTCTTCTCCTAATAAACTACCATCTTCACAAATAAAACTAAGCCGATCAACATCGGGGTCTATTGCGATTCCTAAATCAGCTTTTTCACTTTTTACTTTTTCACATAATTCTACGAGATGTTGAGCTAAAGGTTCCGGATTATGGGCAAAGTCACCATTCATTTCTTCGTTTAGAAGGATAACCTCACAACCTAAAGCTTTCAGCAAGGGTGCTACCGAAATAGTTCCTGTAGAATTGATACAATCTACAATTACTTTATACTTATTTTTTCTTATAAGTTGAATATCAACTAAATTTAATTTAAATATTTCTTCAATATGATGTTGAACTAAGTCATTTACTTCAATGATAGAACCCAATTGATAGACATCATTAAAAGAAAATCTTTTTTCAGAAGCAATTTGAATAAGCTCTTCACCAAGAGAAGCGTTTATAAATTCTCCATCTTTATTTAAAAGCTTTAATGCGTTCCATTGTGCCGGATTGTGGCTTGCTGTAATAATAATTCCACCATCGGCCGCCAATTTTTTAACTGCCATTTCTATAGTTGGAGTTGTAGAAAAGTCGGCATTGTAAACAGTAAATCCTTGCGCAACCAAAGTATTTGCACATAATTGTAATACCATAGAACCGGATATCCTACCATCTCGACCTATAACAATCGATGGTTTTGGATTTATTCTTTTAATCAACTCACCGTAGGCGGCAGTCATTTCTACAATATCTATAGGAGTTAGGTTATCCCCAGGAATACCGCCTATTGTACCGCGCATTCCGGAAATTGACTTAATTAATGTCAAAATTTAAAATTTAAATGAATCAAAAAAGTTATTTATTAGGGGCACTTAATTGTTTTAAGTTGATGGTTTCCACTTCTTTATCAATATAATACAAAGATTGTGGTCCATCACCGATGAGATTTATTTTATCTAAAATATCTCTCATTAGCGCCTCTTCCTCCCTTTGTTCAATAACATACCATTGGAGGAAATTGAAGGTATCTGAATTTTCTTCTTTTGAACAAAGTTCTACTAATTGATGTATGGAGCGAGTAACCTTTTTTTCATGCTCAAAAACGGTGCGCATTAATGTAACAATTGAATCAAATTGTGCAGGCGGTTTACTGATACTTGGTATAACAGGTATTGCATCGACATCCAGCATATAATCTATTATTTTCAACATGTGCATATTTTCTTCTTCCGATTGCCGACGAAGAAATGCAGCACATCCTTTTAAACCTTTGTGTTCACACCAGCAAGACATGGAGAGATATAAAGAGGATGCATATCCTTCCATTTCTATTTGTTTATTGAGTTCAGTAGCTAAAGTTTCAGAAATCATTCAATTATGTTTTATGAGCAAATATACTATAGATTGGCCGAAAAGGATTATTTAATTATATATTATAAATAATCTATATGTGTACGTCATTATTAATGTATATTATAGGTTTTTTAAAATTTGATTTGCATGATCCTTTGAAATTACTTTGTCAAAAATTTGTTTTATTTTGCCTTCAGCATCTATCAAGAAAGTCGTGCGGATGATACCCATATATTTTCTACCATACAATTGTTTTTCGCCCCAAACGCCATATTTTACAGCTATATCTTTATTTTCATCTGATAATAATGTATAAGGAAGATTGTGTTTAGTGGCAAAATTCAAATGGCTTTTCACAGAATCCGGACTAATTCCAACAACCTCTATGCCTTCATTTTTTAAGTCAGCGTAATAATCCCTCAAGTTACATACTTCTGTCGTACAAGTTGGTGTATTATCTTTAGGATAAAAGAATAATGCTAATTCGTTGCCAAGGAAAGAGGATAGAGAGACATTTTTTCCGTATTGGTCTAACAAGTTGAAATCCGGAGCTTTATCTCCTATTGACAAGGTTAATGACATGATATTTATTTTATAAAAGTAGCTGAATACACTTTTGTATTATTCAAAGCATCGAATACTTCTAATCTGAAGGTATAAGTACCTTTTTGAAAGCCTTTAGGAAACACATAATCTATCGTTTTTGTTTTAAGATCATATTCCATCGGGATGTACTTGTCATTAATATATGCTTTATAATTAAGATACGGTGTCTGTCCGGCCGGGAGAATATTGTCATCAATTTTAAAAACTATTCGGGATGTCCTTGTGAGGTTTTTACTAAAAATAAGAGGAACAATGGAAGGTGGGATGGTATCTACTGCAATAAAAAATGTACCGCAAGCTCTCACCGGAGCATTCAACCATTCGCCTTCCCAAGTACCACCCCAATTCGTAATTTGATTGACACCTTCTATGCTGGCAATGAATGATTTGTTTTTCAAATGTTGTGGGATTCCGTTAGCGAGTATCTTGCAATTATAATAATTATAGACAGGGATGTCGGGATTAGCGATATCATACACTGCAGAGTATATCGATTTATTTAAGTTTACTTTTTTCGAAAAGGTAAGGAATTGATTTTTAAAAAAAGTTTTATCTGTAAAAAGTATATAGATGCCTGAATCTTGAATAAATGTTGCTTTATTGTATGGCACGATATAATTATAAAGAGGTTTTGTAAAGTTAGGATTGCCTATTTCCCTTTTCACAAAAAATGTCATTTCGGAAATATTGTTGTTATAGTCAGAGACAATAAAGGTTATTTTCTTTTTTTCCAGTTCATTTAATGATATAAGACCCCTTAATTGTTGGTATTGAATAATGGGGAGTGTATTTCCGGGAAGAGAATAACATTTATGAACGTAGTTGCGCTTTAATCTTTGTTCCGGATAATCAATATGTGCATTAATCATTCTAGTTTTTTCAAATGAAACTGAATCCATTTTTATATAATATGTAAGACTATCATTTACAAGTAATTTAATACTATAAACGCCATTCTTATTCCAATTCTCTTCCTGACCATCTCTTGTATTGATTCCCAATCCAATTGTGGGTGATAGGGTAGTAATCGTATCGCCTAAGGTAGGGACGAATAAATTACCTCTTTTCTTGACCATCAAGTTTTTAGCATTGTATTCATTAAACTCATCGTCTAAGTCGTAAATTCGGGCATAACTGATTCCCGGTTTCATTGAATCTTGGCTATTAAAGCCAAATAATAGGGGATTGATGGGAGTTTCAGAGTCTGTTTCCCGTATTTCAAAGTGCAGGTGAGCGCCATTAGAGGAACCGGAATTGCCCATATATCCAATTATTTGACCTTTTTTTACCGGAATCAAAGTCGAATCCGGATAATATTGGATATCAAATCTTTCTTGCCTTTCTTGTTCAGCGAGAGCAAATTTCAATATTTCAGGACTATAGGATTTTAAATGACCATATACACTTGTAAAACCATTTTTATGCGTAATATAAAGTGCATAACCATATCCTGTTGGGCTAATACCTATCCGTGAGATATATCCATCGGCTATGGCATAAATATTGTCACCTTGTACGCCATTGGATGACTTAATATCAATGCCTGTATGAAAATGATTGGGCCTTAGTTCGCAGAATGTTCCTGCTATTTTAAATGTATGATCTACCGGACTTCTAAAGAAGTTTTTGACAATTACCGGTTTTGGACGTTCATGAATAACGACGTCAGGTTGGTTAAATTCTTTACATCCAAAAATTTGAACCAACGCCAATAAATAAATATGCAACATTATTCTTTTAATAAAAATCTATCTTTTAATTTGAGTAATTCTTTTTCAATTGCAATAGGAATCGAATTGTCAGCGACTTGATGGTGAGATATAAAATCATCAATTACATGCTGAACCATTTCATCTTTAGCTACAAGGTCGGATAATCGACGTAATAGTCCTAGTTTAAACCATTTATGTTCTTGTTGAAGTCTCTTTTGTTGCCACTCGCCTGAATCTTTTCTTTGTTTTACACATTGTAAAATTAGTGAAATCAGTCGTTCTACGTTGTGGTTAGTTTCTGCCGAAACAGTGATTATGTCCGGAATGGATTGTCCTTCGGTGCTTTTTATCCGTAAAGAATGTCTGACATGGGTCATTGATTCATCACCAGCTTTGATGAGATGGTGATCATATTTAGTTATAGCAATGATGTCTGCGGCTTCCATGATACCTTTTTTTATACCCTGTAAGTCATCGCCGCCACCGGGATTCAAAAGGAGTAAAAGCAGGTCGGTCATGTCTTTCACTTCCACCTCTGATTGACCTACTCCGACTGTTTCTATAAAAATGATGTCAAAACCCGCAGCTTCACACAATAATATACTTTCCCTAGTTGTTTGATTCACACCTCCTAGCTCCATTCCTGAGGGACTTGGTCTAACAAAGGCCATTGCATTGCTTCCCAGGAGGTTCATTCTAGTTTTATCCCCTAAAATGCTTCCTCTTGATTGTTCACTGGAAGGATCAACTGCAAGTACTGCAACTTGATGACCTCTTTCCACCAATATGAGACCTATTGCTTCTATCAAGGTACTCTTTCCCACACCTGGAGGGCCGGTAACTGCTATTTTGAGGGAATTTGATGGAAGGTCTTTACATAATTGTAAGAGATCTAAAGCTTTCTGGCGATAGTTCTTGTTGGTTGATTCAATCCAGGTAATTGCTCTTGCCAGAAACACTTTATCCCCATCCTTAAGTTTGTCAAATACTTGATTTATATCCGGGTCAAACAATTTAAAAATATTTGGATAAGAGTAATAGAGAATTAAAAGATAAAGCAGATGTGAAGATTGACACATCTGCTTTAAATCAATGATTATATTTAACGGTAAAGTGTGACTTCGCCACGTCTGGAGTCGATGATGCCACCTTGTGAAAGTTGATATTTGACGATGAAAACGTAGGTATCACTTGGAGCTTCTTTTCCTTTGTAAGTGCCATCCCACCCATTGTTAGAATTTTTTTCATTGTACACTTGCTGCCCCCATCTGTTAACAATAGATAATTCTAGTAATTTTACTCCATCCGGAATTACGGCTTTGAAAACATCATTCTTTGAGTCACCATTGGGAGAGAATGAATTTGGCATATTGATATATGGTGTTATTCCCGATACTTGGACTTTTCCTGAACCGGAACAATAATTGTCTCCACTAGGGATGAGGAATGCTTCTATAAGGTCATCTTTGGACTCTAATACAATTTCGTAAGAACTGCCATGTGTTCCTAAGTCTCTGCCGTTTATTTTCCATTGATAAGTGCCCTCTGGTACCGGATTAACTACGCTAGCAGTAACAGGGTTGCCTATAGCAACATTATCAGCAGGGGAAACAGTGATTTCAAAGATGGAAGGAGGGCTTATTTTAACGATGATTCCCCCGTATGCCGGACAGCCGTCTTGAATTCCGGATACAATAAAGTTCTGGTCTTTATCGGTTGTTAAAACTGTGGTTGGACAATCTTTACAACTGGTTTTTTCTCCAGGAGACCATGATATATTGGATGCTGCAGAAACAACACTTACTTTGACCGGTTCATTTGGGCAGATTGTCGTGTCTGTGACTGAAAGTCCTATGATTTGTCTATTAATTCGAACTGTCATATTTGCAGTGCCGGGACATCCGTCTGCTTTGCCTGTAACCGTGTAAGTTGTTGTAGTGGCAGTTTTAATGATAGCTGTTTTGCAATCATTGAAACAAGTAACACTTTCGGCCGGTGTCCATTCAATATCGGTCATATCTGTATTAAGGTCGACTCTAACCTCTTCGTTTTCACAGACTAAGGTATCAGTAAGTGAAAATTGGATTTTGGGAATCTTAACATTAATCTGAAGAGAATCTTCACGATAACAAGCATGATTTACAGTTTTTCTGATATAAAGAAAAGTGTCTTGAGTTATAATAGCTAAATTTAGTTGATCTTTTGGATCAACAGCTCCTAAAGCATTACCCCAATTGAAGGTAATATCAGGGTATAAGCTTTTATCATATTGTGGCGAAAACATTGCAACGACTTCACCTTTACAATAAAATGGTCTGATAGGCTGATGATCCAGCGGAATATCCGGTATGCTGTCAACTCGTACTACTACGGATTCGGTATAAACACAATTACCTACAATGAATGTACCTGTATAGGTAGTGGTGACTGTGGGTTTTGCTATAAATGCGCTATCGTTGACAACAATAAAAGTTGAATCGGCCGGAGTCCAGATGACCTTTGAAGCCTTGGGATAGAAGGAGTATTCAACCTTAGTACTGTCGCCTTTGCAAAGTTCGACATATTCCGGTGTTTTTAATGAAAATCTACCTTCATTGACTTTAATTTGAAAGTCATGTTCAAAACTACACTTTTTGTCTGTAGAAGTTATCTTTACTGTGTAATTGGCATCTTTTAAGGCAATATAAATTGGATTATTGATGTCTGTAAAGTTGATGCCTGACGATGGATCAAATTCATAAAATTTAGCTTTTGAAAAGTCTCCAAATGATACCGGTACTTTATAACATACTGTAGTATCATTAAAAGGGGGAAAATATTCAGTGCCGGGTCTTAGTTTAAGTGACAATGTATCAGAAGAAAAGCAATCTCCCAGTGTATAAGTAACTATAACCTGAGTGTTTTTATCTATATAAACATTTTGAATATTGCTATTAGGGTTAGGGAATAATTGTGCGGGTTCCCAAGAATAGATACCGCCCGATGTCTCCGGAGTTGCTGTTAACTTAATTGTCTCTCCACCACAAAGAGTGTCTTTGGAAGAGGTAAGTACAACACTTGTATTATTAATAACGACATTGATTTTATCAGAAGATTCACAAGTGCCTATGGTTGCAGTCAAGGTAACCTGACTCGTTCCATTACCGGTATATTTGACAGAAGATGCTGTTGGGTCGCTGACATTAGAAGATGGTGTCCAAGAGAAAGAATTCCCATCAGAAGCAGTTAAAGTTATGTCTTCATTGGGACATGCCTCGATATCTGTATCATTGTTTATAGTGACTTGAAAATTATCAAAAATATAAGTCGTCAAAGAGGCAACAACTTGTCCGGTGGCTAAATCAATTAAATTGACAATAATGTCTTCAGAGCCTTCTACAATTCCATCTTTGATGACATGAATAGGAAATTCTATTGTTGGGTTATTAGGTGTTATATTTAGAGTATCGTTAGAAAAACCAAGTAATGTAAAATCTATGTTAAAGGTGGCAGCTCCTCCAAATTGAATAAGATATTTGCCCGGTGAGGTAATTTGTTCAAATGTAAATATAACCTTCCCATCTAAGGCATTACAGTTTTCATAGAATGCATTCCCCCCTGAATTGTATTGTATGACGATATTTGTTAGAGTACGAGGCTTGGCCTCCAGATTATTTTGTATAAAGAATAAAACAAATAAAGAACAAAGACTAATAGTCGTTATTTTAGATAACATATATATATATTTAAAATCTGCTGTAAACATAATTATTTCTTTCAAAAGGACAAAATATTTGTATCCAACTTGTGAAAGCAAAGATAGATAGTGAATGGTATTGTATGATATGCTGAGGGTGGATAACTTTCTTTAAAAACCGTAGAATTGTATCTATTATACCCGAATTCAAATTATATCCGAGTTTTTATTGTTGGATATTGTTGAATTATTGAAGACAATATTTTTACCTTTCATATCAATTTGGGATGAACAGTAATTAATATAGTAGGGAATGATCATTTCAATTGAATGTAATTAAGGTTTGAAATGTAAAACTTATATTGAAATAATATATCTTTGTCTAAGAAATAGTTAAGCCGGTCTTAAATTATTTAATTTTAAAACAAAGAACGTATCATCGTGTTAAATTGTACGTTTATTATAATATCAAGAAAAAATTAATACTTGAAAGAGTTTCTTATGAAGATAAAATCCTTTTTAATATTTGGGCTTATCATTGGTGTGGTTAGCCTTTTTGCGTTGTATCCACGACAAATAGAAGATCCTATTGAAAAGGAAGCTGTTATATTGAAGTCTGTGGTAAATATTTTGGAAAGAGCGCATTTTAAGCCAAAAGATATCAATGATGATTTTTCAAAGAAGGTGTATCAGAGCTATTTGGACTTATTAGATGGTGGAAAAAGGTTTTTAATTCAGGCGGATGTTGATAAACTAAAACCTTATGAGAAGCAGATTGATGATGAAATTCTTGCGACCAAACTAAATTTTTTTAATGCTAGTTTGGATATAATTAATGCTGCACAGTCAAGGGTTAAATCTTATTATAAGGAGATTTTGGCCAAGCCTATGACTTTTAATGAGAAAGAGACTATTTCATACGATTTTGAAAAGATGCCTTATGCTAAAAATGAAAAGGAATTGTATGCCAGGTGGGAAAAAATATTAAAAGCCAATGTTCTTGATGAAATTGTACAAGTTCAAAATGGACAGGAAAATGACTCACTAAAAGTAGATAAAACGGAGCCAAAGTCCTTTGCAACAATTGAAAAAGAGGCGAGAGAGAAGGTGTTGAAAGATTATGATAGACTCTTTGAAAGAATGGAAAAACTTCGTAGAGAAGACCGTTTTAGTGATTATATCAATAGCATTACAGAGCAGTTTGATCCTCATACTTCATATTTTAGTCCTAACGATAAAGAAGATTTTGATATCGGAATGTCCGGTCGGTTGGAAGGCATAGGAGCAAGGCTTCAAGCAGATGGAGAATATACCAAAGTGAGTGAAATTGTTGTAGGTGGTCCGGCGTGGAAAGAAAAAAATCTTGAAGCAGGAGATGTTATCATGAAAGTTGCGCAGGAAGGTCAACCGGCAATAGACATTAGAGGTATGCGCTTAGATGATGTAGTATCAAAAATAAGGGGTAAGAAAGGCACAAAAGTTATTTTGACTGTAAAGAAGGTCAGCGGGACAATACAAAATATTACAATAACGCGCGATGAGGTTTTGATGGATGAATCTTTCGCAAAGTCTGTTATCATTGGTCAGGAAGGTGTATTAGAAAATATTGGTTATATATATTTACCTAAATTTTATGCTGATTTTGATAATAACAAAGGTCGATTTAGCTTTACAGATGTTGCCAAAGAAGTGGAAAAACTTAAGAAAGCAAATGTCAATGGCATTATTTTAGACCTTCGTAATAACCCGGGTGGTTCGCTTAATGACGTAGTAAAAATGGCAGGTTTGTTTATTGAACAGGGACCTATAGTACAAGTTAAATCCAGGGAAAATGAACCGTATGTGATGAACGATGAGGATAAAAGCTATGCGTATGATGGACCCATGGTTGTTTTGGTCAACCACCAGAGCGCATCAGCTTCAGAGATTCTTGCAGCCGCCTTGCAGGATTATAAGCGGGCTGTAATCATTGGAGGAACCTCAACTTATGGAAAAGGTACCGTTCAGCGATTTGTTGATTTAGATAGAACAGTTTCTGTGGCCAATAATTTAAAACCATTGGGTCAACTAAAACTAACTATCCAAAAGTATTATCGTATTAATGGTGGAAGTACACAGTTGGAAGGTGTTACACCAGATATTGTTTTGCCGGATGCATTTAATTATATAAAAATAGGTGAGCGGGAAAATAAATCGGCTATGGAGTGGACAAAGATTGCGCCAGCACGTTACAGCCAAAATGTTTTTGTCATAAATAATATGGACGATATTAAGGCAAAGTCAAAGAAGAGGGTTGAGACGAATCCATTATTTAAAGCTATTGACGAGAACGCACATAGAATAAAAGAGCAAAGTGATAAGAAAATCTATACCCTTGAGTTAGATTCCTACAAAAAGGATATGAATAGCCGAAAAGAGCAGACTAAGAAATTTAATGCACTTTTTAAAGAAATTCCGGGCCTGTCAGTAGAAAATATACCGGAAGATGCAAAGTTGATTCAAAGAGATAGCGCAAGTATAGCTCGCAATCAGACTTTTATAAAAAATATCAAAAAAGATGTCTATATTGAAGAAGCAATGCAAGTTATTAAGGATTTGCAGACAGATAGAATGTCATTGACTGATAAAAAAAGGCAGATAGAGGAGAAAAATTAGTATTGAAAGGATGTTGTTCTATTTGTACGTTGGTTGAAATAATAAATATGTCAACCTTTGAAAGATTATTTTAAAAATGAGGAAGTATTCATTCTATAAGGCTTTGATATTGACTGGAATAATCATAGGGATGTCAAGTTGTTACTCCTTTAAAGGAACGTCAATTCCAGAAAATACGAGTACTTTTTATATTTCAAATTTTACGATAGATACTTATGATGCGCCTTTTAATCTGGCTCAGTTAATTACGGAGAAGTTAAAAGATAAAATTAGAAAAGAAACACGTCTGAAGTACAACGATGTGAATCCAGATATTGAGTTTACAGGAAAAATAACTAATTATACGGTTTCTCCTGTGGCTCCACAAAATAATCAAGCACCTTCTGCCAATAGGTTGGAAATAACTATTAATGTGGAATTTGTTGACCACAAGAATGTGAAAAATAAATGGAATTCAAATTTTACGTTTTTCAAAGATTATAGCAAAGATGCCAACCTAATAGACGTGAGAGATGGTCTAGCAAATGACATTTTTGATCAATTATCAGAAGATGTTTACAATAGGGCATTTACCAATTGGTAAAATTAGCATCAAATCTTACAAATTTATTATCTTGCAGCGATTTTTGCCTAATTGTCTATGGATTTGCTCGATCGTTTGATACATTTTCCTTCGGTGCTTCGTTCAATAGACGATGGTGTGATTGTTGAAAAGTTATTATTATATCCATTTTTTAGTTTGTTATACATTTTACAATCAATTCGTCGTCAATCTCATCAAATAGATGAAGATGCGGTATATGTACCGCCTGTGTTGGCTAACGATACATTATTTACCTGGTATAAAATGTCGCAATTGAATCAAAAATCAGTTGGGTATAAAGTCGAATCAACAGAAAGTTCTTTAAGTAAAATTGTTCAAGGTTATAATATGGACAATTCATCTTCGGTGATTGCTGTAGATGATGGTGAAGAGGATGTTTCTCAGATGGATGATTCAATAGATCAGGCCGAGCCTGGTCAAACGGTTGAAGGTCAAAGGGAACAGACAAATGAAGATTTGCAAGAAACGCTTTCAACAGATGATGAAGGAGGGACAGGCGATTTAGGTGAAACATTGACAAAGGTAATTATTCAAAAAGTACCAATTAAGCCTAGAATTGTATTTAATTCAATATTTATAAAAAATGGAATGCCACAAGAGATCGATGAGGCGTATAGTTACTTTGAACCAGAAAAAGAAGAGTTGTCCGGCTTTGCGAAATTTTTAAGGACAAAAACAAAGGTTAAAAGTGTTATTGAATATGGGGAAGAGGAGGAGTCAATCATCCAACCTATTGAGGATAAAGAAGTATTCAGAGAAACGCCGGAGATTGAATCAAGTGATGCCGATCTTGTGATTCTGCGTCAAAAAGAAATAAAGCCTGAACAGCAAGAAAGGAAACCTAAGAAGAAGAAGAAAAAGCATCTAGTAGATCGATTGGTGCAGCAAAGTGTCCTTGATAATGAGTTGTTGGTATCAGAGCCATTTGCCGAATTGTTGCATGCGCAAGGTTATCGAGAGAAGGCAATAAAAATTTATGAAAAATTAATTACTAAGTTTCCAGAAAAAAAACATATCTTTGCAGCGAAAATTATCCAGATAAATAAAGAAAATAAATAATATGATAAATTTTGTCACAATTTTAATAGCAATCATCGGATTTTTATTGGTTGTAGTTGTGCTGATACAGAATCCAAAGGGTGGTGGAGTAGATGCCAATTTCGGTGGACAGGCAGCTAATCAAATCTTTGGTGCATCAAATTCAATTGATTTTGTTGAAAAATTAACTTGGGGTTTGGCTGCAGCAATGTTTGTCCTTTGTATTGTTGCTGCCATATTAGTCAATAATAGTGGTGGTGGAGCCGGCCCGGCGTTATTATCTCAATAGATAATCGAGAATAAGAAAATAAAAATAGGCATGTTGTTAAAGCGTGCCTTTTTTTATTTGATATTATGATGTATCCTTCGAGGTGTGTTTTAAAGATGGACGAAGTAGATAATATAAAAATCCTTGAATTATTTGGCGACTTTATTTAAACCATTTACTATAAAACACGTAATTATTCGCTATTCTGTTTATTTCACCTTGGGTTAATTCTTCGCTTATTTCTTTTATTTTTTTGCCGGGAACGCCACCGAATATACATCCGGCAGGTACAATAGTGCCTTCTAACACTACAGCACCAGCCGCTATAATTGTATTGGATCCAATGACGGCATTATCCATAATAATTGTTCCCATTCCTACTAGCACATTGTCTTCTATGGTACATCCATGTACGATGGCATTATGACCGATTGAAACATTATTACCTATGGTTGTAATCGTTTTTTGATAGGTACAATGGATGCATGCGCCATCTTGGACATTAACTTTATTTCCCATCCGGATTGAGTTTACATCGCCTCTTACAACGGCATTGAACCAAATACTGCATTCTTCGCCCATTTGTACGTCGCCTACAATGGTAGCATTAGGTGCAACAAATACGGATTGAGGTATCGTTGGAAAGATATTATTGACCGGTAATATGATTGACATCTAAATTTGATTGCTTTTTAATGATGATTTCTTGTAGTTTATCCGCATTTTGATTTTATATAAATATGTCTATGGAATTATTTCATAGCATCGATTATTTCCTTAATCGGTGTACCAATATTGCCATTTGGTGCCAAAATATGCAACATGGCGGCTATTGTTGGTGCGATATCCGTGATGTTTACAGTAGTTACTACTTCCTTCGGTTTTAAATTCCATCCATAAAATATAAGGGGAACATGAGAGTCGTATTCGTATAAACTACCGTGTGTAGTACCAGTTGTGGATGAAGTGAGCCAACCCGGTTCTAAAATAAAGAATATATCTCCTGAACGCTTTGGGTTTATACCATTTTTAATTTTATGTAAAAAATATTCCGGATAGAGTGCGTTACAGAAATTATGTAAGTCTATTACTTGGGCTACGCCATCATATTGCAACAATTTAGCTTTTACAGTTTCAAAGAATACATCCCATGAAATATTGTTTTGCTTCAATAAATCCATATCGACAACATATTGATACGAACCATAGTTTTTAATATACTTACCTGGAGTAAATGCCTGATTAAGGTATTCATTCAAATCCTTAGTGAATGCATTTTTGACAACTGTTCTGCCCGGTAATTTATAGTATTTATTATGTCCGGGGACATCGCATATTCCGTGGTCTGCTGTCAGAAAGAGTAAATAATTATTTTTGCCAACATAACTATCCAATGCATTGAATAGTTTTTCAAATTCGCGATCCAGTCTTAAATAAGCATCTTCAACTTCAATAGAATTGGGACCAAATGCGTGACCTATATAATCAGTGGAACTAAAACTGATAGCTAAAAAGTCAGTCACATCTCTTTTGCCCAATTGTTCTCCATAAAGAGCGGCTATTGCAAAATCAGCTGTTAATATACTGCCATACGGCGAAGTTGCCAACAATTCAAATCTGTTTTCTTTGCCGGGTGCAAATGTGTGAGGAAATACAGGGAATTCCTCGCCATTCAAAGGTTGTTCATAAGGTTGATTATCAATATCACTTTGTATGTAGCTTGTTATTGGATATAAAGTTTCCCAGGTGGAATTGAGATATTTCTCAGAATAACCTTTTTGGTTAAAAGATTTGACCCATTGCGGCAATTCTGACATATAATACGTTGAAGTAGAAAAGTTTCCGGTATAATAATCATACCAATAAGCAGCATCGGCGCTATGACCGGCGGGTAAAATGGAACCTCTGTCTTTCAAAGCAACACCTATTACCTTACTTCTAAAGCCGGTTGCCAATTTTAATTGATCTGATATAGTAGTAGTTTTGAGGTTCTTTGGTGACATCTTCCCTGCTTCACCCGTGCTCCCAACGCCTTGAACTGTACTGTCTTCTGTACAATAGTACATTTTCCCTGCATTCTTTTCATAAAAGTTATTACTGGTGATGCCATGGATGGCCGGTGTTGAACCTGTATAAATAGAGGCATGTCCTGGGCCTGTATAGGTGGGAGTATAATTGAATTGATTATTGATACAGTTAACTCCTTGTGTAATTAATCGTTTTAGTCCATTTTCACTCAATCTGTCATAATACCGATATAAAAAGTCGTATCTCATTTGATCGACTACAACACCAACTACTAATTTAGGATTGTTGGATGTAGGTGTATGTGGATTCTGCGTATTGGCATTTATTGTGAAGGAAATAAGTAAGATGAGAAATAGTACCTTGTTAAACATTTTCAATTCTTTTATAGTAAATATAAAGATAGTAAATTTAAACTACTCATTCAATGAATTTGTCGAGTTGATTTTTAAAAAATTCTCGTAATCATTCCGATTATTGATGTTGGAAAGAATGCCATCTGTGGATAGTTTGATTTGATTAGGTAATTGAAAAATAATTTCTTTTATCGAATAGTTTTTATTGGATAGGGCTTCGTCAAAAGATACATAAGTCGAAGGATTCAACAGGCAAAGCATAGGCTCCAATTTGTCAGTATGGTCATATATAAAAACTCCACTATTGTTTAATGTGTTGGTATCTAGCATTTTAAGAATTAATTTTTGGTCAATATCCGGCATGTCACAAGAAACGAATAGAATTGATTTTTCGGGAATTTGATGCATGGAAGATAGCATTCCGGCTAATGGGCCTATTTCGCTGTATTGGTCTATAATCAAAGGATAGGAGTCAAAATTATATGCTTGTTCTTTTCTACACGAAATAAATACTTCGGGCAAAAAGGACAAAAGTTTTTTACCGATAACTTCGTAGAAAGGGATTTCATTCCATTGAAGGAGTGATTTGTCGCTGCCCATTCTGGAACTTTTTCCACCTACAAGGATTACACCGACTATCTCTTGATTCATGTCTTATGATTAGATGATGTGGTAATTTTTATATTCAAAAAGGCGAATTCCGGTTTTTTGTTCTAACCAAAACAAAAATTTATCCTTAACGCTAACTTTACTATTCAACTTTTTCCCATCAAAATCCCAGTTTTTTTGTGAAATCCTATTTATCATAACATTCGGATGGGTATTATCGAATGTTTCTAAATAATCAATATCAGAATAATTATATATTTCTTCGGTAAATTGAGCGACAAATTGGTCATCATGCCATAATTTATTAAAATCTTTATGCTTTTTAGCTTGTGTTAAAGGATCTTTTACCCAGCCATAATGATATACATACGCATCGATTGGCTTCACTTTAAGTTTTTTCCCCTGTTTTCTGAACCCTTGAGCGTCACGATAGGAATGAATCAGAGGGTCGTTTTTAATTATCCTGATTTCATGGCGATACCATCTTCTGGATGTGCCTACATAATCATAAGAACCGTAGAAATGAAGATACTTAAATAACAATCCATCAACATTGTGGTCATTTTTCCATTTTTCCATGGATTGCAATATGGCATTGTGGTATTTTTCATGTATAACTTCATCACTCTGAATATAGAATGCCCAATTATAGTCGGATGGAATAAAAGTTTTTGCTTTGTCGGTTTCTATGGCCAATACTCGTCCGCCTTCTCTTAGTGAATCGTCCCATGTCGAGTGTTGGATAATAATTTTTTCTGAATCAATAGATTGGATTAATTCAAGTGTGTTATCATCACTATTACCAACCAACACTATAAACTTGTCGCACACTGGCAAAATGCTTGTAATAGCTTCAACAACGGGATAGTCATATTTAACCGCATTTCTAATTATGGTAAAACCGCAAACTTTCATTCTTATATATTAAAAAGACGACCCGAGGAAGTCGAGTCGTCTTTAATCTAAATTTTGTTAATTGAATTTAAGAGCATTTCAATTGACTATTTTATTTTTGAATACTGTAATTCATCCGCCAATCTACCTGCTTTGTAAACTGAGCGAAGTGACTCAAGTATAGCATTTGAATGGACTGCTACACATCTGTTATTGCTACTTGTATCATAAATGTATCGGCCTGGTAAGCTTTCTATGTTGCCATCAAAAATTAGACCTACGACTTGACCTTTTTGGTTAATCATGGCGCTACCACTGTTACCTCCAATAATATCATGGGTAGTGACATAATTTAATTTAGTGCTTTTGTTGATTGTATTTTCAGCATCCAACCATTTTTGGGTTAAATTCCAAGGTTCTTTTTTCCCAAATGAATAATATCTGTCATATAATCCGAAGAAGGTAGTGAATTCAGGAGCTTGCGTGCCATTATAATCATAAGCTTTTAATACACCATCAGCAAATCTCAATGTAAAGTTAGCATCTGGTGGTATGCTTGTCCCATACACTTCATAAAGAGCTTGACCCAATAATTGAATATTTTTATTTTCTTCAGCAATAATAGGGTCGATTAAATTTTTGTAATAAGCTAAGCTGTCTTTTGACATCTTTGCATAAGCTAAAACAGGGTCGTTCGATTGAAGTACAGCGTCGGGACCTTGATCAAACAAAGCTTTTAATTTGTCATAATCTGCTACGACTGAATTGGATACAATAGCTTTGGCCTGAGTGGCGATAAAGGCAGGATTGTTGGCTCCATCAACTAATTTCAACTTGTTGTGAGACCATTTGCTGATTTTTCCTAATTGGAAAGCAATTATCTTTTCTTCAATTTCTTTGTGGAAAGAAGCGTCGAGTTTTAGCTTTGCAATTCTTTCAGCGATTTTATCGTCAGAGTATCCGGGATTTCTTTTGTCTGCCGGCTTTTTCATTTCAGTTGCGATATCTATTGCACGGGCGCCGATAGCAAAAAGTCGTGAATTGGAACCAGCCGGAGAAAAAATAATTTGTTTGCCAAAATAAGACTTCATTTGTGTTCTTGAAGCATATATTTTAGACCATAGATCTCCATATTTTGCTTTAAGAGTTGGGTTTTCGTGAACAGCCATTTTGAATGCTTTTTCGAAACTTGCCCTTTTTCCCATTAAGTTGGGGTCTTTAAGGCCGCCAAATATTCCATTGTATGCTTTAAGGCTGTTCATGTAGCCAAAGTAGGTGTCAGTAAGTTCCAGTTTGCTTTCTGGATGGCTTGCAATATAATCAGCATACGCTGTGCCCAACGTGTTTAATAGGTCAATAACGTGAGGAACACTGTAATCTCGGTCGTATTCAAGCATTGAAACAGTGCTCAACCTTTTTGTCGTACCGGGATTACCTATTACAAATAATGGTTCATTTTCATTGGCACCTGAATCTGACCAAGTGTAATGATATTTGGTATTTAATGGCTTCCCATCTTCGTCATAGACTCTAAAGAACGTATAATCAAGTGTATATCTTGGATAAGTGAAGTTGTCAGGATCGCCGCCAAAGAAACCTAAATCTGTTTCCGGTGCCATAACTAATCGAACATCATTGTATCTCTTATAAGAATACATTTGATAGATACTTCCATTATAAAAAGTGTGGATCTGAACTTTAAGACCTGTCGCAGCTTCTGCATCTTTAACAAGTTCATTCATTTTGTCATTTTTCAATTTAGACTTTTCTTCGTCTGTATTGCCATTTTCAGCAGCTTTAAGGATTGTGGCAGTGACGTCCTGCATATTAACCAATTGGTCAACGAATAATCCCGGAACTTTTCTTTCTTCTTCCAAGGTAGCAGCATAAAAACCGTCTTTAGGAAGATCTTCACCGTCTTTGGTAACTTCGGTTACGCTCTGACGTCCACAGTGGTGATTGGTCATGACGAGACCGTTTTCAGAAACAAAAGAAGCCGTACAATAAGTGGCAAATCTAAGGGCTGACATACGCATGTTTTCTATCCATTCTTCTGAAGGTTCAAAACCATAAGTATCTTTAAAATATTGGGTAGGAGGATAGCTAAATGTCCACATTTTACCATTATCAAACTTGCCATATTCGACATACGGATAATATCCTGAATAGTCGTTGACAGATTGCATGGAATTCTGTTGTGTAGGTGCAGTCTTTTGACCTTTTTTCTCTTTTTTCGACAGCTTTACTTGAGCTTCTGATTGGTTAAAAAGAATAAATGAAAAGAGTAAAAGACCAATCCATTTTACAGTTGAAACGTTTAATTTTTGCATAATGAAATAGTTATATACAGTTTATGAATTATATTTTTGATTATAGATGTATGGGAATTTTTCCATTGAAAGGCTTTTAATTTTATCATATAACAGCTCTTTAAAAGAATTCATGTTTTCTCCTTTTGATGCTGAAATAAATATCCAAGGGCCTTCAAAGTTACTTCTAAAGTGGGCTAATTGCTCAGACAATATTTCTTCTTTTTCTGACTCGGTTAGATAATCATCAAATAAGTTTTCACGATAAGCATCTATCTTGTTTCCTACAATAATTGTGGGTATATGATCGGCGCCAAGTTGGTTTAAAGTCTTTTGGACAGTGATTAATTGATCTTCCATCCTTGGGTTAGAAAGGTCAACGACGTGGAGTAGAAGGTCGCTTTCTCGCACTTCATCTAATGTGCTCTTAAAGCTTTCAACAAGATGATGCGGCAATTTTCTAATAAAACCGACTGTGTCTGATAAAAGGAAGGGTAATTTATTTAATGTGATCTTACGGACTGTTGTGTCGAGTGTAGCGAAAAGCTTATTTTCTACAAAAACTTCAGCTTCTGTAAGTGCATTCATAAGAGTACTTTTTCCGACATTGGTATAGCCCACTAAAGCAACACGAATTGAATTAGAGCGATTTTTTCTTTGGGTGACATTTTGTCGATCTATTAACGCTAATTTATCCTTGAGTAGTTTGATTTTTTCATTTACTATCCGGCGGTCAGTTTCAATTTCTTTTTCACCCGGCCCTCGCATCCCGATACCTCCTTGTTGGCGTTCTAAGTGAGTCCAAAGCCCTTTGAGTCTCGGAAGGAGGTATTGCATTTGAGCCAGTTCAACTTGTGTCTTTGATTGAGCAGTCTGTGCCCTTTCTGCAAAGATATCCAAGATGAGCGTACTTCTATCTACGATTTTTCTTTTAAATAGAGCCTCTAAGTTATTAACTTGTTTTCCGGTGAGATCATCGTCAAATATGACCAAATCTATATCGTGCTCCTCAATAAATTCCTTTATTTCTTCGGCTTTCCCTTTACCTATAAAAGTCCTATTGTCGGGATGAGGAAGTTTTTGTTTAAATCTTTTGACAGTAATTGCACCCGCTGTTTCAGCCAGAAAAGCTAATTCATCCAGATAGTCTTCCAATTGGTCTTCTGTCTGCATTCCATAGATCAGACCCACTATAACAGCTCGTTCTGAAACTTTTAAAAGTCCACTGCTTTTCTGTCCTATGTTCCAATCAGCCAAATGTCAATTAATTTAGTGTAAAAGAAAATTAATTTATCTATAAAGATTGTTTATCTTGTAATTATAGCTCTTTAAAAACGACCATCGTTATGAATTAACAAAAAGGGGATCAATCGTCGCTCATGTCCATATTATGGAATACATTGGTTATATCATCTTCTTCTTCAAGCTTATCAATTAATTTGATGATTGCTTCAGCTTGTTCATCGCTAACTTTTTTTACAATTGTCGGTACATATACAGCTTCTGCTGAAAGAACTTCTATATTGGATTCTTCCAATCCTTTTAACATCGTTCCATAGTCTGAAAAATCAACGGTAACTTCTAAGTCATCATCTTCTTCTTTGATAGATTCTAAACCGTAGTCAATCAACAGTAATTCCAATTCATCCAAATCCCTTGCCGGTGGATTAATTTTTATTACACCTTTATGGCTAAAAATAAAATTATGTGTGCCACTTTCGACAATTTCACCCCCATTGCGAGAAAAATGCATTCTCACAGTAGCCACAGTACGGGTTGGATTGTCAGTTGCTGTCTCGACTATAAAAGCCACTTTATTAGGGCCATACCCTTCATAGATGACTTCTTGATAGTTTTCAGCATCTTTCGAAGAGGCTCTTTTAATAGCAGCATCTACGTTTGCTTTGGGCATATTTGCATTTTTGGCATTGTTAATAGCCATTCTAAGTGAAGGGTTATAATGAGGGTCAGCACCACCACTTTTGACGGCGATAGCAATCTCACGACCTATTCTGGTAAAGGTTTTGGCCATTCCGGCCCATCTTTTCATCTTTCTTTCTTTTCTAAATTCGAAAGCTCTTCCCATGTGAATATCTTGATTTTTGGCTGCAAAGATAGCGGAATAAAGTAATATTTTAAGTATAGGGTAATAAAAAGTTGGTTAACATGGGGTGATAAAACCTGATTTATTATTAAAAACTATATATTTAAAAAACAAATTTATTTGTGTATCTTTGCGCACATTTTAAAGTAAGAAAAAGATTATGCAAGACAATCAGCGGATTGTGCCAATCAATTTGGATGAGGAGATGAAGACGGCATATATCGACTATTCTATGTCGGTAATTGTTTCGAGAGCGCTTCCTGATGTGAGAGATGGAATGAAGCCTGTACACCGCAGGGTTTTGTTTGGGATGGATGGGCTAAGTCTCAACTATAATAAAGCGCATAAAAAATCTGCCAGAATTGTGGGGGAGGTGCTTGGTAAGTACCATCCACATGGTGACTCTTCAGTATATTATACGATGGTTAGGATGGCTCAAAATTGGAGTATGAGGTATCCTTTAGTCGATGGACAAGGTAACTTTGGTTCTATGGATGGCGACAGCCCGGCTGCGATGCGTTATACCGAAGCACGATTTTCACGCATAGCTGAAGAAATGCTTCGGGACATCGAGAAAGATACCGTTGATTTTACACTAAACTTTGATGATACTCTTGAGGAGCCTACTGTACTGCCTGCCAGAATCCCCAATCTTATTGTCAATGGTGCAAGTGGTATTGCTGTCGGTATGGCAACCAACATGCTTCCACATAATTTATCTGAAGTAATAGACGGCTTGATTCAGTTGGTAGAGGACGGTGATCTTACTACAGATCAGTTATTGCATCACATCAAAGGACCTGATTTTCCCACAGGAGGCATCATTTACGGTACATCCGGGATTCGCGAATATTTTGAGACAGGTAGAGGTAGAATAGTTGTCCGTGGCAAAGCTGAAATAGAGAATCATTCTAACAAAGAGGTCATCATCATAACAGAAATACCTTATCAGGTAAATAAGGCGGATTTAGTTGCAAAGATAGCCGAACTGGTTAACGAGGGCAAGATCACAGGTATTTCAGATACCCGTGATGAGTCAGATCGAAATGGTATGCGGATAGTGGTAGAAGTAAAGCGGGATGCAATGGCTAGTGTAGTTTTGAGTAAACTGTTCAAATATACTTCATTGCAAAGTTCATTTGGAGTAAATAATATAGCTCTAGTCAAAGGTCGTCCGGTCCTTCTTTCCATGAAAGAAATGATGCAGCACTTTATTGATTTTAGAATTGAAGTGATTGTTCGTAGGGCTAAATTTGACCTGAAGAAAGCTGAAGAAAGAGCTCATATTTTAGAAGGATTGCTCAAAGCTTTAGACCATCTGGATGAGGTAATCGCTTTGATAAGGGCATCAAAGACAGTGGATGAAGCTCATGCCGGATTGGTAGCAAGATTTGATTTCTCTGATATCCAAGCCAAAGCTATCCTTGAAATGAGGTTGCAACGGTTAACCGGCTTAGAAAGACAAAAAATTCAGGATGAATATCAGGAGTTGCTTAAGACCATAGCATATCTGAAAGAACTTTTGGGTAGTGAGCAATTGCAAAAAGATGTAGTTAAAACCGAATTGGTTGAAATAAAAGATAAGTTTGGAGATCCACGACGAACTGAGATTACTCATGCTGATGGCGATATAAGTATGGAAGATTTGATAGCCGATGACGCTGTTGCTATCACGATCTCTCATCTTGGATATATTAAGCGTACAAACTTGGACGAATATAAGCCTCAGCATAGAGGGGGAAGAGGTTCTAAGGGTAGCAAAACAAGGGATGCGGACTTTATTGAACACATGTTTGTGGCATCTAATCACAATTACCTACTATTGTTTACAGAAAGAGGTAGATGTTTTTGGTTGAGGGTATTTGAAATACCTGAAGCCGGCAAGGTATCTACCGGTCGTGTTATACAAAATATAATTAACCTTCCTCAGGATGATCGTGTAAAAGCGTATATTCCAATTACTGATTTGAATGATGAAGAGTTTTTGAATAATCATTATATCCTATTCTGTACAAGAAAAGGTACAATCAAGAAGACTCCGGTTGTTGATTTCTCAAGGCCGCGATCCAATGGTATCAATGCGATTTCCATTAATGAAGGTGATATGCTATTAGAAGCTAGACTGACTAATGGAGCGAATGAGATCATTCTTGCCAATAGAATGGGACGGGCTATTCGCTTCAATGAAAGTAAGGTTCGTTCTATGGGTCGCAATGCAGCCGGTGTGCGCGGTATGCTGCTAGAAGGTCCTGATGATGGAGTGATCGGCATGGTTTGTGTTGATCCTGCCGATATGCTGGTAACGATATTTGTTGTCTCTGAAAATGGAAACGGAAAACGTTCTGCATTGGAAGATTATCGGGTAACCAATAGGGGCGGTAAGGGTGTCAAAACGATGAAGATATCTGATAAAACAGGGAATTTGATAGCTATAAAGGAGGTGTATGAATTGGATGAGATGATGATAACCACTCGCAATGGAATAATTATTCGTATGGCTTTAGAGGCGATAAGAGTGATGGGAAGAGCTACTCAAGGTGTGAGGTTGATTAAATTGGATGCTAAGGATAGAATTGCCGATATCGCAGTTATTAAAGAATCGATGTTGGCTGACAGCACAGAGGAAGAATAATACAATATTTATTTTAAGAAATATTTAATAAATAAGTACGTGTTGCCTGAAACGATAGAAAATAAAATAGCGTTAATCGTTAAAATCGAATTTATTAACATAATTTATTAAATGAGCCAATTTGGCTAAGTAAATCAAAATATTTACCTTATGAAAAACGTATTATGGGTTTTGTTTTTATTGGGATTTATGCATTTAAATGCTCAAGCACAAGAAGATGGAAGTAAGTTAGCTAAGAAAGCTAAAAAAGCTATTACCGGATATTTTCTTGATCCAACAAATAAAGAGAATTTATCTGAAGCTAAGACATTGATTGATAATGCATTTGCCACCGGATCTATTGATAATGATTATGCTGCATGGGCTGTCAAAGGTGAGATTTATGGGCAATTAGCCCAGGCAGATGCTTCCATCAAAATGGTTACACCAGATGCCAAATCTAAGAATCCAGAAGCGGCTGATATCGCATTCAATGCTTATAATAAAAGCTTGACGCTAGCTCCTAAAGAAAGTGCCAAGAAAGATGCATTTAATGGATTGGTTGAATTGATTCCTTTATTAAGTACCTCAGGATTAGAGTTTTTCTATGCGCAAGACTATCCGAAGGCATACAGGGATTTTAATTCAATCTTAAAAGCGTATGATGTCTTAAAAGTTGCAAAGTATAAAACTGCATTGGATGAGCCTAAAGATTTGAACAATCAATATTATATCACAGCATTGGCAGCATATAATAGTGGTAATTTGGCAGAAGCAGGAGCTTTGTACGAGCAATCCCTGAAGGGTGATAATAAAACTGCTGAGGTGTATGATGGGTTATTTCGCTCTTACATGAAAAGTGATCCCTCTAAAGCTGAGAAGTTTCTGGCAGAAGGTAGAGCTGCATTCCCTGATGACAACAATTTACTGTTTTCCGAAATTAACCTTTACTTAAGTCAAGGTAAACTGAATGACCTTATCAGCAAATTGGAACTTGCATCCAGTAAAGAACCTGATAATATAAGTGTAGTGAATACATTGGGGAATGTGTATGATAAACTGTATCAGGATGCAACCGAAAAAGGAGATACATCAAATGCTAATAAGTTTTTGGATAAGGCTATGGAGACGTACCAGAAGGCATTAGCTAAAGAGCCTACTAATAACTTTGCCAACTATAGTATGGGTACGTTATATTATAACAAAGCCGCAAGCTATGTTACTTTGATGAATTCACTAGCAGAAGATTTGTCTAAAGATGGTATGAAGAAATATGATGCAGCTCAGGCAAGTATGTTGAGTATGTTTGATAAAGCATTGCCTTTTTTCCTTCAAGCTGAAAAGAGTGATGCCAATGATAAAAATACACTCATAGCTTTACGTGAGATTTATGCACGTAAAAATCAAATGGATAAAGCTGAAGAGTATAAAAAGAAAATGGAGGCATTGAAATAAGTATTTTTTAATAACAGAGCTTTACTCCATTCGATCTAAGAGTTATAAAAAGAGGCTGTCCGAAAAGTTTGGACAGCCTCTTTACATTTGTCAATGTTGACAAGGATTGCTATAAACCTTTACTCGAAGTTGTAAATTAGTTTATGTTAAGGGTTATCGGTATTAGTTTTTAATGTTGATATTTATTGCAACTTAAAGTCATACGTTATTGTCCCGCATTGCTGTGATACATCGGAAGGTGTAAATTTAAATTTTCGTGCATTAGCTTTGGCAATATTTATCAAGGATGCATCTTGTGTAGTAGAACCTCTTTGTGTAAAGTCAGCACTAATAACATTACCGTCACTATTAACACAAACTTTTATAATAACTCTTCCTTCTTTTTGACTATTATCGGTGATCTTAGGTTCTGAAACCAAGCCTCTATTACCAAGTCCACCACCAATCCTTCCTTTGCCGGTGTGGATTCCTTCTAAGTTTTTAGCATTGGGGTCTCCATTAGGATCTCCTTGATTGCCCGCTTTACCTGTATTGCCACGTCCCGATCCACTTCCTTTTAGAAGTCCACCATATTTTCCTTTTGAAGCTGCGTATTCCGCCTCACGAGCCTTACGTTCTGCTTCAGCTTTACGATTTGCCTCTGCAAGGATTTCCGCATTACGCCTTTGTTCAGCCTCCACTTGTTCTCTTTCTGCCTTTTTTCTCCTTGCTTCACTAGCAGCCATAGCTTCGACAGCTTCACTGTTGTCATTGGTCAATGCAGGCTCTGTGGCAGATGAAGAAGTTGATGGTGAAGTCGTTGCAGGAGGGGGCGAAGTAGCTGCTGGTGCTGATGAATGACTTGAAGGAGGCAATCCTCCCGGTTCATTATTACCGGGCGTAGGTTCGTCATTTCCTTGCCCTTCATCAGGAAATCCTAACGCAACTTCCATTCCCGGTTGTTCTTCTTCCCAGATTGGAGCTTTGAAGGTTGCCAATGGAGAAATACCAATTAAAATTAATAGGCTATGGATAAATAGACTTGAGCTAAATCCTTTTGTACTATTAACAACTTCCCTTTTTTCTTGTTTTGAAGGCATAATATAAGTTTAAAATAATATAACGTTACAAAGAAAAATTTCTTATTATTGGGTTTCAAAAACAAAGATACATATTATTTTATTTTATAATTTGTAAATTTGATATTTTCACAAAATATATATGAGAAGAATTAAAAATATTGGCGTTTTAGGATCTGGAGTGATGGGTTCTGGTATTGCTTGCCACTTTGCCAACGCAGGTTTTGAAGTAATTATGCTTGACATGGCGAGTGAAGGAAACGACCGAAGCGCCATTGCTCATGCGGCTTTAGAGAAGATGATCAAAACTAATCCTGCTCCGCTTTATTCAAAAAAGTTCAGAAGTCGTATTGAAACCGGAAATTTTGAAGATGATTTATCAAGATTAAGTCAATGTGATTGGATTATTGAAGTTGTTAAAGAAGATTTAAATATTAAACGGGCGCTTTTTGAAAAGGTCGAAAAGGTTAGAAAAGCCGGAACATTGATAACTTCCAATACTTCAGGCATTCCTATTCACATGATGGCAGAAGGTAGAAGTGAAGATTTCATAAAGCACTTTTGTGGGACTCATTTCTTTAATCCTCCTAGATACTTAGCCTTATTGGAAATTATTCCGGGAAAAGATACTGACCGAGATGTTATCACATTTTTGATGAACTTTGGTAAGACTTATCTTGGTAAAAGTACTGTACTTGCAAAGGATACCCCGGCATTTATCGCCAACAGAATAGGAGTTTACTCTATGGGGAAAACTTTTCAGTTGACCCAAGAGTTAGGTTTAACTATTCAGACCGCAGATAAATTAACGGGAGTTGCCATAGGAAGGCCAAAAACCGGCACCTTCCGATTGGGGGATCTGGTTGGATTGGATACGGCTATGTCCGTATTACAAGGAATACGACAGAATAACCCTAACGACCAATTGATTCAAGAATCCCAAATTCCAGTATTTTTTCATCATTTAATAGAAAATAAATGGTTGGGAGACAAGACAGGAAGTGGATTTTATAAAAAAACAGGTGAAAAAGATGCAAAGGGTAAGCCAATTATTTTAGGATATAACCTGAATACCCTTGAATATGAAGTCGATTCAGGCCAATCCCTTGAAAGTCTGAATACTTCAAAGCAGATAGAAGATCCTATTAAACGAATTCAAGTTTTATTTGACCATCCTGATAATGGTGGAAAGCTTGTTAGGCTTTCATTATGTTATACCTTTTTGTATGCAGCTAATAGAATTCCGGAAATAGCGGATCATTTGTATTCTATTGATGATGCTATGAGAGCGGGCTTTGCGTGGGATTACGGACCTTTTCAATATTGGGATATTATCGGATTAGAGAAAGGAATAAAAGCCATAGAGGAGGCTGGATATAGCCTTCCTGAATGGATCTTAACAATGAGAGACAAAGGCTTTTCTTCATTTTATTCGACTGATAATGGTCAGGTTTCATTCTACGATATTCAATCAAGTTCTTATGTTCCGGTTCCGGGATCAGCACAGATTGTTCAGTTTGGTTTATTTCCAAAAGAAAAAATTGTTTATAAAAATGATGAGGTTAGGCTTTGGGATATAGGCGATGATGTCCTATGTTTGGAATTTACTTCCAAGATGAATGCAATTGGTGCGGGAATCTTACAAGGGGTTCAAGATGCCATTGGGATAGCGGAAGAAGGCTCATGGCGTGGACTTGTGATAGGAAATAATAGTAAAAATTTTACGGTAGGCGCCAATTTGATGCTTATCGCTATGTTGGCTTATGAGCAGGAATTTGATGAACTCAATCGAGCTGTGGATCTTTTTCAAAAGACAACTATGAGGTGTCGATACAGTAAAATACCGGTGGTTGCAGCTACTCAGGGATATGTCTTTGGTGGCGGTTGTGAAATGATAATGCATTGTGATGCTACTTCAATTAGTGCTGAATCATATATTGGGCTGGTAGAAGTCGGCGTCGGGTTACTACCGGGTGGTGGTGGAACTAAAGAGTTTGCAGTTAGAATATCTGATTCATTCTATGAGGGAGATGTTCAGATTCCAACATTAATTGAGCGATTTAAAACAATTGCTACAGCCTCTGTTGCTACTTCTGCCTATGAAGCATTTGATTATGGATATCTCAATGGAAAAGACGAAGTAGTGATGTATCAACCTGAAGCTATATACAAAGCTAAAGAGAAAGTGATTGCATTATCTGAGAGTTATGTGCCACCATCAGAAAGGAAGGATATATTGGTGTTAGGGCGAACCGGCTTGGGCGCTTTATATTCCGCAGCACATACATTAAAACTTGGTAATTATGCATCAGAACATGATATTTTGATTGCCAAAAAAATAGCTTATGTATTGTGTGGAGGCGACCTTTCAAGTGCACAACATGTATCAGAACAATATTTATTGGATATTGAAAGAGAAGCCTTTTTAAGTTTATGTGGAGAACAAAAGACTTTGGAGCGAATTTCATATATGTTGGAAAAAGGAAAGCCGCTTCGCAATTAATAAATTAAAATAAAATAACATAATGCAAGAAGCATATATTATAGCCGGATATAGGTCGGCAGTCGCAAAAGCAGGGAAGGGGGGCCTTCGTTTTATGAGACCGGATGATACCGCAATCAAGGTAATTGAACATTTAATAAAATCAGTTGATGGTTTTGATAAAAGTTTGATTGACGATTGTATCGTCGGGTGCGCCAATCCGGAAGGTGAGCAAGGGCTTCAGATTGGTAGATTAATTTCATTGCGCTCTCTCGGGCAAGATGTTCCTGGTATGACAGTTAACAGATATTGTGCATCTGGATTAGAAACCATTTCTATTGCCGTTGCAAAGATAAAAGCAGGTATGGGTCATGCCTACATAGCCGGAGGAACAGAAAGTATGAGTCTCATTCCGATGACGGGCTATAAGTTTGCACCCAATTATAATATCGCTTCGACAACACCCAATTATATTGTGGGTATGGGACATACCGCTGAAGCGGTGTCTAAGAAATGGAATATTAGTCGAGAGGCGCAGGATGCATTTTCAGTTAGATCACATCAGCGAGCTGCTAATGCGATAGATTTGGGTAAATTTACGGATGAAATAGTTCCCATTGATGTAGAAGAAATCTTTGTCCAAAATGATAAGAAACAAAATCGCTCATGGACAGTGGCGGTTGACGAGGGTGTACGCCGAGATACCAATATGGACGCTTTGTCAAAACTTAGACCCGCATTTACCAATGGTGGGACAGTCACGGCAGGAAATTCCTCTCAAACATCTGATGGAGCAGCTTTTGTCCTCGTGGTTAGTGAGGAATATGTGAATAAGTATAATTTAAAGCCTATTGCTAGACTTATTTCATGTTGTGTTGCTGGCGTAGATCCCTTGTATATGGGTATAGGTCCGTGTGCAGCCATTCCCAAAGCATTACATCAGGCAGGGCTTAAACAGCAAGACGTCGGATTGATTGAATTGAATGAAGCATTTGCAGCACAATCTTTAGCGGTCATTAATGAACTGAAATTAGATGAAGAAAAGGTCAATGTGAATGGTGGAGCGATAGCTTTGGGTCATCCATTGGGATGCACCGGTGCTAAGTTGTCTATACAGGTTATTAATGAGGCGAAGCGAAGAAAAGAAAAATATGCTATGGTGACTGCTTGTGTCGGTGGAGGTCAAGGCATTGCAGGGATATATGAAGTGTTATAAACTCGAATTCTTATTCTGTAAGGCAGAATTAGGATAATTTATAAATCAGCCCAACATTTTTTGGTATAATTGGCTAAATTGAGAATGGATAATAACCATCTCAATTTAGCCAATCGAGTTTTTTGAATAAATTTTTATTTTGTTGAAACCGAATTCAGCAGTAAAGGTTTTAACAAACCGTATACTGCTGATTATGAGGGTTAATCCCGAAGTACGAATCGTTTCAATGGTTTCTGTAAACCTTTGATTACGAGTCGTAAATCGATTCCACATTTGTCTAATGCGGAATTTGGGTTGAAAAGGTAAAGCTTAACTTCTCTTTCAGGTCTTGAGGCAACACTGGAAGGTCTTCCTTTGGTATCATCATCGTAGAAAGGTTGTATAAGTCATAAAATATGTGGTGTTTTTCAGCTGTTTTAGCCAAATAATCATAACCTGACGAGCCGCCTGTACCTATTTTTCTGCCCAATGTGCGGAGAACCATCTGTGCATGTCGATAACGCCAAGCTGTCAATAGTTCTTCTATATCCAATAAACGCTCTAATAGTTGATTAGGCAATTGTAAAATAGGTTCATCACGATACAATTTTATGAATAGAGCCGCGAGAGTTGCCTTATAGCTGAACCTTAACTTACCTTCTTTGACAAGGTTGTCATGTGCTTCCTGGTCAAAAATAGAGGCAAAGTAGTTATTGGTTGTCCCTACCATTTTCAACCTCATATCTTTCTCTTGTTCTGAAAGGTATTTACTTTCTTTAATGGCATTTTGCTCCTTTTCAATCATTTTGTTGACAGCATCTTTATATACCTTTAAGAAATTATATTCGTTGAACTTAAGGAAAGGTGTTCTTTCTAACCACGAAATCAAATCAGTAACTAAAGTGCCTGCTTGTTCGATGGAATCCAGTTCTTGTTTTTCTTCCTCTGTAAATGGAGTGTGATAAGGCAAATTGTTATAGGTCACTCTTTGGTTGCTTGGTAGCCCGAGCATAACCTCAACCTTCCTAAACTGGAAACTTTGAAAACCACTTGCAGGGAAAAGATAGTTTCTGAATTCCAGAAAATCCATCGGCTTAATAGTTTCGATTACTCTGATTTGTTCTAATAATACACCCATTATAACCAATATTCGATCGAGTCTTGATACAGCCGTACCAATGTTACTTTCGTCTAAATAGTCATTTTTAAACATCGTAGAAATGGATTCTAATTCGTGTATTATCTGCTTAAACCATAATTCGTACACCTGGTGAATGACGATAAATAGCATTTCATCATGTGCCGGCTTGTTTAAATCAACACTTCTTAGATGTTGAGCAGTTAATATTTTATCCAAACCCAGATATTTGCGGTAGTGAATTGAAATGTATGGATCCTTTGGATATTCCATGATATATTATATTAAAATTATTAAATGTTTATACATTGAATCTAAAGTGCATTATGTCACCATCTTTAACAACATATTCTTTGCCTTCAACACCCATCTTGCCTGCTTCTTTTACCGCAGCTTCAGAACCAAGTGTAATATAGTCATTGTAACCGATAACTTCAGCTCGAATAAAGCCTTTTTCAAAATCAGTATGGATGACACCTGCTGCCCCGGGAGCCTTAGTCCCTTCCTTGATGGTCCATGCTCTAACTTCTTTTACGCCTGCAGTAAAGTAAGTAATCAAACCAAGTAATTTGTATGCTGCACTTATAATTTTATTGACTCCCGGTTCACTCAATCCGATTGCTTCCAAAAATTCTTGCCTTTCTTCCTTGGTCTCTAATTCAGCAATATCTGCTTCGATTCCTGCAGATATTAATACCACTTCGGCATTTTCTGTTTTTACAAGATCTTCGATTGTTTTACTATATTCGTTACCTGTTATCGCCGACCCTTCGTCCACATTACAAACATACAATATGGGCTTAAAGGTAAGTAGTTGGAATTCGGATATTTCAATCAACTCTTCTTCACTTGCCTCGAAAGATCTAGCATTGTTGCCTCCCTCCAAATGTGTTAAAAGTTTTTGTCCTAAATCAAAGGTTGCTTTAGCAGCTTTATCTCCAGTTTTGGCGCTTTTTTGGAGCTTGTCTATCCTCTTTTCGAGAGTTTCAATATCCTTCAATTGAAGCTCTGTATCTATTACATCTTTGTCCCTGACCGGGTTAATAGAACCATCCACGTGGACGACATTGTCATCTTGAAAACAACGAATAACATGGATAATGGCATCAACTTCACGTATGTTAGCAAGAAATTGATTACCCAAACCTTCTCCCTTACTAGCTCCTTTTATTAATCCGGCAATGTCCAAAATTTCTACCGTTGTCGGTTGTACTTTCTGAGGTTGGACGATATCCGAAAGTTGGTCTAGCCTGACATCTGGCACCGTAATGATTCCTAGATTAGGTTCTTTTGTAGCAAATGGATAGTTGGCTGCCAATGCCTTAGCAGACGTTAAAGCATTGAAAAGGGTTGATTTACCTACATTTGGCAAACCTACAATGCCACATTTTAAAGCCATATATTCTCAATTTTTAAGGTGCAAAGATATAGTTTATTTAACCCAAAAACTATTTCGATTTAAAAGTTTTAATATATCCTTGATAATCAATATTGTATCATTGGTCAACCTAAAATAAATTCTTAAAACGAAGCAACTAATTACACACAGGTTTTCCTGTATTCAGCTTATATTTCACCAATAATCATGCGTCTTGGGTAATGGCTTCAAAAACTACATCTATCATTTTTTCTACGGATTGGTAAGGGTCTCGGCTAAATTTACCGTTTGGTCTATTCGCGAGAATAACATTGACGGATAAGCAATGATGGCCTAAAAGTTCGCATAGTCCATATAACCCTGAGGTCTCCATTTCAAGATTTGTTATTGGACTACCTCCAATGGATTTGCCACTCAATTGGTCAAAAAGATTTTTTTCTGTCGGGTTAAGTCTAAGAGTGCGACCTTGAGGTCCATAAAAACCGGTGTTGGATACAGTGATTCCGGGGATACCTATGTTTTTATATTTTTCAAAAAGTATCGGACTTCCATAATAAAAATAAGGAGGAATGGGCCACCGGATATCCCATGTGAGTAACTCAATTTCTTCCTTAAGTTTTTCTCTTTGATAGAAATGCATCAATCCATCCAAGCCAATAGAACCTTTTGAAAGGATAATACTATCCACTTCAATATGCGGCAAAATCGTACCCGATGTACCTACACGCATAATATCCAGTGACGTATGATTTTCTTTAATCATTTGGGTCGTAAAATCAATATTGGCGAGTGCATCGATTTCGTTTAACACAATATCAACATTGTCCGTACCGATTCCTGTCGAAATGACCATGATGTCTTTATTTCCTAATTTACCACCATGTGTGACGAATTCTCTTTTTTGGATGCGGTAATCAACTCGATCAAAGCGCCTACTAAGTCTTTCCACGCGTCCAGGGTCGCCTACGGTAATTACTGTTGGATATAATTGATCCGGATGAAGTCCTAAATGATAAATAGTGCCATCTTCATTGATGACAAGTTCTGATGCTGCTATTGACATAATAAAATGATTGGAGGTGTATAAATGATATTACTTTTATGACCGGCTCTATCTTTTATATAAAGGCTATATACAAGGGTATCGGTAGGATAAGTAGTTGAAGGAAAACAAGGAGTTTCACCATTTGGGTATATGCAGCATTCAGAATAAACACGTAATTTTATTTCTCCTGAAATGCCTTTCGCACCTGAATTCTGCGCTAATAGAGGTATTTTATAAACAATCGGATTGGTCTTGATACGCTGATCTGTTAAAAAGATATTGACCGAATCCCTATCTCCTAAGTCGCCATCTCCATCCGTAAAACCGAATGTTATATAAGTGCTGTCCAAATTAAATTGGCTTTGCTTGACAACATCTTTACTTAATGAAATAAAGTTAATCACTGGTTCAATGGGATAATCCGGTGCTTTAAGGCAAGACCAGTTAGCTACAGCTAAAATACAAAATAAAATTCCTAATTTAAACTTCATGGTATATAAGATATATAGATAAATCGGTGGTTTATAATTAATTTATTTCTCTGATGGAAGATTTTTTATAAATACAACGAATTTATTCTACATTCCAAATATATGGTTTTCTCTCGAAACTTTGCTAATTTTTCCTTTGGAATGTAAGAATATTGGTATATCAAGATTTTAAATGATACTCAATCCTAAAATATTCTATAGACAATTGTAACAAATACGACTACTTGACCGTATAATAATAGAAATCAGAAAAAACGAACGATTTATAATGTTACTCAAGGTAAATGTCAATCGAAAAGAAAAACGTAAGAGGTTATTTTTGTAAATTAGTTTTTTTAAGCTGAATTAGATGAAGACAAAAATGAAATAAAAGTGACGATAAATGAATATAATACAACAGTAGATCAATATGCTGATAATCTATATCGATTTTTTGTGAAGAATATAGGTGATACAGAGGCAGCACATGATTTAGTGCAAGATTCGTTTGCTAAGATGTGGATTAAAGTGCGTGATGTAGAATTTGTCAAAGCGAAAAGCTATTTGTTTACCGTTGGTTATAACACCATGATTGATTATATCAGGTCAAAGAAAAGAAGAGATGCGTATTTATCCAATCAAAACCCTGAGCCCTATGAGGAGAAAGATTACGATTTGAAAGGTATGTTGGATTACGCCTTAGGAAAGTTGCCTGAGAATCAAAAAACAGTAATTTTATTAAGAGATTATGAGGGATATTCTTATGAAGAAATAGAACAAATAACCGGACTGTCCGCATCACAGGTTAAGGTTTACTTGTTTCGCGCTCGCAAGTCAATGAAAGATAGGTTGATTGAAAATAGAAATCTATTTCCGATTAATGTATAAAGTGATGTGGGGATTGATTATACATTTAAATTGTTTTTATAAGAATTGCACAGAAAAGCATACCAAAAGAAATATTATCTGATGAAGAAAATTGATATAACATTTGAAAATTATGAGGCTTTCATCTTGGATCGGATAGAAGGGCGGTTAACTTCTGAAGAGGATGTAGCATTGACTGACTTTATGAAACGGAATAGTATCGCAAATTTTCAACAGGATGATTTGTTTTATTATGATTCAAAAGTAGAATCAGGGAAAAAACCGGATTCAAAGGTATCATTTAATCATTTGAAGCGAAACAAGCCTTCAATTGAGGAGGAAGAGTTGATGTTTGGTGCAGTTGAAGGTACCATTCGTGATAAAGAATTAAAAAGGCTAAATAATTGGCTTGAACAAGATGATATTTTGCGTCAGCATTTTGACGCTATGAAGGCAACTAAATTAATTCCGGATAAGTCATTGATTTATACACATAAAAATGAATTGAAGAAGAAAGGAGTTATACGACGATTCATTTATGTTGCCGTTGCAGCCAGCATTCTTGGACTAATGTTGACCATAGGTTTAAACAGTTATATGTATAATAATGCTGAAATGCCGCCAATTGCTGTGAAAACGAATGGGTCCTTAATAAATGAAACAAAAATTTCAAGTAAAATAGATAATGCGTCTGATGTAGTAGAAAATCCATCGAAGACGATAACTTCGAGCCAAAGTCAGCATAACTTGACAAGCGCAGACCAAGGTTTTAAATCGACTAAGCATCAAGCATTGACTTATGAAAGGCAGAAATATATTGATGTAAAGAATACGTTAACTGCTGACATTAAACCTGATATAACAGATCTAAATGAAAAATCATTTTTGAATCAAGTAGATAACTCTGAAATCGAAATTACTTCAAATGAAATGAAGTCAGTTGACCGAACTCAGCCACTTTTACCTCGGATTGCAAGGTTAGGATTAAGTCGCATTGTTTCAGAAAGTCGATATCGTATTGATGATATTGCCTTTGGACAAAGAAAAGAGACAAAAATAGAACAACCAATGGTTCTTCAGGGTATCAAGCAAAGGATTGAATATCTGGATAGAAAATCTGCTGCGATCTACGGCTTTGTTGAAAATCAGCGTGGTATTATAAAATCAGAAGGACTATTTGATATAGCAAGCACCTATGATGAAAAAGGAAAATTTGATGGCTTGGCTATCAGAATTGCAGGCTTTGAAATAAGTACTGCCAAATAATTGAAATTATTACATAACTTTTGAAATTTAATTTAAAATGAAACAACTCATTTTCAGCACATTGATACTATTTCTTTCGATGAATATGTATGCTCAGAGCAATCCTTCTGATGGTGCTAATTCCAAACAAGACTTATCTAAATTTAGTAAAATTGTTGTCAATGACAATGCCATTGTAACTATAAAACAAGATGATGGGACACCGGGAATAAGAGACAATAACGGTAAAAAATTGGATTTAGATGTTAAGAATGGTGTCCTTAATATCAACGGAATAAAAAATGTTACGATTGCATGTTCTAATGTCAGTCAAATTGAAGGAAATGATGTAGCCCAGATAACTGTAAGTGGTGGACTGTCTAAGTCAGTTGAAATAATCGGAAATGATGCAAGTAAAATTAATATTAATGCTACGTTGGAAAACGTAGTAGTTGAAGGCAATGATGCAACAAGAATAGAGTTGTCAGGATCATGTAAGTCACTCAATATTAAAACCAATGACGCCTCCTTGGTTGAAGGAGATATGACATCTGACTATCTTTTTGGCAAATCCTATGATGTATCCAATATTAAGATTGCAGGAAGTAAATTTGTGGATACTGAGATTAATGACCAATCAAATATCGAAATTTTGAAAGACCCTGCTATCCCTGAGCCTGTACCTTCTGACATTATTGAGCCTAAAGAGCCGGAAGATGTATATATAGAGGGTAATGTTGATTTGGATGAAAATATTGAAAAGTGGAACAAGAAGAAAATGAAATGGTGGCCGGCTCAAAGAGTCTGGGCTGGTTTTGAGATGTCAGTCGTAGGCCTTTCCAATAAGTTTTTAGAATTTCAACCCAACCAAAATCATGACTTATGGAAGCTTGATCAACCCTCCGTTAGCTTTCATGTAAATTTGTTTGAACATAAGTTTAAGTTGGGCACTGAATATCTGAAATTTGTCACAGGACTTGGTTTTCAATGGGATGTTTTACGTTTTAAAAATGATGTAACATTGAACAATACTCGAGATAAAGTAGAAATTTTACCCTCACCATACGGTTCTGAATTAAAAAAGAATAATTTGGTTTTAGGTCAAATACAGATTCCACTATTATTAAACATTAATACAAAACCGCAAAGCAAATATAACTTTCATATCGATGGTGGAGTTGTTGTAGGATACCGTTTTAAGCAATTATTAAAACAAAGTGTTTATACGAATTATAAAACAACAATTCAACAAACAAGTTCTGCCCAGTTCCATCAAAACCCATTTGACGTATCGGCAACAGTGCGCCTTGGAGTAGGAGAGTGGAGTGTATTTGGAATGTATGACCTTGCCTCTCTGTATAAGAAAAATGAAGGGCCTCAGTTGAATGTTTGGAACATTGGGGTGACGATTATTCCATTTTGATTATTTAAATTGTGAAAAGAGTTCCGATTTTGTCGGAACTCTTTTTGTTGGTTTAATTTTTCTTTTTCAATTCATCTCTTATTTCAGATAGCAATGTTTCTGTTGCCGATGGAGCTGCCGGAGCTGCCGGAGCTTCTTCTTTTTTCTTTAAATTATTCATTCCCTTTACCATGATGAAAATAATAAATGCAAGTATAATAAAATTGAATAAAATAGTAATAAAATTACCCCAAGCAAAAACAGGGCCTACTTCTTTGGCTTGTTCTAATGTCATCCCCAGTGTAACTTTATCAGATAGCGGAATATAGAGGTTTGTAAAATCTGCATTAAACATAATTCCAATAATTGGCATAATCAGGTCATTGACAATAGAGTCAACTATTTTCCCAAATGCAGCTCCAATAATAACACCGACTGCCAAATCCATTGCATTTCCCTTGACGGCAAATTCTTTAAATTCTTTTAAAAATCCCATAACTTAATGATTTAATTGATATAATAATTGTCAAATATAAAACAATGTTATATATGTATTTAAATTATATACTCTTTTTAGAGAAATAACTGAATTTTCATCGTTTTATTGATTAAAAACAGCTTTATTTTTTGATAAATTGTATATTTGGCTGAATTATGGAATTTATTTATTTATTGAGTAAAGAAATTTTCCCAAGGTAAACGTAGTGTCTGTCTATTTAAAAATTAATTCTACACTAGATAGGATTGTAGGATAGTTGAGGTGTTTTTGAATTGAAATAGTATGAAAAAATTTTATTTGTTGCTTTTAATGTCTTTTTATGCCTTTGTTGTGAATGGTCAAGGTTTGAAAGGAATAGTGTGTGATGATTTAAATGGTTATGGGTTGGAGAAGGCCACAGTTACCTTAATGAGAACGTCAGATTCTCTTTTGATAGGCTTTCAGAGAACTAATATGAATGGCGGATTTAATTTTAGTAAAATACAGCCCGACAAGTATGATATTTTTATTTCATATCCAGATTATATGGGATATGCTACAGATGTTGAAATATTAAAAAATCAAGTATTTGAATTAGATACTATTCGATTGATTAAAAATAGCCAGATGCTGAATGAAGTTACCATTATTGATGGTAGTAAGATAAAATTTAAAGGTGATACAATACAATTTATTGCGGATAGTTTTAAGGTCGGTTCTAATGCCAATGTGGAAGATTTGCTGAAGAAGCTTTCTGGTATTCAGGTTAACTCAAAAGGTGAAATTACTGCATTTGGTGAAAAAGTAGAAAAAGTTTTTGTCGATGGCGAAGAGTTTTTTGGTTCAGACCCTACAATTGCAACAAGAAATATTCAGGCAAAGGCAGTAGATAAGGTTCAGGTTTTTGACAAAACTTCTAAAATGGAAGAAATGACCGGTATTCCGGACGATGAGAAGTTTAAAGCTATTAATTTGACGCTGAAAGATGAGTATAAAAAGGGATATTTTGGGAAAGCTACTGCAGGTATTGGTCTCAATCCGATTTATTATGATGAATCATTGATGTTACAGGCATATACAAGTAAAACTAAATTTTCAGTATATGGTATAGCAAGTAATACAGGGACTACGGGCTTGAACTTTGATGATATGAGCAAATATGGCGGTGGCGGTGGCATGTCAACATTTTATGAGGGTGATGGAATGATGTCGGTTTCTTATGTTTTAGAAGATGATGATTTTAGTTGGGATGGTAGGTATAACGGCCAAGGACTTCCCAAATCAATCAGTGGGGGTGCGTCGTTTTCAACTAAACTAGCTAAAGATAAGATAAAAATTTCCGGTGGTTATGGATATTCAGATATTCGATTACAAAAGGATGTAAGTGACAATTCTACTAATTTTTTGCAAGATAAAAGTTATGCTCAAACCGGTATAGAACAATTGTCTAGTAAGGTTTTGACTAATTCCGGAAAATTGAAATTTGAATATGAGATTGATTCGTTTACCAATCTAACAGTCAATGCTTCTACAAGTGTGAAAGATAATGAGAATTTTAAAAATGTCCATACAAGGCAAGTAGGTCTTGATAGCTCACTAATAACTACTGTTGATAGAGCATTGAGCAATAATAAGAAGACGACATCTTTCAATGGTGATGTGGCTTTATCTAGAAAGTTTCGAAAGAAGGGTAGGTTTTTAGGTGTTAACGGAAAATTGAATTATTCTGAAGGAAAAGGGTCTTCGGGTCTGGTAAGTGAAAATAACTTTTATGCTCAACAAATATTTCAAGAATTGGATCAGTTGCAGACATTAGACAATACAAATCTATCTTATAATAGTAGCGTGACTTATTCTGAACCTATTAATGATAAGTGGAGTGCACAAGGAAATATATATTCTAGACAAACGGGCAATCTTTCTTCCCGGATAACGAATGAATTTAATGATGAAACGCAACAGTATGATCGATATATTGATACTCTTAGTAGTGATTTTAATTATGTAGTCTCTACCAATGGTGGCGGTTTAGCTTTTAACTATAAATCTGAAAAGTATAATTTTAGACTTGGAACAAATGCCGATTATGCAACGACATTGAGAGAAAATAAGATAGATACTACTAAGACTAAAAATAAAACTTTTCGATGGCTTCCTTCAGCCAATTTTAACTATAAATTTAATAGGACATCAAGCCTTCGCCTTAGGTATTCCGGTTCGACAAGACAGCCTACAATTGACCAAATACAGCCTGTTAGAGATAATTCGGATCCGACTGTATTAATCAAGGGCAATCCTGAATTGGTACAATCTTATAGTCAAAATATGAATATTTCTTATAATATGTGGAAAGCGTTATCAGATTTTAGTTTGTGGTCGTATGCCAGCTTTTCCAACACCTTCAATGATATAGTGACTAATACCTATTTTGATGAATCACGAAGGTCAATAACGACCTATACCAATGTCAATGGAGGCTTTAATTCCTATGTGTATGTTAATTTTGATATGCGGTTTAATAAAAACTTCAGAGGGGGAATAGGTTTAAGCGGCAATGGTAGCAAGAGAGTTTCATTTGTCAATACTGTTAAAACGGATGTAATGAATTATTCTTTTTCACCAGGTGTAAATTTTAATGTAGAGATTGAAGAAAAATTAGATTGTGATATTTCATATTATCCTAGCTTTAATCGCTCTTTTGGTAATTTGGTCGCAGGAGCAGGAGATTATTTCTCGCAAAGTATTAGCACTTCTTTGAAATATAAAATTTCAAAAGTAATTGAATTGAAAACTGATTTAAATTGGGATTATCAAGGTGCAGAGAATGCATTTTCACAAAAATTCAATCAAGTTTTATGGAATGCTAGTGTAGAATGGACGATAGATAAAAATAAAAATTTTGTATGTCAGTTAGCTATCAATGATATTTTGAATCAAAATACCGGTTATCGCCGTAACGTAAGTGTGTATTCCACCCAAGAGAGTCGATATAATACGATCAAAAGGTATGGATTCATAAGTCTAATCTATAATATTAAGAGTAAAGTAAACAACAAATGAAAAAGCAATATATATTTTTAATAGTTCTATTTATTTTCTTTTTTATAGAGAACACGAGTGGTCAAAACACGAGAATTGTCTCTTGTGGTACAATAAAATTTGAAAAGAAGGTTAGCGTTAAAAAAAAGTTGATAGCCTCACAAGACAAAGATGAAGATAATTTTTGGATGGAAGATA
The DNA here is from genome assembly GCA_018057925.1 of Saprospiraceae bacterium. Classification (GTDB taxonomy): domain Bacteria; phylum Bacteroidota; class Bacteroidia; order Chitinophagales; family Saprospiraceae; genus Parvibacillus. The sequence continues at coordinate 107,219 of JAGPCT010000008.1, forward strand.
TGATCAAGAGAGCCCCAAATTATTCTACAGAGCAATTTGTGATGCAATTTAATCCTATTGAAAGCTACTATTATTACAATAAAGAAGCTAGTAAAGAATCTTATAGAATGTGGGGCGATGATGATGTAGCTTCCAAAAATATTGTCTATAAGAATATGAAAACAATGGAATCTAAGTCAATTAAACAATTTTATGAAAATGATTTTTTACTGTTAGATAGTGTGAAGCAGTTTCAGTGGAAGTTGACCAGAGAATTTAGGGATATAGCCGGATTTGAATGCAGAAAAGCGGTAACAATATTTAACGATTCGTTATATGTAATAGCTTATTATACAGATGATATTACTTGTAATTCCGGTCCGGAGAGTTTTGGCGGATTGCCGGGAATGGTGTTGGGTGTTGTGATGCCACGATTATATACTACGTGGTTTGCCACATCAGTTGAGACCATCTGTGATGAAAATACGATAATAAACAAACCAATGAATGGTAAGAAAAGTACTGAATCGGCCTTGATAGAAAAAATAAGTGAAAAGTGGGGGCGGTACAAGAAATGGTATCAGTCTATGGTGTGGAATATAGTAATATAATAAAATTGCAAAAATGTAAACGATTATTACCTCAACGATATGGATTGACTAAAATTTAGAATAAAAAACTGATTTTATAAATTGTTAATGTCGAAATTAATGAAAATAGTAAATTTTTGTCATCTAAAAATAAAGCAACGGATAAATATTGATTTTTCTAAGGAGTCATAAAAGAAAAACTCCTGATAATAATTGGTTTATACATAGTAATGCATTATCTTTGCGCCAATTTTTAAAAATGGCAAAGTTTTACTTCCAAAAAGTTACACATATTGCTTTTTGAAAATTTAAATACTTCAATATTATTTTATTAAAACAATTTTCTGAATGAAAAAAATTGGAATTTTATTTGGCCAGGAGAATTCATTTCCACAGGCATTTGTTGATAGAATCAACGAAAAGAAAGTTAAAGGTGTTAGCGCTGAATTTGTTATGGTTGATGAGGTTTTCCAAGGAAGAGCCACTGATTATGCTGTTATCTTGGATAGAATTTCTCAAGATGTTCCCTTCTATAGAGCTTACTTAAAAAATGCTGCTATTAGTGGAACTGCGGTTATGAACAACCCTTTCTGGTGGAGTGCTGATGAGAAATTTTTTAACAACGCACTGGCATCTAAAATTGGCGTTCCTGTTCCCAAGACTTACTTGCTACCTTCAAAAGAAATGCCTACGGATACTTCCAGCAATTCATTCAGAAACCTAAAATTCCCCCTTAACTGGTCCGGTATTTTTGATGAAATAGGATTTCCTGCCTATATGAAGCCTCATGCAGGCGGTGGATGGAAAAGTGTTTATAAAGTAACTGATGTAGAAAACTTGTTTAGTTCCTACTCTGAAACAGGTCAGTTGGTAATGCTTTTACAAGAAGAAATTCAGTTTGATTCTTATTTCAGATGTTATTGCCTCGGACAAAAGTATGTTAGAATCATGCAATATGAGCCGCGTAATCCGCACCACTTGAGATATGTGACTAATGGTGGACCGGTTGAAAAGAAATTATTAGAAACCATTAAGGATTATGTTTTAAGATTGAATAACGCATTGGGTTATGATTTCAATACAGTTGAATTTGCTGTAAGAGACGGTATTCCTTATGCTATTGATTTCTGTAATCCCGCACCGGATGCTGACTTGTTCTCAGTTGGTCAGGAAAACTTTGATTGGGTGGTAGAGAATGCTGCAACTATGGCTATAGAAAGAGCTCTTGCACATAAGGATGGTAAAGACAACTTGACATGGGGTTCTTTTGTAAAAAATAGTGTTGCCGGAATAGCAGCAGGAAATGCGAAGCCTGCTACAACTCCAAAGAATTCACCAAAAGCAGCAACAAAATCTAAAACTGTAGCTAAAGAGGCAAAACCTGCTGCGAAGAAAGCCGCTGCGCCAAAACCGGCATCAAAAAAAGCTTCTCCCGCAGCAAAAGCAACTTCTACAAATGCTACAAAATCAGCTTCTACGAGTGCAAGTAAGGCAACTGCTCCGGCAAAGCCTGTCGCTAAGAAAGCTACTCCTGCTGTTAAGAAGGCTACACCTGCTGCTAAAGCTTCCGAAAAGAAAGTCGCTGCTCCAAAAGCCAATGCATCTAAAGCCGCAAAGACTCCGGTAGCTAAAAAAGCAGCAACTAAAAAAACGACTGTTTCTAATTCGCCGAATAACGTAACCAACGATAATACGGAAAGCAAATAAGTTTATTTTATAGTTTAGTATATAAGCCGATGCGTCGAGAAAGAAAGCGCATCGGCTTTTTTTGTCTCTTTAAAATTTGTTTAGTTGTACTTATTGGATATTCATAATAGTCCAATTATTTGCTCCTAAAAGACTATCATCCCGAAGTTTCGGGAGCATTTTGATTTAAAAGAAAGTTGGACTAAGTTAATATATCAATTTGGTATAACATGATTTGTAATTGCTATTTCTTTTTATATGAGGAGTGAAGCAAGAATCATTAGACCACAAATTGAAATAGTAACTTTTTACTTGTGAAATTTCACTAAATGGTGTGAGCAGCAATTCTTTAGGTGATTTTTGTATTTCAAAAAAGATAATGCATATTTTGATTTGAAAAATATAGGATATTGAGGTGTTTATTTGGTGTAACTTGGCATTTTAAATTAAATATTTTAATGATTGATAATTGTCAAGATGATTTCATACCTTTGCGGTGATAAAGGGATGTTGCCCTAACATCCAAAATAAGCATTATGAGTATTAAGTTAGCGATTTTAGACCTCAATGATAATACCCCTAACCTTGGATTAGGCTCAATAGTTGAACATGCCAATTCATTCGGAGATGAAGTAAGTTATCAAATTTTTGATGTCAGGCACAAGCACGAGATTCCTTCATTGGACTTTGATATGTACATTTCTTCCGGTGGTCCCGGTGATCCTAGAGAGGGTGATGGTACATGGGAGGTAGCATATTCAAAATGGATAGATAAGGTGTATCAACACAACTTAATGTATAGCAATAAGAAATATGTCTTTTTTATCTGTCATTCATTTCAAATGGCATGCCTTCACTTTCAGTTTGGTGAGGTGAGGCAGAGAAATAAAAAATCATTTGGTACATATCCATGCTATATGACGGGAAATGGTCTATATGAAGAAGTCTTTGACGGACTTCCCAATCCTATGTATGTTGCGGATTTTCGTTCTTTTGAAGTAATTAAAGAAGATTATGAAACAAGGACAGAAGATTATCCGCGAGTATTGGCATTAGAGCAAATTAACCCAATGGAGCCTCGTCAGCGTGCCATTATGGCTGTAAGATTTTCACCTGAAATGATTGGCACTCAATTTCATCCGGAAGCTTATGCCGAAGGTATGTATGATTACTTTAATCAAGAAGATAGGAAAAATAGTGTAATAGCCGAACATGGCGAAGAACGTCTCCATCAGATGGTCAGAGATCTTGCCCATCCGGCGAAAATATCACTTACCAATAATACGATTTTGCCGAATTTTATTCGTGATAGTATAACGAAAATTGTTGGAACAAGAAGCCCTGCACCATCTTTATGTTAAACCGAATTCAGCAGTAAAGGTTTTGAAAAACCGTATAGTGCTGATTATGTGGGTTAATCCCGATGTCCGAATCGTTTCAATGGTTTCTGTAAACCATTGATTACGAGTCGTAAATCGATTCAGTATTTGTCTAATACGGAATTTGGGTTGAAATAAATATGTCCCGGCTTGGCGGGGTTGACAGGCCTGTATAGATAGTCAAATGTCGGTTGTATTATACCTATCAAGATTCCTTTATGTTGTGCCTTATTGCAGAAAGCCTATTACACATTCAAGCACATTTGGTTTTTTCAGACACGCAAAGCCCAAAAATCCAAGAGAGCTTGAAATAAGCGATACGATTCACGAATACCGTAAAAATTCATATACGTGCCGTGAGTAATTTTGCCAAAACTCAATAAAGACGACCAGCTGACTTGAGACGTTGAAAAATACGCTCTTTGAAATCCTGTGGAGCAATTACCTTGACTTGTTCTCCGAAAGAAAGAATCAATTTTTCCAACTCAAAATTTGGAATGACTTTGATTTTGACTTCAAGGCCAGCTGGGTCATTCTTGTGCTTCTGACTTGGATGAAAAGGCTTTGTAATGACATAGGGAGCAACTTCAGGGGAAAACTTCAAGACGACTTCCTGCAAACTGGCATTTTCAGGACGAGTTACTCCAACCAAATCGAAAAAGTAGTCCTCCCAATCTGTTTCTGACTTTTTGTACTTCTGGGCAGTTTCAGACAATGACTCAATTCGATCTAAGGCAAGATTCCAATTTGGGAACTGATTATCAGAATTAAGCCCAAAGACAAACCACCGATTGTTGTACTGCTTTAAATAGAATGGATGAAAGGTGATTTCGTATGGTTCAGAACTTTTGAAGTCTTTGTATTTAACGAGTAAAACCCGTTCATTAACTATGGCATTGAACAGTGGAGTTAAAAAATGAAGCCCTTTAAGGTCAATATTACTCTCAAAGCTGATGATTTCACTTTTACGCTCAATTAAGCCAAACTTAGATTCGAGCATTGGAATCATTTCATTCACCCATTCAAACTGAGGTGTACCAGAGAAGCGGGAAAAAATTTGAAGGGCTGACTTTATTTGTTCGGCTTCCGAATCATTTAATGGTTGATTGCTAATTGAAAACGACAAATCTTCATATCGGTAATAAACCTTTCTACCATGACGGATTCTGCCAAGAGGGATAGACCAGCCTGCTTCACTCTCCATGAAACGGATGTCATCAAACAGTTGCCTTCTTTGTATCCCTTCGATATTAGGATTGAAATCTACCAATGCTTTATTGCATTCTTCCAGTAGGTCTTCCAAAAAATACATTCTGCCCATGTTACGGAAGCAACGATCCAGAACCTGATAACGGATAAGTGCATTTTTATTGATAGACATGCTTGTTGTATTTAACTTAATGTATTTAAAGTGCAGATTACATGCACAGCACAAAGTTACTTTTATTCACTGAATGAGCAATGCATTACATGAAATTAGAAAATTATCTTTTGAAACTTATTTTTATCTGTATCTTTACCGTGCAGATTGAGTGCATAGAAGCACAATACTTTTGCAGCAGTTCTTTGAAACACTTGCCACAAGATATTGATTCGTGGGTGCTGGAAGTAACTGGTTAACCAGTGAAACAATGATCGGCATCTTCTCCCTACCTATGGTAGGGATGAATGTCACTTAGGCATTTCTAACAGCGGAAACAATAATCGGCATCTTCTCCCAAACTGTGGTAGGGATGAATGTCGCTTAGGCATTTCTAACAACGGTTATTGATAAGAAGAACAATAATATTAAGTTGTAATTGATGTAATTCTTAGTGATGAATATCGATTGAATTTCAGTTCATGTAATTGAAATACATACAAAAAGAGTATCAGGCAAGTGTTTTCAAAAACTTTAAAAATTGAATCATGAAAATTGAGCAGGCTCATATCGAACAAATACGGAAGCAGTTTATAGAACTGCAAAGCAAAGAGGACTTAGTAAAACTATTAAGTGACGCTAAAAATATGATGTATGGTGAAGTGTGTAAGCCAATTCAGTTAAAATCACTGACCTATTACGCTAATCCTTCACTTTGCAAAAAGCGTTGTCAGACTTTTACCATTAAGAAAAAGTCAGGTGCAGATAGAACTATCCATTCACCTGTGAAAGGTTTAAAGTCAATCCTCCGGTCTCTAAACTTTGTACTTCAATGTGTTTATGAACCACATGAAGCAGCAACGGGCTTTGTTTTAGAGAAGTCAATCGTTGACAATGCCAAAAAGCACGTAGGGCATCATTATGTCCTAAATATGGACTTAAAAGACTTCTTTCACACATTTGATCGTAATAGAGTGAAGATGGGCTTTATGTATGAGCCTTTTGCCCTGAATGGAGACAAAGAACCTTTAGCCTTTCTCTTGGCAAGTCTTTGCACCCATCCCATTGAAATTGAAGGAGAAGGAAAAACGGTACTTCCACAAGGGAGCCCAACATCCCCTACTGTAACCAACATTCTTTGCAAAAAGCTTGATCGCAGACTTACCGGACTTGCCAACCGATTCGGAGCAACTTACACAAGGTACGCTGACGATATTACATTTTCATCACCGCACAACATCTATACGGATGAAGATTTTATCAAGGAGCTAAAACGAATTATTGAAGAGGATCAAAAGCTGGTTATCAACCCTAAGAAAACCCGTTTGCAAAAAACTGGGCATCGCCAGGAAGTAACAGGCTTGATAGTAAACGACAAGGTAAATGTACACAGGAGTTATGTGAAGCAAATTCGCATGTGGCTATACTATTGGGAAAAGTACGGCTATGAAAAAGCGGACCAAATTTTCAAACGGGATTACATTGCTGATAAAGGACATGTGAAAAACAAGAATGCTCATTTAGATAATGTGCTTGATGGGAAATTGGAGTTTTTAAAGATGGTGAAAGGAATTGAGGATAGAACTTTTAAGGGATTGAAGAAGAGGTTTGATAAATTAACTGGTATGAATGACCCAATGAATCAATTGTTAGACTTATGGGAAAATAAAGGGATAGAAGACGCCATGAAAAACTATTATAAAAGCCCTCCAGAAATGACTATAATATTTACACTTTAGAAATGAAGAATAAATACGATTTTATACAAGAGATACTTGAAAGTAAAAAGCTTAACCCTGCTCAGCGTGAGCGGGTTTTGTTGTTAGCCTTACAAGAGTTTAAATCAGAAAATGATAAAGACGAAGTGCTAATCAAACGAATTGAAGAAATTGAAGGAAAGCTAAATGAAATTAAATCTATTAACTTCCCAAACAATGAATTAGCAACTTCTGACAACAATTCACAAAACAAAAAAAATGAGCTTACACATAATCCAAGGCTAGTTTCTCAATATTTGGAAAAGTTCAAAGAAAACACTGCCTTAAAGTGGGCTACACATATCTGGGATGAAAAAAAGTATGAAACTATTAGTTTATTCATACAAGACATAAATGCCGACAAAGGGTATATTGAACTATTCAACGTCCAGCGAGACCTATATAACCTATTGAATTATTTTCTTTATACCCCCAAGGTTGAACTAAATGAAAATGGAGTGCCCAAATACGGATGGCCCAATTTTCAAGATATGAAAATTGGATGGCAATTCCCTAATAATCTTTTAATCAACTGGTGTAAAGAAAATTTTGACAATAAAGATGAATCTGATATAAAATATCCTTTTCAATACAACCTACCAAAAGAATTACAGCCGCAGAAGCCGATAAAAGGAAGCATTGTTACAACATTTGAAAATGTCGTTGATATTTTTAAAACAGAAATACAATTTAGGGAAAGTTATTTTTATAAAGAATTAAAGAAAAAAAACAACAAAATAGCAGATTATAAATTTGAAGGTATTGAAAACTTCAAAAATTTAGACTTCTATACCTATACAAACGGATTTCTTTCTGCGATTGATACTGTATTAGTTGAAATTAAAAAAAATGAAACTGAAAAGAAAATCCTTTTCAGTTACGAGATGCAAGAAAACGAGTTGATTATTGACATTGTACATGTAAACTCGTTTCCTACAAGAAAACTAAATACAAATAATTTAGTTCAATTTTTAGGAGGAGGAATGAATGCTATTTCTGGCAGCATATTTAGCTTGTGCGATTTCAGTATAGTCAGTAGATTTATTGATGAAAAAAATAATGAAATTCATGGTGAGTTATGTATTGTTTATTACGGTATAAAAGGAAACATATCTGGCAAAGAATTATCAATCATAGGAACTCCTAGGTTACAAGCTTATGATAAAGAAATAAATGGGTTTACATACAGATTTAAATTTTTTTTATGAAATTTCTATTTTTAGAAGATAGACCATCACGACAGCTACTTTTTCTTCCTAACAAGGCAGAAGATGTAAAAGTAATAAGTTCATTAGAGGATGCTTTTATGCCCGAAAGTAATGAATGTAAGAGTATTATTATGCAAATTAACCAAGAGGAATATAAATTTGAAAATTCTTTAGAATTAATCATAGCACATAAATCTGCATTGGAAACAAGAGGGTTGAACTACATCAACAACTTTTGTCAGAAAGGAAAAGTAAAACTTGTTTGTTTTAGCGGAGGTATAAGTCAGATTACTTATAACAACGATGAGTATGAGTTTTTAAATCTGAATTCTACTGATTTTTATAGTGAACGGCTAATACCTTTTTTAAAGGATACTATTGCCGGCAATTCTAAAACTCTATTAGAATTGGCAAACAAAGAATGGAAACTCTCCTATATGCTTCTAGCACGACAGATTATTGGTAATTTGGCTATTGAACAAGATGAGGATGTCAAAACTAATTTAGACATAAAGCTGGATAAAATTAATAGTATCCTAAATTTTGATTTCAGAGTTGATAGTAATAATGTAGAGAAATTAAATATTGAAATTAAGAAAAAAATTTTATCGGTATGAAGGCGCTATTGATATATAATGACAATATTACATCTCAGGTTGTTTTTGATTTTGCAAGAGAACTAGGAGGATCTTTCAAGTTTCAAATTGGCAAACAAGAATTGTTAAACCCTAATTTTTCTATTGATGGGAAAATAGATAGTATCTTAAAAATTGAAATTAAAAATCACAAATATGATTGTATTTTTATTCCGTACTCGCTTTCAGAGGATAATTATATAGAATTTACCGGACTCCGTTTTGCTTGTCATATTCGATTAACACCTGAATTTAATAATATTCAAACACCGATTGTCTTCTTTGGCTACGAAACCGAAAATGAAATCAATAAATTGTCAAAATTAGGCTCTATTCTATTTTCGAGAGGAATCTATACAACGGAAAAAGTATCTATAAAAGATTTTGAAAAACAAGTGAAATATATTGAGAGTAACTACCACGAAATAAACGAGGAATTGTTTATAAGGCAGTTTACTGAAGGAATTATTGTTAAGCCATCTGGTAACTATGCAACCCACCATTCCATCACTAATGAGTGGAGTATTTATAGATGGGCAAATGCTTTAAAAATAGAAAATGAACAAATTCAGACTATAGAAAGAAAACTAGGTAGCAACCTTTACTTTAAATATTTAAAAGCACAATTTCCTATACAAGAAAGTATTGATGCCAATAATCAAATTATTACAGAAGCTGGTAAAATACTTTATATTGATGATGAAGTTGAAAAAGGTTGGGATATAGTCTTTAGACAAATATGCACTCTAAAAAAATATGAATCTATTGGAAATGATTTTAAGAATTTAGGTTCTACCAAAATTGTTGAATCAGCAATTAAAAAAGTAAATGAATTTAATCCAGATGTGGTTATCTTAGATTTTCGATTACACGATGATGATTTTGAAAATATAACACCAGAAAATGTAACCGGATATAAAATCTTAAAAAGAATAAAGGAGATAAATAAAGGTATTCAAGTCATTATTTTATCTGCAACGAATAAAATTTGGAATTTACTGGAATTGCAAAACGCAGGTGCTGATGGATTTATTCTTAAAGAATCACCTGAATTGAGTGTTGATAGGAATTTTAGCAAAAACACAATCACAAATATTTACAGAACTATTAATGTGGCTTTGTCTAAAAGGTATATGAAAGAAATTTATACTGTTTGGAAGGAATCTTTTCAAACTATCGGAAATTCTAATACAAATTTTATGTCAGAATCTAAAATTACTTTAGACTCTGCTTGGGAATTAATTAAATCAGAACATTTAGACTTAGGGTATCTTACACTCTACCAGTCTATCGAAAGTTATGCAAATAACTTATATCAAATAGGAGATGGTAAAGACACAATAAATGGAACAACAGTTATAGATAAATCAAAAGTAACAAGTAATATTTGGAAATTAACATACAAAAAAGACAATATTAATGGCGACTATTTTACATCTAATGATCAAGATCAACATAAAACACAAAATCCAACCACACTTTTTAAAGTTTCTTGCCTATTTCAATTTAAATATCAATATAATACTGATCAACTTAAAGAAATTGGGAAACTAAATAAAATTCGGAACAATATAGCACATGGATTTAGAATACCTAAGAATCAAATACAGCATTCAACAAAAGATGATTTAATAAAGATACTTAACTTAATAAAGACTATTAGAAAAGTTTAAATAACTATGCACATACACTGCACAAACTCATCTCATCTTTGTGCGAAAATTAAAACAACATTATGCAACTAACGAGAAAACTAATACAGATACTCCCTATCCAAACCGGAACCGGTAAAAATAGCGAATGGAAAAAACAAGATATTATTTTAGAAACACAAGTCCACTATCCAAAAAAGATGTGCGTTTCCATTTGGTGTGATAAAATTAATGCCAGTCATTTCCAACTCAGAAACATGCTTAAAATTGATTTTGACATTGATAGTAGAGAATACAATGTCAATTGGTTTACAGATATTAAATCATGGAGAGTAGATATTGCAAACGCAAGTGTACCATGCTCATCTGAGTATCCCGATAATATTAAACAAGTTAATATAGGTAATGAAGATGAAGTTTTACCTTTTTAACAATTTATAAATGTTCGGATGAACTGCAAACAAAACAGTCTTTGAAATAAAATCAAACAACATGAGCATATTTAATCATTTTGAGCAAATAAACTTGAGCCAGGATCAGGAAGAAGCCTTAACAAAGTTGGAAACTTTTTTAACAGGTTCGGATCATTTGTTTATGTTGAAAGGCTATGCTGGTACCGGAAAAACCACCCTCATCAAAGGATTAACACAATATCTTTCATCAACAGATCAATTATTTCAGGTACTGGCCCCAACCGGCCGAGCCGCAAAAATACTTAGAGAAAAAACAGGATATGGAAAAACCATACATAGGGGTATATATAATTTCAATGTTCTGGAGACAAAGAATAATAATGCAGAAGATGATGCAGAATTATCATTTGAATATATCTTTCCTATCAATGTGCTTTCTGAAAAAACAATTATAATAGTTGATGAGGCTTCTATGGTACAAGCAAAGTTTCATAAAAATGAACTATTTACTTTTGGGACCAATATAATGCTTGATGATTTACTCACCTTTGCCGCGTTGAAATCTACAGGCTCCAAATTAATTTTTGTAGGGGATCCAGCGCAGCTTTCGCCTGTTGGAGAATCTGAATCAATAGCATTAAAACAAGAATTTTTTAACTCATTAGGGTATAGCTGTATAGCAACAACGTTAACAAAAATTAATCGGCAAGAAGACAACTTGATTTTACAAAATTCAATGAAAATTCGAGAAGTTTTAGATTCAAATAATCGTTTTGAGCTAAAATTAGAATACGATAATCATTCATTTATAAAAATCTCACCGGAAGAAATTTTTGAGAGATACACAGATTTGTTCCCTTCTCCTAAAGTTGGGGACGGTGTTGTTATTAATTACTCTAATAGCCAATGCTACCATAATAATATTGCCATTCGAGAAAAACTATTTCCCGGCCATAAAATAATTACCCCTGGAGACATAATCATTATAGGGAATAACAATTACCAAACTTTTGGAGTAGAAATTTTCAATGGAGATATGGCTGAAGTAATCGGAGTTGGGGAAACTTATAAACCTGAACCAGTCCCTGTATATTGCGAAATTGCTGGACAAAGAATAAAAATATGGGTTAAATACGTCTTTAGGGACTTAGTTGTAAGATTCCCATGGTACAATCAAGATGTACATATTACAGTACTGGAATCATTATTAGACTCACCGGAAAGAGATTTATCCATCTGCGAAATTAAGGGCCTTTATATTGAGTTTAAGATAAGGTTTGATAAAGAGCAAAAAGCGCGAAGAGAAAAGGGATTGGGTGTATACAAAGTTGGTTCAGAAGAATTTAAAAACATGTTGAGAAATGATAAATATTATAATGCGCTCAGAGCAAAGTATGGATATTCGATTACTTGCCATAAAGCTCAAGGCGGAGAATGGGATAATGTTTTTGTAGATTATACTGGCTGTGTTTCTTTGAAAGACGAGCCATTAAGATGGTGTTACACCGCTACGACACGGGGCATTAACAAATTGTTTGCCCTGAATGCTCCAAATTTTGGGAAAAACGACAAATTTAAAATATCCGGATTGACTGTTGTTGGTAAAATAACTGCAAATTCCCTTAGTCTTTTAAATGTAGCAACATCTCCATTTCACAATGAGAATGACCATAAGGCGAAAAGCTTAAAATATTGGGAGATTTCTGAGAAGTTCATTGGGACTAAATATCGTATTAAGGATGTTGCTTCACTTGGCCCTTATCATGAAAGATATACAATTACTGATGGAGAGAATGATATGCTGATGGATGGCTTTCATAAGGAATCGGGACATTATATTAAACCATTTATTATAATAAGCAGTCTGGCTGCAGAGGAAAAGAGTATGCTCGAGAAGATTGTTAATACACCCATTAAAAATATTTTTACTATTGACTATTCACCAAAAGCAGAAAGTCTTATCGAATTATATTCACTGATGCAGTCTTTATGTTATGAATTGGACATAAGTATTACTAACATAGTTGAAGAAGAGTACAAAGTAATATATAGTTTGATTACAGATAACCCATATGCAGTAATACTGTTTTCTTTTGATAAGAACTTCAAACTAACTACAGCAATGCCTAGGACATTAGGTAGCCCAAATGATAGTAAACTTATCCAACTTACTCAAAAACTATTGGATTATGTCATTTAAAGAAATTAAAGAACTACGACAAGCTGGAAAACTTGAAGAAGCTTTGCAAATGGCAAATCAAGCTTTGGAATCAGAGCCCGAAAACATTTGGAATAAGCGGGCTGCCGCATGGGTGTATTATGATTATCTCAAAAAAAACGCTCAGCCTGAATCATTTAAAGTTTTTAAGGAAAATCTTATCAAGATTAAAGACCTGCAATTACCTGAAGATGAGAAAATGGTCTTTGATAATTGTGCTTGGCAAATAGGCAGTTTGGTCTTTGCATTACAAAAAACAGAGCATGTTGATTATGGCAAAATCAATGAGTTGTTTGAAATTATCAAGGTCTTTCATTTCACTAAGCCATCTGAGCCGTATTCCTTTATTTACAAAGCCTTTCACAAAGGCTATCAGAATTGGCCACACTATCTACCATTTGCCGACTGGTGGGATTTTGACAACCTGCGTTCTGAAGACTATTTAAAAGAAGAATTCAAAGGCAAAAAGATAATGTCAATTGCCGAACAGGCATACATTGCTTATTCCAAGAAGCTTTTGGAAGGTGAGCCCTTGGTTCCTTTTGGTCTGCAAAGAATGATTGACAAAGAAAAGATCCAATCGTTCTTGCCAAAATTGGAGTGTTTGATAGATGAGCATCCTGACTATCAATATCCGCCCTATTTTAAAGCAAAACTACTTTTGGCTTTAGGTAATGATGAAAATGTGTTATCAGCATTTTTACCTTTTGCCAAGCAGAAAAGAAAAGACTTTTGGGTATGGGACCTGCTGGCGGAAATATTTTCAGAGGACAAAGATGTTCAGTTTGCGTGCTATTGTAAAGCCTTGAGTTTAAATACCTCCGAAGACTATTTAGTTAAGTTAAGGCAGACTTTTTCTGAAATGCTCATTGAAAGGAAAATGTATAATGAAGCCAAAACAGAAATTCAAAAAGTTATAACAACAAGAGAGAACCACGAATGGAAGTTGCCTAATCAAATAATGCAATGGAAAGAACAAGAATGGTATAAATCTGCCACGGCTAAAAAGGACAACCAAGATTTGTATTCAAATCACACCAAGCAGGCAGAGGAAATATTGTTTCATGACATACCGGAAGAAATAATTGCAGTCGAGTTTGTCAATGAAAATAAAAGAATGATAAATTTTGTGAAAGATAAGAAAAAATTTGGCTTCTTCAAATACGCTGGCAATGTGGAAAAGCCGCAAATTGGCGACCTTTTAAAGGTGCGTTTTAATGGAGAAGGTCAAGATGGTTTCTTCAAAATACTGACTGCAAAAAAAGCCGAACCCAATTTAACTTCCGGTGCGCTGAAAAACTTTGAAGGAAAGTTAAAGATAATTTCTCCTCTAAATTTTGGTATCATTGAAGACATTTTTATTGGGCCTAAAATAATAGTAGAAGAAAATCTAAAAGAGGGACAGAAATTAAAGGGCAGAGCAATACGCTCATTCAATAAAAAGAAAAATGAATGGGGATGGAAAGCAATAGAAATCAAATAGCCATCGCTAACATAAACGCCCCTTGCATCCCAGTAGAAGCTCAAACCCTGCTCTAAATTATCACATTCTAATGATCACAAACAATATAACCTTTTTATGATTCAGGCTGATGAGGTTATAAAGGGTCTTAGTTTGAAACATCCGAGGTTATATCATCTGTTTACCCCAATCCATTTACTTCTCACTGCTCCATTAGTCTTCAGGTCAAGGCACAGAATGACTGTCGTATTGTACTTACGGATATAGCCGGCAAGACAGTATACAGCAGTATCAATACAATATTACAGCCCGGGACATATATATTCCCGCTCGATGTCGATTTAAGTACAGGGACATATATTGTGACTATATATGTAGGAAGTAATCTTTTCACACATAAACTGATTAAGCTATGAGATTTACCATAATATTGCGTATATTTAGGGCTTGCTGAATAATTCACAAGCAATTAATAATCAATAAAATAAATGGCAATTTTCTTTGAAAAGTGCACGAAGTTTTTTAACTTTAAGCTTAAAACCGTGCATTTATGTTCAAATATAAGCCAGA
>JAGPCT010000113.1 GCA_018057925.1 Saprospiraceae bacterium
CCCTACACCTATCTCGGATTTCTGATATAGCTCAGTGGTAGAGCGTCCGGCTCTGGACCGGATGGACACAGGTTCGAGCCCTGTTATCAGAACAAATGGTGGACACAAAATCTGCCACCTACAACGAAGTTTTCATCATTTTCCTAGGACATGCGATGAATACACAATAGAACGAAAACTGTGGTAGCGAAAGTAATCGCAAAAAGTATCCAATTTTAGCAAAGTAATTGATTTTATGGATAGGTAGAATATTCAAGCATCAATGGGTCAAATTCTTTAGAGAAAAGTGCATTAGAAAGCGAAAATTTGTATATATTTGTGTTGTGGATAGAATCGTTTTAAGCAACTAAAAAATTAAAACCATGAATATTAAGTTAATTACAGTTTTGTTATTGTTTTTAAACCTGAATATTTTCGGCCAATCAATTGAATATAAGCTTCAAGCAAATTCGGGCTTTTTTAGATTTTTGGGAGAATCAGCAGAAGAAACCGAACAAATAAATTATAATCTTGACAAAGAAGATGGTTATACAAACAATCCATACGGAAACAAATATGGATTGTCGTATGGTATATCTGCAAATATCACAAAAATTACCAAAAAGAATTTAAGATTAGGCATTGACTTCGGATATGAAGTTTTAATAAGTCGAATTGATATAAAAGCTGTATGGCAGCATGGTGACAACATCAACGAAACTATCTCAGCAACAGGTAAATCGAATCTGAATTCAAGCTTTTTAAATCTTTTTCCGAGTATTGGTTATCAAATTTCAAACTCATTCTTTAATATATTTCTCGTTGGTGGGATTGATTTTGGATACTGCTTAAATAGTATAGAAAAAGGCAATGCGTATTCGAAAACAAGAGAATATGAAACATATAGAGATAGAAAAACTGTTGAATTTGATGTTCGTCCACGAATTCAAATAGGAATTCAAAAGAACAAGGTAGGTGGTTACATAGGATATTCTAAAGGACTGACAAATTATAAATCTGGGTTCATTGGTGGAACAAATGAAGCTTATAGTGAAATGATTCGAATGGGTATTACATATAAACTTTTAAATTAGGCAGCAAAGAACAATGCACTGGACTGTCTGACTTGCTATCGCTGCGTCCGTCGCCAATATTAGGTGCGCTCTCATGAAGATAAAAAACGAGACAAGAATATTTCTTTGTATGAATGCTAAAAAAAGTGGGAGATGATATATATTTGTGTTGTAGTTAAAAAAGTTCTGTTTAATAATAGTTGTGATTAAAGAAATGCGCTGATGAATAATACAATATTTGGTTTTAATATGAAAGGTTTTGGGCCATTGGTTTTCTTATGTATCATTGGGCTATATGGATGTTATACTACATCGAAGAATTTCGCTTCGAAAGGATCTTGTAAAACATATTCTTGGAGTGACGTAGAATTCCAACCACAAACAATAGCGCCAACTTTAATAGCAACAAAGTTTAAGAACCAAATTGATTCTTGCCAATCACTATTGTCAGTATTCGGATCTGAAGATGGGAATAAAAATTTACCCATAGTAGAAGACAGAAAAGTTACGTATAGAGCTATTAATTTGAGTCCGGTAGAAAAACTTTCAAGGTTTAATAAAACTACAATAATTTCCTTCATGCTAGGGGTAAATAGTAAAGGAATTCCTATTTCTTCTGAACTATTGGAGTCCTCGATTCCTTATAATGATGTAGTAAAGGATTTTCAATTTAGGACCATCAATTATATTTTTGAGCCTGATAGTACTCAAGGAGAATGCCCAGTTTACTGTAAACTTCGTTTTATAATAGACAATGAATCGAGAACAAAAATAAGATGAATCAAGTAGACGGCTCCGTTCCAGTTCCTTCTCTTCAATGCCACGTTTGGGTTATCCTATTTCTAAACTTCTCATACACAAATCGTTATAAGTATAAAAGACAACAGCACGGACAAAAGATTATCAAATGGCTTAATATGTTCGATTATCAAAATATTAAAAATAGCATGCCTACAAATGGATAAAATAGTTATTACGGGTAGTAGTGGAAGAATTGGCCGAGCTTTGCATTGGAAGCTTTGTGGAAATTTTCATGTAACAGGCATTGACATTACACCTACGTCTGCCACATCCAAGATTGTTGATATCAGAAATTATGGCCAGCTTTTAAGGAGTTTTGAAGGTGTGGACACTATTTTTCATACCGCGGCTTTACATGCACCACATGTAGGTATTGCATCAGAAAAGGATTTTTATGATATTAATGTAAATGCCACCGAAAATATTTGTAAAGCTGCCCTAGAGTCTGGTGTTTCACAAGTGGTATTTACAAGTACAACAGCATTGTTCGGATACGCAAATTTTGGTAAAGACAAAGCGGTATGGATAGATGAACAAACTACACCAGAACCTAAAACTATCTATCACAAAACAAAATTGGAAGCCGAACAACTTCTCAAAGAATATGCTAACAAGAACTTAGAAATAAGTGTAATTAGAATGTCTCGTTGCTTTCCTGAGCCCGTGCAAATGATGGCAGTTTATAGGCTTCATCGAGGCATTGATTATAGAGATGTTGCAGAAGCGCATATATTGGCGGCGCAGCTGAAAAAAGATAAGCATTTTGACATTTACATTATTTCAGGCAATACACCTTTTCTAAAGTCTGATTGTCGTATGCTTTTTGAAAATCCCGAAGTTGTTATTCGGGAACGACAACCTAGGCTTGCTCAGCAGTTTGATAAAAGAGGCTGGAAGTTTCCCCAATCAATAGATAGAGTTTATGACTCGTCTTATGTCCAACAAAAGTTAAATTGGAGTCCAAGAAGAGATGCCTTTGATGTAATCAAACAGTTTGACAATGGTGACTTTGAAACACTACCTTGCTTGCAAATGTAAGTTCTAAACTGTGTATAATCAAGGTACCAATGATAAATACTTATCTCAAAAACAACATTGAACATGAACAGTGACAGTGGGCCAGACTTATTTCTTGAGGAGTACAAGTGTGGAGTTTTAGTGAGTATTAGATTTATTGTGTGGCCAAAGTAATCGCAAAAAGTATTCATTTTTAGCCTAGTAATAAATGTTATGGATAAGTAGAATATTCAAGCATTAATCGGT
>JAGPCT010000114.1 GCA_018057925.1 Saprospiraceae bacterium
CTTAAAGCTTTCATAACTACAATCCATTATTTCCGCTCCACAATTATCGGCTACACTTCCCTTTTATAAATTGAATTGAAACTGCACCATCAAGACTCACTAAAGTAAAGCAGATGCAGTTTCAATTTTCAGCGCTCCTTATTTGGGGTTTCCCTTTTCCTGTCCGTGCTGATTTTGCATTTCCTTACCGCCTTCCTTTGATTCCCTGCCACGTTCCATTTCCATCCTTTCCCTGCTTTGTTGCTCCAATCCTTCGTTGTAACGACCGTGATTCTCATAACGATTGCCTTGCATGTCAAGGCATTCCCCTTCATTCAACTTAACCTGTTTACCGTTCTTTAACTGCATGCTGCCCTCCGGTCCAACGATAGTGCCGTTTTGTAAAGTGACTGATTCTGCCAACTGTACCCTTTTCTCACTTTTAATTCGATATACCTTACCACTCTGAACCATCAAATACTCCTGACCCATTAACTGTGCACGAAATTGCATTTGCTGACTATACTCCGATTGGCTTTTGTATTTGTTGCCTTGCATATCCAGGCATTCTCCATCCTTTAATTGAAGTTGCTTCTTGTCTTTCAATTGCATTTTGCCACCCGGACTCACATTTGCTCCATTCTGAAAAGTGAAAGATTCGCCAAGCTGTATTTTTTCATTTTTCCGGATACGATACATCTGGCCACTTTGGCACATCAAATACTCTTGTGACATGGCCTGTGCACGATATTGCATCTGCTCGGTAAATTCCTGTTGGTTCTTATACTTTTTCCCATCCATATCAAGGCACTCACCATTTTGCAACCGTTCCTGCTTCTGATCCTTCAACTGATAACTGCCATCCGGATTTACAACCGCACCATTTTGCATCTTGTATTGCCCTCGCAATGGAGTTTGATTCTGATCTTTAACCTGGTACATGTTACCATCTTTTAGCATCAAGTATTCCTGCAATTGGATCTGATCCTTATCTTGCTGTTGTTCTTGTGCATACGTTTCCACAGCAGCCCATATCAGGACTACTGTAATAAAAAATATCTTTTTCATTTCCATTTTGGTTTTATTATGAAGTTTAATGGCAAAATAAACTCTAAGCAAAGACTATAAAACTGACCTGCAACAGGAGCCTGCTTGACTTTTATCATTGAAATACATTTCAATATATGCTGCCGTTTAATACTGTTGTGCTATTCTGGGATAGTTCGTTACTGTTCAGCAGCACTAAAAAAAGTACCCTTAAGGCACAAAGAAGCATAGTGAAATGCAAACAAAACTTTTAGCTGTCGTGGCAAAACCAGATTACTTAGAACTATAAAATTTAAGTGGACTGCACAGTAACAACTTCTCATGTATTAGAAAGGGGTCAAACAGTCTCTACTCCTTTGCTTAGTATAGTTGTACATGCTAATTTCAACAGAACTACTATTGGTTTCATTTTGTCAACTTCAAATAAAATTGCTTTAACCGCTTATCCAGCTTTTCAATCGCATATCGAAGCGTCACCCGTGGCATGGTTGCTGCATATTTGTCCAGGAAGTGGATTAACTGTTGTTGATCACGCTTGCCTGCTTCACGAACCCAGCTTCCGACTGCTTTGTTGATGAGGTCGTGTTTATCGTGAATCAATAATGCTGCGATCTTAAAAGTTGCTGCCAGGTCGTTCTGGCGAATGAAGTAATAGGTGCTGACAATGGCTGTTCGTCTCTCCCATACATTTTTAGATTTGGCCAGCTTGTAAAGCGGAGCTCTTGATCTATCAAATAAGTAACCTCCTACTACATAAGGCGCACTTCGGTCAACCAGGTCCCAGTTATTTATTCTATCGTGATGCTTCATATAAATACTATACAACTCCTTTCTCCTATCAGCCGTTATTTTACGATCTCTTGCCTGGAAGTCCATTATACTTACAGCTCCCATTCTTGCTTCATAGAAATTGCTGGCAAGAAGTTGCTTTACTTCAGGGAGCGGCATTTGGGTGAACTGCTTTGCAAGTGAGAATATGGCTGACATCTGCACACCCAGGAATTTGTTTTTCCTGTCATCACCTCTGAAATACCTGGAGTTATCAATGGCTGATTTTACGCCTAACTGAGTCAACCTAACGATAAACTCTTCAGATGTATAGGCGGATTGCACTAAAAGATGGCCCGTTGTTTCCTTCTTCTTTGTAACCATTATTATCTGATGGATTATGGCTGATTCAAAAATAAATGTCGAACACAAAAAGCAACCAGAGAAATTTATGGAATAAATATTTCACTGTTTCTTAAAACACCATGAATGTCACTGATATCATTAGTTGTTTCGGTTCTTACATTAAACTTCTTTGTCGATTAGGTCAGATTATCTAAATAAATGTTTGAAGAAATACTAATACAACAAATCTAAGCTTGCTTTATCTCCAGCTTACCTGTATCCCTCAAGTATTCTTTTCGCAGAATCAGAAGCACAAACGAGGGCAGCCGCCATCATAACAATGTCCTTAATCACCAATCGCCCTGCTCCCGACAAATAAGGAAAGCCATATTGAGGAGTCGGAAAATCTCCACCTAAATTGGGTACATACACCTCCGGAGTGGTGATTAAGAATGACAAAGTCACTATGGACATCACCAATGTCATCAGGCTTCCTATCAAACCTATTTTGGCTTTCCAAATGCCCAGCAATGTCAACAAACCAATAATTACAATTACTGTTCCCAGTCCATAAGCAAAAGCATACGTTCCATTCTCCTTATGCCAATCCACATTTTTTTGAACAGTTTTACCTTCAGGATTTTTATACTCATTGTATTCAGGGGCATCCTTGCTGTAAAAGAATGACATAAACGGACTATTTGCTACAAATGGAACAATGCCGTCTGCTTCATATTGAAATACTTTTAATCCGCCAATCCAAATCATGACGATAAAAATGGCAATTCGTGTCAGGTTAATAAATAACGATTGACTGTTTACCAGAAAGTATAAAAACGACTTTAGCATTGTTCCAATCTTTAACAAA
>JAGPCT010000036.1:0-27963 GCA_018057925.1 Saprospiraceae bacterium
AACCTGTCGGCAATTTTACCTGTTCGTTCAATTTCTGCTGAATATCTTCTACCACACTTTGTACATCTCTACCCGATACATTGAAACCGATTACAATTCTGCGTTTGCTACTTTCACGGCTGATTTGTGCAGCACCTAATTTGTAACTGATAGTTGCTACCTGCGATAATGGTATTTGATTGCCTGTATTGGTCGGTATCATCAAATTACTTACATCGTCTATATCGGTTCTATAAGTGCTGTCTAACCGCACAACCAAATCAAAACGCCTTTCGTTTTCAAAAACCTGTCCTGCACTTTTTCCTGCAAATGCGGTGCTTACTACATTGTTTACATCTTCTACATTGATACCGTAATTGGCAAGTCGTGTTCTATCGTATTCTACATTGATTTGTGGCAATCCGCTAACCCGTTCTACCTGTGGCGAAGTCGCTCCGTTTACTGTTTGAATAACCTTACTTACCTTATCTGCATAAATGGCAAGACTGTCTAAATTTTCCCCGAAAATCTTAACCGCTACATCTTGCCGTATGCCTGTCATCAGTTCGTTGAAACGCATTTGGATAGGTTGATTTTTTTCAAAGAATATACCCGGAATGACTTCTAATTTTTCAAAAATTTCATCGGCTAACTCATCATAACTCTTTTTTGTTTTCCACTCTTTTTGCGGTTTCAGAATTATCATCATATCGGTGGCTTCGGGTGGCATTGGGTCGGTAGGAACTTCTGCTGCACCTGTTTTGCCGACTACCATTTTTACTTCGTCAAACTCTTTGATAATTCTTGATGCCTGCATTGAAGTTTCAATACTTTGGCTCAACGAACTGCCTTGTGGCAATATGCAATGAAACGCAAAATCGCCCTCTTGTAATTGTGGTATAAATTCGCCACCTAAATTTTTAAAGAGCAAAAGGGAAAAGGCAAAGAGTAGAGCGGTCGAAGCAACAATCCAATATTTTATTTTTACGGCTTTCTGCAAAAGCGGTTGGTAAATGCTTTGCAGGTAGTTCATCATCTTGTCTGAAATGGTTTCTTTGTGTGAAACTTTTTTTGACAAAAACAAAGCACACATCATTGGTATATAAGTAAGCGACAAAATCAATGCTCCCAAAATGGCAAATCCTACTGTTTTAGCCATTGGTGTAAACATTTTGCCCTCAACGCCTACCAATGTGAGAATAGGAATGTACACGATTAAAATAATGATTTCGCCAAACGCTGCACTGTTTCTGATTTTGGAAGCGGACACAAAAACTTCGTTGTCCATTTCCTGCTGTGTCAGCTTGTTCATTGATTTTCGCAAACCCAAATGGTGCAAAGTGGCTTCTACAATAATAACTGCACCGTCCACAATCAAACCAAAGTCAATAGCTCCTAAACTCATTAAATTGGCACTTACTCCGAAAACATTCATCATTCCCAAAGCAAACAGCATTGACAACGGAATAGCGGAAGCCACAATTAAACCTGCTCTTAAATTTCCCAAAAACAGCACCAACACGAAAATGACAATCAACGCTCCCTCAATTAAATTCTTTTCTACGGTGCTGATTGCTCTGCCAACTAAATCTGTTCTGTCCAAATAAGGCTCAATGACAATATCATCGGGCAAAGATTTCTGAATGACAGGCAATTTTTCTTTGATACGTTTTACTACTTCGTTGCTGTTTTCGCCTTTGAGCATCATTACCACACCGCCAACGGCATCTACTTCGCCATTGTAGGTTAATGCTCCGTAGCGAACCGCATTACCAAAACGAACTTCTGCAACATCTTTTATAAAAATCGGAATACTGCCGTTAGTGTTTTTTACAGCTATGTTTTTTACATCTTCCAACGAAGTAACCAAACCAATACCCCGAATGAAGTAAGCATTTGGTTTTTTGTCAATGTATGCACCACCTGTATTCTGATTGTTCTTTTCAAGAGCATTGAAAATATCGGTAACACTTACACCCATTGCCTTTAAGCGGTTGGGATTTACGGCTACTTCATATTGTTTCAGTTCGCCACCAAAACTGTTTACTTCGGCTATGCCTTTTGTTCCGTTTAGCTGTCGGGCAACAATCCAATCCTGCATAGTACGCAAGTCTTTGGCATTGTATTTATGTTCACTCCCTTTTTTGGGGTGTATGATGTATTGGTACACTTCGCCCAAACCTGTGCTTACAGGTGCAAGTTCGGGTGTGCCAATGCCTTTTGGGATTTTTTCTTCGGCTTCTTTCAGTTTTTCATTGACAAGCTGTCGGGCAAAATATATATCCACATCATCATCAAATACAACCGTAATAACCGAAAGCCCAAACCGTGAAATACTTCGGGTTTCTTCTAAATCGGGCAGGTTGGCAATGCTTTGTTCAATAGGAAATGTAACTAATTGCTCTACTTCCTGTCCTGCCAATGTAGGACAAAGCGTAATTATTTGCACCTGATTATTGGTAATATCAGGAACGGCATCAATGGGCAGTTTGGTAGCACTCCAACTTCCCCATAAGATGAGTAACAAGGTCATTATTCCAATGACTAACTTGTTTTTTATGCTAAATTTTATAATACTGTCTAACACAATTTATTTGATTATTGATTAACACGAATGGATTTAAACACTTTCCGTAGGAAACAGAAAGAAAGGTAAATGCACGAAAGCACGGTAAATACAGCAACTAACGCATAGCGTTATGCTTGTACCGATAGTACATTAAACCAAAAAAATTAAGCGTTAATCTTAGGCGGTTGCCAAATGTTTCCGTAGAAATTGGAAACTAATACAAAATCACGTCTTGGGAATGTGGTTTTTGAACTTACAGGGGTTTTCTTTATATAAAGTTTATAAACTCCGAGATTTGTACTTGCCGTTGTACCACAACAAGTACAAGTACAAAACGGACTGCAAGTATCGTTATGGTCGCTCTTGTGGCTGTGAGCATCTGCACGTTCTGCAACTTCGGTTTTACTTCTGCAATCATTAGACGCATCACTACAAGGCATTACTGATAATGCCAAAATGTAAATGCTGAATATGTATGCAAAAAACTTCATTTGGTGGCAAAGTTAGTAAAATTCTGAAACGCTGTATTCAAAGCGTTGGAAAAAAGTGGCTCTTTTGGTTTTGCGAAGCGTTGGCGTTGTGTGTCGGGCAAAACCAAATGTGCCACTTGTGCGGTGGCAGAAAAACAAAAAAATGTGTGTTGGGCAAAAATTAAATCTTTGTCTTGTGTCATTGTCTGCTCGTTTTTTCTGTCCGTTTGGTCTTGGTAGTGTCGTCCGTTACCATTGCTGCCAACAATTGTATATCCGCACACTTGCGTATATTTTTCATATAAATGTAAGCATTATTCTAATCTATCCAAATGATCCAAGGGAGAAATAATGTCTTTTTTCAATCCGGTGATATTATAATATCCACATTAATAGCATGTTATGATAAATTACTCTTGAACTCAAATATTCCTCCCCCATTTCCTCTCCCTTTCTTCACGCCTTCCCCCTATCCGTTTGTAAGCGCTTACAAACGTTTACAAACGACTACAAACGTTTAAATACCGGCTAACACTTGACAAAAGTTTCATCTTTGACACATCATTGCAAAATTCAGTTTTAACACTAAATAAATATTTTGAATTATGAACTCACATAACAACAAAGTCCAATTAATTGGCAACATCGGTCAAGCACCGGAAATCAGAACTCTAGACAATGGTAATAAAGTGGCTCGTATGAGTCTTGCCACCAGCGAAAGAAGGAAAGATGCCACCGGCGGATTTATTACAGAAACTACTTGGCATAATATCGTCATTTGGGGCAAACAAGTTGAAGTTATTGAAAAGTATGTTTCCAAAGGAAAAGAACTCTTAGTCGAAGGAAAAATTGTCAACCGTTCCTACTTAGATAAAAACAACGACAAACGGTATATCACAGAGATTCATGTGCAATCTTTCAAATTATTGGGATCAAAAGAGCCGGATTAAATCCATCTTCATAATATCCCGAATTCCACTTAAAGGCAAAATGTTGTCTTTAAGAAATATGAAGCTAACTTTTTGTTGTGTTGAAATTCAAATAGTCACGAATTAATATATTTCCATATATTTGATAATCAACATGTTGCGATTTAGTTAGATGTAATTCAGCAGTATAGGTTTTGAAAAACCATATAGTGCTGATTATGAGGGACGTCCCGATGTACGAATCGTTTCAATGTTTTCTTTAAACCATTGATTACGAGTCGTAAATCGATTGCGCATTTATCTAATGCGGAATTAGGGTTAAAATCAAAATGCTACCGATAGCCGTCGGGATGAAAGTCGTTTATGCCCATGTGATTGGACTATAACGAATATCTAGGCGGTATTAAAAAACAAATCGGTATTACTGGCCCAACTATCTATATAATAGAGTTCTGTATTGGGAGGATACTGTGAAATTATTAATTTTCTCGTATCTTACCATTTCTTGAGAAACTTCAACATTATTAACGATTTAAATTAAATCGATGAGCGAAATAGAATTAAATGATGACTTCAAGCTTGCTGAAAGCTATCTAAATACGACGAATGAACATTTGTTTGTTACCGGAAATGCGGGTACAGGTAAAACTTCATTTTTAAAATATATTAAATCTAACTGCCCCAAGAATATTGTCATTTCCGCTTCTACGGGCATCGCTTCAATCAATGCCGAAGGTGTCACACTGCATAGCTTGTTCCAGCTCCCTTTTGCTCCTTTTATTCCTACTACTGAAAATAAGGAATTGCTGATAAAAAATATCCGAATGGGAAAGGCGAAACTGGATTTAATAAGGCGCATGGAAGTATTGGTAATAGATGAAGTTTCTATGGTACGTGCTGATGTCTTAGACGCGATAGATGCTATATTGAAGTCTGCGAGACGCAAGTATGATGAAGCTTTTGGTGGTCTCCAGGTTTTATTTATTGGCGACCTCAATCAATTACCGCCCGTCGTAAAATCCGATGAATGGCAGGTTTTATCACCTTATTACAATTCACCATATTTCTTCGATTCGGAAGCTATCTTGAGTCACCCGCCAATTGTCATTCACTTTAGAAAGGTGTACCGCCAACAGAATCAGGCATTTATCGATTTGCTCAATCACATTCGAAACAACCGTATTTCTATAGAGGTGTTGGATAGTTTAAACAAAAGGTATGTTCCTGATTTTCAACCACCAACGGGTACCAACTTTATTACTTTGACTTCACACAATATACATGCCGACAACGTAAATAAATCCCGACTCATTGCGCTTTCAGGACAAGAACGAACATACATAGCGGAGATAAAAGATGATTTTTCGGAGTATTTGTTTCCCAATGATAAAGACCTTGCCTTGAAGGTCGGAGCTCAGGTTATGTTTATCAAGAATGACTCGACCTCTCACAGGTATTATAATGGAAAAATAGGTGTCATTCACCAGATGCACCCGCATAAGGTGGAAGTAAAGTGTGACGATCAAGTTATTGAAGTGTATCCGGATAAATGGGAAAATGTCAAGTACTCGTTGGATTCGGCTACTAATTCTATTGTACAACAAATTGTTGGAACATATACACAGTTGCCTTTGAGGCTTGCTTGGGCTATAACCATCCACAAAAGTCAGGGATTAACCTTTGACAATGTAATGATTGATGCAGCACAGTCTTTCACAAGTGGTCAAGTGTATGTTGCCCTGAGCAGGTGTCGTAGCCTGGAGGGGATTGTCTTATTATCTAAAATAGGTAAAGATGCCATTCATTATGATAGTCGCATCGAATCGAATGTTCAATCTTTGACAAATAGAAAAGATGCTGCCATATTCCTTCATACGGCAACGTATAATTATTTTCTTTACGTGGTACAGCGGCTTTTATCTTTTGAAAAAGATATAGAGTGGTCAGCAATTGCACTTAATGTGACCAAGCGTAATAAAGACAAGTATTCGGCGGAAAGTCTTCCCTTTTGGGAGTCCATTCATCAAGAATTTTTAGCACAAAAAAACATCGTTGACAAGTTTTTAAAAACGTTGCATTCCATGGTGGATGAAAAGATTCCGGTAGAAACGAATAAAGATATGCTGCAAAGGGTTTCAGATGCCATACGCTATTTTTTACCCATTGTTCAGAAACTTGAAATTGCCCTCGAACAAAATCCAATTATCACGGAATCTAAGGAAGCGGCATCAGGGATAAATTTGTTGCTCAATGATATTTACAACTCCATTCGGTTGAAAAAGCATTGTTTGAGCCATTGTGCCGGGAATTTTAGCGTGTTTGAATATCACAAAGCCAATACTTCCTACAAGTCTTCATTTCCCAAACTCTCTACTTACAACAAAACTGATTCGGCAGACTATATGGGAGATGATGTATTGCTATTAGAACGCTTACTTTCCTGGCGTAAAAGTCAGGTTGATGTACTAAAGATACCGATTTACCTCATTGGCAATACAGAGATGTTTCGAACAATAGCCGAGAAAAAACCGGCTTCCTTCATACAACTTCAGCAGATTAAAGGAATGGGCCAAGCTAAGGTTGCTAAATATGGCAAGGATATTCTCGACATCGTACGGGAATATTGTGAGGAATTTGATATTCAACAAAATGAAGAAATCGATTTTGAACAAGATGTTCAAAAATTAATAAAGAAGTCGAATAAGACTACTCGTCAGGTAAGTGAATCGGTCGTTGCTAAGCCTAAAAAGCCATTACATTATTCGCAATATACTACTTTAGATTTATGGAATCAATACAGAAATATTGAAAAGGTAGCAGAGTTGCGCGGTCTAACAAAAGGCACCATAGAATCTCATATAGCCTTTTTGTCAAAAGAAGGTAAAATTAAGTACGAAGAATGGATCGATCCCCGTATGATCCACCAAATAACGGCTGTTGTACTTCAACATGCTGACAAAAACTTAACGGAATTAAAATTGTTACTTCCTGAGGATATTACATTCACCCAAATTAGAGGCGTCAAAGACCTTATTGAATTAAAAAATGTAAAATCTACAGAGGATGAATATTAGTACTCAATATTTGAAGTCTGTCCAAAGCCTATTTGAACAGTATAAGTCTTTAGGTGAAAGGGCAATGATACAGGTGACAGACGACCAATTGAATGTGTGTATTAATGAGGAAAGTAACAGCATCGCCATATTGGTCAAACACTTGTGGGGTAACATGTTGTCACGATGGACTGACTTTTTGACGACGGATGGAGAAAAACCTTGGCGAGAAAGAGATGCCGAATTCGTCAACGACATCACCGATAGAGTCGAAATTATGGAGCGGTGGGAAGCAGGATGGAAATGCCTGTTTGATGCTTTAGCCACATTAAAACCAGATGATTTAAACAAAACAGTAATTATTCGGCAGCAAGAACTTACTGTGATGGATGCCATTGGTCGGCAGTTGACACATTATGCTTATCATGTAGGACAGATTGTCTATTTAGCCAAGATATTGGACAAGCAACCATGGCATACATTAAGCATCGCAAGAGGTCAGTCTAAGGCATTTAAACCGTAAGTTATCGGTATAAAGCTTTTGGATATTCGTAATAGTCCAATCACATTGGCCTAAAAGACTATCATCCCGATAGCTTCGGTGGCATTTTGATTTTAAAGAAATCCTGACTTTTTTGGAATACCAAAATATGTTGGATTAATTTATAAATCAATTTGGTATAATCATGTGCATACAAAAACTACGGATAGGACTTACAATGTTTTTCTTTATTCCATGACACTGTAGCCTCATCATTACACCTTATTTACGACGACTCTGGACACCCTATGTCCTTCATTGGTACGCATCCATACAAAATATACTCCCGGTGGATTTTTGCCAATGTCATAACTCCATTTATAGTCACCGGCTTTGGTGCTTTGGTGAGTTATCGTGTGGATAAGACGCCCATTTGTATCCATTATATCTATTCTTAAGGCCGTCGCTAAGGCGATATGGGCATCTATGATGATGTTGGAAAAAGCGGGATTGGGGCTTACTGAAAGTCGATGTTGTGCCAGAATATCCGTAGGATTAACGTGGGTCGAAGAAAGTCCATCGTAGATGTAAATAGTATTCCCGGTGGCTATCGCCCGTTGGTGGGATGTTCCCCTGATTTTATTGATCGCTCCACCAAAGTTGATTTTTTTCCAATTTTTACCACCATCGTTGGTTTCGAAAGTTCCGACACCCCATTGAATGCCGAGCCATCCTAACTGTTCATTGATAAAATAGGCACCACCGAAACGTTGCTTTTCCTGTGTGGGGTCAATCGTTATTTCCTGCCAGGTGTTGCCACCATCATGTGTGATAAAAGAAGTTGGAGCATCTTCAATGGAAGCAAGACCCAATCCATTCTCACCGATGTGTAACTTCCAACAATAGGTCATGTTGTGGATTGATTTAGCTACTTCAACCCATGTCTCTCCCCCATCCGTTGACTTCAAAATTAAGGCTTTCCTGCCATCAGGGCTATTGCCGGCGAGTAAAAAAGTATTTTCATCCAATATCAGACAATCAACCAATGCAGCACTCTCAATAATCTGTTTGCTTTGCCAAGTATTTCCGCCATCCTTTGAGATATAAAACCTGCCCGGCTCAGAATAAATACCTACACCGATAATTGTCTGATTCTTGTGGTCAAGTCCACATATCCCGTACATACCACCGGTGACAGAATTATTGATACGAGCCCAACTAACACCTCCATTGGTCGTTGAATACAATCCCACTCCGCCTACGGCATCGTATATGGTGCCAATATAACCAATTGAATCGTCTAAAAATTCTATACTTCTAATATATGCATTGTTGGGGAGAGAGCCGATCTGTGTCCAATTATCACCACCATCAACCGATCTATATACTTTGCCATCTTGTCCCATAAAAGCCGTAGAATCATTGGTAAAACTGATGTCGTCAATCCGGTTGAATTTGGGTGCATTGGCAGCAGTACGCCATGAGCCTTGGCTGAAAGATGTTCCCAGGAAAAGCAACAACAACAATATGGTTGCAAGAAAAATATGATATGATTTTTGCATTCTAAAAAAAATTTTGAGCCGATACGGTTGTAATTCTTTATTTATCAGAATATTTCATCAAACGTACTGATTTTTTCTTAATAATTTTTCAAACTGCAAGATGATAAATTCTTACTTTCGTTCTTTTTGTATCGAAAGAGGTCACTTATCGGTATTATTTCAACATAAGTTGTATATTTATTTCCAAAATAAGTTAAAAATGAATCTATCTCGTTATTGTTTAACGGCAGCCTTTGTGTTTTGTACATTTTTCGTTTTCTCTCAGAAAGGTAAGCCCGACCGAATGAAGGTTTTTGTTGACCATTTGATGTCTAAAATGACTTTGGAGGAAAAATTAGGCCAGCTCAATCTCCCTGTATCAGGCGATATCACAACAGGTCAGGCAGGCTCCTCTGAAATTGCAAAAAAAATAAGAGAAGGTAAAGTCGGTGGTCTTTTCAACATAAAATCTGTGGAAAAAATATGCGAGACACAGCGTCTTGCCGTAGAACAAAGTAGATTAAAAATCCCGCTTTTATTCGGAATGGATGTCATTCACGGCTATGAAACCGTATTTCCCATTCCTTTGGGTCTTTCTTGCAGTTGGGACATGGTCGCAATCGAACAAAGTGCACGTATCGCCGCTATTGAAGCGAGTGCTGCCGGTATCAATTGGACTTTTTCACCAATGGTCGATCTATGCCGAGATCCCCGATGGGGGCGAGCTTCAGAGGGTAGTGGCGAAGATCCCTTTCTAGGAAGTAAGATTGCCATGGCTATGGTGAGAGGATATCAAGGCAACCTAACTCAAAACAATCAAATTTTAGCCTGTGTCAAGCACTTTGCATTGTATGGAGCTTCCGAAGCAGGTCGTGACTACAACACCACGGACATGAGCCGTATCCGGATGTATAATGAGTATTTTCCACCCTATAAAGCAGCGATAATAGCCGGAGTAGGCAGCGTCATGGCGTCTTTTAATGAAATAGACGGCATCCCTGCCACCGGCAACAAATGGCTACTTACCGATGTCCTTAGAAAGCAATGGGGATTTAGAGGCTTTGTCGTGACGGATTATACCGGCATCAATGAAATGATTGATCATGGTATGGGCGACTTGCAGACAGTTAGTGCGCTTGCTCTAAATGCCGGAATAGACATGGATATGGTGGGCGAAGGCCTGCTTACCACTCTGCCCAAATCACTGAAAGAGGGTAAAGTAACTATCGAAAAGATAAATGAAGCCTGTAGAGCCGTCCTCAATGCTAAATACAAACTAGGGCTTTTTGACAATCCTTATAAATACTGTGATGTCAACCGTTCAAAGAACGAAATATTTACACCCCAACATAGGGCGATAGCCAGGAAGTCAGCAGCTGAAAGTTTTGTTCTCCTGAAAAATGAAAACAACACTTTGCCGATTCAATCCTCTGCCAAGATAGCTCTCGTAGGCCCGCTTGCCGATGCGCAACTCAACATGACCGGCACATGGTCAGTTGCTGCTGTCAACAATCAATCCATCACAGTGCTTCAGGGATTGCGCAATGCCGTGAATAATCCGACTCAGATTTCTTATGCTAAAGGCTCCAACCTCACCGCTGACAAAGCCCTCGAAGAGAGAGCCACTGTATTTGGAAAATCTTTGAATCGAGATAACCGCAGTCAACAAGAATTATTGAACGAAGCCATTGATATATCTAAGAACGCTGATGTCATCGTCGCCGCATTGGGTGAATCCGCTGAATTTAGTGGTGAGAGCAGTAGCCGAACCAACTTGGATATTCCGGATGTGCAAAAGCATCTGTTGATGGAATTGTCCAAACTGGGTAAACCTATCATTTTACTCGTCTTTAATGGGCGACCACTGACTTTAAGTTGGGAAAATGAACACATTCCGGCTATTTTAGACGTATGGTTTCCCGGATCAGAGGCCGGTGATGCTATCTCTGACGTGATATTTGGTAAGGTTAATCCGAGTGGCAAACTGTCGATGACTTTTCCTCAGAATGTCGGACAAATACCGATTTATTACAACCATAAAAACACAGGCCGCCCTCTTCCTGATGGTCAGTGGTTTCAAAAATTCCGTTCCAATTATCTCGATGTATCCAATGATCCTTTGTACCCATTTGGCTATGGTCTAAGCTACAGCACCTTTGTTTATGGTACGATGCGTACATCATCCACCAATCTAAAAGGCAATCAAGGCCTCACCGTTTCCGTGGATGTTTCCAATAAGAGTAATGCCACAGGCAAGGAAGTCGTACAATTGTATATCAGAGACGTCGTGGGTAGCGTTACCCGACCGGTGAAAGAATTGAAAGGATTTCAAAAGGTGGAAATTCCGGCTAATCAGACCAAAACGGTGTCATTTGTGATAACTACGGAGGATTTGAAGTTTTACAACTATGACTTAAAGTATGACTGGGAAGGTGGCGACTTTGATATATTGATTGGTACCAATAGCAATGACGTTCAAAAGGTAAGAGTTAATTGGCAAAAATAAAGGATGTCACGAAAAGCAATAAATCCAAACCCCATCTTCTCCATCCCTTTGGTTCCGATGATGAAGTGGAAGCCGGAGTGGATGAGGTGGGACGCGGATGTGGTGCCGGCCCTGTTGTAGCAGCGGCTGTCATACTACCTCCTGTTGTTGACTTGCCGGATGTCAGAGACTCAAAGAAGCTCTCAGCAGAGAAGCGTAATAGCATGAGCTTACTTATTCAGGAGGTGGCATTGGACTTTGCCATAGGAGTAGCGACAGTGGAAGAGATAGACGATATTAACATTCTTGAAGCGACGTATCTTGCTATGAATCGCGCTATTCAAGGGTTGAAGAAAAAACCAACCTTGCTCATCATCGACGGCAATCGATATAAAAATACGTCAAACATAAGGTATCAGACTGTTATAGGTGGTGATGACAAAGTCCTGAGTATTGCAGCCGCATCAATCCTTGCGAAGACATGGCGTGATGATTATATGGCCCAACTCCATGACCAGCATCCACAATATGACTGGAAAAACAACAAGGGATATCTAACAGCTAAACATCGCAATGCCTGCTTCTTGCATGGTCTGACAAAGTATCATCGACATACATTTGGTGGAATGAGACCGGTTGAAGAATAAAATCAAATCGGAATATTAAACTAATATGAAAATGATTTGACCATTTAATATCCTTGTTTACCCCTACACCCCAATAGGGGACAAGAATAGTAAATGGTCAATTTTAAGTCATTTTAGTATATCGTATCATTTCACCATGGCAAGAGCTTTTTTCTTATCCAGATATTCTTCAAAAGTAGAAAGGCTTTCTTTAATTCCTGAAGGCATAATCTCAATGATTCTGTTAGAGACTGTTTGCATCAGTTGATGGTCATGGCTATTAAAAATGATGTTTCCTTTAAAGTTTTTCATACCATCATTGAGTGTGATGATTGACTCTAAGTCTAAGTGGTTGGTCGGATCATCAAGCAGTAAGAAATTAGGGTGTGAAAGCATGACTTTTGAAAGCATACATCGCACTTTTTCACCTCCACTCAGGACACTCACCTTTTTAAAAACTTCTTCGCCGGAGAACAACATGCGACCGAGGAATCCACGGATAAATTGCTCATCTTTTTCTTCTGAATATTGACGCAACCAGTCCACTAAATTTAAATCGTTGGCACCTGAAAAATATTCAGAATTGTCATTAGGAAGATAATCAAAAGTGATGGTCTGGCCCCATTCTATGGTTCCTGAATCTGGTTCATCCTTTCCTGCCAACAATTCAAAGAATGTAGTCATTGCTACAGCACGGTCACATAATATGCCTATTTTGTCATCGCTATTGACCGTAAAAGATACATCTTCAAATAAGATATTCCCGTTTTTGTCTTTCTTGGAAAGGTTGTCCACCTTCAATAGGATATCGCCGGGTGCTCGCTCGGGAATAAATGCAATATAAGGATAACGACGAGTTGAAGGTTTTATTTCCTCCAAATTGAGTTTTTCAAGGGCTTTCTTACGACTGGTAGCTTGTTTTGATTTGGATGCATTAGCACTAAAGCGGGCAATAAATTCCATCAATTCCTGACGTTTGTTTTCGACCTTTTTGTTGTTGATATCCGTCTGGCGACGCATGATTTGGCTTGTTTCATACCAGAATGTGTAGTTGCCCGAGAAGATATTAATAGCTCCAAAATCAATGTCCACCATGTGTGTACATACCATATCCAAGAAATATCGGTCGTGAGACACAACAATAACGATGTTTTTAAAGTCCGCCAAAAAGTCGGAAAGCCAGGTAATGGTCAAGGCATCAATGTCGTTGGTTGGTTCGTCCAGCAATAAATAATCCGGATCACCGAACAATGCTTGCGCTAAAAGAACCTTTACTTTGTCTGGCCCACGAAGTTCTGACATAAGCGCATGGTGTAGCTCTGTCGGAATGCCCATATTACTCAATATTTCGCCGGCATCACTTTCTGCCGTCCAGCCACCCATCTCGCCAAATTCTGCTTCAAGGTCTGCGGCTTTTAAGCTTTCTGCCTCTGTTGCATCGGGATCCATGTAGATATTATTCTTTTCAATCATAATATCATACATCTTGCGGTGACCCATGATGACGGTATCCAAGACAGTATATTCATTGAATTCCTGATGGTTTTGGCGTAAAACAGCCATCCGCTTTCCCGGCTCCATAGATACTTGGCCTCTGTTGGCGGGAATTTCACCCGATAGGATTTTCAGGAAAGTAGATTTTCCTGCCCCATTGGCGCCGATAACACCATAACAGTTACCTTGTGTAAACTTTAGGTTGACATCTTCAAAGAGTATTCTTTTGCCGTATTGAAGGGCAAGGTTCTGAACCGTAATCATGGACTAGTTTTTGAAAAATTGGCGCAAAGGTACAAAAATATACATTATCACCCATCTCTCATTCTCCGACCTCCCTAAATAATTAGATTATTTGCTTGTATTTTCTATCTTTTTAAAAGAAGTGATGATACCCTTAATCAAAGCCGAACTGAATCCTTGATGT
This sequence comes from Saprospiraceae bacterium, assembly GCA_018057925.1. GTDB lineage: Bacteria > Bacteroidota > Bacteroidia > Chitinophagales > Saprospiraceae > Parvibacillus. The sequence goes on from JAGPCT010000036.1 coordinate 14,055, forward strand.
TCCATCTCATTTAGGCCTACAATGGTACATCCTCGAGGCGTGGTAACTTTATCAATCTCTTGTTCCGGGTGAGTTTGTCCCTTGATGAGAAGTTGAGCTGCCCCCTTGACCGTCTGATTGGCTATCTTACTCGCCGTGACGGCGTCAAATCCGATTTCTATGCCTCCTTGCACCATTGCTCTGATAAAACGCATGACATAAGCTATTCCACACGCACCAAGTACAGTAGCGCCGTCCATCAAGTCTTCCCGAATAACTATGACTTCACCGATAAGTTCAAACAAAGGTACGATGTCCCCTAATTTAGCAGACGACATCTTGTCATTGGCACAAATGCAGGTAAGCGATTCGCCTACTCCGGTGGCTGTATTTGGCATCGCTCTCAATACTGGAATTTCATCTCCAATGATCGACTGAATGGTCTCGATGGATATACCTGTAGCCAATGAAACGATGACTTTTCCGGCATCTAAACTTCCCTTAATCTCTTCCAACACGGATGCAACCAAATAGGGTTTGACTGCCAATAAAACGATATCGGCTTTGGTTACTGCTTCGACGTTATCATTGGTTGTATGAGCACCTATAGTGCGTAAAGAGTCCAATAGTTCCACCCTTTGGCGTGTTGCGATAATTTGAAACTGATCTGCACTTTTAGCTAAAATACCCTTGACGATTGCTGTCCCTAAGTTGCCGCATCCAATAATTGCTATTGTTTTTTTCATAATCTCTGTAATTTACGTGCAAAGGAAAGGAAGTATTTTGATGTAAGAAAGATTTTGTATTGAATTTTATTCTAAAGACACTTTCCCTGCTTATATTTTAGAACTTTAGCTGATTGCCATTTACTTTAAGCCAACGATGATGTTCCCGCATCTTGGGGTCATGTTGAGCTACAATCCTCCAGAATTTAATGGAGTGATCCATGTGAATAGTGTGCGCCAGTTCGTGAATAATAACATGGTCTAAGATTTCTACGGGTGCCAACAACAGCCGGTTTGAAAGCATGATGTTGTTGTCGGATGTGCAGGATCCCCAACGGGATACGACGCTACGCAAATTGACGGCTCTGATTTTACTTTTTACGGTTTCCTGATTGATTCGTCTCACTCTTTGATCAATTTCGTAAGCAAATATTTTGTTGAGCAACTTGGGTAGGATTTCTCTTACAATAGAAGAATCATTGACCAAGCTGGTGGGAACTTCTAATTCAAGTGTATCATTCTTACGCGAACCTTTAAAAGTGGCTTGGGTCATGTTTTCGATGATGTTAAGCCGATATGTTTTGCCTAACAATACAATGGAATCCCGCTGGAAAGAAGATGTAGGCGGTGGCGTAAACAAATGGGGTTTTTGTTGTGAAAGCTTCGTTAACCATACGAACAAATGCTGCTTTGCTTCTTCCATTGTAGTCTTTGAGACCTTGTAAGGAGCAGAAATGAGGGCAGCATGATCCCTATACCCAAATCGTATATTTCTACCTTTAGAAACTTTTACTTTCACCGGTATAGAAATACCTTTGATCTCTACCTCATAATCCTGAAAATGATGATTCAATTGAATTTTTTCTAAATAAATTAATAGATTTTAGTCTTTTGTAAAGAAGCATTAATTGACTAATATTTCCATACATAAAGGCAAATTTAATCCAAATTCTTTTTACTGGCAAAGCATTGTCTTCAAAAGGAATTGGCGCTTAACATCCAATTCTTCTTTTCCAATTCTTTTTATACAAAAATTATGCCTAAATCCATGTCCAATACAGTGAGCTATACATTTCACTTGTATTATTACAACAATGCTTTCATCTTGGTATAAGTCGCTATATTGGTCTGACTACCTGAACAGTTGAGCTCTTGTGCTTTCTTTTCGATGTTGGCAATCCTGTTGGTTGGATTAGGGTGTGTAGAAAGCCATGTCGGCGGTTGTTTTTGACCTTCCATTTTTTTGAAGAACCCGGCGGCTCCAGCGGCATTCATAGAAGTGGAACAAAGGTATTGGACGGATTTGCTATCGGCTTCGCTTTCATTTACTCTTGAAAAGCTAAGACCAGCCACTCCGCCTACCAATGTTTTAGCGATTTGATTTAATGCTGCCTTATTGCCAAGTAGAGCATCGGCAAGAAAAGCTATTCCATATTGCTTGGTCAACTGGGCTGTACTATGTCGGCAGTCGGCATGCGCTATCTCATGGCCGAGCACACCCATCAACTCGTCTTCGGAATCCAAAAACTTAATCAATCCGGTATATACATATATTTTGCCTCCTGGTGTACAAAAAGCATTGAGCGTCTTGTCGTCCTTGATAATGTGAGTCTCCCAATTAAATTGACTACTGTATTTGACACTCCCTCCTTGAATAATGGAATTGGTAAGCCCACGGATATAACCATATATTTTTTCATTTCCCTTTTCAGGTAAAATAGGATATTCAGAGGGCTTAGAGGCTATTTCTCCTGCTACCTGATCCCCCAATTCCTTATCTTGATCAATGGTAAACGCATTGAGGTGATTGGCGTCCGACAGCAAAGACTTACACCCGCCAAATAAAAGAGTTGTCATGCTTATGATTACTAAAAATCCTTTTCCTCTCATTTGAATATTTTAAGTGTATTAATGTCTATTTAAACGAAAAAGTTGTCGATTTTTATTCTTTATGCCTCTTAAAAGGTATTTAATTTTACTTGTTTCAGTGAAATGAAGTCTGAAACTCTCCTTTTTTAAAAAAAATAATAAACATAATAGTTGAATATCAAATGGTTATAAACTATTTTGCAAAATATTTTCTTAAAAGTAACACGTTGGGAACAAAAAGTAATCTGTTATTGTTTTGATATCATAATAATATCATTTGAATATCTTTAAAAAAATTTAACAAGATGTTAGTAGAAAAGAACTTTCAACCGAAGAATGGTTTTCTTGCCTTATTTGTCGCATTAGCGTGTATTGCGATTGGTATTTCTATCATTGTAATTTATGGTGATGCCGAGTCAAATATCGCATTATGGTCATTGATCCCATTTTTATTATTTTTAATCATAGCGCCGGGATTTAAAATTGTTTTTCCGAATGAAGCTACAGCCCTTCTCTTTTTTGGAAAGTATGTAGGTACAATTCGGGAGAATGGGTTCTTCTGGACCAACCCATTATATGGCAGCAAGAAAGTCACTCTTCGCGCTAGAAACCTAAATGGAGAGAAGCTTAAGGTCAACGATGGCGTCGGGAATCCTATTGAAATAGCTGCTGTATTGGTATGGCGAGTGGAGAATACCTTCAAGGCTTTGTTTGAGGTGGACGACTATGTGTCCTATGTTAGGGTTCAAAGTGAAGCGGCTGTAAGGGCTCTTGCCAATAAGTATCCGTATGACAAGTTTGAAGACGAAACTGCCAACTTAACCCTTCTTTCGGGTGCAGATAAAGTGAATGATGAGCTGGAAAATGCGCTTCATGAGCGGCTCAACTTAGCCGGTATTCAGATTATTGAAGCCCGAATAAGCCACTTAGCGTATTCACCGGAGATTGCCGGCGCGATGTTACAGCGTCAACAAGCCATTGCCATTGTGGCAGCTCGTCAAAAAATCGTTGAAGGGGCTGTAGGCATGGTCGATCTGGCTCTTGAAAAAATTGAAGAAGGTCGTATCATCGAAATGGATGATCACACCAAGGCTGCCATGGTGAGCAACCTGATGGTTGTATTGTGTTCTGATCGGGCAGCACAGCCGGTTCTCAATACGGGTACATTAAATCATTAACCACGAATTCAGCAGTAAAGGTTTTGAAAAACCATATAGTGCTGAATATGAGGGTTAATCCCGATGTACGAATCGTTTCAATGGTTTCTGTAAACCATTGATTACGAGTCGTAAATCGATTCCGCATTTGTCTAAATCGGAATTTGGGTTAAAATAATTTGATTGTGAATCTTCATTTCATCCCATATTTGTTCATTCAAGCAATTGAAAATGAGTAAAAAATCATTTGTTCTTAGAATTAATCCGGAGACGCTCAAGTTACTCGACAAGTGGGCTGCCGACGAGTTTAGAAGCCTCAACGGACAGATTGAGTTTTTGCTGCAAAAAGCATTGATGGATGCCAAGCGCTGGAAGGTCAGCAGTCAAAATGATCGTACATCAAGTGATGAAGCAGATGAAATAAAGAAATAAAACGGGTAAATAGTCTATATTATTTTCCGCTTTTTTCGATGGTGGCTGTTGTAGAATAGCCTTTTTCAAAGTCAATGATAACTACCTTCCCTCCGGCATCTATCACTTCTGAGCCGCCAACGACTTGTTCTGCGGTATAGTCTCCGCCTTTTGTGATGATGTCCGGCAAGATGAGTTGGATGATTTCTAAAGGTGTATCCTCGCCAAAGCTGGTGACGGCATCGACGCATTCTAATGCTGCCATGATTTCCATACGGTCATCCAGTGTATTGATGGGGCGATTTGCGCCTTTTAATCTTTTAACTGAATCGTCACTATTGAGGGCAACGATGAGCTTATCACCCAGAGAAGCGGAATGATTCAGGTATCGAACATGTCCAACGTGCAACAAGTCGAAGCAACCATTGGTAAACACTACTTCCAGGCCTTGTTGCTGCCACATCTTCACTCTGTTTGCAGCTTGTATTGAATCAAATATCTTAGACTTCATCTTTTTGAGCAGAAAAATGATTGGGAATATAGTGTCTATTGTTGATCGGCAGGAATATCAAGGATAAGATACCGAAAACAATGGTGGTAAGTATCTGGATGTTGAAAAAGATAATATTGGCATAGCTGAATGCGTCATCGCCCCGCACGTGAAAGATAGCCAGCGCTGCTACCACTAAAGCATGATAAGTGCCCATGCCACCGGGCGAAGGTATTAATATGCCAAAACTTCCAAACACAAAGACCAATAAAGCCGCTTGTGCGCCCAATCCAGCCGTCGGTGGGAAAGAGTAAAATGCAAAATATGTCATCCCATAATACAATACCCATATCAATATGCTGTACAATATAAATAGGATGGGTTGTTGAATTTTTCTGATACTTTTAATTCCTAATAATATTCCTTTGACAAAGTTCTTAACTTTCAAATATACCAGTGATTGTCTAATTCTATTTCTAAAAAGGATTATTAATAGAAAAAATAATACAAGTCCTGTGACAAATCCTTTAAATATCCAACCTTTGCTGAAAGCTTCAAAATTGAAGTCCCTCATATTGCCTGATAAGTAACGATATATGTCGTCATATTGAAAGTATAGCGCAAGCAATATCACCAAACCCATGGTAATTAAATCAAGGATGCGATCAAGGGCAATAGTCCCCAACACATTGTCTAACTTTATTTTCTCATATTTAGCCAGACTACCACCCCTGATTACCTCTCCGGCACGCGAAAGTCCCAAATTGGCAAAATAACTAAGCATTATCGTCCAAAAGGCATTGCCAAACTTAATACGATAGCCAAGTGGTCGGCATATCATTTGCCATCTGACTGCTCGGATGATATTACTTAATTGAAAACATGCTATCACAGCGAGAATCCACCAAATATTGGCAGAGCGGAAATCTGTCAAAAGCTTGTCCATCAGATTGCACTGGTCTTGAGGTATGCCGTCAAGGATACATTGTGCTTGAAAAGCTTTATTTTGAGAAATATAGACCCAAACGAGGATGGCAGCGCCTATTGCTAGAAACAATAAAAACTTGAAGATATCAGCAATAAGCTTTTTACTGCTTGTACTCACACTATTTTATTGTTGGCGTCGGGAAAAACAGCGGAAGGTTTAAAGGTTTTAACTTCTTCCGGAGTAAGAAATCCGTACGAAATAATGATGACGGTATCACCCACTTCTACTTTGCGTGCCGCTGCACCATTTAGGCAAATCGAACCGGAGCCTCTTTCACCGCGGATTACGTAAGTCTCAAGGCGTTCACCATTGTTGTTGTTGACGACTTGCACACGCTCCCCTTCATACAGATTGGCAGCATCCATTAGGTCTTCGTCTATCGTTATGCTTCCCACATAATTCAGATTAGCCTCGGTAACGGTAGCTCTATGAATTTTAGATTTGAAAACTTGAATCCACATAATAGGGCAAAGTTAATGTTTATCTTCAAATTAAAAAAACGGTGTCAACAGCTTTAGCCTTGACACCGCCCCCTTTTTGAATTTTAATACTCATTTCTATGAGGGTAAACTATATTTTTCTTTCCAGAAGCTTGAAGAACTGATCTAATTGTGGCATGATAATAATGCGTGTACGACGGTTGATAGATCTATTCTCGGCAGTATCATTGGTTGTAAGCGGCGAATATTCACTTTTTCCACCTGCAGTAATTCTTTTAGGATCAATACCGTAACGTGTCTGCAAAGCTCTTGCTACAGATGTCGCTCTCAATGCGCTCAGATCCCAATTGTCCTTGATTCCCGGCTTGCTTATCGGAACATTATCGGTATGTCCTTCGATGAGGATGTCTAAATCCGGCTGGCTATTCAATACCTGCGCCACTTTGGCAAGTACGGTTCCGGCACTTTCTGAAATTTCATAACTACCGCTTTTGTACAACATCTTGTCTGACAGTGATATCATGACAATACCTTTGTCAACCTTTATCTCCACGTCATTATCATTCAGATTGCCCAATACTCCTTTGAGGTTCATCACCAAAGAAAGGTTGAGAGAATCTTTTCGTGCTGTTGCTTGTTGGATGGTCTGAATATATGAGTCTTTAGCGCCGATGTTATCCAATGATTTTTTGATGGATTCAGCTTGACTATTGGTTATGACAGACAAATCTTTCAATTGTCCCAATACTGCTGTATTGTTCTCTTTTAAGAATGTAATCTGTCTATTTAGGTCTTCAATTTCCTTGTCATATACCTTTTTTCTCTTATCGGCATCAGAAACTGCAGTCTCGCAGTCAATTAGCTTTCTTTCCAACGCTACATATTGATCGCTCAAAGTCTTATATTGCGCTTCAGCCGCTTTTAACTTCTTTCCAGTTTTACAGGATGTTCCGGTAATAACGATGGATGCGATGAGCAGAAAATACAAAAATCTCATGAAAATATATTTGTTATTTAATGATTAAATTCGTTTTTTGATCGTTTTTCCAAATTTTGAGTTGCAAAGATAAAACAATTTTATCACATGCTGACCTTAAACCCGAATTCAGCAGTAAAGGTTTTGAAAAACCGTATAGTGCTGATTATGAGGGTTAATCCCGATGTACGAATCGTTTCAATGGTTTCTGTAAACCATTGATTACGAGTCGTAAATCGATTCCGCATTTGTCTAATGCGGAATTTGGGTTAAAGGCATCACTATCAGATAAAACCATTTTTTTAATAGATTGTTTTACAATATCTTAATTAATTTTTCTAATGACGTCATCCATTATATAGTGGTCAATTGAATTAAACCCACATGGTTATACTATGCAACGTATGGTCTTCAAGAAATATATCGCTACCATTTAGTCGTGTTGAATTCAAAATTATACCAAAGTTAACAACTTGCATTATGCTGAAAATCATCGTATTATGTTTTAATTAGGTATTATTCAGCAATCTAGGTTTTATAAAACTGAAGAGTACTGACTAACTGTCGTCAATCGCTTCCATATTTATCTCTTATGAAATTTGGGATTATCCATCATTTCATAATCCTCATAACCGGATAAATGCCCGACCATGGTTCGGCATATTCAGAATTTAGATAAATAAAGTTCAATTGTCGATATGCACTGTCTTTCATTGTGGGATCTTCTTCAATTGCTTTATCTAAAGCCTTTCTCAACTCCGGCTTGGTCCGCAGCATCTCAGCTGCTACATCTTCAAAAACATAATCTGAAAAACCTTCCTTCCTGTCTAATATAGCATCAAAGAAGTTCCAATTAAAAAAGGAATCTGAACCTTGTGGCTCCAATGTTTCTATCAGATAGCGCTTAGCTCGTTGTTGTGTTGGGACAATGATATCCCCTCTCAAATAGTTCTTTGTCCTTTCAACCGTTTGAACTACCGTATTGCTATGTCCAAAGTGCCCTTCATAAGGTTCTTTAGGGTTTTTAGTATCGACGATACGGTACATTGTCCCGGAGATTGTTGTGTCTTGTCTAAGCGTCCTATATTTAACACCATTGGCGTCCAGTCGTTCAATGATTCGGGAATAAGCTTGCGGAATAACATACGCTTGGGGCACATCAACTGATTGTGATGGAAAGGCATAATCCCAGAATGGCACTTTCCAAGTAACCGGTTTATCCCTACGATAGCGTAGTCGCTTCAATCCCGATACTTCACTTTCTATATATTCATAATCATAGCCCTTAAACATAAAAGTATCTGCTTTATTTTTGTCAAATGCCCATTGTACGGGCATATTGGTGGCTTCTTGTACGTCTTTAAGGGCTTCATTGCGACTCGCTTTGATTGTGTCGTAATTTTTTTCCTGAAATTCCAGCATGGACAACATAAAAGTATACGTCGCCTTGACTCTTTGATCATACGGTTTTAACATGTGGGATTCAGGTACAAAAGAGAAGGTTTGAAACAAAGCTCCATAACCAGATGAATACCTCGGCGTATCCATAAATCCGGGCAATCCTTTGTCCGGCGTACTTCGCCATACATTGACATAAGGCGGCACAGGGAATCCACGCTTCTCCATCCTGCCATATAGGTCAGGCAACATCGTCTTACGAAGAAATTCTTGCTGTCCATGTCCTAATTTATCCGGCTGACCGACCAACATCGTCATCACATAAGAATAGTCAGCACCATTGGAAACGTGGTTGTCTATAAGAATATCGGGATCCCATTTGGTAAATAATGCAGTTATGCTCAAAGCGTTTTTAGAATCGCATTTAATAAAGTCCCTGTTTAAATCCAGGTATTGACCATTGCCCCGGAATCCATACATCTCCGGACCGTTTTGACTGGGCCTGACGGTGCCGTTTCTGGCTAAGGCACCACTGATATTGTACACCGGAATGATGACTATTACGGTATGATCCAATAATTTGTTCATCTTTTTCTGGGTCAATATATCTTGGACGAGCCACAAGGTAGCATCGATACCATCAGGTTCGCCGGGATGAATACCATTGATAATAAACAGAATATTTTTCTTTTTTTGTCTCGATTTGATGGGATCAAAGTCACTTGCTGCATCGACAATGACTTCGTGCAAGGGACGGCCCACATCTGTCATGCCGGCTTCTTTGACACTTATCCGCTTGTCATAGAGTGTCATAATTTTATACAACTCTATTGCCTTTTCATAGGTAACAGATCTGTTGGCTTCAACCTCACTTTTGAAGTCGTACTTAGGAAATGTCTCTTGCGAAAACAACCAAACACTTTGGGTGTTGAGGATGATGGCCAATAAATACAAGTACCGTTTCAACATTCTTATCTTTTGTATTTGAATGGATAAATATACTCTTTTTCTAAAAGTCAATGGATAAAAGCGTTGTATATGAATTTGTAAATTGAACTCCGTGTATTATTGAGCGTTAATCCGATTTCAGCAGCATTCGTTTTGTCAAGATCAATAATGCTGTTTCGACTTATTATTTCACACTTTAGATAAAAATAAAAACTTTGTTTGCCCACATGGCTTTATTTTTATTACTTTGTTGAACCCAAATTCCGCATTAGACAAATGCGGAATCGATTTGCGACTCGTAATCAATGGTTTACAGAAACTATTGAAACGATTCGTACATCGGGATTAACCCTCATAATCAGCACTATACGGTTTTTCAAAACCTTTACTGCTGAATTCGGGTTGAACAAATTGTTGAGTGGATACAACCTCTAAATACATATTAAATAAATATTTATGCAAATAATTCAAAATTATATTTCAGGTCACTGGGTCAGTGGGGATGGCGGTGGACATCCCATTACACACGCCATCACCGGAGAGGTTTTTGGCGAAGTTTCGTCCAAAGGACTTGACTTTCAAGGTATGTTTGATTATGCTCGAAGCAAAGGGAACAAGAACCTTCGAAAGCTGACCTTTCAGCAACGGGCTTTGATATTGAAAGCTTTGGCTTTATACCTATTCGACCGAAAGGAAAAATATTACGAAGAATCTTACAAAACAGGCGCTACCCGTATAGATAGCTGGGTAGATATTGAAGGCGGAATAGGCAATCTTTTTGCCAATGCCAGCCTACGCCGTAAGTTGCCAGATCAGCCATTTTGCATTGATGGTGAATATGCACCACTATCTAAAGGAGGTTCATTTATTGGTCAACACATTTTGGTACCCAAGCTTGGAGTGGCGTTACACATCAATGCTTTTAACTTTCCGGTATGGGGTATGTTGGAAAAGATTGCTGTTAACCTACTGGCCGGAATGCCCGCCATCGTCAAACCGGCTGCCGTCACCTCCTTTTTGACAGAAGCTGTATTTAAAGACATCATTGAAAGTAGTATCCTTCCCGAAGGTGCCTTGCAACTTGTATCCGGATCAGCACACAACTTAATAGACTTTGTCAGAGAACAAGATGTCGTAACATTTACGGGCTCCGCAGAGACTGGTCGGCTATTAAAGACAAATCCCAATATCATCGAACATGCAGTGCCTTTCAATATGGAAGCCGATTCGCTCAACTGCTGCATCTTAGGCAATGATGTACAGCCCGGAAGCCCCGAGTTTGACCTTTTTATAAAAGAAGTTCGTCGAGAAATGATAACCAAAGCCGGTCAAAAGTGTACTGCTATTCGCCGGATTATTGTGCCCCAACAGCTGATAGACGAGGTTTCTTCTGCCTTGAAAGAAGCCTTAGAAAAGGTTGTTGTCGGCGACACAAAGGAGAAGGATGTTAAAATGGGCTCTCTTGTGGGTCGGAAACAGGCAGAAGAAGTTTTGTCCAAAGTCTCTCTCCTGCTCAAAGATGCCGACTTGATCTGTGGCATGTCAGAACATGTCAACTTAGTGGGCGATAACGTTAGCAAAGAAGCCTTTATGTCACCTATATTATTAAAGGCAAATAATACTGGTGTCCAAAGTAATGTTCATCATATTGAGGCATTTGGACCGGTATCAACTGTAATCGGCTATGACGACATAGAACACGCAATAGAATTGGCCAATATGGGCAAAGGCTCACTTGTCAGCTCCATTGTTACCTATGATGACAAGATAGCTACACAATATACGCTGGGTGCCGCTCCATACCATGGTAGAATACTTGTTCTTAATAGAGATTGTGCTAAAGAAAGTACCGGACATGGGAGTCCAATGCCCCTCCTCGTGCATGGTGGACCGGGAAGAGCAGGAGGCGGAGAAGAAATGGGTGGTTTACGTGGTATCAAGCACTATATGCAGCGCTGTGCCGTCCAGGGATCACCGACAACCCTTACCGAGATAACTCAGGTATATCAACCCGGTGGTCAATATAAAGAGCCCTCAAAACATCCATTTAGACTGCACTTTGAAGAGCTGGTTGTCGGAGATACGCTGATTACACATAAGCGCACAATCACGGAAACAGATATCGTCAACTTTGCCAATGTGAGCTGGGATAACTTTTACGCCCATACTGATGTGACGAGCTTAGACGGAACAATCTTTACAGAACGTGTTGCTCATGGATACTTCGTATTGTCGGCTGCTGCCGGCTTATTTGTTGATCCGGGCAAAGGTCCGGTATTGTTGAACTATGGATTGGAAGAATGCCGTTTTTTAAAGCCGGTCTATGCCGGTATGACGATCGGTGTAAAGCTCACTGTTAAGGAAAAAGTCAATCAAGAAAAAAAGTCGGAAGAAGATGTAGCAAAAGGTATCGTAAAATATTATGTCGAAATATACGATGAAGTAGATGAAACCGTAGCTGTAGCAACTATTCTGACTATGGTAAAGAAATTGGAAGATAAATAAATAAGAACAAAATAATTTGTATGGAATCTTATGTAAAGAGTACGGTACAAGCTGACCGGATTATAATAGAATTTTTTCATCCTGCGGGCAATTCATTGCCGGCGACATTGCTTACACAACTTGTAACTCAGATTAATGCCGCAAATAAGGAAAAACCCAATGTAATCTTATTAAAAAGCGCTGGCGATAGGACATTTTGCGCCGGTGCAAGTTTTGATGAGTTAATGTCTATAAAAGATGAAAAGGAAGGTCTATTGTTTTTTTCCGGCTTTGCCAATGTCATTAATGCTATTAGAAAGAGTAATAAGATTGTCCTAACAAGAGTGCAGGGCAAAGCAGTAGGCGGTGGCGTCGGATTAATTGCCGCCTCCGATCATGTAATTGCCACTCGATTTGCATCGATACGACTGAGTGAACTGGCTGTCGGAATTGGCCCCTTCGTGATTGGTCCGGCAGTAGAAAGAAAGGCCGGACTTTCCGCATTTGCTAAGATGTCACTAACACCTGACGAGTGGCAAACCGCCGAATGGGCAAAACAACATAACCTATTACAAGAAGTCTTCGATAGCATTGACCAAGTTGACCAGTATATCGAATCACTCATTCAGCGTTGGAACTCATACAGCCCTGACGCTATGGCTGAATTAAAAAAAATATTTTGGGAAGGCACCCAACACTGGGATACGCTATTGTCTGAAAGAGCTGCGATATCAGGAAAGCTCGTTTTAAGTGAATTTACTCGACAGGCGATTGCAAAGTTTAAATCTAATTAAAAAACGGGATTAGACCGGATAAATAACAATAAATAGGAGTTAGTTATGCAGTATTTAAAAACAATAATCGACGATAAAGTTTTTGAATTTTTCAATGACTGGAAAGGTATAGAGACCGTCACCGTCAATGGTAGGGAAGTTTCAAAGAAAGGCAGCATGTGGGGGACAGAACATTTTTTCGCTATTCAAGAAGATGGCAAAGAAGTTAAATATTTAGTGCGTTCACGTGTTTCCGCCGAGTTACAAGTATTGTTAGATATATTCCGCAATGGAATTCCGGTCAAAGAAAGTCTTATCGTTAACTATGGCGGAAAAGAGGAGAATCCATATAAGAAAAAAGGAATCCGCTTGCTTAAAGAATACAAATTGGATGACGCAATGGTACAGTTGGAACTGGCAGAAGCATCAGACGCACACGATGCGATGATTCCATTGTACAAAGCTTGTATTTATTCTATCAAAGAAGATACCGTCAATGGATATAAGTGTATTCATGCCTCCGTAAAAAAAGGATTGCCTGACCTTAATCTAATCGATACATTGGATGATTTGGCATATTTGCGGATACAACCGACTTTTGAGGCCTTCAAGAAATCAGGGTACAAACAATTGCCGGGCTAAGATTTGCGTATAATACGTCTTAATACGAGGCTATTTTTTATTGGAATAATTTCAGGATGAGATAATAATGTCATTATAAAATGATTGTGCGTTTTTTATCCTCATAAAAGGAGATTATCCATTAATCATTTTTTGTAAGACTTTGACATACGACCCTTTCGGGTCGGGATGCCACTTCCATCAATATTCTATCAATATTTGACCTCTCTGAGGTCATTGAAAAGAGAAGGAGATTCAATAGGAGTTGAGCAATCTAGGTTTTCCAAGCCCGAATAGTGCTGAATATGAGGAACATTCCGATTTAGTCGTTTCAATGATATAATGAAGCCATTGATTATGGGTCGTACATTGATTCCTCATTCGTCTAATGTGGAATGTAGATTCAATTGTTTGTAATACTCACTTTACAATCGGTATCTACCTCAAAAATGTCGTAATAATCATTTTTTGTAAGACTTTGACATACGACCCTTTCGGGTCGGGACGCCACTCCCATCAATATTTCTATCAATATTTGACCTCTCTGAGGTCATTGAAAAGAGAAGGAGATTCAATAGGAGTTGAGCAATCTAGGTTTTCCAAGCCCGAATAGTGCTGAATATGAGGAACATTCCGATTTAGTCGTTTCA
>JAGPCT010000036.1:28063-34793 GCA_018057925.1 Saprospiraceae bacterium
TTTACAATCGGTATCTACCTCAAAAATGTCGTAATAATCATTTTTTGTAAGACTTTGACATACGACCCTTTCGGGTCGGGACGCCACTCCCATCAATATTTCTATCAATATTTGACCTCTCTGAGGTTAGTAAAAAGGGAAGGAGATTCGGCGCGAACTTCTCATGATGACAATATTTTGCCTTAAAAGGAATTCGCGTTATTTTAACTTTTGTAGTATGTACTTAGTTACAAAATGCTCCTGTCATTGAATATTTTTTGCCTCTGCATCAATGAAAAACATTTCTCCTTTATAGAAAGAGGGGTTCCTATAAGACATTCCTTTGTAAAACATTTGTTGCTGTATCGTGTCCAACAAAAAAGAAATATTTTTTCAAAATAAAAATATGTTAGTACGCTCTAACAAAAAGTATTACATTTGCCAACAAAATAATCACAATACTCTTACAAAGTAGGCGTAAGTTGCTTTTATAGTTTTGAAACAATCAAAGATATGCAGACCAAACACGACGACCGTTCTCTCTCTGAAATCCACGCATCGGTGGCTGTAGCAGAAAAAAAGGGATTTTGGAAAAAGCTCTTTGCTTTTATGGGACCTGCGTATTTAGTCAGCGTGGGCTATATGGATCCCGGCAACTGGGCGACAGACTTAGCCGGCGGAAGCCAATTTGGTTATACATTGATATGGGTGCTTTTGATGTCAAACATAATGGCCCTTTTATTACAGAGTTTATCGGCACGACTGGGATTGGTGCAGCGTCTTGACTTGGCACAAGCATCACGAGCGCATTACCCGCGTTTTGTCAATATCTGTTTGTGGATATTGGCTGAGATTGCTATTGCTGCGACCGACCTGGCTGAGGTATTGGGGATGGCCATTGGATTACAATTATTATTTGGTCTTCCATTAATATGGGGCGTCGGCCTGACAGTATTAGATACTTTTTTATTTTTATTGCTTCAAAACTATGGTGTCCGTAAAATGGAAGCGTTGATAATATGCCTTATTGCTATCATAGGCGGTGCCTTTGTGGTTGAAATATACTTTGCCCAACCGGATATACATGAGATAGCGGGTGGCTTTGTTCCGTCGATTCCCAATACTGCGGCTCTTTATATAGCCATAGGAATAATCGGAGCGACGGTAATGCCACACAACTTGTATTTGCATTCTGCCTTAGTACAGACGCGGCGCTTTAATCGGGATGAAAAGGGTCTGAGAAATGCTATCAAATTCAATATGATAGACTCAACGGTAGCGCTCAATATGGCATTTTTTGTCAATGCCGCTATTTTAATTTTGGCGGCTGCAACATTTTATAAAAATGGTATGCATGACGTTGCTGAGATTCAAGATGCGCACAAGTTTTTGGAACCGGTATTGGGTAATAAGTTGGCGCCTATTTTATTTGCAGTCGCTTTGATCGCTGCCGGGCAAAGCTCTACCATTACCGGCACACTCGCAGGGCAAATCGTCATGGAAGGCTACCTCAACATCCGTATTCAGCCATGGTTGAGGCGATTAATCACGCGACTGGTCGCCATTGTTCCGGCCATGATAGTTATCATGATTTATGGAGAAAATGAGACCGGCCCTATGCTTATTTTAAGCCAAGTTATTCTTTCATTACAGTTGGGATTTGCCATCATCCCATTGATACACTTTGTTTCAGATAAAGAAAAAATGGGTGTATTTGCCATCAAGCTGTGGGTAAAAATAGCCTCGTGGTTGATAGCATTGACCATAGTAAGCCTGAATATAAAGTTGGTGATTGACACGCTTAAGGAAGAGTTGATGGGTGCTGACATACATCCTTTGTTGGTGTGGTTGGTTATTGTTCCTTTGTTTGGGGGTGCTTTAGCCTTATTGTTATACTTGACCATCAAGCCCTTGTTGGGAAGGAAAACGGCTGTTACGACGCTTACTCCACACGGACAATTTGCGCCACTGCAAGTGCATTCTGTACCTCGATTCCGGCGTATTGCTATAGCACTGGATTTTTCAGGGATGGATTCTAAGGCGGTAAGTAGAGCCATACACGAGGGAGGCAAAGACGCACACTATCACCTTATCCACATCGTAGAGTCTGCCGGCGCTTATATTTCGGGAAGTGAATCACATGATAGGGAAGCCTCTTCCGATAAGACAAACCTCATCACCTATGTAGAGCACTTGACTTCATTGGGTTACAAGGTTGATTATTCACTCGCATACGGAAATCCCAAAAAGCAGATTCCACTAATTGTTCATGCTTTTGATGCCGATTTACTGATTATGGCAGCTCATGGTCATCAATGGTTTCATGACTTAATCTTTGGAACAACAGTGGGCGCCGTCCGCCACAAAATAAAAATCCCATTATTGGTAGTGCGCTAATACGGTAAAATGAAAAATAATAAAAAGAAATGATTGAGATTATTCCCAAACAGCTCGATTATTGCGTTTCAGATACTTTCTGATATTGACCCAAAAGGCAAGGAAAAGGTAGGCGACGAAGGATGAACCTAAGGTAGCGCAACTAAGGTAGATGAAGTAAAGCCGCACTCTTGTTATAGATACACCAAATTTTTCACTGATATAAGAGCATACTCCAAAGGCTGATTTACCAACTAAATTTTTAAATTCAATATCTATCATGATGTGTTTCGATTGTATAACAAGGAGAGCAAAATTAAACGTTATTTGAAAAAATACCCAATAAATAAAATAGATTTTATAACTTCACGTCCATTTTAGAGGCAAAATCGTTTTGTGATTTACTCTATTTGGCGCATAATCAATGGATTATAGCGATTTGTTTGAAAGCCCACGTGATGAAATTGGTAGACATGCAATCTTGAGGGGGTTGTGGACTACGTCCGTGCCGGTTCGAATCCGGCCGTGGGCACTTTATATTTAGTGAAAATTTTGTCACCTCTTTAAATAAACACTGTATGCTATAGCTCCTGTCAAGGTTTTACCTTTAGAATATGACTTGTTTATTTCTTTCTCTATAGGCGTCCAGTCAATTATCTGATTAATTTGGTTATAAAAGGTTACTTTCCTGACTTTAGCGTCAACGAAAATGGTCGAAAATGTTGCCATCGCATTTATATTTTTATAGTGTTTCATTGTTTAAATATATGCATAATTATATAAATTATCACATATATATACATACATATTGTGCATATATATTTGATTTTGTCGTGCAAAGGTCTCACACCTGTTTTGCTTCATTCCGGCCAGAGTATAGCTTTCATTGGCAAACAGTTGGGGCATACCGATACAAAAACAACGGAGAGCTATCTAAAGTCTTTTGACATTGAGGCGAAGCGAGAGGCTAATGAAGCGTTGACCAGTTTTAAATGAGTTGCTACTGAATACTAATGTAATAGGTCAAAAATATTTTGAAATCGCAATTTCGACATTATTGAGCCTCGATCTTGAATAGCTAACTTTGTCAATATCATTCAATCCAAAGTTAAATTTTATGTCAGCAGACCACGCTTTTTTCTTGGCAAAAGTTTTTTTCAATTCAAAACCAAATGAAAGATAAATCAAAAAAGGGTCGATTACTTCCTTTCCATTAACACGAGATGTATCGAATGTCTCCCAGGAAGATTTAACTATAAAACCTTGAGCAGTTCCGATCTGGCATAGAAGCTCAATATCCTCCTTATTTTTTGTTTTTTTTCTTTTTTTAACTCCAATAATATCCTGCCAGATTCTTTTACTGTATAGTGTTCTTAACATGATGGAGTGCATGGTGAGACTTTGGTTATACTTTTTCCCTGTGGATACCTCAGTTACATTGTACTGGTATCCGCCAAGATTATAGCCAATGCCCAACAATAAATGATCATGAAACAGGTAGGCGTTGTAGTTCAGATTCAACCGCTTGTACAGATGACTGTTGAGGAAATAATTATATTGCTTATAGTGGGGCGCATTGTGATGAAACTTTAAATACTCTAAGCCTATTCCCGCCCTTATACTATGAGAATATTGTGCTTGTACTACGCAATTCATAAACAATACCAGAAACAAAATATTACTAAAACTTCGCATATAGGCCGACTGAAAAACTCAAGAGGTGGATAGGATCGACAAAATCATGCCAAGTATCATGTATGATACTGCCATCGTTTCGGGTATAACGAAATTGACTTCTGAATAGAAGCTTATATTGGATACCAATCCTACTGTAGATAAACTTATACAACTTCACGTCGATAGTCGGTTCTATGGAGGCAGTATATCGATAATCATTGAATTTTAGTGATTGTTTTATTTTTCCTATACTGAATCCACGATCAGGATTAATTATATTAAGACTTGGCATGGAAGATTGTAAAGAAACTCTTCCCCCTTCGAAATAATAATCATACCATACAGAAACTCCAATAGAAGAATTTAGGATGAAGATAATTTTATCATGGAGATTTCTCCAGGCATATCGACAGCCCAGTTCAGTACCGGCAATCTCATTTATCATAGACATGAAATTACCGGCATTGACAGGGTCTTCATTAGGGTCGTTCTTAAATGTAATATATCCCAGCGATCTTCGAAAGTAGCCGTTAGATACCCTTAGTCCAACAGCCCATTTACTGTTGAAGCCTCTGTAATAACCTATTTCCTTAATCTTGCCAATACCGGCAAATACTTTGTTTCCGTTTTTATCTAAAAAATCAGTAGCAGGAACACCGGAAAGACCATCTTGAAACTCTCTGAAATCTTCTTTAAGGCCAAAGGCCATATTCATATAGTAGTTTATTTCTATTACATTCTTCTGAGCATAGGTAGAATCAAATCCTACAATAAGTAGAAGTAAGATAGGCCATGATGCAAAGGTCTTTGTTAACATTGGAATATTTTTAAAGCTTCCATTTAATTGTTAGTAAGGGACTTAACTTATTGACCTTATCATTAAGAAAGTATAACTGATCGGTAAGTAAATGATACGCCACACCCACACCCACGTCAATGGATGAGCCCTTTTTTCTGCTTCCTCCAGAAGCGTAAACCCTATAGAAGGGCATTAATTCAAGCCGGATATTGTATCGGCGTTCAGCATTTTTCTCACCTTTTCCTAAAATTTCATCCTCTCCTGCCGGATTAGTAACAATAGCTTTAACCGGTGAAGTAAAAGAGTAAGCAAATGAAGAGCTAAATTGTACATTAAATTTTTGACCCAATGAATAGTTAAGTCCTATAGGTATTGCCAGTATGTGGGTTTGTATTTTGTTTTCTACGATTGATGGCACACCGCCACCACTTCCGAACTTAAGACTAAATTTATGGATATACTGAGTAAAATAGTAATCAAGGCCACTATATAACTGCACATGCTTCAATTTGAGAAAACCAACATTTAATCCTGCTCCAAACCCGGGGCGAATCATATTTTCGCTTACCTTTTTACTAAATGAATTCTCCTGGTATATAGGCATAGTAATATTGCCATTTATTTTGACTATAAAATCAAATTTATTTGATTGACCGTATAACAAAGTCATTCCGACAGTCAATAACACACACATAATAATTAATCTCATCCTGATATTGTTAAAATAGGGGCTTTATTATTGTAAAGCCCCTGTATATAATGACAACACATCGCTAATAACTAAGATAACGCACTAAAAATCAGCGAAATAAAGTAAAAATAATTGTCTTAAAATTAGGACAACCCACTGGTTTTCAGTATGTTTATGCTTGAATAAAAAATATCATAAACCGGAGTTATCCTTTGTTAAAGGTATCGTTTTTTCGGCATTTGAACAAATGGATGAAAAATTGGATTGCAGAATCCCTAGAAGTTTTTTGTTCATTGTTATTCTGTTTTTGGGAATCAAAGGCAGAATCAACTTTTTACAGTTAGAACGGTTTACGGGGAAATGCGAACAACGTTTTCGATATTTTTTCGAACGGAGTTTTGACTTTCTGAATTTCAATCGTGCATTGATAAACTTGTAAGTGAATGGAAAAAAAGCCTTAGCATTTGATCCGAGTTATATTTCAAAATCTGGGAAGCGTACTCCAGGAGTAGGCTACTTCTGGTCTGGAGTAGCAGGAAAAGCTAAATGGGGGTTAGAGCTTTGCGGTATAGCTGCTTTGGATATAAACAGAAGGTCGGCATATCATCTGTTAGGATTCCAAACGATTGATTTACGGGATGAAGAAACTTTAATCAGTTTTTATGTACGCAAACTGTTGGAACAGAAAGATGTTCTTCTGAAAATTACAAATTGGCTAGTTGTCGATGCGTATTTTTCCAAAGCAACTTTCATAGAGCCAATAACAAAGTCAGGATTTCAAGTCGTATCAAGACTTAGGGACGATGCAGTTTTGCAGTATGTTTTCATAGGGGAACAGAAAAAAGAAAAAGGGCGACATAAAAAATACGACGGAAAGGTTGATTTTGATAACCTGAATCTCAAATATGCTAATTTGGTTTCAGATCTTGATGAAGAAAAGATATATTCTTTTATCACGTATTCTAAATCATCAATACTTCGGAAAGATATCAAGCGGCTACCTTCCCGAAATCTCTGATTTTTTGGTAATCTAATTTATTTTTTATCAACTCTGGGTCGATTTCAGACATGGAAATATATAATACGATAGTGACATATTAAACAGACCAAAATGAGCCAGAGAAAATATATTGATAAGAGCATATAGACAGGATTGATTCTTTGGTCATCATTTTTAGTGTAGATGTAAAGAAGTCGCTGATTTGACT
>JAGPCT010000115.1 GCA_018057925.1 Saprospiraceae bacterium
CTATGATGGATGACCGTGCAAACATTGTGAATATGTTTAAAGCAGGTGCTAATGGTTACCTGTTAAAAAACACCAATAAACTGGAACTGCTTGAAGCTTTCCAAAATATGCTGGCAGGCAAAAATTATTACGCCAAAGATGTTGCTGAAGTTTTTCTGCTCAAGGAATTTTCAAATTCAACTACTCTTAAGAAAAAACATATTACCAATGATATTACCACTCGCGAAGAGGATATCCTTCGATTGATTTGCCAGCAATATTCAACAAGAGAAATTTCTGAAATACTATGTCTCTCAGAAAAAACTATTGAAGGCCATCGTAAAAAATTACTCGATAAAACTCATTCCCGGAATATCGCAGGTTTGGTTTGGTATGCTTTGGAAAATGGAATTATTAAAGAAGCAAAAGGCTGATTAAGTCAGTAAACAATTTCTTATTGTACATCTTCCGTAGTTGATAGCTTTTCGTTCTCAAAAAGTTTTTATTGAATATTAACTAACAAGAATTGAATAGTGAATAATGAAATTTTAGTCAATCACACAATTTTAAACACATGTGGCTACCATAAATGCATGGTCTGAGAATGCCGGATGATTCCGATTTTTAGTTTCCTTACATAATCTTCCGACAACCATCTCACATAACTTTCGGAAGTTTTGCTCAGACAGCGACAAAATATTCTGACTCGAAATTCAATTTCTTCTTTGAGCAGATCGGCCAGATGCATGGCTTCATTCAGATTGTTACTATTCTCAATACACATCTGCAGGTGTTGTCTGATTGAAATTTCAATTACTTCCTTAGGACGTTCTCCGGTTGCCATAACATCTTTATGAATATCAGAAATATTCATATCAATGACCGCAGATTTGCTAAACATAGCACGTAACTCATCGGGCATGACATACTTAAAGTTGTACTCAATTTCTTCATCACTTCTCAGATCTGCAAGATACAATTCCGGAGTTTTAAAGATACTTACCCAGTCAACATCAGCATCCCATAAACCAAAACGGTATAAATTATTTCCAAGATCAATCACCATGAATTCCTTTTTATTGGGAAGAACGCGTGATCCTCGGCCAATCATTTGAAAATACAGTGTAAGGGATTTGGTTGCTCTGTTAAGGATGATACACTCTACAGTTGGCTCATCAAATCCGGTAGTAAGAATACTTACAGATGTTAATATGGCATCAGGCTTATCGCGAAACCACTGTAAAATTTCTTTACGTTCGCGGGCACTGTGTGTGTGATCCAAATGTCGGATATCGTAACCGGCATCCTGAAAAGAAGCGTACACATATTGAGATGTGGCAATACCATTATTAAATATCAATGTCTTCTTGCCAATACACTTTTCCTTATAGGCGCCAAGCAACTTATCCTGCATTGCGTGATTGTTATATAGCCGCTCTGAAGAACTTACTGTATAATCACCATTTCTTCCTACCTTGAGAGATGTGAGACCAACCTGATAATGATAAGTAGTTGCCTTTGCAAGAAATCCCATCTTAATAAGTGATGAAATAGACTCCCCTACAATGAGTTCATCGTAGGTATCCTTCATCCGTATTTTGATATTGGAACTAAGAGGTGTAGCTGTAACACCCAGCACTACACCCTTTTCATAAAATCTGAACAATTTACCAAATGAATTGTAGTGCGCTTCATCGACGATCATTAAGCCGATATTGTCGAGATCAAGGATTTCGTCACGAAGTCGGTTATTCAGCGTTTCAACCATAGCCACAAAACACATATTCGGATTCGGAACCGGTAAAGTTTTAACATCGCTGTTAATTACCATATTCACCACTCCAAACTCATTTAACATTTGATGAGTTTGAGAACAAAGCTCTACCCGATGTGTTAAAATCAATACTTTTTTGCCGGTATTCTGAATATATTTTTTGGTTATCTCAGAAAATATGACCGTCTTGCCCCCACCGGTAGGTAACTGATAAAGTAAATTGTAACGGGCAGGGTGATCTTCGAGGCGCTTGAAAATATCATTAATAGCGCCTGTCTGATAGCTGTATAGTTGTTTCCCCGCTTTTGATGAAGCCGGTTGAAGGGTATCAGACATTGGTAAAGGCAGATTAATTGCTGAAAATAATTACTTATGCTATAGCCGTTAGTCAAAAGGCTGCTGCAAAGTTACCAATTATATGCAATAATTCACAGTTAAAGCGACTTTCCACTTTAGTAAAGTTTCATATTTTTACCCCATCATATCAATTGCGAACAAAATATTTCAGATAATCCTTTGATTATTAATTGATGTATAAATGCTTAAAACCTGCCTCTACGGTCATTCCTTCCATAAATCCAGCGATTGCCCGGTATGTCCGGTCTGCGAATCTATCAATAACCCTAAAGAAGGCGTTTTTGCCACTATTGGCGCCCCGGCTCGACGAGCTCTGGTGGCACAAGGGATTTATGGCATCAAGGACCTTTCAAAATGGTCAAAAAAAGAACTCCTAAAACTGCATGGCGTGGGACCCAATGCTGCCAATAAAATTGAAAAAATAGTCACCGAAGCCGGTTATAAATTGAAAACGCAGTAATTTTTCTGCCATTTGCAACTTTTCTACTTCAAATGCATCTATTCAGGTACGCTGCCGGTCCATTTCCGGTTACCGTTTGCGAATCAGATGCATTTATATTACATTTGATAAGATAAACCTTCTTTACATTTTCTATTAAAATCAATTCTATGAAAATCATAATTACTTCTCTGCTATTTTTGATGAGTACTATTCTTGTCAATGC
>JAGPCT010000116.1 GCA_018057925.1 Saprospiraceae bacterium
TTTAGTGCATCCAACATTTGCTGTTACAGCAGGACCTGATACAACGATGTGTTACGGTGGTCAATTTAAATTATATGTAACAGAAGGAGAATCATATTTATGGACGCCTTCAACTTATCTTGATAATCCCACAATTGACGCACCAACTTGTAATCCATCCGTTAGTATAGAATATATTGTATATGTAACAGATATAAATGGTTGTGTGGGAAGTGATACTGTTTCCGTAATTGTAAATCCAACACCAACAATTATTGCCTCCGACGACATTACCATTTGCAGAGGTGATACCATCACACTTTATGTAAGTGGTGGTGTAAGTTATACTTGGATGCCTACACCTGTTCCGGGTTGTGGAACCTGTGAATCAATTGATGTTTCCCCCGGGGAAACCACCAATTATGTTGTGCAGGGAGTAGATGCAAACGGATGTATCGGATCAGATATGGTTTTGGTTACCGTGGATATTTGTAATGCTATAGAAAATACTTTAGCACAACAAATACATATTTATCCAAATCCTGCAAGTAACTATTTGAATATAAAATTACCAGATGAATTAATTAATGCGGATATTATTTTATACAATATTTTAGGAGAAATTATTCCTATTCAAATGGAAAGAAATAATTCGGGCTTAATAAATATTGACATGAATCATTTGGAATCGCAACAGATGATATTGCATGTTATTTCGGAACAGGGGGATTTTGTGAAACAGGTTGTGGTGATTAATGAATAAAGAAAGGATTGTATTACCGAATTATAATTTTAGTGAATCTTCAAACCGATACATACAGTTAACCCTTCCACAAAGTTCCTTCGGTAACTCTGTGGGGACACGCTCAACCCAGAATATTAATACAGCCAATTACGCGAGTGGTGTTTATTTGGTGAAATTAATTTTGGAAACTGGGTATGAAGTGAGGGAGTTTATGAAGGAATGAATGCCCTCGACCTACCAGGTTTTTTTTTAACCTGGTAGGTCTGAGGGAGGGAAAGAAAATTAAGTTATGGAAGAATTAAATTCCATAATAATTTGGTTTATTTAAAGCCTAGTATCATTTACGATATAGACTATAATTGAAATTTTATCCTCCGAGTTGCGGTTGGTGAAAAACACCAAACCGCGGCGTGCCGAACTACTGAAGGTCTGTGAAAGGTAGACTAATTCAATACAACTAAGAAGGTGCAAAAAAAAAGCCGGCAATTAGCCGACTTTTTAATATCTTAAATAGTTATTTATTAATTACTTACTAGTTTAATTTTCGTTCCGGTTTTGAGAGTCTCATTATCCGAAAGACCATTTAACTCACGTATTTTTTCAACACTATTAGTTGGATATTTTTGGGCTATTCCCCATAAGGTGTCGCCCGGTTTAACGGTGTAATAAATTACTTCGTTGCTTACTTTCTTTTCGGCAGGTGCTGAACTTATGAGTTGAATATTGGTGAGTTTTTGTTTTTCAGATAAGGTCATTTTATTTATCTGCGCATATTGTTCTTCGTGTTGCGATTGAACTTGTAATTTTAATTTTTGTCCGGAAACAATTTTGGTGGAAGATAAATTATTCCACTTTTTAATTTCAGGAACAGTGCAATCGAACCAATCGGAAATATAACCGAGATTGTCGCCTTTTTTAACTGTGTAATTTACAGTTACAATGTCGTCAGGATTTGTATTTTCTTTTGTTGCACTTGCAGTGGTATTTGTATCTGTTGTTTTAGCAGCAGTGGTAGTTGTTTTTGAAGCGGTAGTTGTTGTTTTATTTTTTGATGCATTTACAGCTTCCACATTTTTAGCAAGTGTTTCTGATTTCGCCACTTCTTTTTTCTCTAATGACGCATATAAAGAATCTTTATTTGCATAAAACATTGCAACCGATTTCATGGGCAAACGTAAAGGATATGGCATTGGTGCTCCCGGAATTGTTTTTGTTTTTAATGCAGGATTATTTAATGCAATTTCATCCGCAGTTAATCCCACATAAGCAGCCATTTGATCTATGGTCATTTTATGGGTGATCATTATAGTATCTGCAAGATTATAATCGTATCCAAAAGCTACGGGACGAATATTGTGTTCTTTGTGATATTCAAAAACATAACTTGCAGCAATAAACGCCGGAACATATCCGCGGGTTTCTTTTGGCAAATAGGTCTCAATATCCCAAAATGTTTTGTCACCACCACCTGCTTTGCGTAATGCTTTATTCACATTTCCGGGTCCGCAGTTATAAGCGGCAATTGCCAAAAACCAATCGTTATAAATATCATGTAATTGTTTCAGGTATTTAACCGCAGCAATTGTCGCCAATTGCGGATCGCGGCGCTCATCAACATAGGTATCAATTTGCAATCCCATCAATTTACCTGTTCCATACATAAACTGCCACAAACCTGTAGCTCCTGCTTTTGAAACTGCATGTGTATTTAATGCTGATTCAATTATAGCAAGATATTTAAGTTCGATGGGCATATTATTTCTGTCGAGTTCGGCTTCAAACATTGGAAAATAAGTTTGGCTCAATCCCAACATATTGGACACCTGTCCACGGCGGCGCATACAATACAGATCAAGAAAACCCTGAACCGATTTGTTATAAGTATATGGAATGGAGGAGTTGATCTTAGAAATACGTTCTGCATACACTTCCGGAGTAAATCTCGGGGTGTCGGTAGCTGCATATCCTAAAAGATCGTAATCTTTTTCGTTGAACTTCCACGCCGGATTGGTGGAATAAAAACTTTCAAACA
>JAGPCT010000037.1 GCA_018057925.1 Saprospiraceae bacterium
CTGAACTTAAAGAACATCGAAAGGTCCTTATTAATAATGAATGGATAGAGGAAATCATGCTTAAAGACACTAAAAAAATACTAACTAAGCTGAATCTATATTCCGTAAATTCAATTAAGAGTTAGGGTTTAATAAAATTATTTGTAAATAAAAGTGGTGTATTTCTTATTTTGGCGGGCAAAAGTAGAACTATATTTATACAACGAATTAAATTCGGTATTTATTATTGTAGATATTTAACTACAAGGAAGTAAAGAATTTTATAATATAATGGATATCAGTATAATATAACGAAATTGTCGAAATATTATCTTGAATATTATTTGAAAATGACTCTAAAGTGAAAATCGAATATGTGTATAATTGTCTCATTGTGTGTATTATACAAAAACAAATATTATTTTGCCTAAAATGTTTTATAAATTGTAAAAACGAGTTTTTTCTTTTGAAATCGTCAACACGGACGAAATTTTATCCCAAATTCAGCATTAGACAAATGCGCAATCGATTAACGACTCGTAATCAGCACTATACGGTTTTTCAAAACTTTTACTATTGAATTCGGGGTGAAGTTGACACTTTAATGATTTGGTTTAGGTGTAGCCAACTATCCGAATTCAAATATATTATCGACTGACTTTTACAACAATTCTTTTATAGGTACTTCATCAATATCATTGACCCGAAATACAGCCACCGCAGCGATAATGAGCGCCAGACCACTGATTACCAAGGCATATACAGGGTCACCTCCATACACGTATTTGACGAGTGGCCCACCAATGATGGCATTGATGATCTGAGGGAGAACAATAAAAAAATTGAATATTCCCATGTAAACACCCATTTTGCGGTGTGGTATCGATCCGGCTAAAATAGCATAAGGCATTGCCAATATACTTGCCCATGCTATTCCGACTCCTACCATAGACAAGATTAGGAAATTAGGGCTTGAGACGAAGTATATGGATAACAACCCTATCCCTCCTGCAATCAACGATACAGCATGGGTTGACTTTCGACCGATTTTTAGGGCTATATAGGGCAAAAAGAAGGCAAATATTGCCGAAACACCATTATAAACGCCAAATATGATACCGACCCAGTCGCCTGCTTCCTGATATGTCGCCTTTTGTGCATCTGTAAGCTCATTGAATTCTACCAAGGGCGTTCCATAGACGTGATGTGCTATGGCTGGTGTACAGAATACCCACATACCAAAAAGTGCAAACCATGAGAAAAACTGAACCCAAGCCAGCTGGCGCATTGTTGCCGGCATCGTAGCAAAATCAGACAATATAGCTGCTAATCCGGATTGTTTCTTTTCCTCAGTTTCATTTGCTACACCATCAAATTGGCGCAATTGTTCAGGTGTAAATTCTTTGACGGAGAATATTGTCACCATAACAGCCCCTACAAGACATACTGCACCGATGATAAATGACAAAATGATATGATAAGGTACATGCCCTTCGGCTGCTTCTGAGGACACTCCAAACCAATTGCTTAGAGCATAGGGCAGCCACGAGCCCACTACAGCTCCTAAGCCTATTAATACTGTCTGTACGCTATATCCAAGTGTACGCTGGTCTGAGGGTAAGATGTCTGCTACCAAGGCTCTAAATGGCTCCATGGCGATATTGAAGGACGCATCCATAATCATTAGAAATCCGGCTCCCACCCACAATGCCGGCAATATAGAAGCAAATATGCCCGCTTGAGGCATCAAGATAAGCCCTAAAGCTGACAATATGGAGCCCAATAAAAAATAGGGTTTGCGCCTTCCCATCCGAGTCCAGGTCTTGTCACTGTAATGGCCTATAATAGGTTGTACAATCAACCCCATCAAAGGTGGGATAATCCAAAACCAGGACAAGCTGTGGACATCAGCTCCAAAGGTCTGTAATATACGGCTGGCATTGGCATTCTGTAGTGCAAAGCCCAATTGAATACCTAGAAAACCGAAACTTAGGTAAAATATCTGGAAGAAAGATAATCTTGGCTTTTGTAATGTCATGGTATGGATGTGTTGCTTATTTTTTAATAAATATTTTGTAATCCCACGGTCCTAAGTCCAACGATTGTTGGTAATTTAACTCAACTTCTTTTTCGCTGAAATATTCGAAATAATTTCCCGGAACGAATGTGTTGTTGCCTTTCAATTGGATTCGATAAAAGCGATCCGACAGATTTACCATCACGACAATCTTATCCTTATCTGTATTTCTCGCAAATGACAAAATTTGCTCCGGCTGTGTGTTACTTATCAATGTAAAGCTGCCGCCGGCTGCGCCATTGGCTAGGGCAGGGTGTCTGTGCTTCAATGCATTTAATGCAGTATAAAATTTGGCTAATGGGAAGTCCTTAAAGTTAATAGTGTCTTTTTCAAAAAATCGGAGTGATTTGTCGAGATTTGACTCCTGCCCGGAATACGTCAATGGCATACCCGGCAACGTATAGACCAAGACTGCAAAGGTTTGATATCCTTTTCCAAAGCGGCTTTTGACGGTGCCCTGCCAACTGTTTTCATCGTGATTGTCTATGAATAACATACGATAAGCATCCTTCGGAAACAGTTTTTGATCTTCTTCAATTACCTTAGCCAAACCGATTGCATTGTCTCTACCCTGAGCCACGTCAACCATTTTGTGATGGATTTTCCAGGCATACGTCATATCAAATGCGTTTTTATGGAATTCCGGACTTTCGTCCTCTGCCAGCATGAAATAGTTGCCGTGTTGGTCTAGTTCAGCCTTGCATTGTTGCCAAAAATCAAGCGGAACAAAGCCGGCTATATCGCATCTAAAGCCATCGACATGGTGTTGTTCTGTCCAAAATAACATCTCCCTGATCATTTCTTTGCGCATTTCTGCATTGTCATAATTGAGGTCGGCTACATCTGTCCAGTCTGTCAGATTACCATTATTATCACGTGGCACAGAAATGTTGCCCGTTGAATCCCGGTTGTACCAATCAGGATGCGTCTTTGTCCATACATGATCGAAGGCGGTATGATTGGCTACCCAATCCAATATGACGTGCATGCCCAAGGAGTGTGCCTCCTTAACGAGGTCATCAAAATCGTCCATAGTGCCATATTCCGGATTGACTGCCTGATAGTCGCTGATAGAATAATAGCTACCCATACTGCCTTTGCGATTGAGCCTACCGATGGGATATACAGGCATGAGCCATAGGATGTCCACACCCATGGCTTTTAAGCGGGGTAGGTGTTTAGCGAATGCATTGAATGTTCCTTCCGGTGTATATTGCCGAATGTTTACCTCATAAATATTGGCATTTAGAGACCAGGGTACGGTATTTTCATTGACATTATTCATGACAGAGGGTTGTTTTTGTGCTTGTACAATGAAGGGCAACATGAACACAATCAGTAGAAACCATCTTTTTTTCATAAGAATTTCAAATTTCAACAAGGATTAGGCGTCCATTATTTTACGGTGATATACGTATTCTTCACCTTTGTTAACCTTTATTTTATCTCCGTATATAGTCAATTCAAAAGTATTGCCGGTTAGATTTCTGACAATGATGTCTTTTTCGGAAACTTTCATTTCCAAAGTATTTTGTCTGTAAAGTATTCTGAATGAATAACCCGTCCACTTATGTGGAAGCATAGGATAGAACCCGATTATTCCGTCTGTAACCTTCATTCCGGCAAAGCCCTTGATGATGGACATCCATGTGCCTGCCATAGAAGTGATATGCAGGCCATCTTCTGTATCATTGTTGTAATTGTCTAAGTCCAATCTCGCCGTCCTGAGATACATCTCATAAGCTTTACCGAAGTCGCCGAGTTTGGCTGCAAGGATAGAATGTACACAGGGTGAAAGAGACGATTCGTGGACAGTACGAGGTTCATAAAATTCAAAGTTGCGGCGTATGGTATCCGTATCGAAGTCGTCTTCAAAGAAATATATTCCTTGCAAGACATCTGCCTGTTTGATAAAGCACGAACGGAGAATCCGATCCCAGCTCCACTTTTGATTGAGCGGCAGATGAACGGGGTCTATGTCGGCAACCATGATTTGTTCTTTGTCTAAATAGCCATCCTGTTGGAGGAAAACATCCAATTCTTCGTCATACGGATAATACATATTGTCTATGACATGGCTCCAGCCAATCTTCTCACTTTCATGAAATCCCGTTTTGGCCACTATTGTATCAAAATGCGAGGGGTCTTTATCATGTAATTTGTCGAGCAAAGTCGAAGCATATTGTAAACACCAGCATGCTATGTAATTAGTGTACCAGTTGTTGTTGACGTTGTTCTCATATTCGTTGGGGCCTGTTACGCCGAGCATCACATATTTGCCTTTGTCTTCAGACCAATTGACTCTTTGCTTCCAGAATCGGGCGATGCCGATCATCACTTCAATACCCGTGTAAAGTGCATAGTCTTCATCGCCTGTATATTTGACGTAGTCGTAAATTGCATAAGCTATGGCGCCGTTGCGATGGATTTCTTCAAAAGTTATTTCCCATTCGTTGTGGCATTCTTCGCCATTCATTGTAACCATAGGGTACAGAGCAGCACCATCTGTGAAGCCTAATTTAGCAGCATTTTCAATGGCTTTGCTCAAATGATTATACCTGTATTTTAATAAAAATTGACCGACTTGGCTGCCGGATGTCGCCATATAATAGGGAATGCAATATGCTTCTGTGTCCCAGTATGTACTTCCGCCGTATTTTTCACCCGTAAAGCCCTTGGGGCCTATATTGAGCAGTTCGTGTTCTCCTGTATAAGTTTGATTTAATTGGAAGATATTGAAGCGTATTCCTTGTTGTGCTTCATCATCGCCCTCAATGATGATGTCGTTGTTGTCCCAGCTCTTGCGCCAGGCGGCAATTTGCTGTTCTTTCAACTCGTCGTAACCCAATTCTGTGATGATATTTAGGTTGGTCAAAGATAGATTTTTCAAGTCTTCATCCGGATAAAAGAAAGAAGTTACAATGGAAGTATATTTTTCGATAGTGACTTCATCTCCATTAGAGAGGAAGGTAGAATAATTGGAATTGGTACGGCTTGGAGAAACGTTTTCTGTTGAACCGTTGATATTCCACCCGTTGACGACGACACGATGTGAAGTGGAGGCAGCAATGTGGAAATTGGTTTTCTTGGTTGAAGCCATGACAATGCCCGTGTTATCTAAAACATCAGCGGTAAAATTTTCCCAAAAGGTCTCATCATAATTGGAATCCATATTTTTGACGTCTGCTTCAAGACCGGAATCAATGGTAAAATCGGTTTCGCCTTCTTCGACTTTGATTCGATAGCGGAGTAAGGCGGAATCCGGATGGCTTTTGGAATAAAATCTTTCTGAATAAATACGGACGAAGACGTCGTTGGGTAGGTGAAGCCCAAATGTCCGGGAAAGAATCCCTTTTTCCATATCTAATTCGCTGTAATAGTCCACCGGAGATAACTTTCCGAGGTCAATAATGGTGTCGTCTAACGTTATTGTTAAGTCGAGCCAATCTACTGAATTGATGACTTTGGCAAAATATTCAGGATATCCATTCTTCCACCATCCTACGCGCGTCTTATCCGGATAATAAATACCCGCTAAATAGGAACCTCTGAGACTTTCTCCGGTAAATGTTTCCTCAAACACAGCTCTCTGACCCATTCTGCCATTGCCTATCGCCAACAAAGACTCGGTCACCATATTATCGTTTAGACTAAAGTCTGTTTCAATTATTTTCCAAGGGTGGGTTTCAATATATTTCTTCATTCAAAAAGTTTTAAGTTTGAGTAAGTCGGGATTAAGGAGGGGAATTCAATGATTGGCTCGATGTATCAGGGAAATTACTAAATCGATATCCACATCCTGCAATGCTAAAAAATTCAGTTGTGCTTTTGGTAAAACATCCTCAGTGCCAATACCGATGGCTGCCATGCCGGCTGTAAGTGCTGCTTCTATGCCTACTTCAGCATCTTCAAATACGGCGCAATGTGATGGTGGCAAGTTGAGCCCGATGGCGCCTTTTAGAAAAACCTCCGGATTGGGTTTGTTGTGTTTCAGTGCATTGCCGTCCACTATGGCATCAAAGTAATGAACAATGCCTAAGCTTTTTAATACAGGGTATGCGTTTTTTGAGGCTGATCCAAGCGCTATTTTAATGTGCTTGCTGCGTACTAAGTCAAGGAATTCAAGCGCACCCGGCAAAGCATCTTTATTGCTTAAATGGGCTATCAACTCATTGTACCATTCGTTTTTTTGCGTTGCCGCGTTTTCTTTATCCGCTTCACTCATAGATATTCCGCCCCATGATAGAATCTTGTTCAATGAGTCTATACGACCGACACCTTTTAATTCCTCATTTTGTTGTTCAGAAAAATCGAAGCCCAAGCTGTTGGCTAGCCGCCGCCAAGCCTGATAATGTAGCTTTGCAGTATCCACTAAGACACCGTCTAAGTCAAAAATAAAGCCGATTTCGTTTAAAGTGAGAGCCATGATGGTAGGCATTTTTTTTGTACTTGGCTAAGATATAAATTATCTGAGGATATTGTGTAAAAAGTACACAATAAAAATAAAGTTTATGAATAAAAAGATTTATACATGAACTCAACAATCGAGGTTTTTCCAATAATTAATGGTGTTGATTATAAGAGTAATCCTGATGTGCGTATCGTTTCAATGGATTAATGAAACCATTGATCATGATTCAGTACATCGTTTTCACTTTGCCTAATGCTGAATGTGGGTTAAAATTCCGAATAAGCATAAAAAATATTTTATTCTTTCAATTTATTAATTATATTCGTGTTTATTAATTTTTATAAAATATTATGTTATGTATTACACAAAATTTAATTCTCCCCCCCCCCTAATTTGGGTTATTTTGCAAAATAATATTTTGTCATTCTTTAAAAACAAAGGTGCATTTTATCTCATTGGGCTTATTTTCATAACCACATGTATCAGTTGTCAAAAAGAGATAGTCCATCAATAATTCAATAATAAATCGTAAGAAATGATGATACATAAGTTATATCTCTCATACAAATGGACTATAGGTCTAAGCCTTATCCTATTATGGACTAGTGCATTCAGTCAGTCTAAAGGTTATTATATCCATTTAGAAAATACCGATTTAGATCGAACCGTATTGACTTCTAATTTTGCCACTGAGGTAAATTCGGATGAAGTTATTTATTCCCGTATCGAACATCGTTTTAAAGGCCTGAGCTCTGAGTCCGAAACAGTGTCCTTGATGACAAAATTGATACGTAGCAATATAGATGGTACAATACTCAATTCAACGCTGGTGGAGTCAGATAGCCTAGAGCTCTTTGAATTAAACGTATATCGCTTTAAAGATATGATAATAGTAAACGGAATGGGTCGATCCCTAACTAATTACTACATCGTATCCATGGTTTACGATTTAGACTTGAATTACTTGAAAAGTCAGAACTTTTACTATGCCAAGAGAACCAATACGGATTACTCCTCAATTTATCGCGTCATGGTTAAAGTCTTGCCGAAAAATATGTACTTAGTACATAACGATAACAGTATGGTTATGCGGTATGACACGCTGGGCAATGTCGAAAAAACTGCCATCCTTAGAAATCCGACTTATTCCAACAATCCAACTGTCAATTTAGATGAATTTGCTGTTAATCCGGAAACAGGCGAGCTTTTAGGATTTGATGGTCTTGCTACTTATCGTTTTGACAAAGATTTCAAATTTATTTCGTATAATAACACAGGACTTAGAAGCATATATAACTCTAATTTACCAAGTTGGCTCAATATTTTTTCCGGCTATGAATATATTGGCAATGATCAGTATCTGGGGTGGGGTCATATTTTTGGACTTGATTCAATCAATGATCTAACTTTAAACACCTTGGGCTTGGGAGTTTTCAATTCTGATTTGGAGCCCGTAAAAAACATTTCAATCATTGACTTTGACCTTGAAGAGTCAAGTGATATCGCTTGTAGATCAACAGGAGGATTATTTAAAGGGACGGATGGGTACTATACTTTTAGCGAAGGAATCCCCAAGAATGAATATGAGAATTATTTGCTATCCAGTTATTTCTTTGTTAATAAATATGATTTTGAGTTGAATACGATTTGGCAAAGGAAATTTATTTTTAGAAAAGACTATCGATACCTTCAACTTTATGCGGAATTGACTCCAACCAATGCATTTCTTATTTCCGGTGAAAATTGGGACATTTCAAGGGCCACCCATTGGCCATTTCATGTCGGTGGTCATATCATCAATCTCGGTTCAGATGGCAGTTTTTCAACACTTGGAGTAAATAAAACTGAGTCCGGAATAGCTTTTTCTGTAATAGAGAATCCTGTTCGCGATAAATTTACCGTTATCAAAGACATCAATGACGCCAAAGCATATAGTGTCAAGGTGTTTGATATGCAAGGAAGAGTTGTGGCTTCTGAAAAAAATTGGGATACCGACAGACTTAGTATTGACGTTTCATCATTGATAGCCGGCACGTATTGCTATACCATATCAGATAGAACTATAGTATTATATAGTGGAAAATTTGTCAAAATTAGATAAACTAATAATCTTTTACATTGTAGATAAGGGTTTGGCAAGGATTATGTCAAACCCTTATTTTCATTATGATATACTATGCCAAGATTATACAAAAATGATTTTTCTAATAGCCCGAAATTTAGACGTATTCCCGAAAAGTCGGAATTTCTTTATACCCGAATTCAGAAGTATAGGTTTTGAAAAACCGTATAGTGCTGATACCTTATTTGTCTAATGCGAAATTTAGGATAAACCAGTCCGATATTTTTTGGTATAATTGGACTATAAGAATATCCAATCGGTATTATTTCCACCATTTACGGGTTATCTATATGTTATTAATTATATCGCTCAAGTTTTGCTCATTTTGCAAACCCATTTTTTTTCGTAATCTATATCTACTGCCTTCAACTCCTCTGATGGAGGTATTCGTGAGGGCGGCAATTTCTTTGGTGGTCAGGTTCATGCGGAGGTATGCGGCCAATTTGTGGTCATGGTTGGTCAGATTTGGATATTTTTCTTTCAATCTCTGAATAAAATTTTGATTTAGTTCATTGAAGTAATGCGTAAAGCGTTGCCAATCCTCATCCAAGACATTTTCCTGTTTCACTGTTCGAATAATCCGTGTGAGGTGGGCAGTAATTTCAGAGTTGCTGAGCTTATCGTTTTTGATGGTTTTCAGCTCCTCTTCCAGCGTTGTGATAAAGTCTTTTTTATGTGCCAATTGCATTGCAATAGAAGCTAATTCTGAGTTTTTGTATCTGATTGCTTGTTGGAGTTGTTCATTTTTAAGGCGGATTAATTCTTCTTCCGTCTGGGCGACCCGATCAGCCTGACGATTGACCACTTCCCGATGTTGTTGGGTCATTTGCAACTTTTCGGATTTATATTTTTTCTTTTGAAAGAAAAACAGGCTATATATAGTAAGAATGACAAATAGGGATATAATCAAATTGAACCAATTGGTGTTGTACCAAGCAGGTTTAATATTAAAATAAAAATAAGCCGGATTGGATTGAATGATATCGCCTATTCGTGTTTCAACCTTTAGGGTGTAGTTGCCCGAGTTGAGATTATTGTAATTGATAAAAGACTCTGTGGTCCAAGCGGTTGTATTTTTTGTCGAGCCGGTCAAAGTATATCGGTATTCAATAGATTTGTTGCTATAGCTGTAGCAACTGATGTCGAATCTTAAGTTGTTTTGTTCGTGACTTAGATTCAGTATGTTAACTTTGTTGTATTTCAAAAAAATGGATTCGATGCCACTAAATACGATTGAATCATGATTGTTTAATATGGAAAGGTTGCTTACATAAGTCGTATAGGTATGGTTGGATGCTGATTTTCTTTTGTCGAAAAGTAAAAATCCTGACTCACAATTGAAAATAAACTCATCCTTTGAAACCGGAAAGACTTTTTCAAATCCTCCTGCCAAGCTTTCAGGAAGAGGCGGCAGAATAGTCTTATGGATAGGAGATTTCCAGGTATCGGTGCTCAACTGAATAAAACCTAATTTCAAGCCTTTTCGAAACCAAATATTGTGGTATTCATCCGCTAATAATAATTTAACGCCTTTTTCAAAGCCGATGATACGTTCTAAGGCAGTATCATGTTGAAAGCGATTTTTAATGCGATCCAAATAGAATATTCCTTTTGAATTAGAAGAATAAATCTGATTGTCTATGGAGAGGATATAATTGTCTAAGTTGGATTCCAGGCCTTTGGATTGGTCGTACAGTGTGACTGAAGGAGATGGAACTCCGATAGTAGGCGTCACGGTTCAAGTCAAAGGTGCCAATCAAGGCACTGTCACAGATGTTGATGGTCGCTTTACATTAGATGTTCCGGAAGGTAGCATCTTGGTTTTCTCATCGGTCGGATTTATAACCCGCGAAATCCCGGCAACAGTCGATATGACGATCGTATTAGAATCGGATAATAAACTGTTGAATCAGGTTGTCGTAGTAGGTTACGGTAGTCAAAGTAAACGGAATGTTACCGGCTCGATTTCTTCTATCGACGGGGATGAATTTGCGGATAGGCCGGTATTTTCGACAGCCCAAGCCTTGCAGGGGAAGGCAGCCGGCGTTCAGGTGACCCAGCCGTCGGGCAAGCCGGGGACAGAATTTTCAATCCGAATAAGAGGAACGAATTCGGTCAATGCCAATAATGACCCTCTCTATGTCATTGACGGCATTCCTACTACAGACACAAGGGGACTTAATACCAACGATATTGAATCCATACAAATACTGAAAGATGCCGCCTCGGCTTCTATTTATGGTGCACGGGCTTCCAATGGCGTTGTCCTCATTACCACTAAGAAGGGCGCATCCGGTAAGTCCACAACCACATTTAATACATATTGGGGATTTACCAACTTAGCCAAAAAAATCGACGTCCTCAATGGACAGCAATATATTCAATATATGCAAGATAGGGGAGAAGCCATCAGCCAGGATAATGCCAATACTGACTGGCAAAAAGAAACCTTTGATACAGGAATCAATCAAAATTATCAACTTGCTTTTTCGGGAGGAACAGACCAAGCTCGGTATTACTTATCCCTGGGATACCTTGGTGATAAAGGTATGGTCAATCCGGCATCCTTTAAACGCTATTCTGCCAGACTTAACATCGACTCTAAGGTCAACAAATGGTTGACGATAGGCTCTCATATCAACTTTTATCGTACCAATACCTATAATGCGGGTGATAATGCAAGCTCCGGCCGTGGAGGAATTATCCTTAGTGCGCTGAATAGTCCGCCTAATCTGGGAATATATGATGCTAATAATCCAAAGCAGTTTTCTACTAATCCTTTTCAGGCATCTTGGGAAACGCCATTGTCATACATGAGCCGTGAGGATATCAACAGCAATAATCGCTTCTTGGGCAATGTGTTTGCTGATGTTCAACTTTTCAAAGATCTTAAATTCAGAACCAATGTGGGAGCCGATATTTCCAATGGGGTATATGAATTTTATGTTGATCCTATCCGGACTGTCTATGGAAGGCAAAATCATGGGATTTCCAATTTGGCAAAATGGGAATATATGAGTCTGTTGAATGAAAATACACTGACTTATTCCAAATTCTTTGGACACCACAGTTTGACCGCTTTATTAGGGATGTCAATTCAGGATAACAACTATGGTCACGGTTATATCAACACCAAAGACGTGCCAGATGCACCGGTAAAGACGACGAATGCCGGTAATCAAATTGAAGGAGCAGGCAATACAAAGACAACCTCCGCCATCGTATCGCAGTTTGGAAGAGTTATGTATGATTACGACACCAAGTACCTGATTACAGCCGCTATTAGGCGGGATGGATCCTCCAAGCTTGCCGCAGGAAACAAATGGGATATTTTCCCTTCCTTCTCTGCCGGATGGCGCATTTCACAGGAATCGTTTTTCAGTAACATGGACTTTATCAATGATTTGAAAGTCAGAGGGGGTTGGGGTCAGACAGGAAACCAAGAGGGATTGAGCGACTTTGCAGCCTTTGGATTACTTGATTTTTCACGCATCACACCGGGCAATGTGCTTATAGGACCGGGCATCCGAAGGCTCACAATTGCCAATCCTGACCTGACTTGGGAAAAGACCACCCAGAGCAATGTGGGTATAGACCTGACGACCTGGAATAATAGATTGACATTTACTGCCGATGTTTATTGGAAAAAGACCAATGGACTTATAATGTCTATCCCACTGCCATCGAGCGTCGGGGTAGAGCAGCCCTTTGTGCGTAATGATGGTGTGCTGACCAATCAAGGTGTTGAGTTTTCTGTTTCTAGTCAAAACTATAAAAATAGCAGACTCACCTGGACGACGAATTTCAACATATCTTTTAATAAAAATGAAGTCACAAAGCTCGAATTACAAAAGGTTTATGACTATGCAGGAATATATAGCAATGGACAATCGGCTATCCGGATGACAGAAGGCCGACCATTGGGCAGTTTCTTTGGATATATCTCAGAGGGTGTTGACCCCGAATCCGGAAACATTGTATATAAAGACTTGGATAACAATGGTATTATAACTCCCGACGATCGAACATTTATAGGGCAGGCAGCGCCTAAATTTATTTATGGAATGACCAATAATCTGTCGTTTATGGGCTTTGACCTCAATGTTTTTATACAAGGCATACAAGGAAATCAGGTTTTCAATGCTACTAAGATGGACTTAGAAGGTATGTTTGATAGTAAAAATCAATCCGCTAATGTCCTTGACCGTTGGCAAAAACCGGGTGATATCACCGAATTGCCAAGAGCTAATGAAGCAGGCGATGGAAATCTGGATAATATTCATAATTCAACCCGCTTTGTCGAAGACGGCTCATTCCTAAGGTTGAAATCAGTGACGCTTGCATATAACTTCCCTCAAAGGTTGCTGTCAGATATCAAAGTACAGAATCTGTCCATTTATGCGACAGCTCAAAATCTGTTGACCTTCACAAAGTATTCGGGTTTTGATCCGGAAGTCAATGCTTACGGAGTGAATAGCCGAGGGACTGAATTTGGCGTGGATTATGGAACCTATCCACAGACGAGACAGATTATTTTTGGTTTAAACATCACATTTTAAATTAATATTTAATATCATGTATAAATATTTAATAATGAAAAATATATTTCCAACTATTGGATTGCTTTTATCTCTATTTTTACTTTCATCGTGCGATAGTGTGTTAGATAAAGAGCCATTATCCCAATTGATAGACAAGTCAAGTGATACTAGCTCGGTGTTTACCGATGCGGATGCAGAATCTGCTATGGCAGCTGCTTACAGTGGATTAAAGACGTCACAGGCAGAGTTATTGATGTTGGATTATTATGTCAATGGTGATGCACAGTCTGATAACTCCTATGCAGGAGCGGACAATCCCAATAATTTTCAAATTGACGATTACAAAATTTCTTCGACCAATAATAATGTGTCAAGGGATTGGAAATACTATTATGGATTGATTGCTTTATGCAATAATGTCATAGAGAAGGCTCCTTCAGCTGTGGGAATAAATGCAGATAGAGCAAAAGAAATGGTAGGAGAGGCTTCTTTTCTGCGTGGATGGTTGTATTTTGGTATGGTTCAATTGTGGGGTGGCGTCCCCGTGGTGACAAAGCCGGTACCCGAGATAACTTCTAAAAATTTTGCAGAGGTGTACGGTTTGTTGTATCCCGATCGGAAAACGCAAGAGGAGGTATATGCTCGAATAATCGAGGATTTAAATACTGCTATTGACCAAGCCCCCGTAGCGTATGGACCTACTAAGATGAGAGGCACAAAGGCGGCGGCACATGCGGTTTTGGCGAAAGTATATGCCTCCATAGAGCCTCATGACTGGTCTAAGGTCAATGAGCACTGTGATGCTGTAATTGCATCCGGATTTAGTTTGCTTCCGGCTTATGAAAGTCTTTGGGATGGTAATCATGAAAATAGTTCTGAAGCGATATTCGAATTGGATTGTACCAACTGGAATACGGGTGGCAACTGGGGGTCATCGATGTTTGTCGGGACGGACTGGAAGAAATTTAATACACCGACTCATGATTTGGTGGATGCATTCGATGCTGCAGGTGATGTAGTCAGAAAGAAGAGCAGTATCAAGTTTCAGAAAATATCGTCCTGGACGGATGCATATTGGGATATCAATAATTTTCCATTTTGTAATAAGATGAGAAATACAACGGGTAGTCAGAATCAGATATTTATCCGTCTTGCTGATATTTACTTGTTGAAGGCTGAAGCGTTGACAGAATTGGGGCAGTTGGATGGCACTTCGGGACCGGCTTATTATGTTAATTTGGTGCGAAGTAGAGTCGGCTTACCTGCAACAACAGCAGTAACTACGGATGATATGAGGGCAGCAATAGCCTTGGAAAGGCGTCTGGAGCTTGCATTTGAAGGTCATAGATGGTATGATTTGAAGCGAACCGGAAAGGCAATATCTACGATGACGGCTCTTGGATACAATTTGACGGAGAATAAGCTACTATGGCCGATACCACAAGGTGAACGAGACAAAAATGTCAATTTGACTCAGAATCCGGGTTATTGAGAAAGCGAAAATTGTTAATAAATAAATTGGGACTAAGGTTGTTTCTTTATGCAGCCTTAGTCCATCATTACATTAAGAATAATATGTTCAGGGAAACAAATATTTCTAAAGCTGCACTCTTATTAATTGTTTTGATATTGACGTCATTTAAATGTTCCAAGGATGATCCTGATCAGCCGGTGACACCGACAGTTAAATCTGATGTGTCGTTTTATATGACGTCTGCCGATCAGAGCGCATTGTTGCAGCGACAAAACCTCAATCTGGTTTTTTCTACTAAAACCAATTCATATCCAGTATTGAAGGTGGACAGTGCACAGAGATTTCAAGAAGTTGATGGCTTTGGATATAGTTTGACAGGTGGCAGTGCAATCGTGTTGAATCAGTTGTCCGCCGCAGAGCGTGGCAAGATACTACATGAATTGTTTTCAGATGATTCTATTGGAATGGGAGTGTCTTATTTAAGGATATCCATCGGCGCTTCTGATTTGGATCCTGCGCCATTTTCATACGATGATTTACCGGCGGGAGAGACAGATATTAATTTAGAAAAATTCAGCCTGGAACCCGATAGGAAGAACCTTATACCCGTCCTGAAAGAAATATTGGCTATTCGTCCCGATATTAAAATAATGGGTTCGCCATGGAGTCCGCCAGCATGGATGAAAACCAACAACAATACCAAAGGAGGCAGCTTGAAAAAAGAGTATTTCCCTACGTATGCACAATATTTTGTAAAGTATATTGAGGGAATGAAGGCGGAAGGAATTGTAGTTGATGCCATAACAATCCAGAATGAGCCACTTCATCCGGGTAATAATCCGTCGATGCTCATGGAAGCTGTGGATCAGCTTGATTTTATCAAAGACCACTTGGGGCCTGCATTTCATATTGCCGGAATAAAAACCAAAATAGTTATATGGGATCATAATTGTGACAATCCGGGCTATCCCATTTCTATATTGAATGACCCGGCGGCAAAACAATTCATTGATGGATCGGCATTTCATCTGTATAATGGAGAAATAACCGCCTTGAGTACGGTACATGATGCGCATCCGGATAAAAACTTATATTTTACAGAGCAATGGACGGGTAAGAATGAGTCATTTTCTTCCAATTTTATGTGGCATACACAGCATGTCGTCATAGGGTCTTTACGCAATTGGTCACGTATCGTACTTCAATGGAATCTAGCCAATGATGCCAATTTTGGTCCGCATACCGATGGAGGTTGTACTGAGTGCAAAGGTGCTCTGACGATAGGCAATGAGATTGTCCGCAATCCGGCTTTTTATATTGTTGGCCAGATATCCAAATGGGTGCCACCCGGTAGTGTGCGCATCTATAGTGATATATTGCCGAATATGCCGAGTGTAGCTTTTCTCACACCTACAGGAAAGAAAGTCTTGCTTGTATTGAATACCTCCCAATCCAGCCAATCTTTTAATATCGAATACAAAGGCCGGCGTGTAACGGCATTGCTCAAAGGACAGTCTGCGGGGACATTTGTATGGTGATGAGTGGCGACAGTAAGAGCCGAATACCCAATATTTAAGCCGGTATTTGACTCGATTTAGGAGGAATGTGGGCTATATCATAATTGTAAATCAACTCTTTTTGAAAATAAAAGTAGTTTCTTTATTTGCCATCCATTGTATCGTTTTAAATACCCCAACGACATTAATAATTATTCCCAATGGAATTCCAATTATGTAATCTGTGGTTGTTACCAAATGTTCCTGATGGATGATTTTAAA
This sequence comes from Saprospiraceae bacterium, assembly GCA_018057925.1. Classification (GTDB taxonomy): domain Bacteria; phylum Bacteroidota; class Bacteroidia; order Chitinophagales; family Saprospiraceae; genus Parvibacillus. The sequence continues at coordinate 16,383 of JAGPCT010000037.1, forward strand.
AAAGAAATAAACACAAGGGGTAAGAAATAACCAACTTGTTGCCATGCCTGCGTTGTATAGCGTTCTGCCCTTAATGTTAAAAACAAAAGTATGCGCAATGATGTTGCCTAAAGAAACGAGAATGGTCGCCATCCCCAGCCATATAGACTGTTGCCCGGCCAATGCTGCAAGGAGATATGTCAACCATCCGATATAAACGTTGATTACCAGTGAAGTGTTGGTATTTAAAGGAAACCTGTCCGGGATATTGCTCTTAAACATTACCTTATTTACCATTTCGGGAAAAGTACCGACAATCCTATATTCTTCAAACTGATGAAAGAAAAGGGACACTATGCTTAACCACATTAAAAGTTGGTAATGGGTTAAATGGGATTGGTACCAATAAAGAAGGGGGATAGCTACTATTGCTAATATGCCTCCAATGTCATACCAATGTCTTCGTAAAAAATTCATTCTTTTATATTTTATCCCGATTTGACTTTTAATATAAACCAATTGATGGAAAATTTATATTGGCTTATTTAAAAGTATCATCGGTATTACGATTGTATAAAAGAAAAATAGATTGGTCTATTTTACTTTTACAATTGTATAATACAACGGGATTTTCCCCTGAATAGTTTGTCAACCTATATTCCGCATTTGAAAGTGTTGAATCGATAAAGGATTCTTAATCAATGATTTCAAAAAATCATTGAAGCGACTTGTACATCGGGACGTCCCTCATAATCAGTAATATACTGTTTTTCAAAACCTTTATTGTTGAATTTGAATTTAGTATGAATACAATAAGTTACGAAAATTATTCTATAATACCTTTAGTAAGAAGTTGTAAATCCTTGTAGTTGCTGGTAACATTACTACAACCGTCTGCAAAAAGAATGAAAAAATGACATTTAGTTCTATTGTTAAAATTATTATTATAGGGTTGATCCCGTCTCTACTTCAATCTCAATCGATTCTATCATCGGAAGATAGCGTTACCACAATGCGTATATGCAATCAACTGGATGATGCACTAATTAAAAAAGATACGACAACTTTAAAATTATTATTGCATAGAGAGCTGAGTTTCGGTCATTCGAATGGCTGGATAGAGACAAGAGCCAGTTTGTTGAAAGACCTCCCTGCCAGTAAAGTGGACTATAATCAATTTCAGCGTTTAAATAATTGTGTTATCCGTCCTATTACCGAGCAACTAAGGATGGTGAGGCGGGATATTAAAGCCAGTGGGACATACAAGGGAAAAGCCTTTGTAGTAAATTTACGAGTAATGGAGATATGGCTGTATGAGCAAGAGCGGTGGCAGTTAGTTGCCCGACAAAGTGTCGATTTTAGCGACCAATAAAATTCGAATTTGGCAAATGAGATTTGTTGAGATGTGTAGTCCTGAATTTGGGAAATATTCAGAATATGTACATCATTTAGGATTGAATATAAGCATTCGTTTATGAGTCTTTTAGCGATACATTGGAATTTGTTGCACTTTTAGGTTGTACAGGATAAGTTTATGCGTAACACAAATTGATATCTCCTAAATAAAAGATTCCGTTAGAAAAATTGTTAATATTTTTTAACCCAAAGCCTTCTATCTTTCGATGAAGTCATTGATTTTGGTAAATTTCACCTACCTTTGCAGCCTCAAATTTAGATTTATTGATATGTCAACACTGAGTAAAACCTATAGCCCACGTGATATTGAAGAAAAATGGTATGCCCATTGGATGAATAAAGATTACTTTCATTCTACGCCCGACGACCGTGAAGCTTATTCGATAGTCATCCCTCCGCCTAATGTTACCGGTATTCTACACATGGGTCATATCCTCAACAATACCATTCAGGATATTCTCATTAGAAGAGCTCGTCTTAGTGGTAAAAACGCTTGCTGGGTGCCCGGCACTGACCACGCATCTATCGCTACTGAAGCCAAGGTAGTTAAGTGGTTGCGCGAAGAAAAAGGCCTTAAAAAGTCCGACTTGACTAGAGACGAGTTTCTTTCTTATGCCTGGGAATGGACAGATAAGTATGGCGGCATAATCCTCAATCAGTTGAAGAGATTGGGTGCCTCATGTGATTGGCAGCGCACTGCATTTACCATGGACGATGTGCGAAGCAGGGGTGTGATGAAGGCATTTGTAGATCTCTATCATAGAAATAAGATTTTTAGAGGACTTCGTATGATCAACTGGGATCCACAAGCCCAGACCGTTCTTTCCAACGAAGAAGTGATTTATAGTGAAGAAAATGCAAGATTGTTTAAGCTAAAGTATGTCCTCGAAGACGATAACTCCAAGTATATCACCATCTCGACTCAAAGGCCGGAGACTATTATGGCCGATGTTGCCGTGGCAGTTCACCCGGATGATGTACGTTATCAATCATTGATTGGAAAAAAAGTTCTTATTCCTCTCATTAATAAGCCCATCCCTATTATTGCCGATACGTATGTTGACATAGAGTTTGGAACAGGTGCGCTTAAAATTACCCCTGCTCATGATATCAATGACTACGAATTAGGACAAAAGCACGGACTTGAAGTCATCGATATCCTCAATGATAACGGCACGCTCAATGAAAAAGCTATTATTTTAATCGGGCAAGATCGATTTGATGCAAGAAAGAACATCATTAAAATGCTCGATGAAGGAGGATTGATGGAGGGTAGTATCGATTATCGTACAAATATAGGGCGTTCTGAAAGAACCAATGCTGTTGTTGAACCCAAGCTCAGTCTTCAATGGTTTGTTGATATGGATTCTTTAGCAAAGCCCGCTTTGGATGCTGTAAAAATAGGTGAGATACATTTTTATCCAAAAAATCAAGCGAATACCTATAATCATTGGTTGGAAAATATTCGAAACTGGTGTATAAGTCGCCAATTGTGGTGGGGACATCGCATACCGGCTTATTATTACGGGGATGATGTATTTGTTGCTTTGAGTAAGGAAGAAGCTGAACAAAAAGCTCGAGAAAAATTTGGAGAAGCCTTTGATACCAATCTCTTAGTTCAGGATGAAGACGTATTGGATACTTGGTTTTCGAGCTGGCTTTGGCCAATAACCGTGTTTGATGGGTTTTCGGATCCAAAGGAGTACAACTACTATGTCCCCACCAATACTCTTGTCACCGGTTGGGATATAATCTTCCTGTGGGTGGCACGAATGATTATGGCGGGTTATGAGTGGAAGCAAGAACGTCCATTTAATGACGTGTATTTTACAGGAATGGTGCGGGACAAGCAACGCCGTAAAATGAGTAAATCTTTGGGAAATTCTCCGGATGCCCTTGGATTGATTGATACGTATGGAGCCGATGGCGTACGGTTTGGAATGATGTCATCTTCGCCGGCGGGTGGAGATTTATTATTTGATGAAAAGCTGTGTGAGCAGGGTCGCAATTTCTGTAATAAGATATGGAATGCGCTGAGATTGGTTACTTCTTGGGAAACTGTGTCTGAAGTTGGTGCTGGGATCCGCGCCAAAAACAAACTTGCTTATCGCTTGATGCGGCAAAAAATCAATGAAGTACAGCTTCAAACAGAAATTAATTTTGAAGGCTACCGTCTTTCTGAAAATTTAATTCTGATATACACGCTGATTTGGGATGATTTCTGTGCTTATTATTTAGAAATGATTAAGCCGGAATATGGTAGCCCAATTGATGTAGAAACATTGAAGGAAGCCAACACCTTGCTTTCAGATTTGATGATAATCCTTCATCCATTTATGCCATTTATTTCTGAAGAGGTATATCAAAATGTAAAAACAGAAAGTATGCCTGACTGCATAGTAAGTCGTTATCCGGAGACTTTTGAAAAGAATGAGATATTGCTACAGAGTTTTAATTTTTTCAAAGACTTTGTTACTCAAATTAGGGATATCCGCAACAGAAATGGATTGAAACAAAGGGAAGAGTTGCCTGTGTTTTTGGAAGGCCAGATTCATGAATATATGGCTTTGGAAGGTTATGCTCAGCTGGTTGAATCCATTGCCTATGTATCCTTACATCAAGTGAATGATCTCGATTCTCAGCAATCTGTTTCGACTCTGGTACATACGATAAAGGTTATGGTTCAGCTACCTAATAAAGGGGTTAATAAGGAAGAAGCAAAAGCTGAAATATTGGAAAAAATAAAATATTATGAAGGCTTTGTTCAGGCAATTAATAAAAAGTTGGGAAATGCCAAATTTGTCGAAAATGCCCCTTCTGATGTTATTGAAAAGGAAAGGAAGAAACTTGCGGATAGCTTATCCAATATTGAAAGTCTGAAAAAGGAATTGGAGTAAGGAAGATGTCCTGGGATAATTTTACATGTATTAAAAAACAAATGAGAATAAGTCGTTGTTAATGTAGAAATCTACAATCGTTTAAGGATTTTTTTTAATTAATCAAGTAAAAATAATATTATGTCATTAGCACAAGCATTATTGTCTGAAATTGAGCATGAATCAAAGAGTACACGAAAATTACTGGAACTTGTACCGGCGGAGCATTTTGATTGGCGTCCGCACGAAAAATCAATGACTTTAAAAGGATTGGCAATTCATATAGCCCAATTGGCAAGTTATCCCGGAATTATAATAAGTTCTCCTTACCTTGATTTTGCAGAGAATACAATTAAAAAGCCGGGAATTGACACAACTGAAGACTTGTTAAAAGTATTTCAACAAGGGAATGATGCCACATTGAATGCAATTCGTTCTGCCGATGAAACAGTATTTAACCAAAATTGGATTCTTAAAAAAGGAGAACACCTTATCTTAGATGCACCACGAAGCGTCGCTATTCGACAGATGGGACTTAATCATTTGTACCACCATAGGGCACAGCTGGGAGTCTATCTTAGATTGTTGAATATTCCCATTCCCGGTATGTATGGGCCAAGTTCTGATGAGATGGCGCAATTTAATAGATAAAATTGGGATTGATGGATAGCTGAGACTGAATACTTTGGTTGTGGGCAGGCTATCAGTTTGATATAAAAGGAGGGTAAGGAGCATTTAGCAGAGTTGATTTCTGAATACTTAGATAAGAAACTTGTTTTGAAGGTTGAATAGCAGAACTAAGGTGTAAATTTCAATCATATTTGGCATTATTTAATAAATTGATAATATGAGTTTTCACCTTTGTAATTTTGAAAAAAGATACATTTGTATTTAAAGATGCTTTTTTTAACTATTTTATGGATATTTATGTTGATATTTTATATTACCATAAGAATGATAAATTTGGAATAAAATTGATACAGGGAAGATTTAAATACTTTCGAATACTATAAAACAATAAACAATAACGATACCATGAAAAAAATCCTTCTTCCAACAGACTTTAGTGATACCGCTGATAAAGCCCTTCAAGTAGCAGCCAAAATCGGTAAAATTGAAAATTCAGAAATCATCTTGATGCACACCTCATTGCCAACAGAAGGAGTTAATAGCAATGTCTATGCGGCGATTTATGTCCATGAATACTTGGAAACAAAAAGGCGAAATCTCAAGTTACTTGCCGAAAAAGTTAAAGAAAGTGGATATTCAGGAAGCATACAGACAGATAACAAAGTTGATTTTACGGTGCCTGCTATAGTCAATGCATCTGAAGAATTTGACGTTGATATGGTTGTGATGGGATCAACCGGTTCAAGTGGATTGGCAGGAATTTTAATAGGGAGTGTTGCCAGTGGGGTTTTGGCGAAGATTGAAAAGCCGCTCTTCCTGATAACCCACGACTTTGTACTTCCGGAAGAAGGCAATCTACTCATAGGTACAGATTACAAAACAGATATCAACGATGATTCACGTGAAATACTAAGGTTTTTTAAAGAAAAACTTAATTTTAAATTACACCTCATACATATAGCCGGCGATGAAGCGGATGAAGAGGTGCTGAATAAAGATCCTTTTGTTTTACATAACTTTGGTGACTTAATCGATACTTCTGTGGAAGTTCCCGGATTTAAAGTAGAAAAAGCTCTTATGGTGATCCAAGAAAGATACCACAACGCTGTATTATGTACAATTACGAGGAAGAAAAATTGGTTTGGAAGTTTGTTTTCACATAGTGTATCCAAGTCATTATCTCATTATACCGATATACCACTGCTTTGTCTCCAAGCTAAATAAAGATTATTTTTGTTGGTGTTAACTTAAAAGGGCAAATGAGTAATTCAATAGAGTGGACTGACTTTATAAAGGTTGAGATGAGAGTCGGTACAATTATCAGTGCAGAAGCATTTACGGAAGCAAAAAAGCCTGCCTATAAAATTGTCGCTGATTTTGGGGATTATGGCCTGCGGAAGTCCTCTGCTCAGGTAACCCGGCTTTATACACCGGAAGAACTGATCGGAAAACAAATTATTGCCGTATTAAATTTCCCGCCCAAACAAATAGCCAACATGCAAAGTGAATGCCTTATTCTTGGTGCGGTCGATATGGATGAAGTAACGTTATTGTCCACAGATAAACCCGTAAAAAACGGCTTGCAAATCGGATAAATACTATGCATCATATACAACTGATACAGACCATATTGTACGTCGCTGACCAGGAAAGAAGTGCAAGATTTTATACCGGATTATTTAGGAAAAAACCTGATTTGGATGTTCCGGGGATGACAGAGTTTTCTCTCGCTGATAATTGTAAATTGGGTCTTATGCCGAGTAAAGGAATTTCTAAGATATTGAAGGATAAGACTCCTCACCCTGATTTGGGAAACGGTATTCCACGGTGTGAGCTATATTTTTATGTCGAAGACATTGAAGTTGAATTCGAGAATGCAGTAAAAATTGGAGCATCCCTTATAAGTCCAATTGAAGATCGGGATTGGGGAGATAAAGCTTGCTATTTTGCGGATGTGGATGGACATATCATAGCCTTTGCTAGAAAAAATGTAGCTTGATTTTGATGCAATTGTTTTTTTGAAATTGATTACCATGTAGTAAATTTAATGTTTTGAAGCAATATGCCATTGACATGCGAAACAATTCAATTGACAACTATTTGGGTTAAATAAAGGTTAAAATAGGCTCTTAATTTAAATTTGTTTTTAACTTTACAATTATGCTGTAATTATTAAAAGTTAAATTCTTGTAAAATGAAATCACTTAATTCCATTGCTCTATACTTTACTTTCATTACTTTTATTGCATCCTCTATGATAGGTGGTGTTTGTGCTTTTGGTCAGTCTGATTCAACGCAGATAAAAAAAGACTCTATTTTGACTGATGCGAATTTTGAATTAAAGTTACAAGAATTGAAAGCAGAAATTATGCAATTGCAAAAGCAAATTGATAAGTATGATAAGGATAAAAAACAATATACAAAGCAAATTGTAACAAATCGAATAGCCGGAGGAGTAACTCTATGTGTTATGGGGCTAAGTTTGTTCATTGGTGGAAGTAAAGAAAAGTCTGGAATTTTAACCGTTCCGCTTTACATTTCGGGTTTTGGAGCAACAATTCCAGGACTTATATTGATTCTTGTTAACATTAATAAAATGAATAAAATAAAAAATCAAGAAAGACAACAATCGAAATTGTCCTTTGGAATCCAATCAAATGGCATTGGTATTGCCTATAAATTTTAGCCCGAATTTATATTATATATGAAGTATTGGCTTTAAATAAATTGGAGCTAACTTTAAGTTAAGTTGGGTACAATATTGTTAGACCCGAATATTTTTGGATCTATTTTCACAAAAAAAAGAAAAAAATATTTTATTCAGTACATTTATTCCTTCATAAACCCGAAGTTAGCATTAAAGGTTCTGAAAAGACGTATAATGCTGATTATGAGGGACGTCCCAATTTGCGAATCGTTTCAATGGTTCCTTTAAACCATTGATTACGAGTCGTAAATCGATTCTGCATTAAGTTAATGCCGAGTTTGGGTTGAAAATAAGCGGAAGTAGCTCATCCGGTAGAGTGACAGCTTCCCAAGCTGTAGGTGGCGGGTTCGAGTCCCGTCTTCCGCTCCATATGTTTTGTACCAAATTGATTTAAATCATTAGATGCAATGCCAATAGAATATGGCATCAATAGACGAGTTTTAATTATTTGATGAAAGTAGTGCGTTAAAATATGTTTAAATAGTCTCTTATTATAAATTTGTTTTTAACTTTACAATTGAGCTGTAATTATTAATAGTTAAATTCTTATAAAAATGAAATCACTTAATTCCATTGCTCTATACTTTACCTTCATTACTTTTATTGCATCCTCTATGATGGGTGGTGTTTGTGCTTTTGGTCAATCTGATTCAACGCAGATAAAAAAAGACTCTATTTTGACTGATGCGAATTATGAATTAAGGTTACAAGAATTGAAAGCTGAAATTATGCAATTGCAAAAGCAAATTGATAAGTATGATAAGGATAAAAAACAATATACAAAGCAAATTGTAACAAATCGAATAGCCGGAGGAGTAACTTTATGTGTTATGGGGCTAAGTTTGTTCATTGGTGGAAGTAAGGAAGAGTCTGGTATTTTAACCGTTCCGCTTTACATTTCGGGTTTTGTAGCAACAATTCCAGGACTTATATTGATTCTTGTTAACATTAATAAAATGAATAAACTAAAAAATCAAGAAAGGCAACAATCAAAAGTATCCTTTGGAATCCAATCAAATGGCATTGGTATTGCCTATAAATTTTAACCCGAATTGATATTTTAGATGAAGTATTGGCTTTCAGCAAATTGGAGCTAGCTTTAAGTTGGATACAATATTGTTAGACCGGAATATTTTTGGATCTATTTTCATAAAAAAAATAAAAAAAATATTTTATTCAGTACATTTATTCCTTCATAAACCCGAAGTCAGCATTAAAGGTTTTGAAAAGTCGTATGGTGCTGATTGAGAGGTAGGTCTCGGTGTGCGAAGTGTGTCAAAGTTTTTTTTAAAACATTGATTACGTTTCTTACATCGATTGCACATTTGTCTAATGCGGAATTTGAGAAAAATGATTTGATTTCAGCGTATAACTTATGTCAATGAAGTTAACTTTATGCATAATAAATATTTTGTTTGTGACAATGCTCACAGCACAAATAAGCAAGACAGATAGTCTGGATATCTTAGTAAAAAAAGAAACCAATCCCTCCAAGCGATTAGAGCTAATAAAAACACTCACTGATATAGCCTTTGGGTCCGATTTAGAACAAGCTAAAAAGTATGCTTTACAAGGTGTTAGACTCGCTGAAGATTTAAAGGATAAACAATGGCAGCCTCGTTTCTACGAAATGTTGGGTAGGATGTATGCTAACCTATTGGTGCTGGATTCTGCAACCTTTTACTTCAACAGAGCCTTGAATGGGTATATCTCAGTGGATGATAAAAAAGGTCAAGCGACTACATATTTCAAGATTGGTTGGGTACACAAGCGCAAAGGGGAGCTGAAAGAAGCGATGCAAGTCGATCTCCGGGCACTGAGATTGATGGAGCAAATCAAAGATAAGTCAGGTATTGCGGGCGCAATGAACCGGATTTCCGAGGACTTAGCCCGCCAGGAACGAACGAAGGAGGCACTGGAATATGCAAAAAAGACCATAGAATTTTCCAAGAAGAATAAAATAGACATCGAGCTCGCTTATGCATACAAGTCGGCAGGAGATGCAGAGATTGCTATGTATCACCCAAAAGAGGCATATATGCATTACGATAGCGCTATGACACTCTTTCAAAAAATGGGTGAATCCGCCTTTACCATTGTCAATATCAAAAATGACCGCGCAAATGCGTTGAAACGAATGGGGAAATGGAAGGAGGCGCTATTAGAGTACATGGAATGCCTGAAAATGGCTGAAGAAATCAATTACCAAAATAATATCTATGTCTGTTATGCCAATATCGGTGAGGTGAACACACTGCTCGGCAATTATCCTGAAGCATTGAAGTATCAATTAAAAACTGTAGCACTCCAAGAAATGAATAAGGATATTTCCAACTTGACTGAAAATTATGGTCATGTAAGTACAATTTATGAAAAAATGGGCGATTATAAAAATGCCTTGAAGTATCAGAAGCTCGCTCGGACAATGCGTGACAGCACTGCCAAGATAGAGAGTGATCAAGCTATGTCGGAGTTGATGACTCAGTACGAAACCGATAAGAAGAATAAGACCATAGCTTTTCAAAACGCTACTATCGCCCAACAAAAAAAGATGCAGTCACTGTACATCGCGATAGCATGTTTGCTGGCAATTATCTTATTTGGTCTATATTATTCTTTTCAAAAAAGACAGAAGAAAAATGAGCAATTAACTCGGCTCAACAATGAACTGGATAAGAGAAATCATCAAAATGAATTATTGCTCAAAGAGATTCACCATCGGGTAAAGAACAATCTCGAATTGGTAAAGAGTCTCCTCTCCCTTCAATCTGCCCAACTGAGTGATGCAGCATCACGGGAGGCGATGCAAGCTAGTCAGAATAGGGTTCAGTCGATGGGCATCATCCATCAGAAGCTTTATCAGGGTGAGAACTTAGGAAGTATAGAAATGAAGGATTATTTTGTTAATCTGGGTGAAGGAATATTAGACAGCTTTAATGCAGAGGATAAGGTGAAAATCGAATGTGCGATGGAAACACTCGAACTCGATGTGGATACCGCTGTTCCCATCGGTCTTATCGTCAATGAATTACTGACCAATGCACTTAAATATGCCTTTCCGGAAACCGGGTCAGGACATATTTCCATCAGTTTGGCACGTATAGATCCTGAGGTTCTTACACTTCGAGTGAAGGACAATGGCGTAGGTAAATTGCCGGGAATAAAACCTCATGGTACGGGTTTCGGCTCTCAATTAATCCATTTATTGACTTACCAACTCAATGGTACCATGATAGAGCATAATGAACAGAGTACGGCGGTGGAATTTCAATTTCGTATAAAATCTGCAGCCTGATGCATTCCCCTGCAAGGATATTAATCGTAGAAGATGAGATGATTATCGCTGCCAATCTCTCGTTGCAATTGACTAATTTAGGGTATGAAGTCTGCGGTATCATCCCGAGGGGCGAAGAAGCCTTGTTGCATATTCGTGAGAATCCACCGGATATCATCCTGATGGATATCCAGTTGAAGGGCGAAATGGATGGGATTGAAGTGATACGCAGCATGCAGCGAGAGGTAAATATCCCGGTTATTTACCTGACAGCCAATGCCGATGATGCACACTTTAGCAGGGCAAAAGAAACACATCCGTATGCCTTTATTTCAAAACCATTTAAAAAATTGGATTTACAGCGTGCCATCGAACTGACCATTTCACAGTCCGAATCAAGTAATCAATTGGAAAAACCACAGGTGGTTGATGGACAAAGTTCGTATGTGTTGAATGAATATCTCTTTGTACGCAACAATAATAAATTAGTCAAGGTCGATATAAAAGAGATACGATATATCGAAGCTGAACGTAATTATTGCCGTATCTACGCCAATGATAAAGAATATCTACTTGTGATGACCCTGAAGGAGATGGATGAAAAGTTGCCTCAGAATCATTTTATTCGAGTACATCGGTCATTTATTGTGAATATCGCCCGAATAGATGAGATTGCTACTACGCACATCGTCATAGGAAAGACAGCCATACCCATCACAAAAGTGCTGAAAGATGAATTGATGAAGCGGATTCAAACAATATAAATACACATCACAGATTTGCACAGGCAAGTGAGATAGAAATACTATTAAATTATACTTCCAGATAATTTAATGAACTAAATAAAGGTGCTATTCGTTGTACCAATGTGGTACACAAAAATATAATAATATGTTAGTAATAAGTAGTAGAGAGTTTAGGCAAAATCAGCGAAAGTATTTGGATAAGGTTGATAATGGGGAGCAAATAATAGTCCTGAGGGGCAAGGACAAATCGTACACACTCACCCCGATAAAAGAACAAGATAAATACTTTACTACAGCCATGGTTACTCGGATTAAAGAAAGCATAGCAGAAGCAGAAAGAGGAGAGGTGAAGAGAATATCCACTCCGGAAGAGATAAACGAGCTATTAGGTCTATGAGTTATGTTATAGATTTTACGAAATCTGCTTTAGAAGACTTAGAAAAACACAAGAAATCAGGTGATCTGAAAATATTAAGAAAGATAGCGGTTCTTTTGACAGAATTACTCATTCATCCACAGACAGGAACGGGTCATCCGGAATTACTTAAAAATGAAATCAAAGAAACGTATTCTAGAAGAATTAATAAAAAGCATAGGTTGGTGTATAGAATTAAAGAAGAAACTGTAACGGTGATAGTATTAAGTGCATTTGCTCACTACAGTGACAGATAAATGTGTGCTGTTGGATAAGCCGCTGAAGTATCCTAAGCAACTTAGGGAAATTCATCCGGTGGTACATAAGGCCCCGATCGTATGATTCTGCATACTTTACCTTTCTGAGGTAATTTGTGCCTCTCCTACCCTAATACCGACCTGACTTTTAATAAAAACCGATTAAAGAAAACTTCTTATTGGCCTAGTATATATTTCCATTTTGTATAATATATATTTTCACGCTGGCACAAGTCGCTAACTTGTGCCCACACAAGCCTTTCCAAGATAAATGTGCATCTTCTACCATTTTCAATGCTACACTCCTGATAACAATTTCGCCACGTCTGCACAATAATTTGTGGCATTCGTCCTACATCGCTTTTTTCTAAAGTTATTATCCCATTATTTAGACAAATAATTTATTTAAAAAATTTAAAAGTATTTATCATGAAAAAAGTATTTCTACATTTCGTTATGTGCCTTATTGGTTTGACAGCGTTTCACACCGGTATAAGCGCTCAGAGTAGCAATCCATATACTGAAGGCTCCGTATGGAATATTCAGTATGTGCAGACCAAATCAGGCATGTATGACAAGTATCTGAGTGACCTGAGTACCCACTGGGCTAAGACCTTAACAGCTGCAAAGGAGAAAGGGTACATCTTGGGATATAAGATTTTTAGTGCTCAGCCGGGTTCGACGAGTGACTGGGACTTAATGTTACTCATAGAAGTGAAGAATTTTGCAGCTTTAGATGGTTTCAATGACAAGATGGATAAAATAGCCTTGGAATTACTCGGGACGGAAGACAAGCAACATACTGAAGCAATCAACAGAAATGATATGCGTACACTCATGGGTAGCAAGATAGCACGAGAGTTGCATTTTAAATAACCATGCAATAATAGATGTTTTAACCTATAATTTTAGGTTAAAACATCTTAATTATCGGCATTCTTGGATAAATATCGCTATTGCGTATTTAATAAAATAATTTTTAAGCCTAAAGTGATAATTCATACATATTAATTAAATATCATGAGAAAAGTAGGAATAATCGGCGGATCGGGTTTTATAGGGAGCTATATTACCCAATCATTTCTGGACAATGGTTTTGAAGTAAAGGTAGGTGTGACTGATATTTCACAACCCCAGAAATATACTCATTTGACTGAGTTGCCTCATGCAGATTATCTGCAAATCGTCGAAGTGAAAGCCGAAGAGACGGATCAAGTCCGACATTTTATTCAGGATTGTGATGTTTTAATACATGGCGGAACACCATTTCAGCTGGATGTACTGGAGCCACAGAAAGAGTTGCTTGACCCTACGATACAAGGAACGAAAAACATCCTCGAAGTGGCTAATCATACGCCTTCTATTGAAAAGGTCGTTTTTGTCGCTTCTGTAGCTGCCTACAATACTAATTTTCCATTGCCCGGTGGAGGAAAAAGTGTACAGGCGCCCACTGACGAAAATAGTCAGAAATTTTTCAGTTCTGATAGTCATCCGTATGCACAAGCCAAGTATTTTGCTAATCATGTTGTAGAGGAGTTTATTACGGCGCATCCTGATCTTCACTTTGAGATTAGTTCTGTCTCTCCTACTATGGTTTGTGGAGCACCCCTTTCTAATAGAGAAGATTCGGTTTCTTCAAGTTTGCAACAGGTATTGAAACATAAACTAAAAGCAGGTGAATTTGTACAATTTCTGATTGATGCTGATATTCCATTAGCCATTGTCGATGTAAGAGATGTGGCAGAGGCCGTATATCGGCTAGCAGTAACTAAGGGTCTGCACGGTAAGAATTATCTGCTGTGCAGTGAGACCTGGAGGGTTTCGGATGTCAATCTGATGTTGGAGAATAAAACACCAAGAAGCCCACTTCAGCCTACTTATCTAAGTGAACAGATTAAGTCGGATTTATCCATTTATTTCAGGCCTGTCAGCGAAACATTTCGATACTTTAATTCACATTGAAATTCCACTTAAATATTAATTAATTCAATAATAGTAAAATCATGAAAAATATAGCGATTTATTTATCGATCATTTTATTTGCATCATGCAATAATGATCATACAGGTTCGCAGGATATCGGTATGAACAAAGAAGTAAAGGATATTTCTAAAAGCGATATTGTTTATCCTTATCCAATAGAATATTCATCACAGTTTGAGATCAGCGACCCTGAAAATGGGAAAATGGTGCTTGACCTCTGGACTTATTATGACAACAATACCTTGGATAAGGTCCGGGAACATTTTGCGGATACGGTGTCTGTTTCTGTTCCCGGTCTTAAAATGCGCAGTGTTCGTGACAGTGTATTGTCAGTTTTCCAAGGTGGTAGAAATACCTATAAAAGCGTCAAAAGTACGGTAGATGTTGTCTTATCGGTCAGAGCTATTGATAAAAACCAAAATTGGGTATTGGTCTGGGGGGATGAAATCCATACTGATCAAAAAAATGTTACGGACACTGTAGCGATTCATGAAGCTTGGTTGATTAATAACCAGGGGAAAGTGGCTTATATGGAGCAATTTGTACGGCATAAATAGCATAAAGATATGAGCGCTATTTCCAAGATTTCTACAGGTGCAATAGGCAACCATCCCGATAATTACAATAAGTTTATCATTTGAGTGAGCAAAAAGCACCATTAGCGACTGTAGCAAAGGCCCTTTTAGGAAATATTGGTTTGCAGTTGCTGTTAATAGGTGGCATCATTTCAATAATAGGTAGTTTGTTGACCGGTATCATGGCTTTTTCCCGGGTGCTCTTTGCAGGAGGTTTTAACGGGTCTTTGCCTAAAGTATTGGCGAGGGTACAATCAAAATATACCACGCCATATATTGCCATATTAACATTGTGCCTTTTTTCTTTCATCCTTGCTTGTACAGGTGGATTTAGGCATTTGATTGTAATAGCAACTAATTCTATGTTGGTGTTATTTGCCGGAGTAGCATTGGCCTTAATCAAATTCAGAATGAAAGAAACAAAGGAATCTGTACCTGTCTTTAAACTCCCCGGAGGAGTCATTATCCCCTTATTTTCATTATTGATAATAATATGGTTTTTATCACATTCAAAAAAAGAAGAAATAGGAGGGATTGTTATTTTCTTGAGTGTATTTACATTGATTTATTTTCTTAAGAAGTATTTTAAATAAGATAATTGTGAGAATGGAAAATTGTGCATTTTACTACTTTTCAGGTGTGAGACTTGTGTGCTTGCACCTGTTTATTAATTTTTTATTTAATCTCAAATTCCACGCTAAAAAATACGAGATCGATAGACGATCCGCGCATCGGGATGTCCCGCATACTCAGTATATTTTGGTTTTTTAAAACCCCGATTCCTAAATTCAAACAATATAAATACTAAAAAATGAAATATTTAATAAGAATTATTTGTCTGCTTCTTATTTTATTTTGTGTCAAATATTTATCCGCACAAGATAAAGGTACACATAACACAGAAGTTAATGTCTTGTCCTAAAAGATGTGTACTCGCAGTTGGTGGTTCTGACAGCGAGTGAAAACTTGGAGGCGAAGCATGCCATTACCTGTTTAGATGATTTTGTAAAGCTACGTGGACCACTATCAGTAAGGGGATGTATTCATC
>JAGPCT010000070.1 GCA_018057925.1 Saprospiraceae bacterium
CATAATCTCCGTATAGGCCTAAAAACCTTAATCACAAACTGATTCACCCTGTTTCTTGTGGAATAATTAATAAGGACTAATTTACTCAAAAAATCCATTAATTTATTTCATAGTACAAACTAAAGGTCTCACAGAGTTGATTCACAGAGTCGCACTGAGTAAAACACTGTGTAACACTGTGCAAAACACTGTGTAACACTGTGACCTAAAATAACGGACACAGAGTCTCACAGAGTTGATTCACAGAGTCGCACTGAGTAAAACACTGTGTAACCTTGTGGTAAAAAGAAACCACAAAATATCACAAAGTCTCATTCAGCATTATAAGTCAATTCGGAATTATATCTAAAGTGGAAATACCGAATTCAAAAATATAACTTGAATGATTAAACTTTAATCAATTCCTTCTTTATTTTTGTGATAAAAAATATAGTTTGAATATAGAAAACAACGACAAAATAAAGAAAATCATGCAGCTGCGCCCTCATGGGATGATCTTGACGAGTAAATGGCTGCACGAAATAGGATATAGTTATTCTTTGTTGCAGCAATACCGTAATCTCGGGTGGCTAGAATCCATTGGTAATGGGGCTATGATCCGGAAAGGGGATAAAGTGGATGTCTTTGGAGGGATATATAGCTTACAAACGCAATTGGGATTATTGATATACCCCGGCGCAAAGTCAGCTTTGACTTATTTGGGAAAAGCACATTATTTAATGATGGGCTCACCTACTTTATACTTGTTTGGCAATACCGGTGAAAAACTACCCGAATGGTTTGTTTCTCGAGATTGGGGTGTACAAGTAAAGTATTTTTCGACCCGGTTTATGCCGCACAGTTTATCAAGAACGAATTATGAGATAAATGGGTTTGATATCATGATTTCTTCTACAGCCCGGGCCTTGATGGAATGCCTGTATTTAGTTCCACAGGAACAAGAATTGGAGGAGTGCTATCAGTTCATGAGTAGCCTGAATAATCTTCACCCGAGTGATGTGCAAGAACTATTGGAAGTATGTAATTCGATAAAGGTGAAGCGGCTGTTTCTTTATTTAGCAGAAAAAGTAAATCACGGCTGGTTTAAATATCTTAATATTGAAAGAATTAACTTAGGTGCCGGGGATAGAAACATTGTCAAGGGTGGAATCTATATCGCAAAATATAAAATAACCGTACCTAAAGAATTGGAAAAAAATGCCTAAAGAGGGCTATAAAGCTCAGGCAGCTTTGATACTTGAAATCCTTCCTGAACTTATCCACGAGGAATGCTTTGCAATACATGGTGGTACGGCAATCAACCTTTTTGTCAGGGATCTGCCAAGATTATCTGTAGATATTGATGTTACTTTTTTGCCTTTATTGGACAGAGAGAGTTCATTGTCGGAAATCAAAGAGGCATTAGCGAGAATAAAACATAGAATAGAATATAAGTTATCGAATTTTCAACTTGCACAAATTGAATTTCCTCCTAAACTACTTATCCGTAAAAACGGAGTGGAAGTTAAGTTAGAGGTGAATACGGTTAACAGAGGGTGTTTTGAGCCACCTGAAATTTTACCTCTGTGCATAAAAGCACAACAAGAGTTTAAGGCTTTCGTAGAGGCCCGTGTAGTAGAAACTGGTCATTTGTATGGCGGAAAAATATGTGCAGCATTGGATCGACAACACCCGAGAGACTTATTTGATATAAAAAAATTATTAGAGGCAGAAGGCATTACAATACAAATAAAAAAGGGATTCCTGTTTTATGCCCTCTGTAGCTCGAGGCCGATTTACGAGTTGTTAAATCCCCACGTTATTGACCAGAGGAATGTGTTTGAAAAGCAATTTAGAGGGATGACTCAGGAAGATTTTACCTATCAAGACTTTGAAAATACGAGAAACGAACTAAATTATGAACTACATAATTCAATCACGCATCAAGATAAAGAATTTTTAATCGATTTTCACAGATTAAATCCGGAATGGTATGGTTATGATTTTGAGAAATATCCGGCAGTACAATGGAAATTGAATAATATCAAAAAACTGAAAGTAAATAATCCTCAAAAATACTTTCGTGAAATACAAGCAATAGAACAAGTGTTGTTTTCATAAAAAATAATCATTTTGAAACAAATAATTCAAGACATAAAGAATGGGGCAACCATCCTCGAAGAAGTCCCCGCACCGATAGTTAGGCGTGGTAGTATTTTGATTCAGACGACAAGAAGTCTTGTGTCTCTGGGTACAGAACGGATGTTGGTCGAGTTTGGTAAGTCCAGTTTGATCCAAAAGGCACGACAACAACCCGATAAGGTCAAGCAGGTCTTAGACAAAATCAAAACAGAGGGGCTGATGCCTACGCTCGAGGCGGTGTTTAATAAGTTGGGAGAGCCGCTACCCTTGGGCTATTGCAATGTTGGTCGGGTAATAGCTGTAGGTGAAGGCGTCAGTGAGTTTAAGGTGGGAGACAGGGTGGCATCTAATGGCCATCATGCGGAATATGTGTGCGTACCTAAGAATTTGGCTGCCCATATCCCGGAAGGCGTAAGCGATGAAGAAGCTGCATTTACGGTGATAGGCTCGATAGGACTCCAGGGTATTCGTTTGCTGAACCCAACCTTGGGTGAAACGGTTGTTGTGGTGGGTTTAGGCTTGATCGGCTTATTGACAGCCCAACTACTTCGCGCCAATGGGTGCACCGTAATCGGTACTGATATCGATGAAGCGAAACTTTCGTTGGCGAAGCAATGGGGCATCATTCCATTCAACCCATCCAATGGTGATGTGGTAAAGTTTGTACATGAACAAACCGGTGGTGTAGGCGTAGATGGGGTTATCATCACGGCATCTGCTAAGAACAATCAGATCATCGCGCAGTCCGCACAGATGAGCCGGAAGAGAGGCAGAATCATTTTGGTCGGGGTGATTGGTTTGGATATTTCCCGAGCGGATTTTTATGAGAAAGAGTTAAGTTTTCAGGTTTCCTGCTCTTATGGTCCCGGGCGTTATGATGAAGAGTACGAACAAAAAGGGAATGACTATCCCTTGCCATACGTCCGGTGGACGGAAAAACGGAATTTTGAAACTATCTTACAGGCGATTCACACCGCACAGATCAATGTAAAAGAGTTGATCACCGAAGTGGTGAAGTTGAAAGATTACTTACAGATCTACGGAGAGATAGGTCAGAGCAAAGCCATTGCCTCCATCATCGAATACGATGCGAAAAGCAATCAAAGTCCTGAACATAATGTCCGCTTACAACAGTATAAGTTGACAGCCTCAAAAGGGATAATAGGGATCATAGGTGCGGGAAATTTTACTAAGATGACGATGATGCCGATATTAAAAGAATGTGGTGCATCGGTCAAGTATATTGCCAGCAATGGCGGTGTAACAGGTACATCACTTGCTCACAAATATAAAATCACCAACTCCACTACGGACTATAGACAAATTATTAATGACCCTGAGGTGGACCTGGTGATGATTACTACCCGACATAACCTCCACGCAATGATGGTCGTAGAGGCTTTACATGCAGGGAAAAATGTATTTGTCGAAAAGCCTTTGGCACTGAATACTGCTGAGCTCGATTTAATTATCGAAGCGCAACAATCGACGGGAAAAAATGTGATAGTAGGGTTTAACCGCCGTTTTTCGCCGCATATCCGGAAGATGAAATCAATTGTTAGTAATTCTTCTATGAATGTCATCGCCACCATGAATGCCGGTATGATTCCTGCCAATGTGTGGGTACACGACATGATGGTAGGTGGCGGCCGAATCATCGGTGAAGCTTGTCATTATATCGACCTGATCATCTTTCTCACCGGAAGTAAGGTAAAATCCGTGTGCATGAATGCATTGGGCCATCATCCGGAAGAAAACACCGACAATGCCAGTATATTATTGAAGATGGAGAATGGATCTACCGGTGTAATTAATTACTTTGCCAATGGGTCGAAAGCCTATTCCAAGGAAAGAGTAGAAGTGTATTCGCAAGAAAGGACACTGATTATGAATAACTTCAGAAAGACGGAAGG
Source organism: Saprospiraceae bacterium (assembly GCA_018057925.1). Classification (GTDB taxonomy): domain Bacteria; phylum Bacteroidota; class Bacteroidia; order Chitinophagales; family Saprospiraceae; genus Parvibacillus. The sequence goes on from JAGPCT010000070.1 coordinate 4,035, forward strand.
CTTTGGTACCAAGGGTTTTTCTTCCCTTAAAACGAAAATCGACAAAGGCCATAAACAACAGTTCCAGTCTCTTATCCAGAGCATTGTCACAGGTGGGACACCACTCATACCCTTTGACGAGATCATCAATACGACCAAAGCGTCTTTTGCGGCGATAGAGAGCTTGAAACAAGGCGCTTGGGTGGAGGTAGAATAAGTGAGTTCTGTGGTATCCTGTGACTTAAAAATAAAGGACACAGAGTCTCACAGAGTTGATTCACTGAGTAACACTGTGTAGTCCACTGTGTAACACTGTGTAAAACACTGTGTAACACTGTGACCTAAAAAAATAGGACACAGAGTCTCAAAGAGTTGATTCACTGTGTAACACTGTGTAGTCCACTGTGTAACACTGTGTAAAACACTGTGTAACACACTGTGTAACACTGTGACCTAAAACAAGTTTCCAATTGCAAAGAAAGAATAACATATCTACACTTCTTCACACGATCGTATATTTAAAACCAATCCAGATCTGGTATCAATTGTATTATCGGTTAAGAACCAAAGTTTGGAAGTTTAAACCGGTCACAAGAATTCCTGATAGAATAAAGTTAAATTGGGAAGATGGTTTATATAATGTGAATACCCATCAAAAATCTGGTACATTCAGATTTTTAAACATTTCTCATCAGTTTACCGATGAAATAAACTGGAATATCCCCGATTATGGAAAATTATGGGCATATAATCTCAATTATTTTGATTATCTTAATCAAAAAGAATTATCCACCTCTGCGGGGCTTCAATTAATACAGGATTTTATCACCCAATCCGGGATGCATAAAGTTGCTTATGAGCCCTATCCCACGTCTTTGCGTATCATTAATTGGGTAAAATTCCTGAGTAAAGAGCAGCTGAATGATCAGTCAATCGATCTACATCTGTATAATGATTGCCTTCGTCTGACAGGGTCTCTAGAATATCATATCCTTGCAAATCATTTGCTCGAAAATGGCTTTGGCATGCTGTTTGGCGCATTTTATTTTCAAGATGAACATTTCTATCAAGTTGCTATGAAAATCATCACAGAACAGCTCCCAGAGCAAATTATAAGCGATGGTGGACACTTTGAGTTATCACCTATGTATCATCAGATTATATTGTATCGTATATTGGACAGTTTGAATCTGATAATGAAAAATCCATGGAAGCAAGATTTGCTTTCTTTGCTTGATTCGAAGGCTGGCATGATGCTGTCTTGGTTGCGAAATATAACTTTTCAGAATGGAGAAGTGCCCAGGGTAAATGACACAGCTATAGGTATAACACCCGGTACCGATGAATTATTTATGTATGCTCAGAATTTAAAAATAAAAGAAAAAAATGTCCCTTTAAATGAGTCCGGATATCGAAAATTTGAAAATGAACAATTTGAATTATTCATTGATGTCGGTCAAATTGCCCCGAGTTATCAACCCGGTCATTCTCATGCTGATAATTTGCAGTTTTTACTGAATTATAAGAATCAGCCTATTATAGTGGATACCGGAATATCTACCTATGAAAAGAGTGATAGGCGGCAGTCTGAACGATCTACTTTAGCGCACAATACCCTTACAATAAATGAAAAGGATTCTTCTGAGGTTTGGGGTGGCTTCAGAGTGGGGCGTCGAGCAAGAACCCGAATAATTTTGGAAGAAGACAAACTTGTTGTAGCTAATCACGATGGCTATAGAAAAGAAGGGATAATTCATCAAAGGAGTTTTAATTTTTCTGAGAAAGTAATTAAGATAGTCGATACTGTATCAGGAGATTTAAGCAATAAGAAAATAAAGGGATATTTACATTTTAATCATAACTGTACTCTAAAGATAGAAGGGAGTAATATTCTGGTGAATAATGAATTGCAGATACATATAGAAAATCCGAGTGAATTATTTCAAGAAGAGTATGAACTTGCATTAGGTTATAATAAAATCGTTCCTGCCCGTCGTGTATGCTATATCATTAATCAAACACCAATAAAGATTTCAATAAAACAAAAATAATATAGAATATTTATTATAAAACTATGAAAATCCTTTTTCTAACCGATAATTTTCCACCTGAAGTAAATGCTCCAGCAAACAGGAGTTTCGAACATTGCTTACAATGGGTAAAGGAGGGAATGGAGGTTACGATAATTACTTGTGTGCCTAATTTTCCAAAAGGTAAAGTATTTGATGGCTATAAGAATAAGTGGAAACAAATAGAGTATATTCAAGGAATAAAAGTAATTAGGGTTTGGTCCTACATTTCGGCAAATGAAGGTTTTATAAAGCGTATTTTTGATTACATAAGTTTTTCTTTGACTTCTTTCATTGCCGGGTTATTTATTAAAACAGATATCATCATTGCAACATCTCCACAGTTTTTCACCGCATTATCAGGGAGGTGGCTTTCTTTTTTTAAGCGAAGACCTTGGGTTATGGAAGTTAGAGATTTATGGCCTGAGTCTATAGTCGCTGTAGGTGCAATGAAAAAGAATATTATTATTTCTTTTTTTGAATGGTTGGAAATGCGGCTTTACAAAAATGCGGATAGAATCATTGTGGTGACTGATACATTCAAAGATAAAATTAGCAAAAGAGGAATTTTAGCAAGCAAAATTTCAGTACATAAAAATGGTGCTAATGTCGAAATGTATAAACCACAAGGGAAAGATCCGGATATATTGAAGGAAACAGGCTTGGAAGAAAAATTTATATTTGCATACATCGGTACGCACGGTATGGCACATGCATTGGATTTTGTTTTACACAGTGTTGGTAAATTACAACAGAGCTATCCACAGTTTCATTTCTTGTTTATAGGTGATGGTGCAGAGAAAAATAATTTACTTACTCTGCGGGATCGTTTAAAATTAAAAAATGTTACCATGCTGCCTTCAGTTCCCAAAGATCAGGTTGTAAAGTATTTATCTGTTATGGATGTGGCATTGGTCAATTTAAGAAAAAGCGATACCTTCAAATTGGTTATACCTTCAAAAATATTTGAAGCAGCAGCTATGAGAAAGCCGATATTATTGGGATTAGAAGGTGAGACGAAAGAGTTAATTGAAGCTTATAATGCGGGGATTTGTTTCGAACCGGAGAATGAGCAAGACTTTCTGGAAAAAGTGGTGCAAATCTCACAAGAAAATATTTATAACTCTTGCAAGATTGGATGTAGTGAGTTGTCTGTTGATTTCAACAGGAATAATATTGCTAAACAGATGCTGGAAGATATTGTTAAGGTTGTTGCTGCGCCATAGTGTGCTATTTTATTCTTAAGTTTATTTAGAATAATGAATCAGCGCACTGGACGTTCTCTCAATGTTCTCCATGTTGAGAAAGTACACAAAAAAACCTTACGTAACATTGTGCAAAACCTTGTGTGACATTGTACCTAAAATTTGGACACAGAGTCTCACAGAGTAGTTTTCACTGTGTAACACTGTGTAAGACACTGTGTAACCCTGTGACCTAAAATATAGAACAAACTAAAGGGTTTCACAAGAGGCAAATTGAAAAAGGGAGGAAAAAATCCTTTTACTAAGTGGTTAAAAATGAAGCGTTAAGTGTACAAAGAACTAGTTACAAGTAAATTGGACAATTGTAGTTTTTCTATGCCCGTAGAAGCGCGAATGCACTCTCGCAGTGCAATTTAGTCCTAAAAATGCACTATTGTAGTGCAAAATGCCTATCTTTGTAAAAATACAAGTGATTTGGACGAATTATTTCAATATTCTAATCAATTAATTTCGCAGGTTGACACATCGTTTGTACGATATTTATATCACCGAATAAATTGGCAAAACCGACTTCTAGGGCTTATAGGCCCGCGAGGAGTCGGGAAGACAACGCTGATATTGCAATACATAAAGAACAATCTTAATCCGCAGGAAACGCTTTATGTTACAGCCGAAGACTTTTATTTTGCTAAGAATCGCTTAATGGAATTAGCTAATGACTTTGTAAAATTCGGAGGCAAATATTTATTTATCGATGAAATACATAAGTATCCTGACTGGTCTAAAGAACTAAAGTTGATCTATGATTACAATCCGAATCTAAAAATCATTTTTACCGGTTCATCTGTGCTCGATATCAAGAAGGGAAGCTCGGATTTGAGCCGAAGAGCTGTAGTATATTCAATGCAAGGATTGTCTTTTCGAGAATATTTGAATTTATTTCATGGTATCGAGACTCCCTCCTATAGCCTCCAGGAAATATTAAATCATCGGGTAGATGTATCTCATCTCCCACATCTCATCCCTTTATTTAAAGAATACCTGAAGCGTGGATACTATCCTTTTGCTAAAGAGGAAGATTTTGCGTTGAAATTACAGCAAATAGTTAACCAAACTTTGGAAAGCGATATTCCGACGTATGCTGTAATGAATATTGCCACCGGTAGAAAGTTGAAACAAATGCTGGGTGTAGTTGCAAAAAGTGTCCCTTTCAAGCCCAATATGAGTAAGATCGCTGAGCTACTGAGTATTAGCCGAAATAACATTGCCGATTACTTTCAGTATATGGAAGAAGCCGGAATGATTGCCCAACTAAAAAGTGAAACAAATGGAGTTCGGGTTTTGGGAAAAATAGATAAAGTATATTTGGACAATACCAATTTGGTATATTGTTTGGCATCAGAAAATCAAAACATAGGAAATATTAGAGAAACCTTTTTTTTGAATCAGGTAAGAGTGCAACATCAGGTATATTCATCAACAAAAGCAGATTTTAAGGTTGACGATATAGATTTTGAAGTTGGAGGCAAGAATAAAGGATTAAAACAGATCAGTCAGTCGAAAAGGGGATTCATTGTCAAAGATGATATCGAACAGGGGTATCTGAATACTATTCCCCTTTGGCATTTTGGGTTAATGTATTGAAATAAGGGAGGTTTCATCCGGTGCATCAGTAACAGAAGGATAGAAAGCGTTTGGATCTTCTGACTCATCTGTGGTTTAAAAAAAACCTTGCGTAACATTGTGCAAAACTTTGTGTTTAAAAAATTTGGACACAGAGTCACACAGAGTAGTTTTCACTGTGTAACCCTGTGTAAGACCCTGTGTAACCCTGTGACTTGAAAATATAGGACACAGAGATTTCTATGTTAAAAAACAAATATTTTTTTTCATTTTAATAGAAAAACTTCTTGAGGCAGATAAGGTGTTTTACGACTTATAACTGCCATAATCCTGTGAACAAGTTTATTTCTAAC
>JAGPCT010000071.1 GCA_018057925.1 Saprospiraceae bacterium
AAAACATTGCTTTGCGAAGCTTTGGAAATTACTTTATTGAATATTGTTTGCCAGTGATGTCGACGCGATACTCAGTGCCGGATTCGATGAGTAAAGCTTCAGCATCGCCGGTGGAATGCTTGGTGTCTATGGCGATCACCTTGCCGTTGTAGAAGTAACGGACATCATCTACGATCGAATGGCCGACAACAATCTTGGTGACTTCGTATTTCGAAAGGATGGTATTCAGTGCGGCTTCGTCGATAGTTTGGGAGACGTAGCCTCTGTACCAGAAGGGAGAGGTCTTGTCGCTGAAGAGGGCTACCAGGAATTCATCTTTGCATTCGAGGGCCTTGGCTTCTTTGTAATAGTAGTCGCGGGCTAGAGAATTGATCTTTTCGACATCGGCTTTATCGGCTGCTACTTCCGGGCTGATGCCGCCGTGGGTGAAGAGGTAGGTTCCGATTTTCTCAACGATATTCTTTGACTGCAGCCAGCGGCCTAGCTCGGTGTCGGGGGTGTACCAGTTGCTGTAGGCTTCCTGGATGATGTAGGTGTTTTCGTAGTACTTATTGCGCATATACCGCAGGTCGCCATTCATATTCATGATCTCGTGATTGCCGAGGATGAAGTGGACGTAGCCGCCTGCCTTGAGGGCTTCTTGTTCGAGATGGTAGACTAGCCATAGACACTCAGTGACATGTAGGCCGCGGTCGAAAAAGTCGCCGTTGAGGACGAGGTGACCGGTGCCGAAGGTCCATTTATAGGTCGGGCTCATGACGCCGTTATTGACCAGCAGATCGCGGAAGGTCAGGAAATTGCCTTCGATGTCTGAGATAGCCAGGAGCTTCTCCGGCATCTCGTAGGTAGTGGGTTGATCCTTGATTGACTTCTTGATCGTGGTCCTGAACTTGACTGTGTCATTGACGTGGCAGGTGATTTGTTTGCCGCTAATCTTACCGAATATGGTGTCCATGACCGGGTAGACCTTGTCGCCCCGTTTCAGGATCTGCTTGATGATGGTGTGTTCCTGGCGATAGAAGATATGGGGGCCGTCGTAGGAGGCGTGGGAGGTGTCGGGGTCGGGGGAGAGGGTATGCGTGGGTGCTACAATTGGTGAGGGGGATAAGCTCCATGCCTTCCCATAGGGAAAGAACATTATCACTAAAAGAAATGCCCTTAGTAACGCTAAGGTATGGACATTACCCATGTTCCAGGGTGTCATTTGAAATGAGGATCTCATTGACTAAAGATAGGGAGATCTGGGGAATGGGGAGGATCGAGGGGGGTGAATAACCCGAATAAATAATGACACTAACTCTTACTATGAAATCATAGCTAGGGATATAGATTTTAGCGATATTTAGTAGTTCAAGACAAGATGTCCACATAATTTATTTAACAACTTATGCAGAAACTAGTTTGAAATTTCTCTGAGCAATTCAACTTTCCAATAAGGAAAGAAGTAATTACTCAGAGAATTTTGTTCATTGAATCAATATTGGTAGTCAAATCCAAATAGTTCTCTGGAGAAAATATTCAATAACAAAAGCATGATTGTAGTATCCTCTTCATTTAATACAAATCTACACTTAATGGCACCAAACGATATAAGAATATCATTTAGAAAGGTGCATCATTACTGGATAAGAAGTATCCATGTTTGAATCATTTAAAACACCAGGTCCCGTGATTTTCTTTGACCATCTAGCTACAACCAAAGGCTTAGTGGAAGTTAGAGTATAAGTACCTTTAGCGTTCTTTGACAGTTTTACTCCTAAAGTCGCTCCTCCGAAAGTACCAGAAGGAAGTTCTTTCAATTTAGCCTCCAACTGCGATTCAAGATTATTCTCAACAACTATTGAAACTGTAAAATTCTCAAGAACAACATCTGCAAAAACATAAACCAACTCTCCAGACGAATAAAATACATTTAATCGTTTGGTGGATGGAAGTGATGCAAGATAATCACCAAACTCTTGTGGAAGAATAGTTCTCACATGACCTGGACCAAAGCTAATATCCACTGTCTTTATTCCAGTGCCTGTCGCATCTACAGAAACACCAAGTGTCTGAAAAACTTCTGGGAGAACAGCTTTAACGGCAATTTCCCTTTTAACCTTTTCAGAAAGAGTTATTACTGGCCCAACACCGTCAGCTGCAAAACCATTTAAAGTCCAAAGTTTTTCACTGTTAGTAGGTAAAGCAGTAACTCCTAAGCAATTCCATGTGTCACATTCAAAATTCATGGCAGTAGCCTCCAAATAGTAACAAGAAGCAATGCCATAATTATCAGTTGGATACGAAAAATAATTATAATTCTTAAAATCGTCACCCAGAACCTTTTTTGTAGATTTTTGCATTATCTGGGTATAATTTCTTGTTGCGCATCCACATATTCCTATGAATATGCATAAAATAAATAGAATTTTTTTCATAATTTAGAATTTTAGTTAGTTATAGAAATATGTCGAAATTCATCTCTCAATTCAAAATAAGAATAATACTTCAATGTCCCATCAGAAAATAAAATTCTAAATGGTTTATCCTTATCCATCTCATTATTGTGCTCATCTTGACTATCAATCGCAGAAATATTGATGGATTGCCAACATGATAATTTTGGAATGTATATAAGAACATTGTCATGAGCAAATATTATCCCCAAAGAATATTGATTAGTAGGGTGTCGACCAAATATAATTTGCTGACCATTAGAGTCAAATATTTCACCTCTAAAGTCGTCAACATCTACAATCTCACCATTATAAGTCTCAGCAAATCCTTTAAAATTGGTATATAATTTTAATAGATTTATTTTCCCCGGTGCTGCAACTTTTTCAAAATATGCACTTGTAAAATCAATACTTTGCAAAAAGCGATGCCTAACAGAAAAAGCATTTAAAGTCCTATTTCCTTTAGAGCGCCAGAATGCCTTAGCAACATAAAGCAAAGTAGCCATGCATGGTGTTGCGAAACTAGTTCCACCAAAATTGGGCTTAATACATGATTCTAATCCTCCCCAATTATTATATTGGCCAAACATTGAAAGCCTCCGTCCTCCATCAAGTAAATTTGTCTCTCTTGATACCTGACTTTTTATTTCATCACGCAATGTTACTGCACCCACAATCAAAACAGGAATAGTTGTATAGTCTCGAACATAACTCGAAAGAGGCTCTTGGCTTGTTGTTCCTTTTAAGGGGCTGATTAAACTATTTATATCTAAATTCGCTTTATTTAAAGACGCACTGAAATAATTAATTTGCGAATTCTTCCCATCACGTAAAATTGTTGGCAAAACTGAACTTGTTCTTTTATTAAAGACTAATGAAGAGGTGACTATATCAACCTGCTTGTCAAGTATAATAGATTCAAGTAAATAAGTAAAATAAATATCAGGAATCAATAAATATTTTTTAATGTTTCTTACTTCTATTTCTCTAGATAGCTGAGGCAAAAACCTAATTGCAATACTATCAATTTTAAAGTTTAAGGCATCTTGTAATTCACCAACCTTCTTTGTGGTAAAAAGGTGAGAATTTAGAAATTTATTGGCCCATTCTGTATGAGTGTAATAATTTACTGGCAATTTACTTATTAAGTTAGCATCAATAATTTTCTCTGATCGTATATGAAGGCTATCAAGGACTTCCTTAATAACATCAAATACCATGTTTCCATGGGCTAATAATGTGTCTCGATTACAGGAATATTTTTCGTCAAACACATCTAAAATACAAAATTTTCCGAACCATTTTATTCCAATTGTATCAAGTCGCAAGTTCAGCGATATTTTTGATATTTGTGATGAATAATTCCCCAAACTTATAATACTTCCTGATAGCGAATTATTTTCTTGATTTAATCCCATAATTTGGATCAAGCTATCTTCAATAATTGTATAATCTATAGGGTAATTTGATTGAATTGCACCGGCCAAAATTAACTCATCAAGAAAAGTCTTTGGCAATGCATTTTTAATTGCTTCCATTTGATCACGATTGTCCGTAGCTAAAGTTCCGAAAGGAGCAAACATAAAATTCTTAGCCCTATCGATATCATCATGCTTTGACTCTCCCGAAAATGCCCCACGGATAGCCTTATAAATATCCAAGACTTTAAAACTTTTCCGAGAAAAATCAATGACTTGCGACATCCTTGCACTCTCATAGTAAGCTTCAGTATCGAACTGAAATGTAATAGGCAAACTTATTTGATGTTTTGCAAGCTGTATTTGATAAGAGGAATCGAATAATGGATTCCCTTCGAAATCAGAAACGGGGAGTATGTACTTTTGGTTATATTTTCCAATACTTAAGTTAGAGTCTGAAAAAGTTATTTGATCAATAGGTACCGTAAATTGTACTCCATAATCCTTTGTTATTTTTGCAATATATATTTCAAGTGAATCCGCTTGACTTTGAGTCAATTTGGATTTATCAAAAGTTAAAGTGTATAAATTATCTTGGGAATTTAGTGCAGATGAAAATGCAATTACTACAAGTAATATTATCGCTTTATAATAATCCTTAGATTTTCTCATTAATATTGTTAGATATTTTGTGCTTCGCTAACTCACAATTGCATTAAATATTAAATTATTATAAAATTTTGTAATGATATTTATTTTAAGCATTTCTGATAATCTAATTTTAATATTGCAACCCGTTTAAGAATTTAATTTATTCTACTAAACTCCAATAAAATAAGGCCCCATATTAGGTCAATTCAAAAAATACATCTTAGAAATCCGGGAATATTCGAGTGATTATTTGGGTCTTCCGTGTTTCTTTCCGAAATTTAAAACAGGATTTTAATAAAACCTAATATTATTTAAAATAATTTAAAACTTTAACATTTTAATTACTTCAAAGTAACATCGGAGCTTTTTCCTGACACAAATATCAAGAGCATTTTGGAGGGAGGGAATATAACTTTTGTTATATGGGATGGCTTAGAATATTAGAGGATTTTAATAATTTGAAGATTCACTGGTCCTTGTTAGCTTGGTTACCTGCTGTTAAAAACAGCTGCACAGACTTTTACCCAACCGATGCTTTCTTTGATCTGTCGTACGCGGGCTTAAGTCAACTTAAGCCCAACCGTGCTTTTCGTAAACATAAGTTTTATCAAGTCCCCTTCAGGGGATTTAGGGGCAAGACGCGGTCTTAAGTCAACTTAAGCCCAACTTTGTCTTTTCTATACTTTGAGATCCTGCTGGCGCGTGGGGCTAAACCCCTCCGCTACAAATGCGCCCTTTCAGGGCTCTTTCGATGATAGTGATTTTCTTAAGCCCTGAAGGGGCGTGCTGGTAGAGAGGGGGTTCAGCCGCTTACGGATGCTTGGATGCCTGACGTTAAAAAAGTCTGCACAGACCGTTACCTTATCTATGTTTTTTTTGATTCCCGGTACGCAGGCGCAGATACAATCAACGCCTAACAATCGGAAGTTGGCCATGAGTGACATCCTGACTGCAGGTCAGGATAATTGAATAGCCACTACTTTCAAGTAGTGGGACTCATGGAATATGTTATTTAAACCTGTAAGCCCCCAGGCTCCCATCAATCATCTCTGTCAATGCAGCAGACACGTTAGCCTTCGCGGCATAGTGGGGCCACTGGCTGACGATGTCCCTGATCTCTTCGATAATGTCCTCTCCTTTCCTAATGGAATTTTGACGCGCCAGGGCCATGAGATCTGTACGGTTGATATCCTTGTGCTTACCTTGTATACTCAGGGCATGCTGACTGACCCAAATATTGGTCGGATCGTAGGCGTAGCAGATGTCATACGCGGGAGCCAATTCCCATCGGCCGCCTTGCCTGAGCAGAAAGGCAAAGTTTTTGGTATGGTCATCATTGTTGGTGGCCATGACATTGAATACCACGCGACGAAACATCTGCTCCGCTTCCGGATAGGTCATCCTGAGCATCCGCATGGCTTGGAAGAGCTGCTCATAGCTATAGCTGTACAGGTGCGTGTAATCATAATGCTGTATGCCACATAAGGTCTGCACGTGATGCCTGATATCATGTCCCTCCCGGTCAAATCGCCTGGTCATGAAATGTGCACGCCCGTTTTCTTCGAGCAACTGGCAATCCATCATCGCTATGCCGCAATCGGTGGACATCAGGTGATAGGCATACTCTATGCGCCCATATCCATGACTCGCCCCAAACTGCTCCCCACTGACACCATCGAGTTTGAGCAACCAATGTTCGAAACCCTTTGGAGCAATGGTCTGACCGGATCGTATCTCCTTTGTCCGAGGGTTGTAGGCGATGACTGCCTTGGGCCTGGCCCCTCCTGCTGATGTGCCGATCTTGAGGATATCAAGCATCGCCTGCTGTTCGTCGTGATCAAGCTGCACCTTGACATCTGCGCGATCCACAACTATCCTCCGGGCTATGTCCACCAGGCTATCTATCTCGACAGCAAAAGTCTGTTTGTCCACTCTGTACTGCGCTGGTTCAAATTCCAATGCACCCATCCCTCTGCTCCCAATAAAACACAATAGCTCTACCGGATTGATACTGTCGGGGGGCCTGCCTTGTGAGGCCAGCCAGGCATTGATGAGTTGATTTCCGTATTTGTCAGGGAGTGCATCTGCCAATAAACCAGGCATCCCTTTAAAGGTCGATACCTGCTCATCCTTTGCCTTGCGGAGTTCGGGAAAACTATAAATGCGATCACCTTGGCTGACCGGCATGCGGATCGGAGACAAGTCGTATCCCCTGGCCAGAAACTTCTTGTCATACTGAAAAGTGGCCAGTTGCCTGTCTGGATCCCATCGAACTGCACCTACTGCTTCTCCCCATATTTTAATTTCTGCAACGTCTACCATCCCACTTCTCCTTTATGTTGCTGAGCGATCTTATGTGCGCGTTGTTTCTTGTTTTTCTGCAGTTTCGCATATTCGACCGGACTTATCTCCTGGCGTACCTGGAATATCTCCATGATGTGCAACAAGTCGAGGACGCGAAGAACTTTCAGGAGGTTGGCGGTCGCAATATTTTCACCGCGTTCGAGGAGACTTAGCGTGGATCGGCTTATACCTGCCGCTTCTGCTACTTCCTGTTGTGATTTGTTTTGTTGCAACCGGTGATGCTGAATAAATCTACCAATGGTCTGAAGGAGGGCCATGTCGCTCATTGCAGGCCATTCATTGTATGATAAATCATTCATAGCAATTATATTTTGGCATTAATGTATTATAATTCATACAAATTTAAGACCAAAATAAGCTTTATTAGCATAGAATGACTGGTAATTCATGCATAATATGCAATAAAGTGGCTTATTGCATGATATTTCATACATATATTATTATTCGGCTTAGCTTTTATAGCGTTGGGCTAAACCCCTCCGTTACTCGAGCGCCCTTTCAGCGCTCTTTCGATGATATTAATTTTCTTGAGCCCTGAAGGGGCGTGCTGATAGAAAGGGGTTTCAGCCCCTTACGGATGCTTGGATAACTGACGTTAAAAACGTCTGCACAGACTTTTACCCAACCGATGCTTTTTTTGATTTATCGTGCGCGGATGCTTCGACCTGCTTTCCCTCATCCTCGTGCTGCAGCTCAGCAACCGCGTAGGTCAACCTAAGCCCAACTGTGGGTTTTTGTGATTCTTACCTGACGTTAAAAACGTCTGCACAGACTAATTCCCTACCGATGATCTCTTTGATCTGTCGTACGCGGACTTAGATGCAATCTAAGCCCAACTTTGTGTATGATAAGGCTATCCCCTCCAGTAACACGGGACCGTATCGTATCATTGAGCAATGGATGCTCCTGCAATTGACAACTCCCCGGCAGGGCCGCACACTTTGGTCCGTGCTCACAATAGAGCTTCGACACTATCGAATCCGGCGAATGACGGGTATGCTCAATGATGATCCTACAATCCTGCTCCGCGGGTTCGCTGGCGCATCCACACCTGACACGGCGCACGGAAGCCCCCATGGAGGTATTGGTCAACTCTATAGTAGAATCGCAAGGCGCGCCATCGTTGCATTTTCCGGCACACCGGATGCGCGTCCTGGTATATGCTGAGTCCTGGATGGCACCTGTACTAAGGACCGGCTGTATGAGCTCCCTCACGACACAGGCTTGAAAGGGAATTTCTGCCTTTTGTTGGCAAGAGATAAGAAATAGGAGCAGGGCAAACAGGGTGAGGAATGATTTCATCGCGTGAAAATAAGCCCTCTTGCGATGGATTGTACGTGGAGCAGAGGGCGGAGAGCAGAGGGCATAGAGCATAGGGCGGATTTTACCTGACGTTAAAAACGTCTGCACAGATTGTTACCACGAACATGCTTTCTTTGATTTGTCGTACGCAGACTTAAGTCAACTTAAGCCCAACTAAGTTTTATCTTGAAATAAGTCCCCTTCAGGGGATTTAGGGGTAAAACGCCTCAAACTCCCTATCAAAATGCCTCGCCATCTCAATATCCACTTTCGACACCTTGTGTCCGATGTCCCATGAAGACAGATGGATGATCACTGCTCTCCAGATATTCTCCCACCGGGGATGATGATCAGTCTTGGAGATGAAGGGGCGAAGGTTGTACATGAACTCAACCGCATCTTCGAAGGTCTTGAATTCATACTTCCTGGATATCTCCTGCATCATCTTTGGAGCTTGTCCGGGGATCGGCGAATAGGAGATTTCCCATTCAGGCAATTCCTTCAAGGCTTCATTTAATACCGCCTCTGTCATGGCCAGCGGAAAGGTTTCTTTGATCCCTTCGGGGTTCGGAAATTCGATATCGGTGCCTGAACGCTTAAAACCTAAACCTATCAGTGAGGTTACCAGAGCAGCGATATCGCTCTGCCAGCTTAAAGCATTGATCACCATACCCTGACTATCAAGAAGCTTCTGTATACTCTTAGGCAGTGCTTCCTTTTGTGTCAATGAAATGCCAATAAACAACGGAATGATCTTAATGCCTCTCCGAAGGGCGGTTTCGATTTCGATCCTGACCCAATCATCTTTCTTGTCTATCCGCCGGACGAAAAATTCATCCTGGATCCGCAGCCAGTTCTTACCGATGATGACGATGAGGCAATCGCATTCTTCCAGATTGCTCTTCAGCGTATCCTTCCAGTTATCCCCACGCTGGATATTGTCTAGGTCCATGAAGACATGCTCGTTGCCGAAGACCTCAT
>JAGPCT010000117.1 GCA_018057925.1 Saprospiraceae bacterium
GGCGGATTAATGTGCTGATGTGCTAATTCGTTGATGTGCTAATTGAACAGCCCTTTGATGTACCAATGTACCGATGCGCGAAGCGTCCGCGTTAGTGGATACCAATGCGCGAACCGTCCGCCGGGGCTGAAACAGCCGAATTTGAGTTGGATTTTCATTCGAGCTATGGTTGGTGCTAATGATGTACCAATGGGCCGGTGTGCCGATGCGCGAAACGTCCGCCGGGGCGGGAACAGCCGATTTTGAGTGCGTATTTCATTCAGAGCGTCGGTAGAGGCTGACCCATGTATCAGCCTAACACAAAGTTATTACAAGTTACTTAGTGTTTCTTAGAGGCCTTAGCGACTTAGTGGTTTTGTTCCGTTAATGAGCATCTAAAATATTAATGTGATATTGCGCCAATGAAGCAGCTGAATTTGTCGAATACATGTAATTTTTAGCACGAAACCCCATCAGCTAATTTGCTAATCATTTAATTAACCCCAAAGATTTTATTTTATTAAATTTGGTTTCAAATTCGCATCATGAAAACGTTTTATATATTAATTGCCCTGCTGTTGCTTAAGCCTTTAGGTATATCTGCCCAACAAATTCCCGATCAGGAAGACGTAGGTGATTTAATTAATGTACCATGCCCTTTCGACCCTGTACATTTTGTAGACCTGGCAACAGGTTGGATAGCCTATCAAACATTGGATAATACGTCTTTTGGCCCGGTAGACACGGCATTGTGTATTTCAACCAAGGCAGATCCTGATTACTACGGGATATCGTTTGATATTGATGAAATGGACACTTCCAAACCGGTATTTTTAAAAGCTGTTTTTAATGATACCAATAAGATAAAGTTGGACTCCAATTTTGTGTATCATTTATCTCTTTATGGTTTAAATTTTTATGATTTTGAATATGGATCCGATACAATTGAATATTACAAAAGTGCAATAATACTTGGTCTCGAACATCCGGATAGTACTGACACAGTCTACGTGATAGATCAACAATACATTGGCCTTAACAGTGGTAATTATAATTCCGAAATTTGTTTTGCAAGTTCAAAATTTGAAGAGCAATATATCAGTTCATTTATTTATAAATTTAATCTGGCAATGGATGTAGATGATATAATCTATTTCTATCCACCATATGTACAGCCGGTTTATGAAACGAATATAATTGAAGATTTTATTGGTGGAGGATTCTTTGGTGCGGATGATCATTATAACATAAATTTTACGGACTGGGTAGGAATGACACAATACCATCTTGGAGTATATGATAAGCCTGATTACCCATCCGTTCTAACAATAGATACACTTTTGGCATTGCCGGAACCCAACACGGATTATAGTAAAATAATCGATATTACATTCTCAAATTTTAATACTTTCCTACAACAAAACTATACGTTATTGGCAGGTGGTATGCCGCTGGTTGATACTATTCCACATGCTGTTAATTTAATTTTAGAAGATGATGGTATAATGTGCGAAGCCTACGATGTTATTTATGGTAATCGTGTAGCATTTATTTACCGCGGTGGTATGATTGATTTGCCGACACCGGGATCTTGTTTTAATTTTTACCCGGGCTCTACTTTTATTGTTGATGATGATGCAAAACTGCAATATGGTTTATCCGGTTCAGGAATGTTATGGTTGCATGCCGGAAGTACGATTGAATTAAGAAAAAATGCAAAATTAATTATCGGAAATACAGTTAAAATATCTGATGCAAGCGACAAGTTTGATAATGTATATATCACCCTCGACCAAGGTGATTCATTAATTTTTCAAAATGGCAGTCATATTAAATTGGATACAGCTACAGATAATATGTTTATTTGCTTATATATGAAGGGTGGGTATGCGGATATCAGCGGATTACCATTGTCAGAACAAAAGTATATTCGTTTTATATATCCCAATCCCAAACCTGAACCAATTAATCTGTTAACCTTATATCCAAATCCTTTTGAAGAATATGTTGTCGTTGAATTCGCTATGGAAATTAGTGAACAAGTGACAATCAATATTTACAATTTAAAAGGAGAGCAGGTTTACTCACAACAGGAATCAACTTTAGCAGGTATTAATAGTTTTGCTATTCCATTACAATCACTTCATTCCGGAAATTACCTCATAGAAATATCCAACGGCAATCGTAAAGTGGTTCAAAATCTGGTTAAACTATAATTCATCATTGTCCAGCTTTGCATGCTTAAAAACATGCCACATCACACATCCTACATTCCGCATTTCTCCGCGCCTTCGCGTGAAACAAACTCGATATAACTCACCATAAGTTTCTCGCCAAGGCCCAAAGACAAAGTATTTTTTATAAATAAAAAACCAATTCAAGCACGCAAAGGCACAATTGGTTTGCCAGCTTTGCGCGCTTAAAAACATACCACATCACACATCCTACATTCCGCATTTCTCCGCGCCTTTGCGTGAAACAAAATAATATCCCAACCAAAATCGCGCCCTGCATAACCTCTCTCCAAAAACCTATTTGAACAATTCACAACACTTCATGTTTTATAACAAATCTTAATTATGCAAATAGTATTCGCCACCTTCCTGAGTTTAATGCTCATTACTTCATCCCCTAAAGATTATACTTCATTTACACTTC
>JAGPCT010000072.1 GCA_018057925.1 Saprospiraceae bacterium
CACCGCAACAGATACTGTCGTGGTCACGATCATCACGTCCGTCGCGGATATGGGTGAAACATATACCATAAAAGCATCACCCAATCCGGCGCATGATTTTATTGATATTTTATGTACAGGTGCATCCATGACTGCTGTTCAGATTATCGATTCCCCGGGCAAGGTGCGCATGAGTGAGAAGGTTTTGGCATATGACGGAGCGTCTCATCGGATGAGTTTGACAAACTTGTCACCAGGTATGTATTTTATCAGGATAACGATCGCGGCGGGTTTTGTAAAAATCATTCCGTTTATAAAGCAGTAAATTGGTTTTGGGATATTAGAAAATGCATCAGGGATGAGTTGCATGCATGATATCTGCATTCGTACATCCCAATGCGTATCTCATCACCGGCCTCATCTGTAGTTACCGCATCGAAGACCTCGAAAATCCTGTGACACGGCAGACCCGATACCTGGACAAGTTGGTGGATGAACTGGCGAGGGGGAGGAGATGGAGAAGATATTGAGTGGGTAGAATGTTATAGAAAGGGTGAGGGATATGAAGGCTAAGGCGGAGGCTAATGCTAAGCAACCTGGTGTTAATAACCTGGTCTATACAAACGGAAGTAAGCTGAAAGCAAGATGGGAGATTTAAAATGCGCGGGTTTGTATCCCCGCAGTGAATATATTGAAAAACGCAATATAAAGTCCCTGAGAATCAATGGCATTCCATATATTGGTTGCGTATATAACTACGTTAGCTGCAATAGCTCCACAGATTTGACAGTTTATATATACTGGATAGTTACTAGCTCTATATTACAAATCTCGAAGCCAATTCTTTGTAAGTGGTATTGATTACAAGCTTCCTTTCTCCTGAAATTTTTAACAGTTTTTTTTGAAAATACAAACGATGTCCCTATATTTGGTCAAATATTGTCCAAAATTATGACGTCCAAAGCTATTTTGTCAATAGGCGAACAAATAAGAAAATTGCGAGAAGACATGGGTCTTCCACTAAGAAAAGTGGCAGCAGAACTTGATGTTGATCAATCCATATTGAGCAAGATAGAAAGGGGAGAAAGGAAAGCCTCAAGAGATCAGATCATCCATATTGCAAAAATCTTCCATGTTGACGAACGGGAACTACTCATTAATTATCTAAGTGATAGAGTTTTATATGACCTTCTTGGTGAAGATCTGGCTTCAGATGCATTAAAAGTTGCGGAGAGGAAAATTAGATACAAATTAAAGACTCAAAATGGAAAGTAAAACTACTATAAAGCCACTAGAAGGTGAATTACCTAGTCACTTTGCCGACAGGTTAGGTGTTGAATATGCTTCGAAGGTAAGTCAAGAGCATAAAAAGCAAAATGGACAATTTTTCACTCCTAGTGAGATTGCTTCCTTGATGGCCTCCTATGGGGAATTTCATGGTGAAGCAATTCGTATTTTAGATCCAGGATGCGGTACAGCGGTTTTAGCCTGTGCCTTAATAGAACATATTACGAAGTCTAATAAAAAATTAAAACTCATTGAACTTATTGGATATGAGACAGATTCCGAACTAATTCCTATTTCCCTAGAATCACTTGCCTATCTTGAAATATGGGGAAAGAGATTGGGAATTAAAATTGAATCAAAACTTTTTACTGAAGATTTCATCCTTCATAATGCTGACAGCCTTAAAGAGCCAGATGACTTGTTTGCTAGTCCAATTGTTCCATATGATATTGTAATTTCAAATCCACCGTATTTTAAATTACCAATTGATGACATAAGAGCAATAGTCGCAAAAGTAATTGTCAGTGGGCATCCAAATATCTATTCAGTTTTTATGGCTATTTCGGCTAGACTCCTAAAATTGAATGGACAACTTATATTTATTACTCCGCGTAGTTATGCATCAGGCGGTTATTTTAAAATATTTAGAACATATTTCTTCAAAATAATCGAAATGGATAAAGTTCATTTATTTGTTTCTAGGAAAGATGCATTTACAAGAGAAAAGGTTTTACAGGAATTAGTTATTATTAAAGGACGAAGAGTTAGCAAATTGAATCCTGAGCATGAAGTAATGATTTCTTCCTCGCATGGTTTGAAGGATATTAGGAAACCGATGCTTAAATTGTTTAAGCATAAGGAATTGATTGATCTAGGTTCTAATGAAAAAATACTTTTTCTTCCAACTAGCAATTCAGATGAGAATATTCTAAACATAGTTAAAAATTGGAATGGTAATCTTCAAAAGTATAATATTCAAATCTCGACTGGTCCTGTTGTTGCATTCCGATCTTGGAACTTCATTCAAGAAACATTTCAAAATGGAATTGAACCTTTGGCCCCTCTTTTTTGGTTACATAATGTGAATAAAATGGTGCTTGAATGGCCTATATCAAAGCCAGGTAAGGGTCAATATATTAAAATTCAAAATGACTCTAAATCTATACTTATTCCTAACAAAAATTATATATTTTTAAGAAGGTTTAGCTCGAAGGATGACAAAAGTCGATTGATTGCGGCGCCTTATTTTTGCAACTACCCCGATTCAAATTTTATTGGTGTTGAAAACAAGGTTAATTATATTTACAGAAAAGGCGGACATCTTGAGCGGAATGAAGTAATGGGATTGTGCGCTCTTCTTAATAGTAATTTATTTGATAACTATTTCAGAATATTTAACGGCAATGTAAATGTCAGTGCAACTGAATTAAGAGAGATGAAAATCCCTGATCTTGAGGAGATTAACCTTATTGGTGAGAGTATTATCTTGAATAACAATTATTCAGTTGAGTATTTAAACGAAGTTATTGATCAATTCTTTAATCAAGTAGAACAACCTGTTCAATGAGGAAAGTTAAAGAGACAATCTCAATACTTGGAGATTTGGGATTGCCACAAAAGCAGCAGAACGAAAGAGCTGCATTAACAATGTTGGCATTGGCAAATATTAAGAGAACAACCAAGTGGGCTGATGCTACTCAAACTAGTATGTCAATTGTAGGTAGTAAGTCTGGACATGGTAAGTACCCTGGAATAATGCCGTTCATTAATAAGCATTACCCTTCAGTGCAAACTTATAGTGAAAATAGTCGTGAAGGATTAAGAGATGAAACAGTGAAGCCGTTTGTTCAGGCTGGGATATGTGAGCATAATCCTGAAGAGCCCGGATTATCCCCGAATAGCAGAAACAATCATTATAGACTAACTATTGAAGTCTTAAAAGTCATTAGATGTTATGGGACACCCAACTATAAAACTGAGCTTAAGGAATTCAAGAATGTTGTTGGAACCCTGTCTGATAAGTATGCAAAAGCCAGGGAGGTATTAAAGGTAGCAATAAGATTTTCGGATGGTCAGGAATTTCAATTTGCCCCTGGAGCGCACAATGAATTACAGGCGGCAATAATAAATGATTTTGCCGCTACATTTGCACATGGAAGTTCAGTAGTTTACATCGGTGATGCAACAAATCGTGGAGCAAGAATGGATAAGGCTATGATCTCCAAGTTGAATATTCCAATAGGATTGGACACAAAGCTGCCTGACGTAATTCTCTATGACGAAGGTCGAGATTGGCTTTTTCTGATAGAAGCATTCACTAGTGTAGGACCAATGTCACCACAAAGAATGATTGATTTGGAAAAACTATTGTCAAAATGTAAATCAGGTAAAATTTATGTAACAGCCTTTCCGAACAAAACTCTATTCAGAAGTAATGTAGCTGAAATTGCTTGGGAAACAGAAGTTTGGATTGCGGATAATCCTACGCATTTAATTCATTTTAATGGTGACAAATTTTTAGGCCCAAGATAAGTGTTGAAATAGATGGAATATTGGCTACTGTAGCTAACATCGGATGCTCATAAGCAGGGCTATCTTCATTGAGAATGAAAACGTAAATTTGGTCAAAGATGCCTCGGAAACAGCCCAAACTCAGTCGGCCGGCCTACAAGCATCCTGAATCGTTACATACAATTATACAAACCTAAACGCTTTTATACAATCAGGAGAATGGACGTCTGAATTAAAAATAGAATTAGCATGAAACATATAATTATGTTTTTAGTACCAGTTTTACTAATCTCGTGTGACCCAGAACACTGTAGAGATTGTGGAACATTCAGTTTTGATATAACAGAATGGAACATAATGGATGATACTGTTTCAACTAGTTATAAATTTATAGACGAAAATAATAGTGAATACCTACTAGAATTAGAAGAGTTAAAATTGTCTGAACCATATAGAGAATGTCAACTTTCAGGCTCTGTTGAAAGTGTAAGTTGTACGCTGACAAAAAAAAATAAATATGTATCTAATTCATTAAATTTTGACTTAATAATATTTTACAAGCAAATCGAAGTACCTGGAAATAATCCTGCTGTCAATAATTGCTGTTATTTAATCGAGTTAATAGATAAAAATAAAGAAGATCATGCTCTTACACTTCCGTTGGATCTCTTTCGTGGAATTGATACAGTAAACGTCTTAAAGCCATTAGACAAATATGAGTTAGCTGGCCAAGTATATACTGATGTATTGATAATGAAAATTGACAGTATGATTGTTTATGACACCTTTGAGACTTTTAACGTAGAATATATTGATGATACCCAAATAGTAGAAGTTATATTTCAAATTCCAAACGGGATTGTTGGACTAACGCTTAAAAACGGGGAAAGACTAATACTGAAAGAAGATTAACTTTGTGTTACAAGGGCTATTCGCCCATGCCAGCAAACCATATCCTCATTCCTAAACTGCTGGCACAGCGTATAGCTTATCGTTATCAGACATAATATGAGAATAATATTATTTAGTTTATTAATTCAGCTAGCCGCATTATCCACAGCGCAGACCAGTAGAATGCCTAGTACAATAACATCCGGAATTCCATATGATACTATTTATCTAAAGAATGAAACCAAACTTATTTTCATGACCAATAATGAAAATAGAAGTATTCGAATGGTCAATTCTGCTATCGATACTACAATTCATTCGCTTTCATTGAAATATCCGGAGAGCTCAATGGGTTGGCTGAAGGCCGATTATGAAAATTATTTTATCTTTTACTATCGTCAAATTGAGCCAATGCTACGGATTTACGGCAAGCAAAATGGTAAAACTATAGGCGAAGGGGATGTAATGGCGTTTGATACCATCCAAAATATAATATGTTATGCCGATAGGAATAGACCATTTATAAATTTATTTGACTTTACTACCTCCAAACATGAGAAATATATTTCCCCAACAGTGCCTTGTTTGCATTGGTGGTATTGTGTACAAATAACCAAGATCACAGAAAAGGAATTAACAATATTATGGACAGGGCAGAACAATGTCAAAAAAGAAAAAAAATACGTCCGATAGCATCGGTAACTGATGCACAACTTCCTCCGAGAAAACAGCCAAAATGCAGGGTTATATCCGGTGGAAAGCCAAGAGGTGGAAGCTTAAGGGCATTAATTGCATTTTTAACCAATTGCGAATAGTTTAGATGATAGTGAAAAGTAAGAAATAAAAGCAGCAAGTTAGATAACGTTTTCGTCCGGGGCCGGCTAAGGCCAGACCCCGGATTTACGGAAAATAAGTATGCCCTACCTCGCCAGGCATCACAATATTTTTTGCACAGGTCTCTGACCTGATGCATAGCTATCTTACTTTTTAATATTCTTAATAATCGATTCGATGGTAGCATCATCATTATCAAATCCGCCATGTGAAGTGCTTTTTGCATACACACCCGGACTATGATACGCTTTTATATTCGGTAGCTTATAATTACTTTCATTTTCAAAAAACTTCTGCATTCCTAAAATGGGCGTTTTCTTGCCCGGCTCAAACGAGTTGGAAACAAGGTACAGCAGCGATTTGGAATAGATGGAGCAATTATCTTTCAGTTCAATCTCATCACTCAAATGAAACTGATAATAGTTGCGTATTTTTTTCTGATGAATGGCTTTAAGAATGGTCGCATCAAACAATGCATTCGTAACTGCCGGTGCCATAAACTGAACCGTTTTGAACGACCAGCCGAGATTAATCAATTTTTCAACCAAATAACTGTGCACAATACTGCCTGCCGAGTGCCCGATGAGATGAATATTGATATGACTCTTTAATTCGCTTTTGGGGGCTGTTGCATATTTATACAGTAACTGTCCGCCGCTTTTATTTTGATAGCTGATGGCCTTTGCATTTTCCTTCATCTCTTTCCATACTTTACTTCCAAGGGGTGCTGCCAACCGTTCAAGCCGTTCATCTTTCCAATTGATGATCTTGTCAATGATGCCACCTGTTGTTCGTGGTTCCTGGTCGAGCAAGGTATCTTCAATCATGTTTTTGATGGTATTTAAAATATCCGTTTCCCACATCAGCATAATGGGAAATATCTGTGCGTCATATAATTTTTTACACCAAACGGCATAGCTATCCGCAGCAGACTTTTCACCCACCAAACCACCATGTGCGTAAATAGCAACATCCATCGGTTTATTTTTTAATCCCCATCGTTCTCTTGCAATGACGGCGTGTTGTGTCACCAGCGCTTCAATATCCATTTCGGTGGTGCGGTATTCGCCCGAGTTGCTCAACTTGCCATTGTTTTCCATATCAATAATAAAAGGATCCAGTTCTCTTTTTTTGAGAATAGCGTCAGCAGCAATGGCCACTTTATTCCTTTTATCGAGCCGCAGTGTAGCCGATCCGGCAATGGCCAAATGAAGATCGGTGGTAACGCCCATCTGCGCTACCCAGCAATCCATTGCATTCACTTGCCAGTCTTCATAGGTTAACACAGCATAACCGCCGGTTCCCCAGCCCTTGCCCCATGAGTTCTGAATAATAAATCCTGTTTGATTATAACCTATAATCACAAATGCATGTCCCCCATCATCTTCTTTTACTTTTGTATTTGGAATTTCCTTGTATGAATGATGTTTAGATTTTTTCAGATTATCCCAACCAGCATGACAAACAGCGCTTGCATACAAAATACCCAGGTCATTGATGGCACAATGCATGTCTTCAATACTTTTCGGCTCCACTCTGTAATAGGCACCCAAAGGATAGTTCACTGCATTAAGCCACCAGTCGCCATCTTTGGCCGTAATATCCGGCTTGGGCATTTGCAGTGTTTTCCAGAAACGCTTTTCACAGGCACCATGTTTATGCCAGCCTTTGATGGCACCTCTTAAACTGGAGCCTTCATCTTTTATGTAGCCCGGAAATTCATCGTAACGGCGGGCCATTGAATACAGCATAAAGGGTGATGCTGTAAATGATTTGTTATTCTTCTCATCAATCTTTCTTGCGAGATAATTTACAACAGTTGCCAATGCAAAGCCGGTACAGGCGCTGGTTTCTTTTTGATGTAATACGGGAAGTTGTATTTGCTGAATAAACTCTTTGCGGGGAGCTGTTGTAACAGCGGGGTGATACATTCTATCACGGATATCTATTTTATCCGGCACAACATTGTCTTTTCTGTTTTCCATAAATGCAGTGTTTTGTAACAAGGTAGAAATTAAATGGGATAAATGCAATGGTTCTGGATATATGAACAAAGACATTTGCGAACGGATGAAAAAACAAAGCTTTTCTTGCACTTTTCTAGCGCAGGTCTTTGACCTCATGTATAACTGTTACTATTTTACCCGCCGATGCTGCAACAATTTGTTTTGGTATACACTCAATATATACTGAAGACAAGTAACAAGGCGGCACAGGTCAGTAGACCTACGCCATCATTATCCTTTAAAAATTGCCCCGGACCGTGTATACCCGGTAGTATCTTAATCATAATAATTCTCATCCA
Source organism: Saprospiraceae bacterium (assembly GCA_018057925.1). Taxonomy (GTDB): domain Bacteria; phylum Bacteroidota; class Bacteroidia; order Chitinophagales; family Saprospiraceae; genus Parvibacillus. Next base: position 7,808 of record JAGPCT010000072.1, read on the forward strand.
CCAATTTTACATAACCTGTGCCTAATGTGAGAGTGACTACAACAAATCCATTATACACTTCCAGAGATGGTGCTGGTTTTGGCGTTGATGCCTGCCACAACACATTGGGAACATCAACTAAAGAGGAAGCCAATCCATATGGCAACTAACCATGACATGCACAACAGGCATAGGTGTTGGTGGCTAACTCTGTTATTCCGTATGCCGGGATTTTCATTGGCTGTTTATACACAATGCCATTATGTGCATGCCCCCAATACTATGCATCAGGATCAATCAGTAATGGAGAATTATTTTTAATTGGAGAGATGGCAATGCAACCATTGTAGAGATTATTGATTACCATCAGACTAAAGCAACAATGCGTAAACTGAAAAACATCGATCCCGGGGAGGTGCTCAAAGGAAAGTTTCTTGAACCTCTCGGTATTACAGCATATAGGTTGTCTCAGGATACGTTTATCCTTCAGACCCGTACCAGTGAAATCCTCAAGGGAAGAAGAAGGATCACTGCTGATAGTGCATTGCGATTCGCAAAGTATTTTGGCACTTCCGCTAAGTTTTGGCTTGGCTTTCAGGATGATTACGATTTAGAGGAGGAAGGAATAAACAAGAAAAGTGAGTTAGACGTAATTCCGAAGATAAATACCAGCGCAGCATAACATCGACTTCACGATATGGCGGCTTTGTCTTATTTCTTTGCTATGCATATTGAAACAGAATTCGTTATCTTGAAGATGAAAACCAGGAGCGCCACGTCGTGAAGCCCGGGTCGTTGGTGCATTGCAATAAAATCCTAACTTTTCGGTTTATTCATGGGAAAGAAACTCCGTAACAATGTTCAGATCATTTCTTTTTATTGTATTCATCTCCCTTATTTCATCGGCCTCAGCGAGGTCGGAATCCTTCCCTGAGATTAGCATTGGATATTGCCTCGATTCCTTAACGCTTATCCTTAAAGGAAGAATGTTAGATGAGGAGGGGAGTATAAAAATTGAAGCAGTCCTCAAAGGCGCGTTTCCTTCAAACCAGATGCTGTTCCCAGAATTCCAGGACATCAACAATTACGGGGACTATTCTCCAAAATTGAAAGCGGACTGGGAGGTAATTATTTTCCTAAAGACGAGTGAGCAACATGAAATAGTTCCGGTATTCTATTGGGATAGTGATGTTAAAATGTCAAAGGCGCTGGGATTTGGGCTATCTACCTTATGGTTTAAAGACGGAAGCGTATTCTATGGTAGCAGTGGGCCAGACGACGAAATGAAGTTTTTGAGACGAGGAGAACAGCATGCCAT
>JAGPCT010000118.1 GCA_018057925.1 Saprospiraceae bacterium
TAAAGTTGCACACTATCGGCAGTTCTCACAATGCCTACATCATAAACGTACTTACCTTTGGCATTGGCGTTAAATTGATACTGACCATTGCTTTGCACTGCGAGCAATGCCTGGGCGCCAGGAGGGCTATTTACTAGCGTAGCCTGGTTGTGGTAGTACCAGGGAAAAGAAAGGGAGTCATTGGTGCGCAAACTACCCTCCAGGTTATGGTGGGTATAGCCAAAATTGATATCCGACTTCACTCCATCATCTGAGATTACGGTGTAGACTTTGGAATAAGGACTGCAATAAGGACTAATGGGATAAGATATGGTTGCCTGACCCGGGTTGACGGGGCGGATGAATACGGAATCCCCCATGGTAACCACTCGTTCGCTGAGCCAGATACCGTTTACAAGGTGAGGAACAATTGTATCAGCGATAACTGCTAAAAATGGTTTATGTATGAGTTGAAAGACTGGTCTCTCAAAAGAAGGATGGGTAATTCTGAGAGTTGTGAAAGAAGCATTTGACCACAATCTTTGGATGTATATATCCTGCCCCAAGCGTGCAGTGAAATGAGGGAAATCAGATTCAAGCTTTACTTTGATGCATCCTGGCTGGGATTTGACATTTGCGCTTAAAAGCAGAATAGCTAAAGCGACAATAAAATTGTATTTACTCTTAAAGCAAAGCATGAAAATTAATGCTTTATAAACCTGCTTATTTCAAATAGTTCATTCTCAGATTTTAATTTTAAAAAGTAGAGACCACTACTAAGCTCCTTTATATCAATAAAATTGTTATCTATATTACCTTTTTTAACTATGGAACCAAATCGATCCATGATCTCATATTCAATAAATTCTCTATTGAAGTTTTTAAAATAAAGTTTGTCATACGCTGGATTAGGATATATAATATTATGCTTTTTTGAGATTTGGTCAATTGTTTGCGTTTGAAGTAATGTTATCTTAAATTTTTGACCGGAATTTAAAGTTGCATTGGGATGGTCATAATGCAAATATGTACTAAAAGCCTCATCACTAAACTGTACATTTGAAAATATATGTTTTGTCAATGCAAGTTTTGACATGTCTTGAATAGATTGTCCTATTGCGTAGATTTCATTCAATGGTGCTGAAAAAGACTTAAAATCATCTATGAAGTACAATGCAAGAATTCTAGTTTGTAAAAACAAGGAAAAAAAAGTATTAAAATATTCTGGCATCGGTCCAAAATGGTACGATACACTTTGATCGCTTTCGTCAATGATCATTTGTACATTAAATACATCATTGGGCTTGTATGCTTCTTTAGGTTTAACATCTTTCCACTGTACTTTAATAACCCGATTGCCAATTTCTCCAGATATTTCATACGAAATTGAAAAGCCAATAGAATCAGAAGTTGAAGTAATTTTTCTAAGTGCGGTATTGATGGGTACAAATAAATCTGCCTCTGTTGATTTTTTTTTGCCTAAGGCAAGGTGAAGAGTAGACCAATTAAAGATATAAAAGGAATCTACATTTTCCCCTAAAACTTCCATCGGTTCTGCCAGTGTAAAATGGTGTCGCAAACCAATTGAGTCTTGACACAATACGATAGGATTCTCTAGTTCAAGGTAGGGTTCAGTTGAATAATCAAGTTTGTAGTTTTGACCTTGAACTGTTAAAATTGACTGAATAAAGCAAAAAATGTATAGGTGTAATTTATATTTCATAGTTATAAAATTTAATATGGGAGAACTATATTATTAATTCTCCCATATAAGTATTTAAATTAAAATCCGTTAAATATTTTTGTAAATAGGATTCTATCGCAATTAACAGTGCATTCAGTTTGAACCTCATTATTGCAAACATCGTTGGAGAGGCATGTCGGAATAGGGCCATTTTGATGATACACTTCTAATTCTTTAGTTTCTCTATTAATACAATAGATAGAGTTCCGTGAGCAGCAACCGTTTCCGCATGTTTCCTGAGTAACTACTGGATTACCTCTAATATCCTCTGAGAGACATAACTGAAGACAAGATGCAGCAAAAATTTCAGTAGATATGTTGAAATTTTCGTCACAATATGGAATTGTATAATTATTAAGCTCACTTTGTTCAATTAATGTCGAGACATAAGAATATAGGGAATTCATATCAGTTGACAATTGCCCAAAATTTCCCATGTTATATAATGATACAAAGTGTTGTTGGATAGCGTCACATATTGTACCACTCGAATAGGTAAAGGTCAAGTTAGATATTGAAAAACCGGTAGGGCATCTTCTGACAGTATAACTTACCTATATTGTGCAACCAGCTACATTTAGCGGTTGGTTCGAAATGTAAGTATCCACACACCCATCCGGCGGTGTCCCCGTCGGGCCGCAGGGCGCGTCTCGGGTCTCTGCCAGAGTGGCAGCATTAGAATGTTTGTTTGTTTGGGCAGCATTGAAGTCGGTAGAGCAGGAGTTGATAATCAATAAAGACAGGGTAGAAAAAAGTAAAAACAGTACCGGGAACTTCTTTTTTCTGAGGCTTTTGCTGGTTTTCGATTGCGTAACAAGGTGGGGCGAAATAAAATAAGTTTTCATGCTAAAAATATTTATTTTTGTTTGATAATACTCAAATATACTATGTAAATATAC
>JAGPCT010000009.1 GCA_018057925.1 Saprospiraceae bacterium
CGGTACGCCGGCTGTCAGTTATGCATTAGATGGCAGTAATTATAGTACACAGACAGATTATAGTAATGTAGGGCCGGGCAATCACATACTGCGGGTCACGGACGTGAATGGCTGTAAGTATGAGGTGCCGATATATTTGGATAATCCGAAGGAGGTAACGATAGAGTTGGGACAAAATACGGTGATACCGGAGGGAGATGTTGTGACGATAGTGCCGGATGTTGAGATAGGCGTCAATGGCGGGGTGATAAACTGGATATCCAATCCACCGGGGACGAATTGTAATAATTGTGATGAGTTGACGGTAAGGCCATTATATACGACGACCTATATAGCTACGGTAAGTGACAAGAATGGCTGTAGTTCGACAGACTCGTTGGAGGTACGAGTAAAGAGTGTGATACGAGTGTTTATGCCAAATGTAATCAGTCCGAATAATGATGGAGTGAATGATGTGTTTTATGTACAGTCAGATAGGAATGTACAGCGAGTGAAGAGCATGACGATATACAATAGGTGGGGAGATGTCCAGTATTCTATTAAGGATGTACCGCCAAATGAGGAGGGGTATGGCTGGAATGGCAGATATGGAGAGCAGCGAGCCAATACGCCGGCAGTCTTTGTGTATCAGGTAGTATTGCTGATGCGAGACGGCAGAGAAATAGTTTATAAAGGCGATATCACCGTCGTAAGATAGCTTTGTGGATAAGTGGAAAAATATGTTTGAATTATAAACTTTACAAATTGGACGTATATTTTTATTGGAATGGATCGAATTTTGATTTCTGTTCATCCAAATAACGTTCCCATTTGGTTTTATCAAAGGTATCAGGCGGAAGATAAGGTTGCCTTGGTTCTTCAGTGGTATATGTTCTTGGTGTGCTCTGAATAGATAACGTTTCTTTTATGGTATCTTTCTGCCACCAAGCAACTAAAATTCCTACCAATCCTCCAAGGAGATGACTTTCCCAACTAATATTTTTCTCAATCATTTCAGGAAGAGGTAAAATACCCGAGAACATACCACTATACACCATAAGCACTAATAATGCTAATATTATACTGGTTTTATTTCTTACAAATATTCCCGTCCAAAATATAAATGAAATTAATGCATATACAACGCCACTTATACCGATATGTGACACATCTCTGGCAAAACACCATACCATCACACCTGTAAGGAGATAATTGGCAATAAAAATTAGTGCAAATTGTTTTTTATAAAAATAACGAATCAAGAAAATTGAAAACAAAAGTGGAGGTAAATTGGAAAATAAATGATTTAAACTTCCATGTACCAAAGGTCCTGTAATTATTCCCCTAATGCCATCGATATTTCTTGGGATAATTCCAAAGTAGCCAACATCAATACCGATGATCCAGCTGATTACAAATGTAATAATTGGAATAGTTCCAATCATCAAAGTGAATATGATACTTGAAATGATATCGGCTTTGTCCTTCTCCTTCTCCATGGGAAATGTTTGAAGTAGTGTAACAAATGCAAAGATTTAAAAGTTCATTTTACCAAATTGTCAAGTGCGGTATAATTACCTTATTTGACAAAAAGCCTTTTTACTTGTTTGACAAACTCGGATGCCTTTTTAAATTTGGACAAATCATTCCATTCATATTGCATGACTACATTTTGGATTAAATAAGATTTTGCCTCTTCAAAAGTTGAAAGTTTGTTGATGATTTCTACCGTTTGATTAAACTTGGAACTGTCATCGCCAAATAAATCTTTTATGACCAATATTTTCTCGTTTAGACCCCATGCCTTATTTAAGTCTGAAAGTGGACTAAGTCCTAAGAAATCAACTAATCCGGTAGGAGATTTGTCACTAAAGATTGCCTGGATGGCATCTGAATTTTCAAATTGTTTTTCACTGTCTGCTTTATAAATAGACTTTTCTTGAGAAGCCTCTATTTTACTTAGAATGCTGGATGAAGTCCTTTCTTCCGAATGGCTTATCACCGGTATAACTTTTGTATCCGTATTTTGAATAGGGGTGATGGGAATAGCAATAGTTTCCTCCTCTAACACTATATCTTCAATGATGGGAGAAGTATCATTCATTGATGGAGAAGTGTTAATTGGCGTATCTTCAGCAATTTCAGGTGATTGCAGGTCAACCGTAACAACTTCTTCCTGGACTGGGCTCTCAACTTGTATTTCTGTTTCACTCTTTTCCATAACAGGTTGTGGCTGAACTGTTTCAAGCGGTTTTACCTGTATGGCTTCTTGTTGAATTGTCGATTCGACCTCCTTTTTATCCTCAGATGAAGGAATTTGCTGATCTACGGTAGGAGAAGTCACTGTTTCAACAATAGGTTGAGGTTGAGTGGGATTATCTATGCTCTCAGGATGATAGTTGATGGATTGTTGTGTCGTGATTACCTCGTGGTGTGGGATAGTGATACCATTAGTAGGGATGGCTTTTACCGAAGAATAAAAGATGCGGATGTAGCCCAAAAGAGTATCGATTTCGATCTCATGTGCTGGTTCTTCGAGTTGTTGAAAAGTTTCATTTATTTTTGCTAAGTATTCTTGAGATTTCAATTTATGCATACTTTGATTAATTTTATGTCTTTAAAACGTCAAAAGTGGATAATTTGATATAAGCCCCAAAGATACATTAAATAAAATAATTATATATAAATAACAGAAAAATGTTTTTAGAACCACATTATAAAGGGCAACGAAATGGTTGGATAGAAGTTATCTGCGGTTCTATGTTTTCAGGAAAGACAGAGGAATTGATTCGAAGATTAAAAAGGGCCAAATACGCCTATCAAAAGGTAATGGTATTTAAGCCGAGCAGGGACACCCGTTATGATGATGTCAAAGTGGTCAGTCACGATTCCAACATTATCGACTCTACACCTGTCAATATATCGATCGATATTTTAACAATGAGCGAAGACTTTGATGTAATCGGCATAGACGAAGCACAGTTTTTTGACGATGCCATTGTGGCTGTATGCCAAAAGCTGGCAATGATGGGCAAACGAGTTATTGTAGCTGGCTTGGATATGGATTTTGCCGGTAATCCTTTTGGACCAATACCGGACTTATTAGCAGTGGCTGAATATATTACCAAAGTGCATGCAATTTGTGTTCATTGTGGCAATCTGGCAACGCATTCTTATCGCTTGTCAGACAATTCAGATCAAATTCTATTGGGGGCAAAGGATTTGTACGAACCTCGCTGTCGAGTATGCTATTTGGATAATAATCTGATAGACTTTAATAATCCGGATAATAACGAGATAAAATAATTGAAAATTGTTATAAAGGATAATAGAAGCTATTATACCAAATTGATTGATAAATCAGTCCAATTTTCACAAAAATCAAAATGCTCCCGATAACTATCGGATTGATAGTCGTTTAGGTCGATATAGCTGGGCTTTTACGAATATCCAAGCGGCAATACAAGACGATTTCTTACAATTATTACATAAAAAAACGCTTAACCTGTAGAAAGTTAAGCGTTTTGTTGTTGAGTGACCCCGAGAGGATTCGAACCCCTAACCCTCAGAGCCGAAATCTGATATTCTATCCAATTGAACTACGGAGCCTTCACGAAAAAGTGCACAAATGTAATTATTTTTTCGTTAATTCATATTTCAGGTAGAATTAGAATTTCTAAATTATTGAAAAATGGATTGATTTATGAGCTAATTGAACCCAAATTCCGCATTAGACAAATGCTGAATCGATTTACGACTCATAATCAGCACTATACGGTTTTTCAAAACCTTTACTGCTGAATTACATCTAACTAAATCTCAATAAGTTGATTATCATATATTTGGAAATATATTGATTCGTGACTATTTGAATTACAACACAAAAAAAGTTAGCATTATATTTCTTAAAGAAACTATTGTACCTTTAATATGAATTCGGGTTGAAAAAGGCTATTGTAAACAACTCAATTGACAAGTTTGAAAATTATTCGAAATTATGTATGATTTTTTCCATCAACTTATTTTGACTTGTTGAACTAATTCCTCACCGAATGCAGTGTTGAACATATCTTTTATATTTTCTTTTTTAAAGTTAAGTTCCTGCCGCAATGGGGAAGAAGAGACGTAAACTGTAAGGACGCCTTTATAAAGAGTTATTCGTTTTGTATATTTGGTTATCAATGTTCCCATATTTTCCTCCCAGGTTGTTTTTAATACAATTTTATGGTACTGCTTTTTAATACCGGGACTTTTGACAAATTCTGCCATTAATTGTTTGAAAGATTTTTCATTTGTGCCAAATAGCTTACTCATATTGACTGATGTTACCTTTGTTAATATTAAAACAGATAGACTTTTTATTCAGTTTTGGCAGAATGGACCGGACTCTTTCCCGATAGGTGTCTGTTATGAAAATCTGACCATAGATGTTGTCATCAATGATTTTCATTAAGTTGGTCACCCTGTCGTGATCTAATTTATCAAAAATATCATCAAGAAGTAGAATGGGCAATGTAGAAGAAGCATTTTTTAGCCATTGATACTGTGAAAGTTTTGCTGCAAAAATGGTGGATTTAATTTGTCCTTGAGAACCAATTCTCTTGATAGGTTTGTCTTCCAATACAAACTCCAGGTCATCTTTGTGTATTCCATGGGTAGTTCGCTCTAATAGTAAATCTTTTCCTTTGTTCTGAATATAAAGTTTTAGGAAATCGGAAATATCACCTATGCAATCGGGTTGGTATTGCATGCGTACTTTTTCGACTTTGTCAGTAAGAGAACCATATATGTCTTGATATAAATTTGCAATTTCATCTGTAAATTTTTGTCTTGCATGTACAATAGTTACCGATATTTTAGCCATTTCTTCATTGTAAAATTCCAAAAGCTCATTTTGTGAGAGTTTTTGTTGATTCATATTTTTTAATAAACTGTTTCTCTGTTTCAACAGTTTGTTGTATTTGGTAAGATTTTCAGTATAAATTGGATCTATTTGACAAATAGAAATGTCCATAAAACGCCTTCTTTCTTCACTTCCTTCTTCAATAAGTTGGATATCGCCGGGCGTTATGATGACGATAGGTAGAAATCCGATATAGGAGGCATATTTTTTTATATCCTTATCGTCTTTGATAAAGGATTTTTGCCCGGGGAGCTTGTATTTACAATCAATTACAACAGCTTTGTTGTCTTTTATAAAAATTCCTTTCGCTCGAAAAAAGTCCTTTCCAAACTGTACAATATTCTTTTCTGAATATTGAAAATAGGACTTTGTCATACAAAGCAAATAGATGGCATCTAATAAATTGGTTTTTCCCTGGCCATTATTTCCAGTGAAGATATTGATTCCTTCAGACAATGCAATGTCGAGCTTATCAAAATTTTTAAATTGAATCAAATGAAGTTGTTTCAAAAACATGCTATAGGAATCAATATCTTTGTTGATTTTAAAAAATAAAGATAGCGTATTTTTTTTGGCAATACCAATAAAACCTTTTTTGTGGATAATCTTATTTGCTGGGGAAGGTATGTGATATGCCTGAAATGAGGGAATCTAAATAGGAAATAAAAAATTATCGCTGTCAATATGGGATAAATGCCTATTTTTGCGGTTTAAACTTAAATAAATACAGATAGATTCATGCAAACTACCGCCAAGAAGAAGAAATCCAAGTACTCAGAAGATACTTATGCCACGTGGTATGAGACAATGTTAAGGATTAGGAGGTTCGAAGAGAAAACGTTGTTGATGTATTCCCAACAGAAGATAAGGGGATTTTGTCATGTTTACATAGGACAGGAAGCTATCGCTGCCGGGCTAAAGACGGCTCTGCGACCTGAAGATTGCATGGTGACTGCTTATAGAGTGCATGGACTTGCCTTGATGAAGGGTATGACTTCTCGTGAGTGTATGGCTGAATTGTTTGGAAAAGATACCGGTTGTGTCAAGGGAAAAGGCGGTTCAATGCACTTTTTCTCAAAGGAACACAAATTTTTTGGTGGAAATGGAATCGTAGGAGCCCAGATTCCAATCGGTGCTGGAATTGCATTTGCTGAAAAATATAATAAGACGGATAATATTTGTGTGACATTATTTGGTGATGGGGCAGCGAGGCAAGGAGCCCTTCACGAAACATTCAATATGGCGATGAATTGGAAGCTTCCGGTATTATTTATTTGTGAAAATAATCAATATGCCATGGGAACATCGGTCGCCAGGACATCTAATGTTACAGATATGGTAAAGATTGGTCTTAGTTATGATATGCCAAGTGAGCAGGTTGACGGTATGCGTGCGGAAGCTGTACATGAAGCGGTGACTAAGGCAGTAGAGCATATTCGTGCAGGGAATGGTCCATATTATCTAGAAATAAAGACGTATCGATATCGTGGTCATAGTGTAAGCGATCCGGGATTATATCGTACCAAAGAAGAATTGGAGCATTATAAAACTTTAGATCCTATCGGTATGCTTGAGCATTCATTCAAAGAAGATGGGTTGTTAAGTGAAGCTCGAGTCATTGAGATTCAAGAAAGTATCAAGGATGAAATAGAGGATGCGGTTCAATTTGCAGAAGATTCACCTTGGCCTTCTCCTGAAGAACTGTACATAGACAATTACGTCGAAGTAGATTATCCATTTATGAGAGACTGATAATAGTATCGGGTAAATGGTATTTTCAAGTATCGTATTTGTACTGTATTTTTTACCTGTATTTTTATTTCTCTACTTTATAATTGACAGAAAATACAAGAATATCAGCATTCTTGTATTTTCTGTTTTTTTTTATGCGTGGGGTGCCCCTAAGTTTATTTTTGTCATATTAGGCACTACTTTATTAGACTTTATCCTAGTAAGTAATATGGATCGGATGAAGTCGGAGATAAAACGGCGTCTGTTGTTGATGATATCCGTCGCTGTCAATCTGGGGCTTTTGGTTTACTTTAAATATTCCAATTTTTTTATCGAGAACTTCAATGTTTTACTTGAAGGTCTTGGTATTCGGCATGTCGCTTGGACAAAGCTCGTTTTGCCTATAGGGATTTCTTTCTATACATTTGAAACGATAACCTATGTAGTTGATGTATATCGAAGGATTCATAAGCCATTAAAGGGTTTTTGGGACTATCAACTCTACATCATTTTATTTCCAAAATTGATAGCGGGGCCGATTGTGAGGTATCACGATATAGCTGATCAAATAACTGATCGGTCGGCCAATGAGAATAATGATAATCGATTGGCAGGATTTTATCGATTTGTCATAGGATTGGCAAAGAAAGTTTTGATAGCTAATCAAATGGGCGTGCAGGCAGACCTTATATTTTCGCAGGATTATCATACATTAAGTACCGGGACGGCATGGATCGGAATTTTGGCATATACATTCCAGATTTATTTTGACTTTAGTGGGTATTCGGATATGGCACTTGGAATAGCAAAAATGATGGGATTTAAGCTGCCTGAAAACTTTAACAGTCCATACGTCAGCCGCAGTATTACAGAGTTTTGGCGACGATGGCACATTACTTTGGGAACATGGATGCGCAATTATCTTTATATACCATTAGGTGGCAATAGGCTATCGGCAAGAAGGACATATTTCAATCTATGGTTGGTCTTTGTAGCATCGGGATTATGGCATGGTGCATCATGGAACTTTGTGTTATGGGGAGTATATCACGGCTGTTTTTTGGTAATTGAGAGGCTCTTTCTATCAAAGATGTATGACATAATGGGTCGGTTTATCCCCATGATATTGACATTTTTCTTTGTTGTCATAGGATGGGTATTCTTTCGGGTTGAACACTTCGATGGCGCAATTACATATATAGGAAGGATGTTTGCGATGCAATCCGGTGTTGATTTGCAAGCTGATATGCAGTTTATTACTATGTTTTGCGTAGCTATCTTTTTTTCATTTTTTGCGGTCTTTCAGAAAACAAAATCTATTCAAGAAACAGTTTTTGCAGGTGATTTTACATTAAAGCAGCATTATTTGATAAGCCCGATAATCCTCATTTTATTTGTATTGTCGATAGCATCGATTACAAGTTTTGGCTTTAATCCATTTATATACTTTAGATTCTGATGAAAATGGAAAATAAAGCGAAGAGGAATTTGATGATTTTTTGGATGGTAATCTTATTTGTTCCATTTATACAATGGGGTTTACATCTATTCAAAGGAGGTGAATTGAAGGGTGGAGTAGTCATTGCTCCGGATGTAGAGTTTTCTTTGGCGGGTTGGATAAATGGAGATTATCAGCGTGAGAAGGAGAAATACTTTAATGATCAATTTGGATTTAGAAATGATTTTGTTCGATTACATAATCAAATTGGATATTCTCTTTTCAAAAAAATGAATGCCAATGGAGTAGTGGTGGGCAAGGACAGTTATTTGTTTGAGAAGCCATACATTGAATGTTTGTTTGGAGAGAATTATGTAGGAGATTCCATCATCCTTGACAGGGTTAGAAAGTTGAAAATGTTGAGGGATACTTTTAATCGGATGGGCAAACATCTTGTGGTTGTATTTGCTCCAAATAAAGCTCGCTTTTTTCCTCAAATGATTCCAAATGATCTAAGGACAAAACAGACTACAACCAATTACGATCAATATGTAAAGTACTTTGCAGAGAATCATGTGCCTATTTTGGATTGCAATGCTTATTTTTTAAAAATATCGGATACTTCTCGATATGATTTATTTCCGAAGTATGGGACACATTGGTCTATGTATGGCGGAAGTTTGATTAGAGATTCTCTTGTAAACATTATTGAGGATGTTTCAGGAAAGCCATTGCCTAAATTTGCTAAAACAATTCGACTAAGTGACTATCCGGAATATACAGATGCAGATATAGGGGATGGATTAAATTTAATTCAAAAATTACAAGGCGGTCCCTACGCTTATGCTTCTTATCAGCAGATAGATTCCAGCAAAAAATCATCTGTGAAGATAATTTCTATATCGGACAGCTTTTATTGGACGATGGTATATCTTGACTTTCCCAACATGTTTCAAAACAATCAATTCTGGTATTATTTTTCCGAGATATGGCCTGAGCGCAAAAGACCGGATGGGCAAAAAATGACCATTCCTGATATCAACTTGCAAGATGAAATTAATAACAATGATCTGTTTATCATCATGGTTTCAGAAGTTAACCTTGGATATATAGGCTTTTCTTTTACAGATCAAGCTTATCAGTTATATTTTGGTAAATAAAATTTTAACTTTGACTAACGGGGTTGCTAGGCATTTTGCCTCCAACCGTTTTAATAAATATTTCATTGAGAGAAGGCAGGCTTTCATTCATGCTGAGTAGAAGATTCCCTTTGTTTAATTGAGAAGCAATGAAGGAGTTTAAAAGCTGAAGATTAAATGTCTTAATCCAGATGTCATTGCCTTCTATCTTCGTTATTTCGATATTAGATGGAATATCTGTTTGAATTGAGATAGGCTGCTCGAATTGAAGATGAAAGAGACCTTCCTTCCAAATTTGTTTTGTTTCAGAAATAGTACTGTCCAAAACTTTTTTACCTTGGTTAATTAGTACAATTCTATTGCAGATCTCTTCAACTTGTTCCATTCTATGGGTAGAAAACATGAGTGTCGTCCCATTTTTATTCAAATTAAGGATTTCTTCTTTGAGGAGTTCGGTATTAACGGGGTCTAGTCCGGAAAAAGGTTCATCGAGAATTAGAAAAGATGGTTTGTGGAGGATAGTTGCAATAAATTGAATTTTTTGTTGCATTCCCTTTGACAGTTCCTCGATTTTTTTGTAAGCCCAATCAGAGATGTTAAATTTTTCAAGCCAAAACCCGATTCTATTGCGAGCTTCCTGTTCGGGTATATGCCTTAGAGCAGCGAGATATTCCAATTGTTCGGCGACTTTCATTTTTTTGTACAATCCTCGTTCTTCCGGCATATAGGCAATAAGCCCTCTATCAATGTTTGTTGTGTTTTTCCCTTCAAATAAAACAGAACCTTGGTCGGCCTGAGTGATATTAGTAATAATGCGGATTAGAGATGTCTTTCCGGCGCCATTAGGGCCAAGTAATCCGAAGATGCAGCCTTTTTGAACTTCAAAACTAACGTCATTTAAAGCTTGATGGCCACTATAATACTTTGATACGTTTTTTACACTCAGAATACTGTCTTCCATTGAAAATTATTTGTTGCGAAAATAGAAAAAATAATAATAACTTGACCCGAATTCATATTAAAGGTACAATAGTTTCTTTAAGAAATATATTGCTAACTGTTTGTTGTGTTGAAATTCAAATAGTCACGAATCAATATGTTCCCAATTATTTGATATTCTACTTGTTGCGATTTAGTTAGATGTAATTCAGCAGTAAAGGTTTTGAAAAACCGTATAATGCTGATTATGAGGGTTAATCCCGATGTACGAATCGTTTCAATGGCTTCTGTAAATCATTGATTACGAGTCGTACATCGATTCCGCATTAGACAAATGCGGAATTTGGCTTAATAGATTTGAATTTTGTATGCTTGTGAATTATTGTAAAAAGGTTGAAAATTAGTAAATATATAATAGTTTTCTTAGCATTCTGGCTGCAAGCTCATTTAGAAGCACAGACAATGTCTGATTCCCTACATAGCACTAAAGCTCGGGCTTTGTTGGTGAAATCTGATTTGTTGAATGTATTGAAATTAAAGAATATCCCGGCTGTCCATTCAAGGAGAAGCTGTAACTGCGGATGCGACATTAAAAAAGAAGCATATACGTCAAAAAGTAGTCCGCATTTGTTGGATGCATTTGATTTTTGTGATAGTTATGTCTTTGAAATAAAGTCCAACTGGTATTTGTATCAGAGTATTTCGAAGGAAATAAGGTCAATCTTGACAAGTCATGGATTTAATTTTGTCAATAAAAATATTTTACATAAATCGAAACATGGAATTGAGTATTTAAACGTAGAAGGTGAAGATACTCTTACCTTTTATGAGGAGAAAAAATACAAGAAAGGTAAATGGGTAATAAAAATCAGTTTATCTACTCCTAACTAAAGAAAATCGGCGTGGAATTTTGACTTTCTTTAAAATGGGTTTGAGAAAGGCTGTCTTTTCAGCAGCAATCCACAGATTCCCATCCCTGTCAAATGCCATAGATTCATATTGCCTTGTCGTGAAAAATGTAGGTAGTGTAAAGTAGTGAATAGGTTGTGTAAATGCCTTCTCCATACCTTTGGAAATATCCAAAATATAAATTCGTGAATCTGTATCCGGCAGTAATTTCCATACCTTGTGGTATCGGTAAGTAAGGATATAAAGGCTTTTCTGGTCGGGATGAATAGTCGCATCAGTTACAACAAAAGGGTGAAATCGAAATGTACATCCTAATTGACTTAGGGAGTCAGAAGCCATTGGTTGGATGGCAAAGTGACACGCCTTCTTATGAGCTGAGTTCATTTTTTCCTTTGTGAATAAATGTAGTGAGTTTTGGTGCCAACACATAGCTTCGCAATCATACGATAAAGAGGTTGAGGAGAGCGGATAAGAAAAGGATATCGAATCAATGAAGTTAAAAGATTTGTCAAGCATATATATGTTAAAATTGGAAAAGTTTGATTTGTTGTTTCCCGTATCACCTATATATATATGGCCTAAATTGTCTTGAACGATACATTCCCAATCTCTATTGTTAGCAGGAATAGGGACACGTTTCAATAAAGAACCTTTTCTATTTGTTAGAATAACTTCAGCCCGGTTGCCACTGTCATTAATCCAGATAACCGTATCTCCGGAAAAGACCATTCCGGAATTTTCATTTAAAATAGCAGGTAAAACTATTTTGTTTTGGGCAATAACACCCGATATTAACAGGTTAAAAACACTGAATAGTATAAAATGATAAAAAAAATTCAAATCTTTATGCTTTTTCTGTAAATAAGGGCGTTGGTTCAATAATAATTGTAATTGTGACCACTAAAATAGCAATAATTGAAAGAAACGAAACAAGGTAGTTTTACAAAGGAGGACAAAGAAGCCGTACAGTCAATAAAGATATCAAAGGCGATATGGCCGATATTAATTGGTGTAGGTGTCGTTGGGTATTTATTTTGGAAACAATTTGACATCGAGGAGTTTAGGAAAATCTCTTGGACTACAGGTGCATTTTTTGCTATTGGACTGTCGATATTTTTCATGATGTGTAAGCATTTGAGCTATTCTTACCGATTGTATATACTATCAGAGAAGGAATTTAGTTTTCTAAAGTGCATACAATTGATATTTATCTGGGAATTTAGTTCTGCAATAGCTCCGACTGCTGTTGGAGGGTCGGCAGTTGCACTTTTTGCATTGGCACAAGAAAAATTGTCTGCCGCTAGGACAACGGTAATTGTTATATACACAGCCATTTTGGATTCATATTTCTTTGTAATTTCACTTCCGATATTATTTTTAATTTTTGGTCCTGAAATGATTAAACCCGGATTAAAGTCTTTGGATTTTACTTCGGTAGTCGGCAGTGCTTTACTTACAGCATATATATTTAAAACGGCATATAGTACATTGTTTTTGTATGGTTTGTTTTTTAGTCCTAAGAAAATAAAGTCCTTGCTGGCAGGCATAACATCGCTACCTTTGTTAAAGAGGTGGCATCGTAAAGCAATTAAGCTGGGAAATGATATTATTCTGGCTTCCCAAGCAATTAAAGGAAAGTCATGGCGGTTTCACCTTGGCGCAATGTGGACAACTTGCTTGGCTTGGATATTTAGGTTTTTAATTTTAGTCACCCTTATCCTTGGAATTATAGGCGGTTTGGAAAGAAGTTGGTACGTTATTCTGGAATTGTATGCACGCGTACAGACAATGTTTATGGTGATTATGTTTAGTCCTTCTCCTGGTGGTTCAGGCATCATTGAGGGCGTTTTTGGCGGATTTTTGTCCGATTATATACCTTTAGGAGTATCATTGATTATAGCTCTTCTATGGCGTATTATTTCGTATTATTTCTATCTCTTTGCCGGTGTAATTATCGTGCCTAATTGGTTAAATAAAATCATTAGGGAACGATCAAATAAAGAAAAAGAATCAAATAATTAACTTCGTTTCTTACATGAATTACATTATTTTACATCAATATGATGTTCTATGAGTTTTCATTTTTGAAAAATGTGGGAGTGCTGGAAGAGAATATTATATTTGCTATAGATAAATAAAAATTAAAAATGTCAATTCTTGTTTTAGGAATTCTTGCGTTAATAGGGTATTCATTGTTTTCGAAAGGTTATTTTAGATTTCAACCGGAAGGAAAATTATACGAAAGCAATTCAAATATTGTATATAAATTCTTAGCTGAAAAGCAATCTGAATTGGTTGCCTTCGAGCAGGACGAGTTTTCGTTGATTTCAGGAAATAAGATGAAACTGAAATCCACATCATTTTTTGATAAACCAATTGAAGGTATTTTATTATCCATCTATAACGAGCCATTTGTTGCATTTAAAGTCATTTATCACTCAGAAAAGTTGAAAACAGGCGTTATCGGAATGGCTACCCGTAATAATACCTATTTGTATGTCATGAAAAAAGATCATGTCGATGTGTTTTTTGACAAAAAGCCTCTCGGCACTATTCAAATGGACGGTAAATTGTTTTTCCCAAGTACAAAAACTGAAATTGCTTCTTATTCTTTGAAAAATGCGACAGAATATTTGATTCGCGTTGGTGGTGTGCCATCCGCAGAAGTAAAACACGAAATCGCAGAGAATAGCCTACCGCAGCGTGTTGTAGATACCTTTGATATGCAGGAAGCATCGGGAGATTTTGCTATGCGCATTATGGTGTTCTATCTTATTGGTTTGGGTATTAAGTTGTGATTGTCATAATTGAGTTTTTGTTGTTTCTGGTGATATAAGCTTTTTGCTATATTATATATTCATTTTAATTAATACATAAAAAGCCTATAATGAGTAATATATAATGCATTGCAAAATGAAAATGAGTTTCAATTATCTTTATATTTAAGATGGATTTGTATCTACATTTTAATCCAGGAGGAATAAGAATTGAACACCAAAGGCTTGCAAACTTTCCACGTATCGGTTTATGCTAAAATTGATTTAGGGATAGGAATACAGTTTCTCTAAGAAAAGTATAACTTTACGGTAGAAAAATATAGTTATGTGCCGATTGAAGAGTAATATTTTCCTTTATTTAGTTGCAATCCTTGCATTTGGTGCATGTCGTAATTCGGTTACAAAGACCACAGAGACTGTAAATCTTGCTATTTCGGAAAGTCCGGAGACCTTATTTCCATATTTTGCAAAATCAACTATTGCCGGCCAAATCAGTAGTAAGCTATACCTGCCAATGGCTGATTTTAATGCAAAGACATTGGAGTTGGAACCAGTTCTACTTGAATCTATACCAACGCCTGTGATTGATTCTACGGGAGAAAAATATCAATTTAAGTTGTTAAAAAATGCATCTTGGAGTGATGGTCGCCCCATTACAGCCAACGATGTTCTGTTTACATTAAAAATGATTATGAATCCTTTTCATAATTACGGTTCAGTGAGGTCAACCCTTGTTAATATTACGCAATTGAGCACTCCTGATCCGACATCCAAGGAGTTTACAGTAGTATTTTCGGGTAAATATCATCTTGACCTTGAGGCCTTTACTAATTTGCCCTTGCTGCCCGCCCATTTTATTGACCCAAATAATGAGATGGCTCAGTTTAGCTGGAATGCATTGATACATTATGCGGATTCGCTTGATAATACAAAGGATTCTATGGCATTGGCAAAAGTGTCTAACCAAGCTAATTTCTTAAAGGATGATTTTACAAAGCACGTTGGAAGTGGTCCTTATGCTGTTTCAGAATGGTCACCCAACCAAAGACTTACACTTACAAAGGTCGAGAAATATTGGGGTGAAGACCAGGCAGACAGTAACATTGACTTCCAAGCTATGCCTTTGAAAATAAATTATTTGATATTTCCAGAAGAAAGTACGGCTTTGGCTGCATTGAAGTCAGGTCAAATCGATATTATGCCCGATGTAAAGGATGAAACAGTTGATTTGATAAAAAACGATCAGGTTCTGGCAAAGAATTTTAATGTGGTCTCCTCTGATGTTCTTCAGTACTATTACATTGGTATGAATAATAAAGGAGCCTTGTTGCATGATGTAAACATACGGAAGGCTTTAGCACATTTAGTCAATGTGGATCAGATTATTGAAACTTTGGTCGGAGGGAATGCCGATCGAGTTAAAAGTCCGATTCTACATCAAAAGCCGTACTATGTTCCTAATTTGCCTTTGGTTGAATTTAATCCGAGCAAAGCTATCGAACTACTCAAGAAGTCCGGTTATTCAACGATGGGGAGTGACGGGATAAGACAAAAAGTAGTCAACAATAAGTCACAGCGACTTACCTTCACTATCCTTACTACCGGAAAGCAGTTGGGAAAAGATGTTGCTACATTATTAAAAAATGAGGCTCAAAAAGTGGGTGTAGAAATTAAAATTGAAATTTTAGATTTCCCTAAAATGCTAGAAAGAGTTAAAGCCGGCAATTACGACCTTGCTAATCTTGTAGTTAAGCAATTTCCAGGACTTGATGATCCATACATTGGCTGGAATTCTTTCAATGCCTATGGGCGAGGTTCCAATTATTGCAATGTCGTTGATCCGGAGATTGATCGTATAACGGAAGCTATCCGAATCACGACGAATGTCAATGATAGAAATAGACTTTATCAAGAATTTCAAATAAAATTAGTGGCATTACAGCCTGTAATTTTCCTATTTAGTCCTAAAAATAATATTGTAATTAAGGATGGATTGACGATGGTAACATCCGCTAAGAGACCGGGATATTTTGAAAATACGGTTCATTCGCACTAAATGCTTTAAAACATAATATCTTGATTGCCGATATACTAAAAATCATTGCAAAAGGTGCATTTTACTTGATTCGGATAATTTTTCAGGTAACTTTAGTTGTATTAGCAGTATATTTCATGTCGGGTATATTATCCGGAAATCTTCAAGAACAGGAGGGGCTGGAAGGGGCTGACAGGTTGGAAGGTCGGTTGCCTATGTTTTATCTTTCTGTCTTGCCCAAGTGGTATGATTACAGGTTGGAGTTGATTCCCAGTGGATTGGTCAAAAAGCAAGGTGTGCGCTTTTTAAGACAAGGAATGAATTTCGACGATTGGAAAACTTTTCAAAATACGATAAAAAACCTATCAAGCAAGCAAGAGAATCGAGAATGGAATTCATGGAGATATAATCTCGATAGGCAAGATCTTCAACAGCAATTGTCCGTAGTCATAGCCAAGGAACATTATGATCTGAAAGAGATTCAAAAGTTAAAACTTCTGCGTCAGTTGGTCCAATTTGAGGATTCTCGTCGCCTAAATAGGTGGATTCCGACAATTCATAGGTGGGGAAGTAATAATGCTTTTCATCAAGAAGCTAAGACTTTTTTCTTTAATGATGGTAAGATGCAGCAAATACGATCTGCCGGAAATTTGTCCTTTGTATTGAGTATAATAGCATTTTGTTTTTCTGTAATCGGTGGAACTGCTTTTGCTTTATTGTATATGAGGATGGGTAGAAAGTGGCAAGGTGTTTGCATGGTTGTCTTGAATATTTTTTATGTTTTTCCAATATTTTGTTTAGCTGTTTTGGCTGTTCAGTTCTGTACATCTGATTATTACAGTGACTTTCTCCATATATTTCCCGGTCCAGGAGATTTTCTTTTAATGCCAGCCACCTCATTTATTGACGTGTTGGGACATGTAGCTTTTTTTATTCTTCCGGCATTATTGCTTTCAATACCTTTAATATCCGGGATAGCAATGAGGTGGATAGCAGGAATGGAGGATGAGATGAAGAAGCCTTATGTTCAGACATTATACAGTAAGGGCATTGACCTTTATACCTTACAGTGGAAACATATATTGAAAAATGTTTCCTTACCCATGATAACTTATTTTGCAATGCTTTTTCCGGCATTGATGAGTGGTGTGTTGTTGATAGAGAATGTATTTTCTATTGGGGGAATGGGACGGTTAATCTGGCAAAGTGTCCGTCACGAAGACTTTATCATGTTGATGGTTATAACTGCCTTGGTGGCGTTGATTAATGCTATTATGGGCGGAATAGGGCAGATGGTGAAGCAGATGTTTGATCCGCGAACTGAAATTATGTGGAAATGAAAGTGAGGCGTATTATTCATTTTTTGAAAAATAATTACTTTGTTTGGATTGCCTTGGTTGCATATATAGCATTAAAATGTGTTGTAAACCCTCAGCCTGTATTGACTTTTGGAAAGAATGGGGTTCAATTAGGCTTTTTTAATTTTAAAGAAAGCCCTCCTCAGCCTACAACTTTAAATCCAATTGTAGAAGTAAATCCCATTTGGAAAATGTCTGCCTACCAGATTAATTTGGAGGGTGGTGCATCCCTTAGTCCTCTTTCTATGGATAGACAGGGTGTATTGCATTTAATGGGTACCGATCATCTGGGTCGAGATGTGATGGCAGGATTTATTTGTGGTATGGAGATAGCTATAATCTTAGGCCTATTAGTATCAGTAGGGACGGGGCTATTGTGTCTTTTGATGGGTTCTATGAGCGCATATTTTGATCGTTTTCCGTTTCGTATATCGGTAATAGAGATGATATTGTGGATAGCCATGTCTATTGCATGTATAGTCTTATTTAGTTGGTCGTTAATAGGAGCTACTAATATTGGTCTTTGGATAATCTTTTTTTTTATCTGCTTTGTTACTTTATGGTTAACAGGAAAATATACATATAAAAAGAAGTATATTCTACCATTAGGAGGATTTAATCGTCGTTTTCAAGAAGTATTTCAACCATTGCCTGATTTAGTGATATTGTTAGTTTTGATGGCGGTATTCAACCAGATAGGGTTTTGGGGCTTGGTTATTCTATTAATATTTTTGAGATTGCCTTCAGGAGCATGGTTTATACAAGGAAGGGCACAACAAATAGTTGTTGAACCCCATATCGATCAAGCAAAAGCGATGGCAATTCCCGGACATTACATAATTATACGGCACATGGTGCCATTATTGATGCCTTTTGCTCGAATCTTTATGTCGCTTACTGCTGCAAGGGCTGTACTTTCTGAAAGTGCATTATCTTTCTTGGGTTTGGGCCCAACCGGGGAGTGGATGAGTTGGGGGACGATGATTCGAATAGGATTGGCCAATTTTGCTGTTTGGTGGGTAGCATTTTTTCCGATAATTGGATTGGTTGCCATTACACTTATTTTTCGAATAGGGAAAAAATGATGCAACAAGGATACGTTTTGTCCTTTAGGAAGAAAAACCGAAAAGATTGTTTAACTAAATCTTGGAAGGTTCTGAACCATAATAGTTTTTATATTTGTTACAAAAAAATCAGGATAGATTAGATGAAAGGAATCCATATATTAATGGTTGATAAATGCTTATGAAAAATGGGAGTAACTTTTTCATAAGCAGCCGATTTATTACTTGTCTAGTAATGATGGGTTTGCAGAGTCTGATAATGAGCAACGATGCAATGTCACAAGGTGTTGGAAAGAATACCTTTTCAATTGGTGGCGATGCATCTTTTTTCACGACAACACAATCTGATGATCCGAGTATTTCTTTGTATTTATCTCCTTTTTTAGAATATTTTGCTATTAACAATGGAGCTTTGGGATTTAAGTATATCATTGATTTTTCAAAGCTTACAGATCGTGGCTTTACAAAGATTAGTACGAAAAGAATATTTCAACCTTTTATAAAATATTATCTTTATAAAGACTTTTTCCTAATGGGGGGTACACAGTTTGATTCAGAATACAGATATCAGTCCAATATTCAAGCCGGAGTGGGATATACCTTTCATTTGAACAAAACAATAGGAGTGGCACCGCTCATCGAAATAAATCACAATTTTTATAAGTATGCTCCTAATCCATGGCAATTCTTTTATTCATTGGGATTTTCTTATTATTTTAATTTTAACAAATGCGGATAATTTCCATACTATTTTTTTTAATGTGTATAGGTGTGGTTTATAGCCAACAAGTTGTTTCTAATCAATGGATAATTAGCCCGGATGTTTCATTTAATGGATATACTGTAGCTTCTCAACCAGGTCTCTTTTATCGGTTTGAAATGGGATTAGCTGTTGAATATAGTCTGACTTCGAGGTTTATGACGGGCATTAGAGGTGGTTTTTCGGGATTTAAAAATGAGGTAAGAAAGGGAAATGATGTGCAGGGTGGGGCATTTGTCCGGTATTATATTATAAAGGGATTTAATGTACTTACTGGAGTTTGGCTTCAAAGCCAGCATAGAAATGGGATAATAGGAGGTATTGGTTATGGGATTAAAGTAAATCCAAACATTGTTGTTGAACCCGGAATTGAATATGTACACTTTTTTAATCAAAAAGAAAATGAAAATTACTTAATGGGGAAGATAGCATTACACTTTGTATGGCCTTGTGTTGAAAAAAATGAATAATTATCTGATAATGCATTATTTCTTCCCTATTAATAAAGGTTAAGATATCAATTTAATCCCGAATTCAGCAGTATAGGTTTGAAAAACCTTATAGTGCTGATTATGAGGGGCGTCCCGATGTACGAATCGTTTCAACGGTTACTGTAAACCATTGATTAAGAGTCGTAAATCGATTTCGCATTTGTCTAATGCAGAATTTGGGTTAAAAGTAATCGAGGTGTAAGCTGTTATCTTTACATGAAATGACCTATTTTTGTGCACAAAATGGAAAGTAAATGCATGTTTTAGATATTATTCAGCAACGATTAAATCAACAATTTTTCCTTATTGCCGGGCCATGTGCTGTAGAAAGCAAGGATCTGTGTTTTGAAGTAGCTGAGAAGGTGAGCAAATTGGCGGCTGAGAGAGAGATTCCTTATGTTTTTAAGGCATCATTTAAGAAGGCCAATCGTAGTAAAGATGATAGCTTTACCGGTATCGGTGATGAGTATGGACTTACTATTTTAAGTGAAGTGCGTCAACAATTCGGGATGCCGGTAACGACGGATATTCACGAGTCATATCAAGCGGAGTTGGCGGCTAAGTATGTGGATATATTGCAAATTCCTGCATTTCTGTGCAGGCAGACTGATCTGCTCAAGGCTGCAGGCAATACTCAGAAAGTTGTATCTATCAAGAAAGGACAGTTTTTGAGCGCAGATGGAATGAAATGGGCAGTTAATAAGGTTAATAATACCGGAAATGATAGGGTTTGGTTGATTGAACGAGGTACGACTTTTGGATATCAGGATTTGGTGGTAGATTATAGAGGTATTCCGGTTATGAGGGATTTAAACGTTCCAGTTGTAATGGATTGTACTCATTCACTCCAACAGCCTAATCAGTCGTCAGGTGTCACAGGCGGAAACCCGGGTATGATCGGAACAATAGCGAAAGCTGCTATAGCAGTTGGTGCTGACGGTCTCTTTATTGAAACGCACCCTAATCCTTCAAAAGCCTTGTCTGATGGCGCCAATATGCTACATTTAGAGCGTTTGGAAGCATTATTGGATCAATTGGTTAAGATTAGAAATGCTATCAGATAATGAATCAACCTGATTCTAAAATAGAATTTTACGAAATTAAAGTTACACCTAAGGACGTTGACGATGTAGCTGTACACAAACAATTGTTTAAGGCTAATTACGGTCATTTGAATTTAAATTTTGAAGACTTAGTTCTGACTAAACGCTCTATTGATGCTCGTAAAGGTAAAGTTGTATATGCCCTCCGTTGGCAAAAAATGTCAGAAATAGTTGAAGACAATGGATTTAAGGCATTGGAGCCGTTGCCGGTCGAAGATGTCAAAAAGGTTGTCGTCGTGGGAGCCGGACCGGCCGGATATTTTGCTGCATTTCAGTTGATAAAGAACGGGATTCAGCCTATTGTCGTAGATCGTGGGAAAGATGTACAAAGCAGAAGGCGTGATTTGCGAGCCATTATGCAGGAAAGTGTTGTCAACATTGATAGTAATTATTGCTTTGGTGAAGGTGGAGCAGGAACTTATTCTGACGGGAAATTATATACTCGTTCGACGAAGAGAGGTGATGTACGCCAAATTCTTCATACCTTTTGTCATTATGGAGCTGATCCAAGGATAATGATTGATGCTAATCCTCATATTGGTACCAATAAATTGCCTAAGATAATCACAGCGATGCGAGAAAGTATTGAGCAAGCGGGAGGAAAGGTTTTATTCGACCATAGGATGAGTGATTTTGAAGTCGATGGTGGCTTGGTTCGGAAAGTGCATTTCGAAAAGCAGGAATCGATATCGTGCGATGCGATGATTTTGGCTACCGGACATAGTGCAAGAGACGTCTATTTACTCTTATTGCAGAAAGGGATTGAAATCGAGGCAAAACCTTTTGCTTTGGGTGTTAGGGTGGAACATCCTCAAGCACTGATTGATAGCATACAATACAGTTGTGAAGCACGACCTTTTGGGCTACCTGCTGCACCATATAGCGTTGTTGCTCAAGTAGAGGGTAGGGGCGTGTTTTCATTTTGTATGTGCCCGGGAGGAATGATTGTGCCTTCAGCAACGAGCCCAGGCGAACTTGTAGTTAACGGAATGTCTCCATCGAGGCGTGATA
Organism: Saprospiraceae bacterium; assembly: GCA_018057925.1. Taxonomy (GTDB): domain Bacteria; phylum Bacteroidota; class Bacteroidia; order Chitinophagales; family Saprospiraceae; genus Parvibacillus. The sequence continues at coordinate 21,638 of JAGPCT010000009.1, forward strand.
GCCCATTTGCAAATAGTGGCTTTGTAACTTCTATAGAACTGGAAGATATACCCAGTAAGTATGGAGATGATTCATTTCGTGCAATGAGGTTTCAGTCGGCTATTGAACAGAGTTTGTTTCATTATGGTGATGGCTCACAGGCATGTCCTGCGCAACGTTTGAATGACTTTACAAGACAAAGAATGAGTAAGGATTTACCGGCATGTAGCTATGTTCCGGGAATATATTCTGCGCCTATGCATAAGCTTTTGCCGGATTTTGTGGTCAATAGGCTGATTGGAGGATTTCAAGCGATAGGGAAAAAGATGAATGGTTATCTAACCAATGATGCTGTTGTCGTGGGAGTAGAAAGTCGTACTTCATCACCGGTGCGGATTCCGCGTAGTAAGGATGACTTTAATTGTCTGAATGTACCTAATTTATTCCCTTGTGGTGAAGGGGCTGGTTATGCTGGAGGTATTGTGTCCGCTGGAATTGATGGCGTTAATGTTGCCAATGCTTTGACTAGAATAATAAAGCAATTAAGATAAATTCGAATTCATCAATCGGTGTTTTCCAAAACCTACGAATACTGATTGTTTGGGACGTCACAATATACAAATTGGTTCAATGGTTTCATTAAATCATTGATTGCGAGACAAATTGATTCCGAAGTTTTCTAATTCGGAATATAGATTTAAATAGGGAAAGAGAACAGTATTGAAAAATCTCTATTTCCCCTCCTCATCATCAACATTTCTCCAATCGACTTGATGGAAATAGATCATGATAATTCCGGTGATTATCATTAATAGTTTTAATAAAAAGCTGATGTAGCCAGGTAAAGCATTCATCCATTTTAATAATATCCATTCTACTCCGACAATATTTAGGATTATAGATGTTAATCCACCTGCAAATAATAAAAAGCCAATTGTCGTATAAAGTTCTTTCTTATTCATCTTTAAAACCATCCTTTTCGCGATCTTTTTTTAATTCCCAAAACTCCCAATAACCCTCTTGTAATTTCTCGAGTGGCTGTATTTAAGAGTTGTTTGGTTGTTGAGTTGGTGATAATTTTTTCTATAATTGATTTTTCTTCTTTTGTTTTTGTGCGTGAACCGGAAGGTTTTTCTGTCTCCGGTATGACGACAGGATTATTAAGCTTTTTTGTTAATATTTCATAAGCACTAATTCGATCTATATCATTGGCATATTTTTCATGTATGGTAGAAGAAGAAACAATATTTTTAATTTCTTCCGGACTTAAAATGCCCATTCGGGATTCAGGTGCTCTCAAAAGTGCATGAACTAAAGGTGTGGGAATGCCTTTCATATCAATACCGGTTATCAATGCCTCACCAATCCCAAGGGAAGTTAAGCTTTGATCAATGGTATAGAATTCACTTAAAGGAAAATTTTGACTTGCTAACAGTATCTTTTTTCGGTCTTTAGCAGTAAATGCCCTTAAAGAATGCTGTATTTTAAGACCAAGTTGGCTGAGTATAGATTCCGGTATGTCGGCCGGGTTTTGGGTAATAAAAATGACACCAACACCTTTAGAACGGATGAGTTTTATTGTCATCTCTATTTGATCTAATAATGCGGAACTTGCGTGATTGAATACCAAATGGGCTTCATCGATAAATATCATAAATTTAGGCTTGTCTAAATCTCCGACTTCAGGCAATGTATGATATAGTTCAGCCAATAATTGAATCATAAAAGTAGAAAAAAGCTTTGGTTTATCTTGAATATCTGTAACCCTAAAAACGGAAACAATACCTCTATTATCAGCATTTATCTTAATCAGGTCATCGATTTCGAAAGAAGGTTCGCCAAAGAATATTTCTGCACCTTGTTGTTCTAATTCCAAAATCTTACGAATAATTGTACCACTTGTAACCTTTCCAATAGTCCCGTATTCAGCCGCAATATCTTGTTTTCCTGTAGTTGCGAGATGATTTAGCACTATTTTCAGATCCTTTAGGTCTAGTAATGGAATTTTATTATCATCAGCCCATTGAAATACAAGTGCGAGAACTCCTTGTTGTGTTTCGTTAAGGTCAAGAATTTTGGATAGCAGAAGTGGACCGAATTCAATAACTGTGGATCGGAGTTTGGTGCCATATTCTTGAGAAATTGTCAAAAATTCTACCGGGCTTTTGCTGGGAGTATATGGCAAGCCGACCATTTCCATTCTTTCAGTAATCTTACTGTTAATATCTGCTTTCGCTCCAATGCCGCTTAAATCACCTTTCAAATCCATAATAAGACTAGGAATTCCATTTTGAGAAAGCTGTTCTGCTAATATCTGAAGCGTCTTGGTTTTCCCACTTCCTGTCGATCCAGCAATTAATCCATGCCTATTCAAAGTCTTAATAGGAATGCCTACCCTGATATCTTGATATACATAACCATCAAAGATACCGGTACCCAACTGAATTGCTGGACAATCAAAGGTATAGCCTTTATTCATCACATCTATGAAAGATTCCGATTGTATTGACATGTATCTTTATTCAGGATTGTATGGTAGCAAAGGTAAACATTATACCCGAAATACCATTAATGGCAAAAGTTGTGTGTGTATAACAATCTTCCCTTTCAATTTTTTATTCTAATTAACGTTTGTCTCTTGAACCTGAATCCCTCGTAAAGACAATATTTTTTCCTCTAATACGGATTTGGGTTAAACAATATTGAATACAATGTCATTATATTTCAATAGGATTTTATGAATTATTTGGCCCATGCTTTTCTTTCGTCTGAGGATAATTATATTTTGACCGGAAATATAGTTACAGATATGATTAAGGGAAACTTGAGAAAAGAAATGAACCCGATATTTTCAAAAGGGATAGAGCTGCACCATGCAATTGACCGTTTTACGGACAGTCATCCGAATGTCAAAGAAATGATACGGTTGATTCATCCACGTTTTCATAAATATTCTCCGGTAGTCAACGATATTTACATGGATTATTTGCTTGTCAAGAATTGGAGTAAGTATTCTTCTGTCAAAGTTGAAGATTTTATTGAGTCGGTATTTTTGAGGTTGGCTCAAGTGATTGAGTTATTGCCTAAAGCTATATATGATAGGATTTATAATATGATTCAGCATAAATGGTTATTGACCTATAGGACTGTCGAAGGTATTGAATATGTTTTTGAGCGGATGAAGTACCGGCTGACTAACAAGGAAATATTTTATAAAGCAGTTGAATGGTTGGAGGCTAATACATCATCTTATGAAGAGAGCTTCATAGAGTTTATGCCTGAAATAGTGGAATTTAGCCGAAATTGGGAGTTGCAAGGGATTTCTAATATCAATAAGGATATTCTATCCAAAAATTAGAATTAGTAGCCAAAGCCCTTTAATAATTTCTCATCGTCCCGCCAATTTTCTTTGACCCTAACAAAGAGTTCGAGGAATATCGGATGATCAAGGAATTCTTCTATTTCTTGTCGTGATTGAATGCCTAATTGTTTGATTTTTTCACCTTTATGACCAATAATAATAGATTTTTGTGTGCTTCGTGAGACATAAATTGTCGCATTAATGTGTGCGAAGGGTAAATTGTTTTTTTCGGATTCTACAAAGCTCTCAATAATTACTTCACACGAGTAGGGGACTTCTTGTTTATAAAGAGCTAAAATATTTTTTCTGATAATATCACTGACAAAAAATCTTTCATTAAGGTCACTCAGCTGATCTTTAGGATAATATTCAGGGCCTTCGGGTAGTAGGTTAATAATCTTATTCAAAAGCAGGTCTCTATCTTCTTCTTCTAAAGCAGAGATAATAAGCACATCATCCCATTTTACATTGTCCGGAAATTTTGCCAAGAGTTCTTCTTTTGAAATACTTGGAAGTAGGTCTTTTTTGTTGACAATCAATAGGGTAGGGACAGCGGCTTTGTTTAAAGAATGTGCAGTTTGTTCTGTCCAGGGGTTGGGATCAGTGATGTCTGCAAGATAAAGGATGACGTCAGCATCTTCAAAGGATTGGAAAATATAGCTATTCATTTTTTCCTGCATCCTATATGCTGGTCGCTCAATGATACCGGGTGTATCGGAAAATACAATCTGATGAGATGGGTCGTTCCATATACCCAGAATCCGCCTTCGTGTTGTTTGAGCTTTTTTATTGGTGATACTCAATTTAGCCTGAATCAGCAGGTTGAGCAAAGTGGATTTACCGGCATTTGGCTTCCCCAGTATATTGACAAATCCGGAATAGTGCTTGTTCATTTAATCTTTTTAATGTGGTGAGTCGGTTCGGAGAGCAACTTGGGATTTTCAATCATTTTATCTATCAATAAGTATAATTGAATGGGCGTAAATGCACGCCAATTTAGTTCATTCCAATGATTTCCATAAAGGATATATTGATATAGGCGGATATGATCCATTTCTTCAATGACATGCTTGGATAGACCTAAAAATACTGTCCAGCCAACTTCGTCTGCAATATCCTCATACCATTCTTCATAATAACAATCATCTGACGAATGATAATTCAACACTTGTTCTCCAATTATAATGAATTTGTATATTTTATGGTTGATAAAATGGTCGATAATAGACCGTTTAAACTCCATGATGTCGTTGTGTAATGCATCATTCCATTCTCCTATAAGTTCTAATATTAGAAAACCTTCCTCATAATCAGCATATAATATTTTGAGGTATAGGGTAGAGGATCCAAAATGATCCCATTGAGGATGAATGTAATGGTTGTATATCTTATTGGTGAAGAAAAATTCATTGGATTCGTGGTGAAAATAAGGTGATTTCTCATCTTCTGACGAAATATAGTAATCTCTCCAGCTATAATAAGGTTCTATATCATGCATGGTATTGAATATTAATGGGTTATGTTTGTTGTTAAAGGAAATACCATTATTCGAATGTAAATTTACCATTTTGTCAACACATAGTATTATAATATTGTTCGAAGAGAAAATAATTTGGACCCGAATTCAGCAGTAAAGGTTTTTAAAAACCGTATAGTGCTGATTATGAAGGTTAATCCCGATGTACGAATCGTATCAATGGCTTACAGAAACCATTGATACGAGTCGTAAATCGGTTCCGCAATTGTCTAATGCGGAATTTGGGTTGAATTTGCTTGGTTTGTTTGATAAAAAATCTAAAAGATTTAAGTACTAAATTTTCATCATTAGATAAAGTTTAAAATTATATTACTTGTTTTCAACAATTTTCATCTGATAAATATTCTTAATATTTAACTTTAAATAATATTTTATAATATAAATAATATGAACGACTTATGTTTGTTGTTTTGTCAAAAATGTAGGAAATATTAAGAATCCGTTTCGCTTGAAATAATAGGTAAATGTTAGATGTTTAATTACGAATATAATATTTTAATAATTTGTATTAAATTTAGAATGAAAAAGTAAAAGTTTATAAAAATAAATATATAAATTCAATATTGAAAGTCAAACAATATTTTTATAATATTACACTTAAATAAAGAAGAATAGCCATGATGAATGATCCTTTATCCGGAATAATGTCAACAGAATTAATTACTGTAAGTCCTTCTGATGCAATGACTACTGTACTTGATTTGTTTAAAAAGAGAAGAATTCACCACTTGCCAGTCGTGGACAATGGGAAGTTGGTAGGATTGATTACAACTGCTGATTTACTATGGTTGAATAAGAACTTTAGTGAGTATGAAGCGCTCAAGGTGTCTGACATTATGACAACCAAGTTGGCGACTTTAGAGCCTACCGATAAGATAGGAAGTGCAGCGGAACTATTTTTATTAAATCGATTCCACGCTATACCGGTAGTTTCTGAAGGAATTTTGATTGGATTAGTGACTTCGTTTGATGTACTAAAAGATCAATTTAAAAAGGCATATCCGACTCAGTTGGTTGATTAATGGGGTTGTTCTACTCCATTTACATAGGTGGCTTGCATGACAATTTTTAAATTTTCGTCGTAAACGATATATTTTCCGTCTTGCAAGCCATTTTTAAAATAACCCACTCTTTGTAATTTTCCTGTTGGGAAAAATCCTCTGAATATACCGTCTAATTGCCCGTTTTTATAACTCATTTCTTCTACCGGACTACCATATTTGAAAGTAACTCTTTTGCCGTGAAGTTTATTGTTCATATAGCTTTCATACATATCTACACGTCCGGAATTATTAAAAAGAAAATGCAATCCATTGAGTTTACCATTTTCATAAGTCCATGTTTCCATTGGTTTGGTATTCCGTGCATAAAACTTTGTCCATGTGCCGACTCTCATGCCGTTTTCAACCATTCCTTGCTCTTCTAAAAGGCCTTGTGGGTCTAATTTGGTTACCATCTTTCGATTGCTGCCCGGGATATCTTCTACTTGATATTGACTTAAATCTACGACAAATTGACTTTCATCTGGAACAGTGGTATCATCATTTTTACAAGCCATTTGGCTCAACAATCCAAACATTAATAGAATTAAAAATAGTCCAAATCTCATTTTTCTTAGTTTTGTGCAAAATTATTAATTTCATTCACTTACTAAATGATATTTTCATTTCATTAATAAAATGAACCGCCAGATGAACAATACTTCTATTGTAAATAAATTGAAACTCTTTGCTGATCTGCTTGAACTGCATAATGGAGATAGCTTTAAGATTAAAGCTCTTCGTAATGCGCACTCTTCTCTTAGAAAAGTAGCAGAACCTATCATGCTAATGAGTGCTGAAACATTAACTCAGTTGCCGGGTGTAGGAAAAAATACCTCCAAATTGATTTTACAGTTGGCTCAGGATGGTTTTGACCCTGAATTGGATCGACTTCTGAGCGAAACACCCGAGGGAGTTGTTGAGATGTTTCATATCAAGGGATTGGGACCCAAGAGGATTGCTCGTTTGTGGCAAGATATGGAGGTAGATTCCGTCGGAGAACTTATAAAGCATTGTGATGAAAATAGATTGATGAAAGCAAAAGGTTTTGGTGAGAAGTCTCAACGGGATATCCTTGAAATGGCGCAGCTTTATCTCAATAGTAAGGGCAAATGGCTTTATGCCAAGTTACGCCCTGTTTTAGCGGATTTTGAGGAATCATTGTCGAAATCTGATATTGTTGATTTTCAACTTACAGGACAAGCATATCGGAAGCAGCAAGTTGTGGAAGATATCATATATATTGTTGAGGCTGACACTTGGCCACCGATTATTCCTAATTTTTTATTGGAAATGGAAGAGGAGGAACAGATTTCAGGGAGATACAAAGATATCTTGAATGTGACGTTGATACTGTGTCAGGAAGACGTTAAGTCTGAAGCATTCGAGTTGTCTTTTGGAGAGGATGTTGATATTAATCAAGTGTTGAAAGGTCGAATTCCTCAACGGTTGGCTGAAGGAGAGGTGTTTCATCAAATGGGTATGAGGTATATTCCCGCTGAGTTAAGGTGGAATCAAGAACTTAGTAAAATAAATCCACCTAATTTAGTTGATTTACACGATATTAGGGGTATAGTTCATACCCACACTTTGTATTCAGATGGGATACATAGCGTCAAAGAAATGAGTGAATTCGCCAAGGACAATGGTTTTGATTATATCGCAATTTCAGACCATAGCCGATCAGCCTTTTATGCCAATGGGTTATCTGTTGAGCGTATTGAACAGCAACATAGAGAAATTGATGCGATGGCGAAGGAGTTTAATGGATTTAAAATATTCAAAAGCATAGAGTCTGACATCTTGTGCGATGGTTCATTGGATTATGATAAAGAAGTTTTGGAAAGCTTTGACTTTGTAATCGGAAGCATACATTCTGACCTTAAAATGCCAAAAGAAAAGGCGACTACAAGGATTATTAGGGCTATTGAAAATCCGCATTTGAATATGTTGGGTCATTTGACAGGTAGGCTATTGCTGTCTCGCAGAGGTTATGAGCTGGATTTTGAAAAAGTGTTGGATGCTTGCGCCGCAAATAAAGTAGTAATTGAAATCAATGCTAATCCTCAGCGCTTGGATATAGATTATACTTTATTGCAAAAGGTAGTTAAGAAAAATATAAAAATAAGTATTAATCCGGATGCACATAGTAAACATGGAATATTGGATGTTCAGTATGGTGTCATTGCAGCTCGATGCGGTGGACTAGAAAAGGAATCTGTGATAAATACATTGGCTGCAGACCAATTTTTAGAAAGTCTTCGAAAGTAGCAATGACTTCTCATTGTTAACAATTAGTCAAAAGCGATATTTTTGAATTTTATTAGCAATGTGAAGGTCTATGACCTATTATATTTGTAAATAAATTATTTAGAATTTTTAAATTGTATATCAAACATGAAGTATTTGTTTTCAATTCTTTCACTTTGCATTGTTATGACTATAATGAGTTGTAAAAGTGATAATACAGCCAACAATCCTGCTAATCAAGCTACCAAAGTAGTTACACCAGGAGATGGCACAGCAGCGCCTATGGGAGAAGGTGCAGTTTCCAATCAGGAGGCTACCGGGAATCCTAATGAAACGATGACACCTACAGGTCCGACCACTACAATGGTATTGGATAAGACAGAATATAAGTTTGACAATGTTAAAGAAGGTGATATTGTTGAAACTTCTGTTAAAGTAACGAATACCGGTAAAGAGCCATTGGTTATTGTTAGTTGCAAAGGTAGCTGTGGATGTACAACACCAAAATGCCCTACTACACCTATTGCCCCTGGTCAGTCTGTTGATGTTCCAATAAAATTTGATACGCACGGTAAACCGGGAAGCCAGTCAAAAGATGTGACTATTACAGCAAATACCGTACCTGCTCAGACTAAATTCCGAATTTTCGGGGAAGTTGAAAGAGTTAATAAAGATAAGGCAAACTAAGATTTTTGCTCTATGAAATCAAGAAGCAGTCTTCTACCGGAGGCTGCTTCTTTTATTTAAGAATGGCCCAAGTCAAAAATTGCGGCATAATCTTTCCCCAAGTGAATGTGTCATGCGTCCCATTTTCCACCTCGACATAAGTCATATTGATTGTTTCAGAATATCCGTGCTGTTCTAAAGCATCCATTAAGTGAAGGGTATCGTCAATTGAGTCGATGATTGAGTTGTTATTGCGGTCACTTTCTTCATCCTTGGTACCTGCTTGAAACCAAAATCTGTAATCGGATGATATTTCGTGTAGATCGATATACTCATGCAAGATTCTATGCCCGTCGGGATCATCTTCAGTAAAAGGCTTGTATCGCCACCAAAAACTACCGGAAAATACACCACTGAAGGAAAATAAATCCGAATTGTGTAAGGTTAAATCCATCGCCGACAAACCTCCCAAAGAGAAGCCGGCGAAACCGGTTAACTCTTTTTCCAATTTCCACTTCATCTGATTTTTTAAATATGGAATTAACTCTTTGCGGATAAAGTGGTTGTAATTCTTCGCTTTATTGCCTCGATTGATGTAATCATTTTTGTATATACAGCCATATTCGTGTATTCTATCCTGTGCCCGAATTCCTACTAATCTTAAAGGTGAATTGGGGTGTTCTATTTCAAAATTCTTTAATAATTCTACCATTTTTAAAGAAGAGAAATCCTGACCATCATTGAAAAAAATGGTAACTGCTGAACGAGAAATCTGATTGGTTGTTGATAACAATTGCAATTCAACAGAGCGATTTAATGAGGATGAGTATATGGAAAATGTTGAATTAATCATTTTATAAGTTCACAATTCATTATATATATAAATCCGAATTCCTTTTAAAGACAATATTTTGCCTTTAATATGAATTTGGGTTAAAATAAGGACCAAAATAATGTTTTCATTTTATTATTTAAAATATAAATATATTGTATATGTGTATATATAAGAGAATCAATGTAATAAATTTTAAAATTAATCAAATACACTTTTTAAGACATCTAAACTATTTATGACTTGAATCGAGGGTATTTGTGTTTTTAAATATTCCAATAGTTTATTCAAAATTGTATTTTTTTCAGTTCTTGTAATATGGAGACTTGATACTTGCCGTAGTTCAAGGGATTCTATTTCACTCAACATATTTAATTCATCTCTATTGAAGTATAGATGATGTTGTGGAATATTATTTCCCATCTGCTGCAATACAATATCAAAATAATTGCCGGATTCAATTGGATGTCTTAGAATCGATATCCCTTGGATTTGTTGTAGTTGAAGTAAGTACCATATATGCAATGACCAGTTATCATCATGGTTTTCCAAATCTTTCAGGATGTTGAATAAAATTATGTATTCTTCATCATGGTTTTCATATTTGTTTAGCACCTTTCTTGTCAATTCTGTAAGAAACATGCACATTGTTATTTTTCGGATGTCACTATATAAGGAATTCCAAATGGTATTAACCTTTATTTCTTTTAATTGGTAAAGGTCAGCGTTTTCTTTTAAGTAAAAGTCGATATCTACCGAAGCGGCTAATTGGATTGAAGAGGGAGATGTTTTACTTTTTGCTTTACGGACACTTTGAATAATAAATGATTTCAAACCATGCTGCGAAGTAAGGATATCCAATATAAGCGATGATTCCCCATATTTAAAACTTCGGACAATGATGCCCTTTTCCTTTAGCAACTTGCTCATTAAAAGAATATTTCAATTTTGTTTTCGAGAGGAATATTCCAATCTGGTTTTTATCCTCTGTTGTTGCCTTTCTAAGATTAGCCGTGCAAGTCCACGATGAGGAGCTTCAATGCTAAGTGGTGATAATGCTTTTTTAATTTTTGATTCATCTACATCCAAGCGATATAAATAGCTGAATAGCAACTCAGGGTTTTCATTAAGCATTTTATCTACTGTATTGCTGATATTCTCTACTGCTTGTTTAAAGGATATTTCATTGTCTATGTTGAAATCATCTTCATTGATAATCATTAATGAATTAAAGTCATCCATATTTAATTATCTTGATGTTTTTACAACAAAATCAGCACATTCTAATAGATTATCTATGTATTTCCTATGATTGGCTAGTCGGGGAATTTTATTTTGTCCGCCCAATTTATTTTTCAATTGCAACCAACGATGAAATGTACCCTTCGGAACAATAGTAATCTTTAAACGTAAAAGAGCGATATCGTATGATCTTTTGGCATCATAGTCACTGTTGAGCTGTCTCAAATTCTTATCCAACAAAGCCGTGAACGCATCGATATCGTTGGGTAGTCGGTTGAATTCTATAATCCATTCGTGGCCACCTTTAGAAGTAGTGGTTAAGAAAACCGGTCCGACGGAATAGTTTTCAATGGTTGCATTGAATGCAGTACAGGTCAAAGAAAGAGCTTTATCTGTATTGTCCACCATAACCTCTTCTCCAAAAATATTGATGTATTGCTGCGTTCTTCCCTTAATTTTAAATTTAAAAGGTAGAATAGAAGTAAATTCAATGACGTCACCAACTAAATAACGAGATAACCCATTGTTAGAAGTAATTAAGAGTGCATAAGGTTGGCCTATCTGAACATCATTTAATCCAATAGCGATAGGTGAAGAGACTTCCCATTGACTGATAGGGAGAAATTCATAATATATACTGTTGTTGACCAACAATAACATACCATCGTCTTCATTATATTGTTGAATTCCGAAAAAACCTTCACTGGCATTGTAAATTTCCTGATATATAAAATCTTTCGATGGAACAAGTTCTTTAAACTGGTCAATATATGGTCCAAATCCCACACCGCCATGTAGATACCCTTCCAGGTTAGGCCATATTTCAAGTAAGTTGTTTTTGTTATACTTTTTAAGTAATTCTCTAAAGGTAACCAGCAGCCAGGTAGGGACACCGCCAAACATAGCCACATCCTGATTGCCAACCTGATTTGTTATTCGCTTTATTTTTTCATCCCAATCAGAAAGCATGGCTGTTTCTATATCAGGAGTGTAAAAAGACCTACCTATTGAGGGCATGTTTTTTGTCATAATTGCCGAAATGTCACCTATAATTGCCTTAGGATATTCGGGCAGATGGGATAAAGAGCCGCTAATTAATAACGATTTCCTGTGAAAAAGTTGAGCATCAGGTTTTTTTTGATAAAATAACGCAAGGCTGTCCCAAGCACTCTTGATATGATTTTTGTATAGATTGGTTCTAGTAACAGGGATATATTTGCTTTTATCACTGGTTGTACCTGACGACTTCGAGAAAAAGCGGACACTTCCACCGATTAGGACATCACTCTCTCCTTTCATCATCCTTTCAATGAATGGTTTGAGGTCTTCGTAATTGACTACCGGATAGGCTTTTCGATAATCTACCTGATTTTTAACATGCCTTATGTCATGTTTTTTGCCATATTTTGTGTTTTTGAAATTGATGATTAGTTTTTGGAATACCTTTTCTTGAGTCTCAAAAGGAGATTCAATAGAGTTTTTAAGCATACGATGACAATATGCCAAGTACGTCTTTACGGTTTTATTTAATAGTTTTGACATAAAGTAAATATTCCAAACCGCCTCAAATATAAGACATTTTGAAAAAAATAGGACTTTTTGATTTATGAAATCCAAATTATTTTATTTTCTATTATCCAAATAACTGTCGGATTTAAAGGTCAGAAATGGGCGATTTGGCGGAATTGGGGTTAAATAGGACACAAGGGTGATAGGGATTTTAGCTTAAGAAGTGGTTTTATTATGGTCGTTGATGTGTGCCTCAAATAAAATTGTATTTAATAGGGAGATTCTCATTATTTTAGTATAGCTTTGCAGTCCGTAACGACAACTGATCATGCAGACCAAATTTATTTTTGTTACGGGTGGAGTAACATCCTCGCTCGGTAAAGGAATTATTTCCGCTTCTTTAGCTAAATTGCTTAAAGCACGAAGCCTTCGGGTCACTATCCAAAAATTTGACCCTTATATTAATGTTGATCCCGGCACGTTGAATCCCTATGAACATGGAGAGTGTTTTGTTACGGACGATGGCGCTGAAACGGATTTAGATTTAGGTCATTATGAGAGATTTCTCAATATTCGTACCAGTCAGGCTAATAATGTTACCACCGGTAGAATATACCAAACCGTCATAAAGCAAGAACGTGCAGGTAAGTATTTGGGAAAGACTGTCCAGGTAATTCCACATATTACGGACGAAATCAAACGGCGCATAAGGCTCTTAGGTGAAACAGGTGACTATGATGTTGTTATAACAGAGTTGGGTGGGACTGTCGGAGATATTGAATCTTTGCCGTATATTGAATCTTTGCGGCAGTTACGTTGGGAACTCGGAAGCCAAAATACGATGGTCATTCATTTGACGTTACTCCCTTTTTTAAGTGCAGCTCAAGAATTAAAAACTAAACCTACCCAGCATTCTGTTAAAGAGCTACAATCGCTCGGTATCCAACCCGATATTCTTGTGTGCAGGACAGAAAAGCCGATAACAGCAGAAATAAAACAAAAACTAGCCCTCTTTTGTAATGTTGAACCCGGCTCGGTTATTGAATCAATCGATGCTTCCTCCATCTACGAAGTTCCACTTTTGATGGAAAAAGAAGGCTTGGATAAGCTTGTGCTTAAAAAATTTAAGTTTAATGAGAACGTTGAACCGGATTTGGATAAATGGAAGCAATTTTTATCCAAATTGAAGTATCCAAAGAAAGAGGTTAATATTGCCTTAGTAGGGAAATATATAGAATTAAAAGATGCGTATAAATCAATATACGAGGCATTTATACATGCAGGCGCTGCCAAAGAATGTAAAGTAAATGTTCATGCAATCCATTCTGAAGAACTGATTGATAGCAATGTATGTCATGAGGTCTTTAAAAATATAGATGGTGTGTTAGTTGCTCCGGGATTTGGACTTAGAGGCATAGAGGGTAAATTGAATGCCATTCAATATGTACGTGAGAATGATATTCCTTTTTTTGGAATTTGCCTTGGAATGCAGTGTGCTGTAGTTGAATTTGCTCGTAATGTTGCCGGGATCAAGGACGCTGCATCCACCGAAGTGGATCCCAAGACCCCTTCGCCGGTGATTACTCTAATGCAAGATCAGCTAAATGTAAAGAAAAAGGGCGGCACGATGCGATTGGGTTCATACACTTGTAAGTTGCAAAGCTTCTCTCATGCAGTAAAAGCTTATCGGTTAGGTTTAATTGAAGAGCGACATCGACATCGATGGGAATTTAATAATGAGTTTCGAGATAGATTAAGTGAGGCGGGACTTAAAATAACCGGTGTCAATCCTGATAACGATTTGGTAGAGATTGTTGAAATTGAGGACCACCCATGGTTTGTTGGAGTACAGTTTCATCCCGAACTCAAATCCACGGTTGAAATACCTCATCCATTGTTTGTTGCATTTGTCAATAAGGCGATAGAACATCAATCTGATAATAATAGTAGGAAAATCATTCACACTTGAAACAAAAGAGCTACGACATCTTAGATAGACCATCATTAAGCACTTTTAAGGAAATGGTCAAGTTTCCTGTCAGAGTTGTGTTGGATAACTTGCGTTCCGGATTGAATATAGGTTCTGCCTTTCGAACAGGTGATGCATTTGCCATTGACGGGATTGAACTTTGTGGGATTTGTGCGACGCCCCCCAATAAGGAGATTTTAAAAACGGCGCTGGGATCGACAGATTCGGTAAAATGGAACCATTATCCATCTACCCAAGAATGTTTAGAAAAGTTGAAAGAAAATGGATATTCCATTATTGCAATTGAAACAGCAACAGAATCCATATCTTTACAAGAAATAAAATTTGACAAAGCTGAAAAACTAGCTTTTATTTTTGGAAATGAAGTAAACGGTATCAATGATGAGGTGATGTCATTTTGTGATAAATCTATAGAAATACCACAATTGGGTACAAAGCATTCTTTCAATGTGTCTGTCAGTATCGGTATCGTTTTATGGGAGTATATAAGACAAATAAAGTCCCATGGGTGAAATGAATTCGTTGCTTACTATAAAGAATTTAAATCTGATATTTCAGAATGATGATCGTTCCAATCATGTTCTCAGAGGTATAGATTTAGATATTAAGCAAGGTGAAATCGTCGGTTTAGTAGGCGAATCTGGTAGCGGAAAGTCGGTTACCGGGTTGGCATTGTGCGGACTTTTGCCCAAGAAAAGTGCCCAATTAAATGGGTCAATTGTGTTTCAACAGGAGGGAAAAGAAACTGAGTTGATTGGCTTGTCTGAAAAGTCATTTAATAACATACGTGGACGTCAGATTTCGATGATTTTTCAAGAGCCGATGTCATCGCTCAATCCTGTGTTGACATGCGGATTTCAGGTGGATGAGATGACTCGACTGCATCTTCAATACAATAAGGCGCAAGCTAAGTCCAAGACTTTAGAATTATTTCATCAGGTAGGCATTCCAAATCCGGAAAGAATTTACCAATCCTATCCTCATCAAATTTCAGGTGGACAGATTCAACGGGTAATGATAGCAATGGCAATCAGTTGCAATCCAAAGTTGTTGATAGCTGACGAGCCAACTACCGCGCTTGATGTGACAATTCAGAAACGAATATTGGATTTGCTAGTCGATATTAAAGATAAATTTGGAATTTCCGTTTTGTTTATTTCGCATGACTTGGGTGTAATAAGGGGTATAACTTCCCGAGTGAATGTTATGTATCGAGGAAAGATTGTCGAATCAGGCAAAACAGATAGCGTATTGAGAAGCCCCAATCACTTATATACCAAAGGGCTCATAGCATGCAAGCCACCTTTAACATATCGACCTGATCGTTTACCAGTTATTAGTGACTATGTTGAAATAGATTGGAAAGAGAATGAGTACCAATTTGTTCCCGTCGAAAAAACGAAAACAAACACAATTACAGAAAAACCTATCAATACCGATAAAGAAAATGATATTTTACTTCAAGTAAATAATCTTTCTGTTAAATATGCCGTCAATAAATCTTTTTGGGGGAGGACGACATTATGGTTAACAGCTGTAGATAATGTTAGTTTTGATTTAAGAAAAGGTGAGACATTAGGAATAGTGGGGGAGTCGGGCTGTGGTAAATCGACTTTGGGTCGGACATTGGTTGAACTTGAGACGCCTGCATCCGGAGAAGCATTATTTGAAGGAAATAGTATTTTCAAAAGAACTAAAAGTGAAGCAAAAGACGCTGCACGTCAGATTCAGATTATTTTTCAAGATCCATATTCTTCATTAAATCCAAAGATGAAAATAGGTGATGCAATAATTGAGCCAATGATGGTGCACGGATTGTATCGTGATAAAAAGGGGAGAAGGGAAAAAATGCTTTCATTGTTGGATCAGGTGGGGCTTTTGCCGGAGCATGCCAATAGGTATCCACATGAATTTAGTGGGGGACAAAGGCAACGCATCAGCATTGCCCGTGCCTTGGGGCTTCAACCTCAAATATTAATTTGTGATGAATCGGTTGCTGCACTTGATGTTAGTGTGCAGTCTCAAGTATTAAATCTATTGAAAGACTTGCAAAAAACTTTAAATCTATCCATGATATTTATTACGCATGATATGTCTGTAGTCAATTATATTGCCGATAGAATATGCGTCATGCATAAAGGTAAATTTGTTGAAACAGGAACAACCGACCAGGTTATACATCATCCGGTCGAATCATATACCAAAGACCTGATTGAGGCTATCCCCAAGTGGAGTTAAGAAAGTACTGGCTCTTTTGTCAGATAGGTCAGATATGTAACTAAAATCATTCCTGATAAAAAGTGTATATTTGTACAACTTTAAAAGTTGGGATAATGTCTGTTAGGAAATTGCAGGTAGCTGAGTTGCTACGAAGAAATATAAGTCTTGTCTTTCAGGCTGAAGGAAGATATATCTATGGTTTGGAGCCGATGGTGACTGTGACAACGGTTCAGGTTACGCCTGACCTTGCACTCGCTAAGGTTTATTTAAGTGTATTCAATACCGATAATAAACAAGCAGTTCTACTTGAAATCAATACGGCACTTCGTGAAATAAAACGGAATCTGTATAATCGAATTAAAAAACACGTTAGAAGGATGCCTGAAGTAACTTTTTATTTGGATGATACACTGGATGAATTTATGCGGGTAGATGAAATGATGCAAAGATTGAGGGATGACCATCAGATGGGGGAAGAGGAATAGAGGTTTCGAACTTATTTTATTTCTTTTTCCATCAAAAATGAATGCTTTTCTGTATTGCAAAAAACCAATAATCCTTGTCTTGTGCCCATGGATTGAAATATGTAAGCATAACATACCATCCTTTATTACGAAAAGCCATCATCGGACCTAAATCATAGGTTTTTACTTTTTTATCCAAGAATATTTGAGTGGACAACCCTGCCCTCCATACAGTGGCAATAGGGAATTGAAGGTCAGACCAATTGAAATAATAATTGGGATGGTGGTTAAACACTTTGACATAATTGTTGGTAAGATTGAATTCGACTTTAGGATGAATCAAACTATAATAAAATTGAACGGATATGCCCTGATAGTCACCTAAAACAACGCCAATCTGTGGGGTGACAACATGAGTTGTCTGAGCTCCAAATGCCCGACTTGTGCCACCATACAATCCCCATGTGCCATTTCTGTCATAATTGTACCTTACTTCACCATAGAAATTGCCATATTGAACGGGTAGATAAGGAATCAATAAAGGATTATATTCTTTCAAACTATAAGGATAGGATGGAAATATTCCGCCGATGAGTGCCGGAGAAATTGACCATTTACCTGAGTCCTGTGCGGTTAAGCTGATTGACAGGAATAAATACAACAAAAAAGTAAATCTTTTAATCATGTATTATCTTTTTTAAAAACTTTGTAAGGTTAAATACATGTAAAGATGGTAAATGATTAGCAAATATTACAATAAAGCCATGAGGTCTTTTTAACTGAAATTCCAAATTAAGGCATATTGTTACCTTTAATTGGAATTTGGGTTTAATAATTTGTTTTGTATCTATTTCAAAAGTTTAGCACTACTATTTTTTCCCGAATACTTTTTTTAATAAATCTGTTACCTGCGCAGATGTTTGAGTTCGTATTTTAATTTCTTCGTTAGCAATCATTTTCATTAATCCATCTATCGCCTTTTGAGTGATATATGACTCTAAATCAGGATTTTGCTTTTTTACCAGTGGCAAGTTGTTGTATGCATTGACCAATGGAGTCCAATAAGCGGTAACCTTTACTTTTTCGATGGCCTCACGTACAATTGGAGAAAATGATTTTTGAAGTGCTGATGACGTGTTGGTTCTTAGATAATGAGTGGCAGCAGTGTCAGCACCTTTCAAGATATTAAATCCATCTTGAATGCTCATACTTTTTACGGCATCTACAAAGATGGGGGCTGCGCTTTTTGCTGCTTCTTCTGCAGCACGGTTTATGGACAATTCAAACTCATCCACTTGCTTTTTCATACCAATCGCTGTTAGTCGATCTTTCATTGTCCTTGCTTCTTCGGGCCAGGGGATAAAAATGGTTGGATTTTTATAAAAACCATCCATCTGTGATGAAAATTTTACAGCATTCCGGGCGCCGATAGTCAATGCTTCCTTCAAGCCCGAAACAACTTCATCATTGGTCAAATTAGGTGAATTGGATGTTTTGAGCTCTGATGCTGCCTTTTTAGCTTTTGAAAAAAGATCTTTCTGTCCATTGACCTCCGAATGAAATGAAAAAATCGCAAATAATATTATAGTTAAACTTAAATGCTTCATAGGTATATAAAAGATATTCAATATATTATAAAAATAGCGGACAGCCAATGTTATGACTGTCCGCATTCGCTTTTATTTATCCTCTATTTCGGCTTGAACCCGGCTTATTCCCGGATGGCTTCATGCTTCTATTTTGGTTGGATGAATTTTTCTGTATATCAGAACGGGAAGAATTATTTTTTCTTTCATTTTGCTGAAAAGAGGGATTCTGTCTAGCAGGCCTTTCCGGTTGAACTTGTCTTTGCGGACGATCGTATGTACTTGGTTTCCTATCTTTTGAAACAGGACTCTGTGGTTGTTGGACAGGATTGTCTTTATTGCCAATAGGTTTGTCTGAGCGGTCGGAACGCGAATTGTTTCTATTGTTGTTCATTAGGTCATTATTGCGATTATTGGTATTCCTACGGTCGGTTGTAGCGTTATTATCCGTTTTACTACTGCTATTTCTGTCTCTGGTTTCCAAGCCATTATTTTGTCTGTTCCGGGAATTTACGGCTTGATTGGAGCGAGCGTTATTGCTTTCATTCTGATTAGAATAACCTGCTTGGTTTCTATGTCTGCTGTCATTTTTATTGATGACAATTTTATTGGTTACACGGTAGTTGTTGATAACTTTTTCATTTCTAACATAAACATTGTGAGAAACAGACCTATGTGGAGCATATAAACTACGAGCACCGTACACTTTTGGATGACTTGCTACGATATAATGATTGTGATAGTGCCATCCGTGTGAATAAAAGTTATGCCAATGCCAAGGTCTCCATGGATTCCACCACATAGGGTAGGTGTGCCAATGCCAAGGAGATACATACACAACATAAACCGGTGCGTAAATATATTGGACACAAGGCCAAGCCCACACATTGAAATAAATTCGTATTGGTGAATATTCGGCATAGGGGGAAGGTCCTTTTTTGATAAGTTGGCCGTTGTCATCTATTATTGAATTATCTGGATTGGCTTCCACATACAATTCTTGACCATAGATATCTTCATCTCCAACTATTTGAGCAATGGCATTATCAGCGCTTTTTTGTTCGATTTCGATGACGGCAATATCTTGAAAGTCATTATCTCCAACGATGGCTTGTAAGGTTATGGCATGTGCTTTTTTGTCCATACGATCAATAACCCTAATGTAGTCGATTTTCCCGTCTAAATTCAAATCCAAGTTGTTGACATTGTTGTTCTCAATATTGAGTGACTTTTCAAAATCTTCTAATGTATTAGCTTTACTGAACAAGTCCAATGCTCCTTGCAGACTGAAATTGTCTCCCGGCAATCCGGTAGAATCTTTTTGGAAATTCTGTCCGTATCCGGTTATTAAGGTAAAAGTCATAAAACCTAATACGGCAAAGAATACTTGATATTTTTTCATGGTGGTTAAAATTAAATTTTTTCTGAATGAATTAACATTTGTTAGATATGTAGATAACGTTATGGTTTAATTGAAAGTAACAACCTTTTCATTAAATAAGAGTTAAATAAGTTCAAAGATGTTAAAGAAATCTTAGAATATGATTATTTCGTCTAATTTGACCTATACTATAGCCCAATTTCTGATTTTACTAATTTGGCTAGTAGAAGTTTTTTAAGCAACGACTACTTTATGAAAATAAAAATTGTGAAATCTATTGTTATTAAAACAATTCGAATAACTTTATATCTTAAATATTCAATTATTTCATAAAATGAATTCCTCATTCAGTAAATTTTCTTACCAGAAAATACGCATTTATTAAGGTGTAAGATGCATCTACCCATTCTATAATACACAAATAAACGTCTTTGTAATGAGGAAACAGAAAGTCACTAAGCAATATCAAATATGTAGATGAAAAGGTTAAAAAATATAGTATTCTGGCAGCGTACCATTGGGTTGATCCTGCTTCTATATTGCCTTTTCAGAATAGGTATGGTTAATTATATTGATTATACTTTAGAAAAAGTCATTGAAAACAATGCTGAAAAAGGCATCTCATTGTCTTATGAGGATATTAATGTAGGCTGGATTCTTTCTTCTGTTAGTATCTATAATTTAAAATTCATTGGGCAGAATAATCAGGATACTGTTTTTAGAGTTGAAGTTGGACAAGCCAGAATCAATAGTATAAAGGTAAAAGACCTGTTGTTTTCTAAAAGGCTTAAAATTTTGAATCTGGATTTTATATACGTAACAGTAACTACATGGGCAGGTCGTCATTTGCCTCAAAGTGAAGAGTCGGGAATTCGCATGAATAAGCTTTTTAAACGGCTTAAAGTGGATAAAATCTTATTTAAAGAGCTGCTATGGAGACATCTTGACGAGGAAGGGAAATTGGAAGCCATGATTACAACAGAGAATTTGAATTTAGATGGCTTGCGGCTATTGCAACGGGACAAAGGCATTCCTGCAATGTCACTTGATGGTCTTCAGAATAGTGATTTGAATTTTGAGTTTCCTGGAAATAAACATCGATATCAAGTAGGAAATATAGTGTATAACCGTACGGATAGTAGTTTGATTGTTAATAATATACATATTATACCATTGCTTGATAAAGTTGCATTCAGTAATTACTTTAAGTCACAGCAAGATCGGATTTCAGGTGTGAGTCGAGAGATAAAATTTTCAGGGTTGAGTATCTTAGATACCATGGGTATCCACTTGCATTCAAGATCCATGGACTTGACATTTGAGTTGGAAGTATATCGTAACAAGAGATACCCATTTACCAGGAAAAGAACTGTTTTGTTGCCTTCTGAGATGTTCAAAAGAGTTGGATTTCTTTTTGATGTTGATTCAGTAAGGCTCAGAGATGGGTTTGTTGCTTACGAAGAACTTAATATTAAGGATCGTAATCCGGGTAGAATTTTCTTTCAAGACATTGATATGGATGCTTTTCATTTTACGAATGATTCGGCTGAGGCTGACAATATATTTTATGCGACAGGTAATTTTATGGGGCAGGGTAGGGTTGAAGCTGAAATTACGATGCCACTTGGTTATGGAAAAGATTATCGAATAAAGGGGGCGTGTTCTTCATTCGAATTGAAGGAAGTTAATAGCATTTTGAAATCAACTTATTTGGTGGATATCAAGTCGGGGATATTAGATAAGATGGCGTTTGATTTTACATACAATATTCGTAAATCAAAAGGAGTAGTGGATTTTAAATATTCAGATTTAAAAGTTCATGTGTATAATGCCAAGGATACGGACAAAAAGTCTTTCCTTAAATCATGGGCAATGAATCAGTTTATTCGGATCAATAAAATAGGAGATGCAAGCTTGACAGGCAAAATAAATTTTGAACGAAATCCTTCACGGTCAGTATTTTATTATTGGTCCAAGTCATTATTGTATGGACTTAAAGATGCCTTAATCAAAAATGGAGCGATTAATCCAAAATTTAATAAAAGCAAGACTTTTATTCTAGATGATGGTTAAACCCGAATTTATATTATATAAAAAAAAGAATGAGGATTTAATCTTTGTCATCATCGTTGCCATTCAATTTTATTGACCCACCATAAATACTGCATTGTCAAACATTAATTTTCCATTTTCCCAAAAGTTTCTAAATAATACATCATCTGTTAGGAAGATAACATGCCCTTTTCCAATATCCTGAACTCCAAACACTGTAGCGTCTTTGAACGAATTCTTTATTTTTGCTCCTATAAAGCCTACTGTTTCCGGTGTTTGTTGAATTGTGCCCACATTCCACCCTCTGTTCTTAATGTATTCATAGAAGTTATTCCCTTGTTTCAACGAATAATAATAATTGGGATATCCAAATGCCAGCGGATGGCTATTGTCCAAGTTTACTTTATAAATAGCTCCCGGAATTGAACCGGAGACAAATGACCTCTCTCGATCTTCATAGGTTTTAATTGCAGTATATTTATTTTGAAGGCTACTATCTTTGCCAATTTCTTTTCTCTTGAATTGTATCCATTTTAATGCGGATAGCTGATCTACTGCTGATTCTAAGGCGATAATTTTACCACCTTTGGCGACCCATTGTTCTAATTGGTTACTTATATTTTCTTCTTTTAGAAATGAGTAATATCCGTCCGGAAGGATGATAATATCCACCTCAGACAATGGAATGTAATTAAACTGCTCCATATTTACTAACTGAACCGGATAATCTAATTCTTTGTCCAAATGATACCACACTTCACCAACAGAAAGTGAGGAAGTTCCTTTGCCGGACAAAAGCACGATGTTGGGCTTTTTTAATAGTCTGACCATTTCACTTCCCATATCATGCCCGGATTCCACCATGCCTCCTGTTAATGGCGTTATATCAATATCGTATGTGGTTAAAACATGATTTGTTATATCAACCAGTTTTTTGTTTTTATTAGTTCCTTCCTTGATAATTAATAAGGTGCCTTGTCTATATTTTTGTCCATCAATTGTAAATGGCTGATCAGCGACACGCACTTTGATACCATTTTCGAGTAGATATGTAAGGGCTTTAGCGCTGTTGCCGCCTTGCCAATCAATAGCGTAGCCATAGGTGTCGGGCAAGACAATGGAATTTGGCTGAATTGAATTTCCTTGATCCTTCATAGTGGTGATTGTATAGTTAAGTCCGTATATTTTAGGAATATTCCAAGCTGTTATATCGTAGGTCAAAGAGTCACTAAGGGTTGATTTTTCCTCCATAAGGATATTGAGAAGTGTGTTTTTTGTTTGATGAAGAGGAATCTGAAGGGTTGAAGAACGATCATTCTTAACCGAATAGGTGTATGTTATTTGATTTTTATCCAGAAGTGAACGGAGGCTTCTTCCTTTTTCATAATCCTCCCTTTGAATGGCAAAATTAAATAATCGTTTATCTGAATTGCCGATAAAATAACGTTGAAATTCTTGGTTGATAGTAATGGTATTTTCACGTATTGCGTCTAAGGTTGCGATCGCTGAAATGGTATGATGTTGAATCCTATCCAGAAGGGTAAGTATTTCGTCTTCTTTGGTTTTTACGGCACTTCCGGCACTTTTACCTCCGGCTTGTTCGAAAGTCATACCTATGGCACCGTTGTATATCGGATAAGTGTCGCCATAGGAAGGATAGAATAGGTCAAATCTTTCATTGGTAAAATATAGCCAGCCATTTTGGTCAAATCTTTCTGATATTTTCTTGCCAATAACTTTTTGGAATGACCGTTGAAAGGATGTGATGGCTGTATGATAGGGTTCTGCTGCCGGAGCAAAATAATAAGGGATATTGTAGCTTTGTTCGTGGAAATCGGCATGTACCTGAGGCATCCATTGATGATATAATTTCATCCGAGCCACGGATTCTATCTGGGTTTGCCATGCCCAATCGCGGTTGAGGTCAAAGTAGTAATGATTGGATCTTCCACCGGGCCACGGCTCTTGGTGTTCGCGAGTCCAGACATCTATATTGGGCTTAGAGCCGATTACGGAGTTATACCAATTGACATATCTTTCTCTTCCATCCGGATTGAGACAAGGATCGATAATTAAAACTATATCCTCAAATTTTTTTTCAAAATCGGGATCTGTAATAATCTCATAATAAGTTTGAATGGCTGCATCAGTTCCGGAAGCCTCATTGCCATGGACATTGTAACTTAACCATACAATACATTTGTCAAGGGATTCATTTTTAGGTAGATTATTTTTGCCTATTAAGGACACATGTTTTGTCCTGATTTTTTCTAATTGTTGAATATTGTTTTTTGTTGACACGATGATGACAAAAAGAGGATTGCCTTCATTGGTAACTCCATATTCTTGATAAACAACGTTGTTTGGGTTTTGCTTCGATTCTGATTTGAAATAATTGACCACTTGATGATGTCTGACAAACTTTTCTCCAATCTGGTAGCCAAAGTAGGTGGCTGGATTAGTGACTTGGGAATGTAATGTGTTGAAAAAAAGTATAAATACAACGAAAACAACCGGTACTTTAAATGTCATGACGTTAAAAATTTGATGCTAAAGGTAAAAAAGAATCTGGAAAAAATGCGGTAATAATGCAGTTGTTGTCGTAATAATCGGGATTGTTGTGTGTAATACGAATTCAGCAGTTATGGTTTTGGAAAATTGTATAGTGCTGATTATGTGGCAGCTGATACTTTTTAAATAGACCAATATGTCTTTTTCATTAATTGGGTCTATATTAAAAGTCAAATCGATATTATACCGAAATTTAGGTTTAATTCTGCTTCTCAAGTAAGCAAGGTGAATTCACTTTTGCTTTATTGTTCGATATATACCTGATTTTTTTTCTTTCGGATATCCATAGGGAATAAAGACACTTGATGCCTCTTGGTGCGTGAGTGATAGAAGCGGCACGACTGACGGTAGGAAGGAGTACAGCGGATAGCCCGACCCCGCTCCTAAAAAGCGGGGGCACGCCCTGAAAATAATGTTATTGATTTCTGTTTTTGATGGTTTGCATGATTGTAGTGGCGTGTTCTCTACTGTTTTCAATAAAATAGGTATGGGTATCCAATCCGCCACATACAACGCCGGCAATGAATAGGCCGGGAACATTGGTTTCGAACGTGTCAGGATTGTATTCTGGTTTCCTTGTTGCATTGTCGGTAAGGCGTATTCCGCAAGATTGAAGGAAGGAAGTGTCTGGCACATAACCGGACATAGCTATTACCCAATCATTGTCAATGGTAACCAACCCATGCGGAGTGTCGATGGTGATAGTATGTGGTGAGATTTTAGTGACATTGCTATTGAAATAAGCCTTGATGGAGCCTTCACGAATTCTATTTTCGATATCAGGACGAACCCAGTATTTAACACGCTCTCCGATCTGTTCGGCGCGGATGATCATGGTGACTTCAGCCCCTTTTCTATACGTTTCTAAGGCTGCATCCACGGCTGAATTCATGGCTCCTATGACGGCTACTTTTTGAAAGGCATAAAAATGTGCTTCATCGTAGTAATGTTTTACCTTGGGCAATTGCTCTCCTTCAATGTTTAATAGGCTGGGGATGTCGTAAAAACCTGTGGCAATAATCACATAATCAGAGGAATAGGTGGCTTTTTCTGAAGTTATGGAGAAAGTACCATTATATGATGTGACGGTCAGTACTTTTTCAAAAAGATTGATGTTAACTTTCCTATATTCGGCGACACGGCGGTAATATTCTAAGGCTTCGTTGCGCTTAGGTTTGTTGAGTATGGATACAAAGGGAATATCGTCTAACTCCAATAACTTGGAGGATGAAAAAAAAGTCATGTTCTTGGGGTAGTTATATAGAGAGTTGACCAAACAGCCTTTTTCCAGGATAAGGTAACTGAGATTGGCTTTTTTGGCCTCTAAGGCGCAAGCCAAACCAATCGGGCCTCCTCCAATTATGATAATATGATGATGATTATGCATAAATAGTGATAAAATAAATTTTAAATGTTGAATTTTTAAAACAAATTGAACAAAAATCGATAAATAAATATATTTTTAGCAATTAAAACGAAATATAAAAGATGTCGAATAGCAAACATCCTACTGGATTAAAGGTAATGTTTTTCACGGAAATGTGGGAAAGGTTTGGGTTTTACCTGATATTGGGAATCTTACAATTGTATCTCACGGATGCGGAGAGTGGTGGTATGGCCATGGATCGCCGGTCTGCAGCTGATATATTCGGGACATTTATCGCATTGGTTTATTTGACACCTTTTTTAGGTGGATTGATAGCGGACAGGAAATTGGGGTATGGTAAGTCCATCATCATAGGTGGGATACTTATGGGGCTTGGATATTTGGGATTGGCGATAGGCACATTACCCACATTTTATGCTTCATTGGGCTTAATTATTATTGGTAATGGATTCTTTAAGCCAAATATAAGTACGCTTGTCGGAAATCTGTACAATGATGATCGATATCGAGCGCAGAAAGATTCCGGTTTTAACATATTTTATATGGGAATAAATATAGGAGCATTTATCTGTAATTTTTTTGCTGCCTATTTGAGAAATTCAATTGGGTGGGGTGCTGCATTTGCCTCTGCGGGAATAGGGATGTTTATTGGTGTTATCATATTTGTTATAGGGAGAAAGACTTATAAGGAGGCAGATGTGATTAAACCGGCGCAGAAAGACGATATGTCAATAGCCCGGGTTTTTTCAAACATCATTCTTCCTTCGTTGATTGCAGGTATTGTAGGCTGGTATATACCGGGCACATTGTTGGGTTCGGATAGCACCGATGCTTTCCTATTTGCCTGTATCCCTGTGTTATATTTCTTCTATATGTTGTATTATAAATCTAATGAAGAAGATAAAAAGCCGGTAGGTGCGCTGTTGGCTATATTTTTAGTCAGTGTTATGTTTTGGGCAGTGTTTAAACAAAATGGTACAGCACTTACCACATGGGCACAGTATTACACGGATAGAGAGGTTCCTGCTGCCATTGAGAAGCCGGCAGAGGCCATCTATTTAGTGGAAAAAATAAAGAATGAAACAGGGGAAGTAGTCAAGTATGACAAAGATTTCAGAGTGGTAAAAGAAAATGGAGAGGTAGTAAATGAAATGGGAAAAGATGTTTATTTGCGCAATCTTCAGGCTGATAAGATGCCTCCGGAAGGTGAGACACTCTATGTTTTCAATACGGAGTTATTTCAATCAGTCAATCCTTTTTGGGTCATATTTTTAACACCGGTTTTGGTAGGCTTGTGGGGCTTCTTTAGGGCAAGGAGAAAAGAACCATCAACGCCATATAAGCTTTTGTTGGGCTTACTGATCACAGCATTGTCTTGCTTGGTAATGTATTTGGCAGCGGCGGTAACTGATATTCAGATTTCCAAGGCAAGTGCCTGGTGGTTGATCTCTACGTATGGTGTAATAACAGTGGGAGAGTTGTGTCTATCACCAATGGGATTATCGTTGGTGTCTAAGTTGAGTCCACCTCGCCTGACGGCATTATTGATGGGAGGTTGGTTTCTTTCCACAAGTATCGGAAATAAATTATCCGGTGTATTGGCAGGTATGTGGGATTTGTTTGACAATAAAGCCAACTTCTTTTTGATGAATTTTGGATTGGTGATGATTGCCTTTGTAGTCCTGTTTCTAATGGTCAAGAGGATCAGGAAAGTTATGCAGGAAAGGGGAATAAATTAGGGATTGAAATAATAATTATTGTTAAAAGAAAAGTGCATAAATCTAACACGACTTATGCACTTTTTTATGCTGTGATACCAATTGTATATTCGTAATAGTCCAATTACTTTGGCCTAAACGACTATCGCATCGACATTTTGATTTTAAAGAAATCCCGACTTTTCGAGAATATGTCTAAATATTGATCTTTTTTTTCCGTGTAATTTTTTGAAGATTTTAGATTAAACGCAACTTGGGATAAGGGAAAATCAAGCCTGAAAGAGATTATTTAGTTTAAAAACCGAATAGTAGAAAATTTACTTTTAGAAATCTTATCAAAATAACGTTAATGATGTGTTAATTTAACTTCTTTCTTTCTTTCTTTCTTGTGGCTATCTTAATGCATCAAATGTTAATATGATAAAACGAAATAAATCTTTTGATTTTTTGTCACTATTATGTAATTTGTTTGACTAAGAATAGTTGGAATGCAAAAATACCTTGAAAAGAGTAGCTGGATATTTTGATTATCAAAGATTGAAACATGGAAAATTTAAAAATTATTTTATCTATTAGTTTATTCTTTACTATCTGCTTATTTTTAGCCTGTGAAAAAGAAATTAAAATTAAAGATCAATCCAGTTTGTCAGTTAGAGCTGATGGATTTGAACAATTGGGGATGAGTCATAATATGAGATTAACTGCTGTGGCTGGAATGCCAAATTTTCAATCTGCTAGTTTAAGAGAGATGTTTAATTATGGACGTTCATCAATACCGCAGCAATTTATAACAAGTTCGGATACAAGTTTGAGTGCTTGGAGTCAACATTTATTAGCCATGCAAAAAAGTTATTATTTGGTTGAAAATGGGCAATCTGCCTCAACATACTTGATTGCCAATAATTATATTACTTCAAATATTGGACCATTAGTTGACTCCCTTGCTTATATATTAGATAATGCAGCCAATTTTGAATCTCAAACATACAAATCAGCGGTTCAATTTACTTCTGAGATTGAACAGCTTGAAAATTTCATTTACAAAAATTATACCTGCAATTATGATCAAAATACTCAAACTGGAAATGACGTAGCCTTAGTATTAGGAGCTTGCTCTATTGCCAAGTATAGTTATTCTTATTGGATGGATGCTATAAATAATGCTTCACATCCATGGTTTAATAGAATGAGTAAAATAACTTATACAGCAGGTAAAGAATTTACTGATACCAATTTGGAATCACGTATTTGTTTTAAATGTATATGGCATGGTATTAAAGTAGCAGCAGTGGACGTGTGGTCATTTATGACAGCACCAAATTGTGGTACAGCAACTAGTAGTGGTGGTTATGATTTAGGATGTGCTGCTGATTATGCTGGAGAAAAATCAAGTCAAGTTGATTGATAATATACTTAATCACATTGGGTTCGGATGCTATGTAGGAATAGTATCCGCCTTTTTTGTTTTTCCCATAACTTCATCCGGTCAGTTCAAAGTAAGATTTTATAGTATTGATAGTTTACCAATTTCTGATTTAATAGTTTTTGATGCGAATAAAGATGAATTGATAGGACTTACAAATGAAAAAGGAGAAATAACAATACCTGATTTTGAAATTTATGCCCACTTACGGAACGTAGAAAACATTGATACTTTTATACTAATTTTAAAGGATAAAACTTATTTTCTTAAAAGAAGTCCGAAGGTCTTAAATGAGGTGGTAATACGTGCCGAAAAAAACGATGCAATATTACTTAGACTGCAAAATTTGCTAAAATACAATTCAGAATTGTATGAACGCAATAAAGACATGAGAAATGTAAATAAAGAATATTATAATATTAATTATAAAATTTCTAACCCACAGTCGAAAGGTGAAATGGGATATTATGGAACGATTTTTTATGATCCATCCCATAAATCATATTCCAAATTATTTTATTGTAATGTTGATTATTTTGATCACGTTGCAGAATTAGAAAAAAATTCTTTTCACGAAGTCGGTAATCGAAGCTGGCAAATAGGAGTAACCAATGCTCTAGATAAAGAAAGCTATCTTATCAAGAGGATTAGCCGAGGTAAATTGAAAGAACTCAGTCAAACTGAAAATGATAGTAGTATTATTTTTCGCTTCATTATTCAAGACAAGTTACAACCTAATAATTATGTTACTCTTATTTTGGGAAGGGATAACATAGTGAAAAGTATCATATTTAACATGCCTCGAGTTAAGACTTTGTTACCGATAAATTCGACGTGGGTTAGCTACTATGTAGAATTTAGATATATCTTTGATTCTATTATTCGATTAAAAGAAATTAAAATTTTTGATTGTCAGAATTATAATGGACAAGATTTTAATCATCTCATTAAAGCTCAAAGGAATAATTCAATTTCGAGCTGTAAAGTTAAAGGTAAAGTTACTACTCTTTCATTTGCCGAAGAAAGGAAATATAATTTAAAAAATTATCCTTAAATAGATTGTATGTTAACTACTCTTTGACTGAAATTACGTTGTTGTTAATTCAATTGTAATAAATAAATAGTAACTATTCACACCCTAATTAATCCAAGTTGCGATTGACCTTTCTACAAATGTTTCCGTTTATGGTAAAATCCGGAGTAAGGGACATTTTTAATGTTATTTTAGAAGAATACAAAGAGGAATAGTGGAAAATTGATTGAAGAGCAGACAACTAACAAATTGGCTATTCTTGTTTATCGTTTGCAGTAGCTTAATCCCGAATTCCACTTAAAGGCAAAATATTATCTTTAAGAAATATATTGCTAACTGTTTGTTGTGTTGAAGTTCAAATAGTCACGAATCAATATGTTTACAGATATTTGATATTCAACTTGTTGCGATTTAGTTAGATGTAATTCCTCTTAAAGACAATATTTTTGCCTATAATATGAATATGTGTTAAAGGCAATCCTTTGCCTTTAACACAACTATTCGGGTTTAAAATAAAATTCCGACTTTCAAAGCAATGGTGTGATTTATTTCTTTACCATCGTTAGTCGGTCTTTTTGATGTAATATCAAAAAATCCTTGATGATAGTAAACTCCGATTGTAAAGGCATTGGATTCGCTGAAATAGTATTCCATACCTCCACCGAGACCCCATTGGGCATTCAATGCTTTGACATCTTTTCTTATGTTTTCTTTATTAACATCTAAGTTGGCAGCATCTATATTGCCTTTTGCACTGGTAACGGCGCTTAGTGTGATAATGGGTATTTCAGCAAAATAGCGTGTGTAGCCATATTCACGGGTTCTCAATTTCAGACCTATCGGGATCTCCAGATAATTGAGTCTATAGTCAACCTTGGTATCCACCGGAAAGTTGTGCCTAATGGCTTCGGGGACCTCGGTAGATAAAAGACTATTGGGCAGGACATCTCCACCTTCTGCAAATTGCAGCTTTCCTGCTTGCGCTAACCCAAAACCAAGACCTACTGTGAAAAAATAATTTTCTGCAAAGCCAAATTCTCCGATAGCTCCTATTTTTAAACCTAAGTCCGGTCCGCCACCTAAGACTTTTGCATGGTCGGATGAGAGCCATGAGATAGTGGGACTGACTTGAGCACCAAAACGAAGATTGTCAGTGCTTTGGCTAAATGCTACAAGAGGAAATAAACACACAATGATACTAAAGGATAAAATTAATTTTGAATTCATTTCTTTTAGATTTTAGTTTAAAATTCTATGAGGTTATGTAGAAAGTTAGTTATGCTGTTTTGTTATAAATAAATAATTTTTTACGATTTTTACAATAGAAGTTATTAAATGCGTTTTAATTTCGCATCAATTATTCAAATACAAAGATAGTGTTCTATGTTTAAATGGTTTTATATATTGTTGTTATGTTTTATGATGATGACCGGTTGTAAGCAAAATTCTGCATACAATCAATTGAAAGTCAAGGAGTATAAGGTAGAGCCATGGATTCGATATGAAAATCTGTTGACACTCGTGGATACTTTAAATCCTGCTGAAGGATTGAGGAAATTAGAGTTACTTTATTCGGAATTTACCAATATTTATTTTCTCAGAGTCATCAATGATCAGTATCAACCCGACACAAGTTTTCAAAAAATATTCTCTCTTTATCAAAAAAGTCCGATTATCAAAGACTTATACCGTAATGAAGTCGGAAAGTTTGGTGATCTAAAGCAGGAAGAAGAAGATTATTCTGCCTCTTTTGCCAGACTTCAAGCAATGATTCCGGGTGTCAATAAGCCCAAAGTCTTTACCTGCCTAACAGAGTTTGGAGTTGGTGTGTTTTCAACATCAGATACGGTAATGGGAATCAGTTTGGATCTCTATCTCGGTAAAGGGAATAAGTATTATAATGTAGAGGTGTGGCCGGCGTATGTTCAGCATAATATGAACAAAGACAACATGGTGTCTAACTTGTTGAAAAATTTTATTCGAAACACATTGCTACCACAGAGGGAGCCTAAGACATTATTGGATTATATGGTGCAGCAGGGTAAGGAAGTTTATCTTTTGTCAAGGATGATTCAACCGGAGCGCGATACGTTAATCTATGGATACACCAAAAAACAACTCAATTTTTGTCGTGAGAACGAAAAAGAAATGTGGTCGTTTTTTCTTTCCGAGAAAATGGTATATAGTGAGGACTTTAAAAAAATACAAAAATATGTTGATATAGCGCCAACTTCGCCGGGTATGCCAGCAGATTCACCCGGCCGAACATCCGCTTATTTGGGAGGCGCAATTATAGAGGCATATATGAAAAGGCATCCTGATATGCCGATAAAACAAATGCTTCAGGAAGTAAATGCTCAAAAAATCTTGGAAGCAGCAAGGTATAAGCCTTAATAAGTTTTATTTTTGGAAAAATAATACTTTGCCCATATAGGATGTTTTGGGATAGCTAAAGAGGCAGAAAATGAGCGATATGCCCACATACCGCATTTGCCTAATATGGATATTGGGTTTAATTTTTGATTTTTCTAGATACATTAATTGTATAGCAGTGCCGGACGAATTAAGCTTTGAAATAGAATACATTCTATTTGATGTCTCAATTTGCGCTAATAAATTGTTAAAATGAGAAGTGAAAAATAAGATAGAAGTTTGTGAAAATGATATTTCTGAATAAAAAATGAGGTAATTTATGAAGATTATCAAAATTATAAAAAAAATAAAAAATATTTTATTTTGTGCTATTATGTATAATATAACTAAAATATATTAAAAAGATATAAAAAATATATAAAAACAAACTATAAAAAATAGAAAATATTATATGCAAAATAAATAATATAAGACAAGGAATTCATCTTGGCATTATATTTGCATACTGAATAGTTGTCGGAAATGACCGATACATTTTAAAGAAAGAAATGAAACAAAATGGTTTGAAAAATCGTTATATGATATAGGTTTATATTATATATAAGTTTTTTAAATATGTAAGATATATGGCATTTGCCAAAAAGAAGTAGTTTTCTTATTTTGAGACCTTAGTCTTCAGGCCCGGGATTGCAAAGGCAATCTACGGGTCTTTTTTATTTCTCTGCCTTTGCACGCAATTTTTTAAGGAATGGCGAAGCAAAGATGAAATTTTGCAAAGATTCGTTGTCGCTGTCCAGTACATTTTCTTTTCCCCCATGCCAAGCGAGCAAGCCATTTTCTATGTAATTTATGGTGTCACCTATCTCCATAACAGAATTCATGTCGTGGGTATTGATTACGGTTGTAATCATTCGTTCCTGTGTAATTGAATAAATCAACTGATCGATAAGTATGGATGTTTTGGGATCCAATCCTGAATTAGGCTCATCACAAAATAAATATTGTGGGCGTAGAACAATGGCTCTTGCGATACCAACTCTTTTTTGCATTCCACCACTTAATTCGGAAGGGAAGAGCTTATTTTTGCCGGCCAAATCCACTCTTTCAAGACATTCATTGACTCGTGCCAATTTTTCTTTATACGTCATCGTTGTAAACATATCCAATGGGAATCGGATATTTTCCTCCACGGTCATCGAGTCAAACAAAGCAGATCCCTGAAATAACATGCCCATTAAATTCCGAAGATTCCTTGTTTCTAACTTATTGAGCGAAAGTAGATTGGTTTTATCAAACCATATTTCACCTTGTTCCGGTTTGACTAAGCCTACCAAGGATTTTAATAAAACGGTTTTACCCGCACCACTTCTACCGATAATAAGATTGCACTTTCCTGCCAGAAAGGTTGTTGTAATGCCTTTTAATACGACATTCTCTCCAAATGATTTTTTGATATTTATGGCTTTTATCATTGCTTATTCATCATTTGGTTGCTAATAATAAAGCCAAAATATAATCTGCTACCAATATGAGTATATCACTGATGACAACGGCTCTCGTACTGGCTTTGCCCAATTCAATGCTTCCTCCTTTGACATAATAGCCTTGATAACAAGATACTGATGTTAGGATATAGCTGAACACCACGGCTTTAATCAACATTAATATTACATTGAAAGGGATGAAAAATGAATTCAATCCTTGTATGTATTGGTCTGCTGAAAGCATCCCGGTAGGTACACTTGCCAAGTATCCACCCAATATACTGATTGCAGCACCCACTGTAACCAACATCGGAATAACTAAAATTCCACCTAAAACCTTAGGTCCTATCAGGAAGTTATATGTATTCACTCCCATTATATCCATGGCATCGATATGCTCCTTTTGACGCATACCACCCAATTCTGAAGCCATATTGGAACCAACTTTACCCGCTAAAACCAAGCATGTTACAGTCGGTGCCATTTCTATTAGTGTGATATCACGCACAATGTAACCGATATAATATTTAGGCACTAATGTACCATCCAATTGATAATTAAATTGAATTGCCGTCACAGCTCCAATAAATATACATATCAACGCAACAATGAGCAATGATCCGATACCAATGTCGTACATCTGTCTTACCAGCTCTTTCCAGAACATGCTAAATCGATTAGGTCTGCTTATCACCAACCTCATCATATTGATGTATTGACCTAAATGAAATAATGGTTCGTTGAACATGTAAGTTGTAACTTAATTATGTGGTAAATATAAATGACTTTTTTATTATATATGAAAATAATTATATATATTTTTATAAAAATAATATAAGTGTTTGATTGTCAATGGCAAAAAATTTAATTTTTTTTTGAATGTAATTTGGATTTAATTTTATTCATGTATAATGTATTTTTTTTAGCGCTTTAAGTTGAATTTTGCCTATATTCAACCCAAATTCCGCATTAAACAAATGCGAAATTCGATATGTGTCTCATAATCAACATTCATGAGTTTTGGAAAAGCTCAATTGTTGATTACCGGTTTAATCATCTAAAAAAATTATATTATGCATTTTATGAATAAATTTTTAGCTTTAATTTTGTTG
Source organism: Saprospiraceae bacterium (assembly GCA_018057925.1). Taxonomy (GTDB): domain Bacteria; phylum Bacteroidota; class Bacteroidia; order Chitinophagales; family Saprospiraceae; genus Parvibacillus. The sequence goes on from JAGPCT010000009.1 coordinate 56,848, forward strand.
CTAAGTGTGGGTAAAATCCTTATAGCTCAAAGTTCACCTATGCAGAGCATTCAGATAAATATTGAAGGTGCTGATTTAGACACTTTTAATATTGTGGTAAAGGGAAATGTTGTTTTAATCAATGGATTACCCGCCGATTCAGCCGGAGTTAAGCTTAATATGATTAGACGGCAGAAGGATAACAAAAGTTATGTAGTTGTTGAGGATGGCTTGCCTTATGTCAATACACGAACCAATGAAGAAAAACCTATTCCTAAGAAAGGTTGGATTGGAATGATAACTATGGAGTCCAAAGGAGTTGTCAGTGTATATCTTGTTGAACCCAGGGGGCCTGCTGAAAGGGCTGGAGTTAAGAAGGGAGATATCATCAAAGAAATAGATAATTTAGTCATTAAAGATCAAACCGTGTTGGCTAATTATATTAAAGAGAAAGATGCCGGAGATGCTGTAAATTTGAAGTTTTTGAGGGATAATAACACAATAAATATAAAAGTTGTTCTATCAGCTGATCCGAAATCCGGTAAAAATGAAAGTAATGTAGAGCGTCCAAAACGCATTGTAGATCCCAATAAGCCAAGAGAACTCGGTGTATCTATTTCAAAAAGTAGTAATGGGAAACTATGGGAAGTGATTCGTGTTGAAAGTCACTCTCCTGCCGAGGAAGCAGGAATTTTGGTCGGCGATCAGGTATTATCGATCAACAATTTGGCTTTTAGGGATGAAGAAGATTTGAGTCGAATTATAAAAAATGCACCCACTGAAAAGCCAATAACTTTTAAAATAAAGCGGGATAGCAAGATACTTTTTAAAAAGGTAGATTAGAAGTTTGCTTTTTAGGTGATGATGTCATGAAGCTTCTATTTTCCATAATTTAATTTGCCTGTCGTCACTTCCGCTTATTAAAGTACTTTGGCTATCTTTCCACATGAGTTTGTTGACCGATCTCAAATGTCCGGTGTGCAGGAATAAATCTATTACTTTCACAAGTTCCAGCTTGTCCGAATCCCATATCCGGATACTTCCATCTCTGCATCCAGTCGCCAACAGGCCTGAATTGCCGATATTTACAATGGAATTGATGGTTGAGTTGTGGGCTTGAATATCGATAATAGGGTGTAAGTCATCATCCCATTTTATCATTCGGCCATCCTTACCTACCGATATGATTCCATCCTCTACCGACACCAATCCAAATACACTGCCTTGATGCAACAATTTACTTTTACTATATTGATTAAAATCTTCTGTATGTATTTTAAAAATATGGCCTTCCGATGTGCCTGCAAAAATGAAATTGTGAAATAGCAATATCGCTCTACTTCTAACGGCAGAAAGTTGAATGCTATTGACCAATTGCTTGTTTGTTTTGTCCAACTGATTCAGACTACCATCATCACCCGCAAAATATTGTGCCTTTTCATCACTTGTTATTGCAAAAATTCCACCATTGATCCATTTTTGTCTTTTAGTAACCATTTTGCCATCAACATGAATCCAACTTATGATGCCATTTAATGTACCGGTTATTAATTCATCTGAATGGTCATCATAGTGAAGGCACATGACCGGTTTTTCCTCTCTAGCAAAGACTTGTCCTTCATCCAATGATGCTTCCGGCCAATAAATCACCTCACCATCACCTCCGGATGAGAAAAATCCCCTTTTATGGGTATAATCAGCAATTGCGTATATTGAACTGTGCCCACCTTGTCTGGTATTGATATGGTTTAATTGAAATCCTAACTTTTCTTCAGTATTGTTCATTTCGCAAGTATTGATATTACAATGCATTTTCGAGATTATTGTTTTTATTAATAATAAAAGGGCAGTGTGATCCATCATTTTACAAAAAATTATTAGGTAGTAAAATGCGAGTTAACTCAAACATTTTGATAAATTATAATCCTCATCGTGGCAATGAAATACATGATTTTATTGACTTTAGTCGAAGGACGAGTTCATTCATCCGTATATGGTTAAAGATGATTTTTTAAATAAAGTGGTGGATTTTGAAGAATTTTACGCCAAATTTGCGATGGAAAAGCGAAATTGTGGTGTTAATAGAGTAAATGACGAATTGAAAAATGTGGAAGCAATTATTTCATAAGGTGATGATATGCCGGCTATAGATATAGAATCGAGGGTAAAAGATTTGGACTTGTATTTGTGGGATATGCAGGAGTCTTTAGATTGGTTTCGGAAAGAAACCCATTTAACGATGGATGAAAGCAATGAGTTTGAAACCATGAGTGGTAAGAGAAAGCTTGAATTTATCGTACAGCGGTATTTACTTTGTTCCAATATACAGGGTATTAAACCCATACTTATGAAGATGCCTAATGGCAAGCCGTACTTATCTAATCGCAATGAAAAAATTTCAATTTCACATAGTAAGTCCATGTTGATAGTGAGTATAGGAAGTATGGATCATGGTGTTGACTTGGAATGGATTGATGAAAGAATAATCAGGTTGGCGTCCAAGTTTTGCAATGAGGCTGAGAATAAGATACCGGAGGAAATTGACCCGGTATTTTGGTTTACCTTGATTTGGTCTTGTAAAGAAGCTTTGTATAAGGTGGATGGATTGGGGCAGCTTGAATTTCGGTCTCAATTGGCAGTGCACTTTACGCGCGATTCCTTTCATCAGGGTTGGGGTAGGGGAAAAGTAAGGCGTAATAATGTCGATGTCTATTTTCGTTTATATTTTGAAAAAATCAATGGATTTGTTGTCACATGGGCTTGGCCCTTATATAATGAATAAATATGAATAAATATGAATAAATATAATATTTTAGTAGGATTTTTAGTTGCAATGCTTACAATTATTGGATGTAAGAAGAAAGAAGCCAATATTGATCAGGCCTTGCCTGTGGGTTTTGAATCTTTTTATACCAAATTTCATGAAGACAGTATTTTTCAAATAGACCACATTCGTTTTCCACTGGAAGGGATTCCTTCCATTTCTTCACAAGAAGTTATTCCTGATTTTCATTGGGATATTAAGGATTGGACAATGCATCGTCCTTTCACTGACTTTAGTGATTATACAAGGGAATTTACAGTAATTGACAGTACCATTGTGATTGAAAGAATTCAGTTGAAAAACAAGGAATATGGAATGGAACGACGGTTTGCAAAGACCGGAAATGAATGGCAGTTAATTTATTACGCTGCGATGAATAAATTGGTCAAAAATCCTGCTTTGCAAGAGGATTCTTCCTCTCATGGTGATTGAGCCGACCTTTTGACAAAGTGCTGTTAGAAGGGATTAAATGGCGTGATAAGGCTATTTATTTGATGTGTTATTCACCTTTCTATTGAGAAAGATATTTTCGAAATGGATGTAGATTTTCCTTTAGATTTACTATCTTTAAGTGGCTGTTTATTTTGGACAAGGTAGGTTCGGCTTTTTATGACATCATACAGCATTGACTAATTACCAGCTAGCTCCGCCACCTCCGCCGCCAAAGCTTCCGCCTCCAAAACTGCCTCCTCCCCAACCACCGCCAGAGGATCCGCCGCCGCCCCAACTGCTGCCGCCACCCCAGCCGCCGCCCCACGTATTATTTCTCCTATTGCCAAAGGATCCAGTCCCGGAATAAGTCTGTGTTTCGAACTTTCCAAAAATTGCTATTAATATGATGCCTACAATGATGAGGAATAACAAAAATATAGGCCAAAATATATCCTCGGAATCTGATGATGAAATGGTGTCAGCCGAATATTCTCCATGTATTGCGGAGACTATTGATGTTACACCGTATTGTATTCCTTCATAAAATTGTTGATTCCTAAAATAATTGACCATCTCTCGTGAGATACGCGACGAGCTAACATCGGTCAATGCACCTTCAACGCCATAACCGGTGGAAATAAACACGCCTCTTTGACTTCCTTCAGTGACGATTAACATGATAACGCCATTGTCTTTTTTACCTTGTCCGACACCCCATTTATTCCCCAATTCTATGGCATAACTTGCTCGGTCATAATCTCCTATATCCGGACGTATCATGACAACAATTTGCGAAGATGTTGTATCGTTCATGGCCCTCAGCTCTTGCTCTAATTCATTTCGCTGAAGAGAAGTAAGCATGTTGGAATAATCGTGTACATATACCGCCGGTTCCGGTTTTGTCGGGAACAAGGTGTTGTCATTCTGTGCAAAAAGAGTGAATGCCCCACAAAGGAATAAAAGCGTTATATAGATGTACTTCTTCATTTTTGTTGTGTTAATTAAAAGGTAGCAGTGTACAATTTCAAAGGTTAAAATCCATAGATTATTTCATCCGGCAATTCATTGTCTGTGTCTTTGCCATTTGCAGGAAAATATTGATTCATGATGACTCCTATAGCTTTAATAGCTTTGAGCAAGCCGGATTCATACATTCCATCAGCAAAATCATTACTCATGTTTTTTAAGATACTGTCCCAAAGACTTTGACCGGCTTTCTCATGGATTCCCGAATCGCCCCAAATGTATAATTGTCGAGACCTGATAGCAACATATATAAGGACGCCATTGCGTTCTTTGGTTTTATATACACCATATTGCTCAAATATCTTCATAGCCCTATTATGGACATCTTCAGGACATTTGTCTTCGATATAAACCCTTAGTTCTCCGGTCGTCTTAGACTCTATTTCTGAAATAGAGGTTATGATTTTTTTTTCTTGTTCCGGCTTAAAAAGTTTTGTCATAGGTAAAATAATTCAACAGATATGAATTAAAAATTGACGCTAGGAGCTTTTTCTGAACCTTTTTCTGCTTCAAAATATCCTTTTTTCTCAAAGCCAAACATACCGGACATCAGGTTGTTAGGGAACTTACGTATATAAGTATTGAAATCCTGAACAACTTCATTGAACTTACGTCTTTCTTGAGTTATTCTGTTTTCAGTGCCTTCTAATTGTGCCTGAAGGTCAAGGAAATTTTGGTTGGCTTTTAGTTGAGGATAGTTTTCTGTGACCATCATCAAACGTCCCAACGCTTGTGATAATTGACTTTGGGCAGCTTGAAATTCTTGAATTTTTTCAGGTGTTAGGTTTTTGGGATCTACTGTAATTTGGCTGGCTTTAGATCGGGCTTCAGTAACTGCTGTGTACGTTTCTTTTTCAAAATTGGCTGCTCCTTTTACTGTATTTACCAAATTGGGGATGAGGTCGGCACGTCTTTGATATACATTCTCCACTTGAGCCCATGCTGATTCTACTGATTCTTCTTTGGTAACCATAGAATTATAAGCTCCTTTGAAGGATGAATAAGCGATGAGTGCAATAACTGCAATGACAATAAGTGTTACAACGGATCGTTTCATTTTAAGATTAATTTATATGAATATTATTTTTTTTAAAAAACATACGGTTAATTCAAATGATTCCCAAATCGAATGAAACTCTTGAAAATTTAGATGAATTAACTGATTTAGACTACCAATATATTGCTTTTTATTCTTTTTTCCAAATAGAGCCTTGAATAAATTTCATATATGTGTATTTTTTATACGTACAACGATAATTTTTTTTCAAAAAAATAGGTTCTATATTGGTCAATATTTTGTTTTTTAATCCGATAACCCATTTGAAAAATAAGAAAATAACGGACATATACAGTTGTTTCCACCATTTCCCATAGCGGCTATCATAAGTAAAGTCAGTATGTAGCCATAATCCGCCTTTTGTGAGATGGAAATCCAATTTGTCAAATAAAATTTGGCTCTCTTGGAGATTGAAATGGTCAAATATAAATGGAGTAAAAATGATATTGTATTCCCCCAATAGACTGTATTCGAAAATATTAGCTTGAATCATGTTGACAGCCAATGGGTTAAAATGCCTTTTTTTAGTCATTTCAAGCATTTTTCCGGACTGTTCTATATAAGTAATTTCAATATTTTGACGGTAAAGTCGGTTTATATCTTCTAAAATCCAGCCGCTGCCACCGCCTATAATAAGCATCCGGTCACCATCTTTTAGGGATGTGATTAATTTCCTTTGAATGCGCTGTTGGCTTCCTAAAAAAATTAACTTGCTCAAAGAGTCATACCATAAGGCGATATTATCGTATTGCAATGGATTGATTGTCATATAAGTGTCCCAATAATGCCGCAGATGGCTTTGAACAATAATACTCCATCTATTATAATGAGATAAAATAATATTTTACGCTCTTTTTTTAATGACAAAGCGATTAAAATAGTTGCTAGAAAAGGTATTAAATTGATCAAATATCTACCTAAATGAAAATCCATTGTATATGAAAATAGTGAAAATGAAGCTATCCCGGCCAATAACATTGGGATAATAATGAGGTAGATTGTTTTCTTTATTCCAAATGATACAACAAATGTCCTGAGCTGATTATTGGCATCCGTCGGATAATCTTTGATGTCAAAAAGAATGGCATTGGCCGTACAGAACATCCAATTTTTTATAAAAAACCATACCAGTAAGTGCCAGTTAAGAATAAAGTCTATTTGATTTGCCAGAAGAAAAATTATAGGTAAAATAGTGGAGAAATAAGCCCATTCCCAGCCAATGATAAACGACTTTAACCATCCTGAATGTCTTATGTCGAAATCGAAGTATTTTTTTGAAATTAAGCCATAATAAAAAAATGATCCGACTAAAGTAAAAAATGATACAACATACCAAGGCAAAGCAATTTGCTCCAGGCTATAAGTACCATTAATGAAGGAAAATAATAGAATACAAAGTGGTGCAACAGTCCAGATTATTTGCAACTTGTTTAATATAGTTCGATTTCTCTGATACCATCTGCTCCTTGGGTTTTGCTGGCTTGGGTTTTCCGTATCTCTTAAATACGCATACGTATAATATCCTATGGGTATTAAAAAAATAACGGCGTAATCTGATATGGAATTTAAAGGCAAACCAATCTGTAAGGATGCCTCAATGCATAATGCAACAGCGAGAATTCCGACAAAGTAATTGCCGAAGAAAATGGCTTCAATGAAATTGTTAATCTTTTTCGATGGAATAATTTTATGATTGTTAGATAAATATATATTAATTTACTTCACATTTATTTGTGTTGACTATCCAGCTTTTATAATTAACTGTATTGAATAGCAACCGTTAAATAATGTATGAAGTAAAGATAAAAAAATATAGGTTTGTCATGGAAAGTGTCTTCAAATATTTGTGAAATTGGCATTTATTTATCTGCCACTTTTCTTGGATTTTAAATATTCTGTATGCGAAAAAACAGATGGGAATACTTAAAAATGTTTTTCAAAATCTCCATTGCCAATAGAAATATGGGATAAATATTGGAACAAAAGCATCGGCTTGTATTTCCGGAAATTTATTGTAGAATCCGGCCCATTCTATTCGAAATGTTTGCAGCAGACCAAATCTGTTTTTATAAAACGGTGCTAGTCTAACACCATATATTATTTCAAATTTGCGGGGAACATTATCTATGTAGTTAAATGTAGTGCCATACGAAGTATTAACATGGAAACTTATCCATTTTAGTCTGTAATCTAAACCGAATGAAAAATCAGGAGTTATTTTGTTTTTAAAGACCTTTTCAACCTGATTAGAACTGTCTTTATTAATTAATTTAAGGTGTTGCGCATAAGTCACACCTATGGAGGTGTGTAAATAAAAGTTAGGTAGAATATTCCAGCTGGCATTCAAGTGGTTATACCAGCTACTTTTTTGCCTTAATGTCGCAAAATAAGGATTATCCGATTGATCAAATTCATTGTAGATATATTGAAACATCGTCTCGAATGCCAGAGCCGGCTTCCATTTTGATTGATTTGATATCCTGAATCTAAAATTAAAGCTCGGAACAGGAAGATTCGGTTTGACAAATAATCCTCCAATAAGTGGAAGGAAATCAATTTCCGCTGTAATACGGTCTGTAATACCTATCCATCCCCAACTGGGGAAGGGTAAAGAACGAGGTGCCTGATTATATACACATTCGCCTTTTCGAAGGGTGTATGCGGTATTGCTATTCAATGGATGAAGGAAAATATCGGACTGCAAACCATTGGGAGAGAATGGTACCTTTTTATCTACATTATTGTTTTGAGGATACACTTTAAAGAATGAGAATAAAAGAATAGTTAAAAGAGTAATGTTAGAATTTTTCCATAACATATATAGATAATTTAATGATTTAGAATAGGATGCATCGATTGTTGGATAAAATTAGTGAAAACAAAGGATTTTTTGAGAAACAATTCCAAAATCTTCACACCAATCTTTTGAATGCGCAAAAATCGACGAAACAAAAAAAGCAGCCTATTAGTACAACAGGCTGCTTTCTATTTGAAACCAAAAAATAATTAAAGTTTTTTTACAGTATAGGTATATCCGGTAGGGGCGAGGGTCAATACGATTTCGTAATTACCATCTTCGGCAACTGCGATATTGGCACCTCCGTCTTCTAAAATTCCATCTGCTCCATTGTCACCAAAGTTAAAGCCCCAATCATGATTAGCTCTAAACTTAAATTCACCTGCGGAAAGTGCACCGGTAAATGTCCAGGAGTAATCACCTGATTTTACCATTGGAGTTTCGTCATTCCAGCCTCCTGAAGTGGCGCTTCCGATGACACCCCATTCTTGACGAAGGGCAGTCCAAGTCCCGTTGATGAAGTCACATTCTATTCTGTAGAAGCCTTCGTCAGTGAGTTTACAGTTTTGTTCATCATTTTGTTCTAATACTCCGGTTTGAGTTTTGTTGTCTCCCCAATCGCCTTCCCAGCTTTGTGTTTGAAGGAATTTAAATTCTCCATTGGCGCTAACCGGTGAATATATTCTGAATTTACCATCTTCCAATTTGCTAAATGGAGCGGAATTGCCCGGATCCCAACCTGCCGGGACGCCTCCACCTACTAAGAATAGGTTTTCAGGGAAATTAGATTCGGTAATAGTAGCGGAATTAGTGCTCAGGTTGACGACTACTTTGTATTTGCCTGCTGCCGGCATCTTGATGTTAGCTCCATCCCGCTTTAATTGGAAAGCCTTGCCTATTTCGAAAGTTTCGCCATCGGCTAAACCCCAATTGACATCCCAGCTCCCGGGTACAGCCCTGAATTTCATTTCTTTATCTTGTAAATTCGTAACAATGGAAAATACACCATTTCCATTGTCGGTCAATGGTATATCGGTGCTCCAGTCAATACCTGCATCGCCTATGATATTCATTGTGCCAGCGACTTCATAAACTGTCAAAGTGTTGTTATCCACATCGACTAATATTTGGAATAGTCCACTTGTACCGCCATCCGGCAGCTTGATATTGGTTCCTCCTAATTTAAGTTTCATGACTTTACCAAATTCAAAGGTTTCACCATCCGCCAATCCCCAGTTGATATCCCAACTTCCGGCATCTCTTTTCACTTTGAACTCCTTGCTATAAAGTAATTCTGTAACGACTGAAAATTTCTTAACTCCTATCAGATTCATCGGTACGTCAACATCCCAACCTTTGGCCGCATCACCAATAATATTCATGGTCGTTGCATCTATAGAAGTTGTCGGGCCTTTGTATGCCGTCATGTTGATGCCAAGGATATTGGAAAAATATCTCTCATTATTATTTTTATAAGAAGAAATCACTCTTACATCCATGTCGTGTGGTTCATCATATAGATATCCAAAGCCTGACAAAATGTTGTTCAATTCTCTACCGGTAAATTCCTTCTTAAAGGCGCCTACAATTACCGATTGGCTGGCATTGGCAAATTCTGTACCTTTTTCCGCAATTTCAATGATAAATTTGTAGTTGGCTTTGTCAGTGGCATACTGTGGGTCTGTCCAATCTAAAGTTAATACAATATTGTCTGAATCGGAAGCCGGTGGAGCGACCACATCAGCTGAGGACTTTACGGTTACTGCTTTGCCATTGCCGTAGGTATCCAGGTCGTCAAACTTCTTACATGCTGTGAAGAAGAATCCGAGACAAGCCGTTAGAATGAATAAATTATATATTTTTTTCATCTGTTTTAATTTTTTATAAATATGATACTGTGCGATTCCTATAATTTAGAAGCAAAAAACTTGCCTCGCTGGAAATCAACCGTTATTTTATACTTACCAGCTGAAGGTGGACCGGGAAACTGTGGATCGGAATCTTTCAATTCAAGATCACCACTTTCCCACGTTCCACCGGCTAACATGTGGTATTGTGTTCCCCATACGCCATCTTCCTGAATAAGTTTGTATCCGCCGCCGCCCGGAAGGTCAATGGTTATTTCGTAAATGGTCTCGGATACCTTAGTAAATGCCTGTAAGTCTTTAAATTCCGGCTTTAGTGGATTGTCCCAGCCATTTGGTGTTGCATCTCCTACCATCCAAAGTGTTCCTGTCGCAGGTGGCGTTACTTTAGGTGGAATAGCATACGGTGTGGCTTGTAAAGGTAAAACATTGGAAACTAATTTTGAAAATTTGTCATCTATAGAAGCAGTTACTCTAACTTCAAGATTATAGGAGGTGCCTACCTGCAACTCCATTTGATTTAACATATAATCGTTCAGTTCCTTTACCAAAACTTTTTTCCCCAAGTCTCCATCTAAGGAAAGCTGCTTCCTGTTGGGGGTAGTGAAATTTGCCCCCTGAAGATCAAATTCCACTAAGTATGTTACATTTTGTGAACTAATTCCCGAATTAAATTGATATTCCGGATTAGTCCAATTGAGCGAAACACCTACATTGTCCGCATTGTCGTAACTCATGGCTACTACATCGGTGCTCGCTGTCAACTTGGGAGCAGTGCCTCCTAAAAATTCTGATTTTACTTCATCCTTTTCACACGATGTAAATGAAATCAAAAACAGGAAACCACTCAATATCATTAATAAATTCTTTTTCATCTGTTTGTTTTTAACGTTTTTGAATGAAAGCCTACTATAGAAACAATTTTTTATTTGAAATTCTTAGAAATGTTGTGTTGTTATCTGTATTTAGCTTTCAAGTTAAATAAATTAGAACCCGCTATTTTGTGATAAATTTGGATTAGATGCTCTGTTAGCACTTGGAATCGGGAATAAGTTAAACTTAGCATCTACCGCTGTTCCATTGGCTACGCCGCCTTTCCAAGGCCACAAATAGTCGCCTGAAGTAAGTTGACCATAGCGAATAAGGTCTGTTCTCCTATGGCCTTCCCAGTATAATTCTCTTGAACGTTCGTCTAAGATAGTTTGTAATGTCATGTCGGCATTTGTGAAATTGCCTGCTGTGCTTCCACCGTATGCACGGCTTCTGATTTTGTTGATATATTCCAATGCAGCACCGGCATCACCGCCTGATCCTCCTCGTAATACGGATTCGGCATAAATAAGATACATTTCAGAAAGCCTGAAAACCGGAAAGTCTGTGTCCGCAAATTCTGTTGTAGGATCTGAAACAGCACCACCATCGGATCTTACATTGACAAATTTCTTGACGTGTAATCCATTTTTAAAATCTCCAACAGATGGTATTGCGATTTGGCCTGAACTTGTACCAAATACGGATGTTGTGAACAAAGCTCTTTGGTCTGTATTGCCACTGAGGTCAGAAAATTTATCCGCCAATCCCTTTGTCGCTCTATATCCGCCCCACCCATTATTGGTGCCATACTCGGCAAAGTCATCACCACAAGCGGCATGAATCAAGAAAGTAGTGTTGGCGTATGATTTAGACCTTAGTCCATCGCAATTGATTGTAAAAATAAACTCATCTTTTCTAGTGTCATTGTCCGCCATAAACAAGCTGGAATAGCTTGGTTGAAGGCTGTACCCTGCATTGATTACTTTAGAAGCATACGTGATGGCATCGGTATATTGTGCAGTGCCGGTATATACTTCAGCATTGAGATATATTCTTGCTAATAATGCCCATGCAGCAGCTTGGTCAACACGGCCGTAAACAGCTGTTTTTGCCGGCTTTAACTCACTGTCGATGGCTTTCAGTTCATTTACAATATACGTATATAAATCTTTACGACTTATTTCGCGTGGCAATTCTGTGCCGACACCATTTTCTTCCGTGATAAAGGTCGATTTTCCGAATAAGTCCATCATTACCCAATAATTGAAGGCTCTTAAAAACCTTGCTTCGGCACGGCTATTGGCAATATCTGATGCTTCACTGCCTGAAATACCTCTACCGGAGACCTTTTCAGCAGTTGATTCTCTCAGATACTCATTAATCAGTGTGATGTTGTATATTGGACGTGCATATAGCCCTAATATAAACGGATCAGACGCTGTGTATTGTAAATTGTGAAAATCATGGATAGTCTGGTCGTTCCAGGCTACAATAGCTTCGTCAGTAGGTAATTCTTGTGCATTGAAGAAGCTACGAATAAAACCAACTTGAGAACCCTCATCCAGGTTTCCTTTTATATCCGGATTGCCGGCAGGGCCTGCATTGCCGGTTACAGCAAGTGTGCCATATAATTTTGCCAATGCAGAACGATATCCATCGGCAGTAGCATAGGCTTTATCAGGTGTTAGGTCATTGACCGGATATAGGTCGAGTTTATTTGCGCAAGACCCAAATAATACGACCAAGACCAAGCCTGTAAATATATTTTTAAAATTAATATTTATCATTTCAAATAATTTTGGAATTTAAAAATCTAAGCTTGCGCCTATTGAATAAATACGTGGACGTGGATAAATTGTATTATCTACACCTGAGTCATTTGCCAGTTCGGGATCTAAACCTCGATATTTTGTGATGACAAATACATTTTGAATATTCGCTGATAACCTTAATGAAGCTTTATCTTTGAATACACGACCAATATTATATCCTATATTGAAATTATCCAATCTGAAAAATGAAGCATTTTCAATAAAGTAGTCTGACAAATATTGATTGTTTAAAAACTTAGTGTCATCATAAATAACGGATCCATTAGAAATATAATTCACCGGGTCTTCTATTCTTCTTAATGACGCTGATTGTGATGCGAAGTTGTTGTATAGATAATTGTTGAAAGAACCATGTCCTGCAATGCCTATTGACAATTTGTTGATGATAACTTGAGTATTGAATCCTAAAGTAACATCCGGTGCAGGATTGGTATAAAGATATCGGTCATTGTCGTCGATTTGTCCGTCTCTATTCAGGTCTTCATATAAACCTTCAATAGGTGCACCGGTTTTACTGTCATATACCTGCTTATACACAAAGAAGGTATAAGGTGTATAGCCAACTTCAAACTTGCCGATACTGTTACCTGTTCCGCCGGCTATACCTGATACGTTGATTCCCTTGAAAGATGGATCCTGATTTTTCAACAAATTAGTAATCTTAGATTCATTTTTTGCAATGTTAAAGCCTAACGACCAGATTAATTTCTCGTTTTTAATCGGAATTGTATTGATTGTTAGTTCAATCCCTTTGACATCCATATTTCCTACATTGGTTAATAGAGAAATGTCGAAGTTAGAGCCCGGAGCAACCGGTACGACGCTCAGTAAATCTTTGGTTTCTTTACGATAGAAATCCAAGCTACCGGTAATTCTATCATTGGCAAAGCCAAAATCTAAGCCGACATTGGTGGTAGTGGTTGTTTCCCATTTTATATTAGCGTCATAGGCATTAGGTCTAATAAATGGGTAAAATTGATTGCCAAATTGATATTGGGCTGTACTGCTACTTACACCATATACAGGAAGATAAGAATAATAAGAACCAATATCTTGTTGTCCTGTAACCCCATAGCCTAACCTAAGTTTCAAATCAGAAACTACTTTGCTCTTGCTGAAGAATTCTTCTCTCATTTTCCATGCTACCGCTGCAGCAGGGAAGTATCCAACGCGGTTGTCTTTTGAAAACTTAGAAGAAGCGTCTCTACGTATAGATCCTGTGATTAAATATTTATTTGCCAAAGTTAAATTGACTCGACCAAAATAGGATTCTAATCTAAATTGAGGCTTATCTGTTTTAAATGTAGGTTGTGTGCCTGCAATAGCTGTGTCGCCTGTGACAGAATAAGAAGGATAGTTATAGACATCCGTATAGAAATCCTGATAGCTATGACCTGCCAATACGTCGATCGATGAATTTTTACCTAATTTCTTTTCGTAGTAAAGAGAAAGGTCAATTAAGGTATTGGATTTACCTTGTTTGTATTCTGTTCGGCGTCCTCCCGTTTGGTAATTGGTGGCGGATAAAGGAGAGAACTCATCCTTGCCACTTCCTTGTATTTTATCCATACCTAAATTGGCTTGTACGTGTAGGTCCGGTAAGAAAGGTAAGCTATAGTCCGCTTGAATATTTCCGATAAATCTACTTACGGTGGAAGTATTGTCTCTTAGTTCCAATAATCCGACCGGGTTTCTTGTCGCCAATAAGTTGACGGTATTTTCATTTTGTAACCATTCGTAATAATCGCCAAATTTATTGCTTGCATTGACCGACTGAGTCGGGTCAAATGATACAGCTGCACCAATGGCTCCTTCGTCGGCCCAAACATTTTTTGTCTGGCTACCTTTTATTGCAATATTGATTTTTAAGTCGTCATCCAAAAAGGTTGGATTGATATTCAAACTCCCTGAAAGACGCTTAAAGTTGTTGGTTTTTAATATACCATCTTGATTATCAAATCCTACAGAGGCTCTGAAGGGAAAATCGGCCAAGGTGCCTCCAACACTAAGGTTGTTGTTGTTGCCAAAAGCAGAACGATAGATTTGATCCTGCCAGTCCGTATTGGCGCTACCGAGTAACTTGATGTAATTTTGATTGCCTGTACCATTTACAATAGCTCTGATTTGATCGCCATCATAAACATCCACTTTCTTTGATATTTGAGAAATAGAAACCTGTGTATTGAAATTCCAGGATAATTTGCCGGGATTCCCCTTTTTTGTTGTTATGATGATAACACCATTAGAAGCTCTGGAGCCATAAAGCGCCGTTGCAGAAGCATCTTTAAGGACTGAAATAGACTCTATATCATCTGAATTGATGGTGTTGAGCAAATTGCCGGAACCCGCAATTCCGTTACTTTCTACCGGCACTCCATCAATGACGATAAGTGGGTCGTTGCTGGCATTGAGGGAAGCTCCACCTCTGATACGGATACGTGAACCACCACCCGCAGAACCGCCGCCACTCGTAACTTGAAGACCTGCAACTTTACCGGTAAGTAATTGTTCCGGAGTGGCTATATTACCACGCTGGAAGTCTTTTTCTCCGACAGAAGTCACTGATCCGGTCAAGTCTTCCTTTTTTCTGGTACCATAAGCTACTACCACGACATTGTCCAAGACTTGTATGTCTTGTTCCAGCGTAACAGTAACGTTGACAGATGTACGATTACTTAAATCAACATTGACTACCTGAGTAGTGTAGCCGATTGAAGAAACAGTGATGGAAACAAGTTTTCCACTTATGTTTTCCAACCTAAAGTTTCCATTGATATCCGTGACAGTACCAGTTGTGGTGCCTGTCTGTAAAACAGTTGCTCCTATTAGTCCATCTCCATTGGAATCTAACACACTGCCGCTAATTACGGATTGTGCTTGAAGAAATGAAAAGGATAGCAGGGCAAGCATTGTAAAAAAACATTGCTTCATAAAACTAACTTTTGAATTATAAATTTTTTGTTCAAAATGATTTTTACTATGTGTAAAAATTACACATTAATCATAGCGAAGATAATTCCTTTAGTTTGATTAGGGAAATATTTCAAGGCTTTTTTACAAATAAAATTTAGATTCTTTGTTTTAAATTAAATAATAATATTTTATTTTAATTTTATTACCCAATAATCGTTTGAAAATGATAGATTTAACCGATTCTTTGTTCAAGTCACAATATTTAATTTGCTTCGTGTTAATGATACAATAAGATAATAAATTAATTTATTGTGGATGGAGGACTGACCCTTTGATGTAATCAATATCTACTTCTTTTTAATAAAATATTGTTAAGATTAATTTTTTACAAGGTTAGCTATATACTATTTTAGTGCTAAATACGGTTATAAAATGTAATGAATCCACTTTTTTTTACTGTATTATTTTTAATTCCTTTGAATGGGGATTACGAGTTGTTTAAAGTAAAAGTCATTCAATTGGTGAATGAATATCGGTTGAATGGTTGTAATTGTGGTAATCAGTATATGAAGCCTGTGACTCCTTTAAATTGGAATGATGCCTTGGGTCACTCAGCGGCGGTACATGCAATAGATATGGAGAAAAACCATTATTTTAGTCATCAAAGTTCCAATGGAATGAGCATTAGTGGTAGAATAAGTCAAACTGGATATGATTGGGGCAGGGTAGCAGAGAATATTGCTTATGGGCAAACGAGCCTTAGGCAAGTGATTGAAGGTTGGATGGAAAGTCCAAGTCATTGTATAAACATTATGAATCCTGATTTCAGAGATTTAGGTGTTGCAAAAAAAGGTAAATATTGGGTTATGGATCTTGGTGTTGAAAGATAACAAAGTTAAACCTTGATAGTTGATTGTTATTCTTAGGTGTTAATTTATCTAAAATGGTTGATATAAAAGTCCACGACACGCTGATCCACCATAATATCCCTTTGTCTAAGAGGCTTTTTCAGGACAATACCTTCTAAAGTGGTGCATCTGCTGAGGGCTACATAGGTTTGCCCGAATTCAAATGCTCCTCCCTCCATGTCGAGAATAACCTTTTCGAAGGTTTGTCCTTGGCTCTTATGGATGGACATTGCCCAGGCGAGTTTTACAGGAAAGGCTTCGAGTGTCCCGACCACTTCGGGCTTGATTTGTGCATCAGCATCTGGATCCAGTCGATAACGAATCATATCCCACGTCGCACGCCCTATCGTCACTTCTTTATCATCGTGATTAAGGCGAATCCGAATAAGATTGGTATCCAGGTCTGTTACGATTCCAAGACTTCCATTGACATATTCTTTATCCGGATCATTTTTTACAAAAATAACTTGAGCACCTACCTTGATTCTCAAGACCGGATCGGTCGGCATATTATTTGGGTTGTATTCGCCGGTGATGGTGGGAAGATAAGTGCGTTCTTCGTTTGGTAGCTCTGCCAGCTTTTGTTGATTTATCCGTTGCATAGTAGCATTTCTCGGACTCAAATAGATGTAACCTTCTTGGTCAAAATCAGGATCAACGTTTTCATTTAATGCTGTGAGTGAGTCGTAGTCAATGTCTCCCATTCTTATCTCATCTAATAGGCGGATAAAGGATCGATCTGTTTGGCGATATACCATGGAGAGGTTGATATATCTCATGTTGTGCAGTTGTTGCCATATTTCCGATGCAAAGAAATAGGCCGAGGTATAATTATTTTGAAAAAAATGTTTTTCTTCAACACTACTTACAATGGGTGGAAGCTGGTATATATCACCAAAAGCAACAAGTCGGATACCTCCAAATGGTTTGTTGTTATTTCGATGTAGCTGAAGGATTTTGTTTATACCGTCTAAAATATCCGCCCGTACCATAGATATTTCGTCCAAAATCAAAATTTCCAGCTTGTTGACAATTCTTTTTAATGACGGCGTATATTTTATATCACTTGGTAGTATGAGACGAGGAGGAAATTTGAAAAAGCTATGAATAGTCTGTCCGTGGACTTTTAGGGCTGCAATACCTGTAGGAGCAAGGATAACAACGTTTTTAGAAGTTGTGCGCCGAAATAAGTCGAGCAGGGTAGATTTACCAGTTCCTGCTTTGCCGGTAATAAAGAGATGTTCCCTGCTGTATTCTATTTCATCTAAGCAATCAATATATTCTTGTGATAATTTAAATATTTTTTCCATTATATGGAATGACTTACTTTTCCTACCGAAACAATTCTAAGTCCAATAAAGATTAATAGCCCATTGAGCGCCAAATTTAAGAATCCAAATTGAAATCCTCCAAACAGCCATGCTGAGTTATAGTCAAGAGCCCACGTAATTAGTGGACATAAAATGCATATCCAAGGAACCCATTTGTTATTGGGAATATGCTTGGTAAATATGGCAAATGAAAACAAGCCGAGCAGTGGTCCATAAGTCAATCCGGCTATTTTGAAGACGAGATTGATGACGGCACTATTGTTGGTGTAATAGAATACCATGATGATCATAAATAGCACAACAGAGATGCCTAGATGCACCATTGATCTTATTCTTTTGTTTTTTCTTTCCGGGTAATTCTTTTTTTCTAAATCCAGAAAGTCAATGCAGATGGAGGTTGTCAGTGCCGTCAATGCAGAATCTGAACTTGAATATGTGCTCGCTATAAGTCCCACAAAAAATAAAATACATACTGTAACACCAAGATATTGCATGGCCAACATAGGGAAAAGCTCGTCAGATAATTCAGGTAATGGTATATTTTGCTTTGCTGCGTAGAGGTAAAGTGAGGCGCCAAGGGTTAGGAATAAAGTGACTACAATGACCAAATTAATGCAAAAAATAAACATATTTTTTTGGGAATCTTTCAAGGTACGACAGGATAAGTTTTTTTGCATCATATCCTGATCCAGTCCGGTCATTACAATGGCAATCAATGCACCGCTTAAGAATTGTTTGAAGAAATTATTGGGATCTGACCACCCATCTTGAAAGAAGAAGATTTGACTGTATTCGCTATGATATACCTGTTGAGCCATTTCTATGACATTGTTGCCAAGGGACTTACTTATGATAACAATACACATAACTAAGGCGCTTAACATACTAAAAGTCAAAAGTACATCTGTATATAAAATAGTGTTAATGCCACCCTTTGCTGTGTATAAATAAATTAATCCTATGGTCAAGAAAACGGTTGCTCCAAATGGAAGTCCCAATGGCGCTGTACAGAAATTGTGTAACACGATAGCGGCAAGGTAAAGGCGTAATGCAGAACCTACACCTCGGCTTATCAGGAAAAATGTAGCTCCGGTCTTATAAGATGAAAAACCAAGCCTTTTCTCCAAATAGCCGTATATAGATGTCAGATTATGTTTGTAATAAAGAGGTAACAATACCGAACCGATGACGAGGTAGCCGGCAAGGTTGCCCATTACAAATTGTAAGTAAGAGAAAAATTTATTGGCACCATCAACACCAACCTTCCCCGGTACACTGATAAATGTTACTCCGGACAATGAAGCACCTATCATACCAATGGATACTAAGATCCAGGGTGCATTTCTACCTGCTAAAAAGAATTTACTATTGCTTGAGTTTTTTCCGGTGAAATACGATATGGCAATTAAAACACTGAAATATATACCGATGATAGCAAGAATAGCATAAGGCGATAAAAGAGAATGGTAATTACCTAACATATTTTCTGTTTAAAAAGACAAAGAAAATGAATATTTGTGAATACTGATGTCTTATGCTAAGATTATTATATTTAACCCAAAATTCGTATAAAAAAATATTGAATCTATAAAAAAACGATAATCAGTATGTAATTAAAATTGTTGAAACAATAAGCGTATTGGGATTTCTTTCAAAATCAGTACACTTTGGTGTTGGAAAATCTAGATAGTGGAATTCGCAATTAACCCTGAAGTTTCTCACCATAAGCTAAGTCCCCTGCATCGCCCAAGCCCGGAACAATATATGACTTGGCAGTAAGTTCTTCGTCAATGGCGCCGACCCATATTTTTATAGCGGGGTAGAGGCGTCTTACCTGATCTATAGCGTATTCTGATGCTATAACGGAAATGAGGTGTATCTCTTTGGGTGTGCCATAATTTTCAATCATTTTCATGGCGTTATCCAGAGAAGAACCGGTAGCGAGCATTGAATCAGTGAAGATGACAACTTTATTATTAAGGTTGGGACAAGTGATATAATCCATTTTGATGTCAAAGCTACCGTCGGGTTTTTCTTTTCGATAGGCAGCGATAAAGCCTGTCTCTGCTTGATCCATTAATTTGAGGACACCATATTGTAAGGGAATTCCTGCTCTTAAAATAGAAAGTAGAACAATGGAATCGTCAATTGTTTCAATGAAAGTGGAACCTAATGAAGTTTGAACTTCTTCTGCAGAATAGTTGAGAGATTTAGAAACTTCGTATGCTGCCAGAATACCAAATTTCTCTAAGTTATTTCTAAATTTAGCTCTATCCTTTTGGATATGGACGTGCCGCAACTCATAAACAATTTGGTTGATAAATGAATTGGTTTCTGAAAGATTAATAACTATTTTAGAAGTTTGTTTCTCCATAAGTTGACCTTGTTAATGTTTGTTGATGAGGTTCATGGCACCACTTACGATATATTCACATGCTATTGCCATGACAATAAAACCCATTATCCTTGTTACAGCTTTCATACCTGCTTCGCCAAGGAGGCGGGCAATATAAGGTGCACTCAAAAGCATGATATAGATTATTAATCCTAATGTAAACAATACCCCAATGATGATACCTCTTTTGTCCCAACTATCGTGTATGGCGTATAAGCTAATTAAAAGAGATATGGAGCCGGGTCCTGACAGTAAGGGCATGGCTAATGGACTGAAACTGATATCTTCTTTGGTCTTTGCTTCGGCTTTTACTTTATCATTGATGGCTTCTGAGCGAATTACTTTACCGTTCAAAAGGCTATAACCACTATTGAGGATGACAAGACCTCCGGCAAGTCTTAATGCCGGAACAGAAATGCCAAAGAAACTTAGTATAAATGAGCCTCCAAGGAAAAAAACAAGACATATCATCGTGAAATAAAGACTGGTGTGGAGCGCAGTCCTATTTCTCTCTTTGGTAGTGTAGCTATCCGTCATAGAGGTGTAAACCGGTAGTGCACCGATAGGATTAACTACAGAAAACAAAGAAGCCAGTACTGCAATAAATAGACTCATAATTATCTTGCCATGGTTATATATGCCAAGTCAAGTGCTTTTTTCAAGAGTTCTTCCTGACTCAAAAATGAGTTGTCCAGTAGGATTGCATCTGATGCTTGAATCAACGGACTATCTGCCCTTGTTGAATCTATCCGATCTCTTTCTATAAAGTTTTTCTTGACAGATTCAAATGTACTAAAAATTTCTTTCTCGTCCAATTCTTTTTTTCGACGTGCAGTTCTTATGTCTAAATCACAGATTAAAAATAGTTTCAATTCGGCATCTTTTAATACCACAGTCCCAATGTCTCTACCGTCCATAACACAGCCTTTGTGGATAGCTTGTTCTTTTTGTATTTGGACCAATCTGGTTCTAATAGCTGAAATTGTAGCATAAAGGCTAACCTGGCCGGTGACTTCGACACTTCTTAATTCGTCTTCAAGCTGTTGGCCATTGAGATAAAGTTGGTCGGAGTTCCCTTTTCTTTTAAAGTGTATGTCTATGGTAGCCATTTCATGGTCAATTGCCGCCATATTGTCAGGAGAAATCCCTTTTTGCAAAAACATATAGGTGACAGCACGGTACATAGCACCGGAGTCGATGTAAATATAGTCTAATTCGTTTGCTAATGACTTAGCAAGTGTGCTTTTTCCACAACCTGAGAAGCCGTCTATAGCAATGTTGATTTTCTTTTGCAAAACGGTAGAATAAAAAAATAAGCTGATTGGCGGTCAGCTTATATGTTTTAATTAATATTCGTCTTCATTAAATAAGAAGTCATCTCTTCGTGGATAATCAGGCCAAACGTCTTCAATCCCTTCAAACATTTCGCCTTCTTCTTCCATTTCTTGCAAATTTTCAATTACTTCCAAAGGCGCACCTGAACGAATTGCAAAGTCTATTAACTCGTCGCGTGTTGCAGGCCAAGGAGCATCTTCAAGATGGTGAGCCAATTCTAGTGTCCAATACATATTTAAGGTTTTACTAGTTGAGGTTAATTATATTTTATTTAGATTATTAACATTGCGTCTCCGTATGAATAGAAGTTGTAATCATTCTTGATAGCTTCTTGATATGCATCCATGATTAATTCATAGCCTCCGAAGGCACAAATCATTATGATAAGGCTTGATTTCGGCAGGTGAAAGTTGGTAAGCATTGAATCTGCGATGCTAAAAGGATAGGGTGGAAAAATAAATTTATTGGTCCATCCTTCGGCGGCTTTTAGCATACCTTCAGCGGAGACTGCTGATTCAATTGAGCGCATCGATGTGGTGCCAATTGCACATACACGATGTTTTTCAAGTTTTGCCTTATTGACTTTGTCTGCAGCAATATCGGATATTTTAAAATATTCAGCTTCCATCTTATGTTTGCTGAGATCTTCTACATCAATGCTTCTAAAGGTTCCCAAGCCAATGTGTAAGGTCAATTCAGCGAAGTCCACACCTTTTATTTCTAAGCGTTTTAATAGGTCTTTACTAAAGTGAAGTCCGGCCGTAGGGGCTGCAACAGCTCCTATAGACTTGGCATAGACTGTTTGATACCTCTCTTTATCCAAGTCATTGGCATTGCGGTTGATATATTTTGGAAGTGGTGTATTCCCCAATTGGTCCAAAATTTTCATAAAGGCTTCTGAATCACCGTCGTAGAAAAATCGTATGGTTCTTCCGCGAGATGTCGTATTGTCAACAACTTCGGCAACCAATACTTCATTTCCCTTGGCATCATTGAAATAAAGCTTATTGCCTACTCTTATTTTTCTGGCGGGATCTACCAAGACATCCCACAATTTCATTTCACTGTTTAACTCGCGAAGTAAAAAGACTTCAATGGTAGCTCCTGTTTTTTCTTTCTTTCCATATAATCGAGCCGGGAAGACTTTCGTGTCATTTCTAATCATGACATCGCCAGCATCAAAATAATCAAGAACATCTTTGAATACTTTATGCTCAATCTTTCCGGTATCTTTGTGAACAACCATTAATTTAGCTAATTCACGTTGTTCAGAAGGAAACTGAGCAATTTTGTTTTTTGGTAGATCAAAATTGAAGTTTGAAAGTTTGTATCTCATAATTAATAATTTCTATCAGCCTATTTTGAGCGCAAAAATAATTTTTTTAAACAATTCATTTGTTTTATTTTTTCCAACACCCCATTTTGGCACTTTTTTAAATGGTTAAATAATAACTAAGGTGATTAACACAAATTGGACTCAAACTGTTGCATTTTCATTATAAATTATCTTTTATTGCACAATTAACAGTCATTATAATGATTAAAAATGTTGTTTTTTGCATCAATAAGCTAGGTCGATGTCCTTGTAAATATGTTATTTCATATAGTTTATTATTTTACATTTGTGCACTTATATGAAAAAGGTTGTTTTTATTACATATTTATTTTTTTTTATTCAAATTTACGGCTTTACCCAGACTATGAATTTGGAGTTGGCTGAATTTACCATTACATCTTCTTTTAATAGGCCGCCGTCATCTTCCTCATTTATCTTAAAACACCAAGCGGATTCTAACAATCTACTTGTAGAAAAGTCTGTAGCTGAAGTTTTGCAAAATGATGGTGTTTATCTGAAGGCTTATAATAGTGGTGGATTAGTTACTATGGGGAATAGAGGATTTGGCGCAAGCAGTACCAAGATATTTTGGAACGGTTTTCTATTGAATAGTCCGCTAAATGGGACTTTTGACCTTAACTTACAAGGCATCTATCCCACCTCCACAGAGGTTATCTTTAATAAATCCAATAGTCCCGTAGAAGGGAATATTTCCGGAGCCGGTGGAAGTGTATGGATTAATGAAGTTATCCCTTCGGGTAAAGAGACTTTACGAGGAGCCTTCTCAATCGGTTCTTTTTCTACATATAAGGGTAATGTCGGTTATACATTAAAGAGAAATAAATTTACCAATAACTTTCAAATTGGATACATATCGGCTAAGAATGATTATTGGTATAGACCTGTAACCGGTTTTAATCCAAATAAAGAGAGACTCCAAAACGCCGATATTAGACAGTTTAATGTTTCTAATGCGACAGATATACGCTTAAATAAGTCTAAATTTGAAGTGCGCCTTCATTACAGCAATTCAGCTCGAGGCATCCCCCCTCCAATTACCGCCAATGGCCCGGTATCCTTCCAGACTGATCAGTCATTCAAAGGTGGCCTGGCTTGGATTACTTATATAAATGCCCAAAGTGTAGTTTCCTTCAATACAGCTGTGTTGTACGATATTTTGAACTATTTTCCGGTAAGGAGTATTGCCTCTTCTTTGAATTATCACGTTACTTCTTTACCATTTTCTTTACGTTGGGAGTATCGACGTTGGAAACACAAATTAAATGTTCACCTTAATCAGACGTACTATCATGTGCAAAGCTCTGAAGTTACAGCACCCGATGAATTTTTGCATATTGGAACGATTGAATTGCAAAAAGACGAGCCGGGTTGGCTTGATTATGGATTGAATGTTCAACAAATGATTCGAAATGGCAATAGCATAAAGCCTTCCTTCCGACTTTTTGGCGGAACAAAGCTTGGTACTGACTTGAAGTGGACACTTTCCTATGCCGAAACCCACCAAATGCCTACCATGAATGATCGTTATTGGCCGCTATCAGGAAATCCGCAATTAAAATATGAAACCAATAAGTCTATTGAGTTGGGAATTTATTTTAAAAAGAAAATACATAGTAATTGGAATTTATCATCTTCTCTGGCTTTATTTAACAATGTAGTAGATGATTGGATAGGATGGATCCAGGTGAATGGAGACTTTTGGAGACCATTTAATGTGCAAAAAGTTCGTTCTCAGGGTATTGACTTTCACAATACATGGAAATGGAATATCCGACCTGATTTGGCACTTGAATTGAACTATAATCTAAATATTGCCAATCCAATTGTTTTGAAAAAATACTTAGGCAATCCGGCTCAGGTCGGAAAACGATTGATTTATGTTCCTATAAGCCAACAAGCCATTACGCTTCCTATAATTTTTCGGTCATTTACTTTGAAACCTTCTTGGAGACATGTTTCATCCAGATATACTACTGCTGATAATTCGGAGGATTATGCGTTAGAATCCTTTGCTTTGTTTGATGTTGAAGGATATTATCGACTTTGCTTTAAGCAAATTAAAACCAATATGATGGTAAAAATTGAAAATGTATTCAACCGACCTTATGAAATGATTGCATATAGACCTATGCCGGGAAGATACATAGAAATCGGATTTGGATTTGGACTTTAACCTATACTAATCATATTTGAAATTGACCATTACTTGTTTTTGACCACCTTTAGGGGGCTGGGGGTAACAAAAATAAGTAATGGTCATAATTAAGTCCGATTGGTATATAAATAGAGTTAAAAGCTATCAGTTAAACTATTTTTATTCTTCCTTGTTCCCGTTGCGTATAAAAGAGATAGTATGTGTTGTCAAAAATTGCCATTTGAAAAAGTACAACAATTAAGCACTTTTGATAAGTTGTTTGCTAATAATCAATCCCTCTTTGAAGAATTAATTCCATGGAAAACTGAAATGAAATCTATTAAAATGGTTATCTCCGATCGACAGAAAAAGCCATTTGACAGAAAGTTAATACACGAAATTCTAACAAGACAATATAATAGTTTAAATATAAATGGACGCAATGATTTGATTGATAGTTTGTTAGATGATAGTACTTATGCAATGGTAACTGCTCATCAACCATACTTATTTGGTGGACCATTGTATTTTATAACGAAGATAATATCGGCAATCAAGTTGGCGCAGCAGGCTAAGGATGCCTTTCCTGATTATAATTTCGTACCCATATTTTATATTGGAGGCGAAGATCATGATTTGGAAGAATGCAATAATACAACCATTTTTCAGAAAAAAATTCTTTGGAATACTCAACAATCAGGTCCAATAGGTAGGATGACCACAGATGATATAGATGCTGCAATTGAAGAATTATGTGGTATAATGGGAAAAAATGAACATGCAGAGAAATTGAGCAAATTAATTCGAACTGCATATCGCCCGGGACGGACGGTTAATGAAGCAATGACCCATTTTATAAATGAATTTTTAGTAGATTATCCACTTCTTATTCTGAATGCTGACGACATAAATGGAAAAAAAGCCTTTAGAAAGATAATCCATCAGGAAGTAATAGAAGGTATTGCGGAACCGCTTATTGTGCGGCAACAAGAGAAGATGAAAGAGCTTGGGTTAAAGCCTCAGGCTTTTGTAAGGCCAATCAACTTTTTCTATTTATCTAAGTATGGGCGGAATCGTATTGAAAGAAAAGGTGATAGATATGAAATCGTTCAGACGGATATTTCATTTTCAGCAGTTGAAATGGAGAAAGAAATTGAAGATAATCCCGATAGATTTAGTCCCAATGTCATTATGAGGCCAATCTATCAAGACTTTTTACTCCCAACAGTGGCTTATATCGGAGGGGGAGGAGAGTTGGCGTATTGGGCGGATCGGAAGCTGTTGTTCGAGGTATTTGACATTACGATGCCTTTGCTGGTAAGAAGGGATAGCTTTGTAATAGTGGATCAGACATCGTTAAAAAAGTTGGAAAAAATCAATATTTCAATCAAAGAACTTTTTAAAGATGAAAATGAACTAAAGTCAGGGTTTTTAGCCTCTCAGACAGAAGTTTCATTATCATTTGGCAGTGAAACTAAGGCTTTGGCAAAAGTTATTGCCGATATTCAAGATAAAGTGCAACAGGTAGATCCTACATTAAAGGGATTTGTCGGGTCAGAGACAGCTACGTTTTTTAAAACACTTTCCCATATTGAAGCGAGAGTCCGTAAAGCATTGTCCGGAAAACATGAGATTGAACTTCAACAACTACATAGTCTTCATCAGAAGTTTTTTCCTAACAATGGACTCCAGGAAAGAGTCGAAAGTTTTTTAAGTTTTTATGTTATGAATGGAAAAGAAATAATTGAAAAACTGATAGAGTGCAGTGATCCATTGGATTTTAATTTTAAAATAGTCGAATCATAAGGACTCCATTTCAAAAGCAGAAGTCATTCAACCATAATATTTTGAAAATTAGTTAAGGAGTTGATAAATATTTATATTATATATAAATTAAATCAATAATGTGTAAAATTATTTCACTCCAAGAATACTCAGCATATTTTCCAAAGTAGCTTTCAGGTCTTTTCTATTGACGATGGTATCTAAGAAGCCATTTTCAAGGGTTGACTCAGCTGTTTGAAAGCCTTCGGGCAGGTCTCTTTTTATAGTTTCTCTAATTACACGTGGGCCGGCAAAGCCAATCAATGCTTTAGGTTCGGCAATATTTAGGTCTCCTAACATAGCGAAAGAAGCCGTAACGCCACCTGTAGTTGGGTCAGTCATGAGTGAGATATAAGGGAGTCCTTCATTGGAGAGCATTGTTAGCATAGCGGAAGTTTTAGCGAGCTGCATTAGAGAGAAAGCAGATTCCATCATACGTGCTCCA
Source organism: Saprospiraceae bacterium (assembly GCA_018057925.1). Lineage (GTDB taxonomy): Bacteria > Bacteroidota > Bacteroidia > Chitinophagales > Saprospiraceae > Parvibacillus. The sequence continues at coordinate 84,115 of JAGPCT010000009.1, forward strand.
CCGCTTTTGGAGATAATCAACAACGCGGTTCGGTGTTTTATGCTGTATTCAATGGCTAAAGCTATTTTTTCTCCTACCACAGAACCCATAGACCCGCCAATAAAGGCAAAGTCCATACATGCTATGGTTAAAGGTATATTAAATTCGCCTACATGCCCTGTTGCTACAGATAAGGCGTCAATAAGTTTGGTTTTTTTCTGAGCTTCAACAAGGCGGTCTTTATAAGGTTTTAAGTCAACAAAGTTTAGAAAATCTTCCGATTCTATATTGTTAAAGAGGATAGAATAGCCCGGGTTGAGAATAATTGAAAAGTACTCTTTAGAGCCAATACGGGCGTGATAGTCGCATTTCGGACATTTGTAGAAGTTTTCCCTAAACTCCTTCATAGTACTCGCCTCCTTGCATTCTTTACACTTGTACCATAAGCCGTCGGGAGCTTCTTTTTTGTTTTTGGTCGTGGTTTGAATACCTTCTTTTAATCTCTTGAACCAGCTCATATCCTTTTAATCGTAATACAGTAGTTAGGTTTAATGTGTTGCCTTAGGACGAATAATTAATTATTTTATCCATTTAATGGGCAAAAATACGATTATTTTAACAAAACCCGATGATTGTATTTTTGATAGCAGATATAGTTGTAAAAAATTGTTCTATGCTATACGTCCGTTTTTTTGTTGTAGGTGTATCAGTGTGCATGTGGATGTTCGTGTATTTTTCTAAATAAATGAGAATTAGATTATATTTACAGCATGAGAGTTGCATTAATTGGTTACGGAAAAATGGGTCACACCATTGAGTCTATTTTGCTTGAAAGAGGGCATACGATATCTTACAAAGTATCGATTGACAACACAGAGACAATTCATCAAATCAATTTAGATAATACAGATGTTTGTATCGAATTTACTCATCCTGGAGTGGCGTTTGATAATATCAGCCTTTTATCAGATAATGGGCTGCCAGTGGTATGTGGCACGACTGGATGGTATGATCGGCTGGAAGAGGCTAAAGCAATTGTATTAAAGAATAATACGGCTCTTGTTGTAGCATCTAATTTTAGTATTGGAGTTAATTTATTTTTTGAAGCAGCTAGAGATTTAGCAAGGTTAATGCATGGACAGGATTATACCATTCGTATCAATGAATCCCATCATACTGAGAAGAAAGATGCACCCAGTGGGACAGCTATTACGCTGAGTGAAGAGGTCAGGAGTGTATATAATGAGTATTCCGGTTATCAGTTGAATAGGGATAGTGATCCATCCTTGTTGCCGATTTTTGCCTCCAGGATAGCGGATGTACCGGGCACACATGAACTCATCTTTAAAAGTGGAGTCGATGCAATAGTGTTGCAGCATGTCGCTTTCAATCGACAGGGATTTGCTCTCGGAGCCGTTGTTGCAGCTGAATATATTTGGGATAAAAAGGGAATATTTTCCATCAGAGATATTTTGATGTCTGTGAAAGCTTGATTTTTTAGTTTTTACGATTATGGCTGATAGCCTCGATTAACTTGTTTTTTAGACAGCAAGAACTTTTTTTGAGAATTAATTGTTGTAAGCACTATTCCGACAATGTATTTCGTCGCGCACCATAATGATGGTGTGAGGAAAGTCCGGGCAACATAGAGCAGCGTACCACCTAACAGGTGGATTCCGATGTATTTCGGAAATAGAAAGTGTCACAGAAAAGATACCGCCTCATTCATTTGAATTGGGGTAAGGGTGAAAATGTGCGGTAAGAGCGCACACGATGGTATAGTAATATATCATTGCGACAAACCTTACGTGTTGAAATGTCAAGTATATCCAACCGCCTTAGTAAAGAGGCTAAATGTTGCTCGCATGAGTTGGAGGGGTAGGCAGTAAAGAACCGCTTGGTGACAATCGGTCAAGATAAATGACGAACTAAGTACAGAATCCGGCTTATTGCATTGTTGGTTTTTTTGAAATATTGATAGAAACGAGATTATCTGTTTCTACAATTAAAAAAAGAGAAACACTCAATATTACAGTGTTTCTCTTTTAATTTTAAGAATAAAATTCTAATACCGGTTTGCAAATTGGAGATGAAGCCGCTTTTTATCATCCCGAATTATCAGGATTGAATAGAATTACAACTCTTCAACCTTGCATCCCTAAAAATATCGGGACTCAATATAAGCACTTCACCGGCTCTATTGCCAATTTGTTTGTAGGCAGAAGTAGCTCTCATCAAGCGATTTGTATTCAGTTGGTCATTAATTCTACATTGAAATTTACTTTGGCTTTTAATGCTCCAAAAACTTTCAATATGGTTTCCATTGTTACATTAGTTGTGTTGTTTTCAAGTTTTGAAATTTGTGCACGTTGCACTCCAACCAACTTTCCAAGCTCTTCTTGCGTTAAATTTCGTTCAAGTCGGACTTTTCTTATCATTTCACCCAATACTTCTAATTGAAGCTCTTGTTCGTATTGAGTTCTCTTTTCAGTGCCAATTTTACCAATAAATTCGTCTTTTATTTGGTCGAAACTAAACATTTCTAATTCTTTATTTTTTGTTGCCATTTTTTCTAATACCTTTAAGTTCAAAATATTTCAATCTGATTTGTTCAGCTTTTTCAATTTCTTTTTCAGGTATTTTCCCTGTTTTCTTTATGATTCCATGAGTCGCTAAGACCAAGGTCTGTTGTTTATCTTCTTTGTCCCAAAAAGAAAATATTCGGAAATGTGTTTTGTTGAATAATGTTCTAAGCTCCCAAATTTCTCCTTTCAGCTTCTTAAATAGCGTATTATCATTATTAATTTTTGCTTTGTCAATACTGAAAATGATTTTGTTCCGACTTTTTTCGTCAAGTTGTAATAAAAATTCCCTTGCTTCGGTCAAAAAAATCACTTCAAATTTATTCATTTAACCTTTTGTTGTTTCCATACAAAGATACAAAATAATTCCAATGAAAAATTATTTCGACAAATTTTATTTCGGAGACGAATTTTGTTGCTATTTGTTCAAACAGTTGGCACCCTTGCGTTCGGGCGGAATTTCCATCGCCAAACGTCAATCGAAGCCGAAAAGCTAAAATTAGTAAATAATGTTTAAACGAAGACGTTTACCACTTCTGACGCGAAACCGCTTGTTGTACCTTCGGCCTTCTATTTCTCGTTTTACCATCTTTCAGGGTCAATAAATTTACGTTTACGCTCATCTTCGGCACTTCGCAATTCGTATTCAACCTGCCTTTTGATATATGTTTTTATGGGAATTAAATCAAGGTGGTTATTTGATTTTTCTGCCATTTCAAGAATCTTTTGCCATTCTTTTGCGTGTATCTCTCCAATTATAACATATCCACTATAAGTTCCGCCATTTCCTCTCCACCATATTTTCTCAAAGCTTTCAATTTCAGTATTCAAACTTAGATAGTGCAAAAATGCCGTTTCAAAAAAATCTTTCATTGTGTGACGTATAACATTAAAAATTGGGTTCATCTTTTCAACTATAAGACCGTATTTGGAAATAAAAGTTAGAATAAAGGATTGAGCTTTTAATTTCTGCTCACCATTAAGGTTTTGGAAAAATATGATTATCGGATGTTTAAGGATTCCATAATAATAATTATTCTCAATTATTAGAATTATGGACTGTTCAACTAATTCATTATTATTTTCCAAATCCCAAACAAAAGGAAACTGATTATTTGTATTGCGATTTAGTTGATACACTTCATTTGCGTAAAATGAAGTAATATACTCTAAAAGAAAATTGGGATTTACTTGAAGCAAAGCCTTTAACCCTTCACGACTAAAATCAAAATGATTACTTTTCTTTTCTTGTTGGATGTATGACTTTTTAAGTAAATCATAATCGTCCGCAAGAATTACGCTGTATTTTTCAAAAAAATGAAATGAAAGCGTGATTGTTAAATCCTCATTTTTATTTTTCTCGTAAGCAATGGAAAGTATTTCTTCAATAATGTTTTTCTCTGTTTTTGTGTTCTGTTGTTCATCAAGATTTATTGAAAGAAACTTTCCAAAGCTTTCAAATTGTAAATAACAATTTCTGTCAATAGAGTTTATCGTCGCAAGTAATTCACTTTTGTAAAAACTGTCCGCAAATTCGGTTGGTAAACAGTCAAAAAATGAAAGCTGCCAATATAAATTGTAGTCGTGATTCCAACGTTTTATCAAATTCCATAGACGCAAAGTCCAATCAGATGATTTTTGAGCAATTATTCGGATTGGTCTATAAAGCGGATTCAATCCGTTAGGATAGTTTTGCAATATGCTTTCCAATAGCTTGAAACCTAATTCTTCGTTCTTTAAAAAATTTTCCTCAACGATTATATTCAACGCTTGGTTAATACCCCAACAGTTATTTTCGCCAAGCGAAAGGGTATTTTTAATTGCGATGTGCAAAGAAGAAAAATCAGTTTCGTCCTTAAAAACAAAAGAAGTGCGAATATCTTGCTCTTTCAGTTTTTGAAACTCATCATAATTGTTGAAGTCATAATCTTGCTTACCTCTCAGAGTATTCCAATCTAACTTTCTAAAATAATCATATTCTTTACTTGTGAATTTTACTTTAAGGTTTTGATAGCTTTTGTCTTGAAGTTTTTCTCTGTTTAACCAATGAACAAAGTCATTTACAAAATGAATATTTTGAAAATTAGTCGAGTCAAGTTTGTTATCAATGAATGGAATTAGATGCGATAAATCAAATTCAAGAATTACAGGAATTGCATCTCTAAATCCGGGTTTAAAATGAGATATAATTGAAAATACTTCTTTTGGATACGTTTCATAACTCTCAAAAAGTGTTGTCCAAATCGTTTGTCTAAAATCTTTTGTTATCTCATAAAAAGGAAGCGGATACTGATAAAATACGATTGAATGACCACGATCACTTTTCGTGATTTGAAAATGATGAGCAAGGAATGTTCCCGAAAGTTCAAAGAATGCTTGAACGTAGTGGGGTTGTTTTTCCTTAAACTTTGTTATCAAAAGTTTGAACAACTCAACTTGTCTGACAAAATTGTATCTTCGGTCGTCATCATCAAAAAGTAATTTTTCTCTTATTCTTCTGATAAGTTCAGGTAATGATTCTGGCTTTTTTCGGCAATATTCAAAAGCCAATTCTAATGCAGGAATAAAACTTTCAGTATAATGACTAAATAGATTACTAAGAAAGTCTAAGGTTTTATCTCTATCCCAAACAAAATCATTAATTTCATATTTTGTATCGTAAATTGGATTTGTCGGTTCAGGAAAGTTCTTGATTTTGCTATGAAAATAACATATCACTTCTTCTCTTTTATAAAACCAAAATAGATTGAAGAAGTCCAAAACCTTTGCTTCGTCTGAATAAATTGAATGAAGATATTCGTCTAATGTTCCGCTAATTTTTTTCAGCACACTATCATAACCAAAAGAATTATTAGAAGGAATAATTGTATCTGAAAATCTTTTTTTCCATTGAGAGATATAGGTAAATAACAATGTTCTAAAAGAAAGAATCTCGTCTTTAATGAAAACCTTATAGAAGAAATAAGTTGACATTACCTGCTCTGCAACTCTTGCGTGATTGTATTGGACTTCTACCAATTCTCTCTTTTCTAATTCATCAATAGCTTCATTGAATTGGTAATAATCAAGTTCAAATGTTTTAAGGATTGATTCAAGTAACTCTTTATTGCTTCTGTCAATGGTGAAAAAGAACGAAATTATCCCAAGCGTTTTTATTAGTGTTTTATTGCCAAAAATGTCAAAATCTTTTATGAATGTTTTGAAATAAAAATCGTAGAGTTCAAATATTCTTTCACCCTCTCCATACAGAAAACCAACTTGTTCTTGCTTTGCTAATCTTGAAGCCATAACTGCAAGTCGGGCATTTCCGTCTGCAATTTCTACAATTCGTTTCTGATACTTGGGATTTTTTATTTCAAAAGAATCGCTGTTGATTAACTGTGTAATTTCTTCATCTGTAAATTTTTTGAGTGCAATAGTTTGATGTAAATAATCCAAACATTCATTTTCTACATCGTTCAACGCATAATCTCTTACTGTGATTAAAAGTTTTATATTTCCTTTTCTATTTTCTCTGAATACTCCCAAAATCTGTTTGAAATTTGGAAGTTGACGGTTTGCATCATCAACCAAAAGAATGTAATTCTTTTCTTGTTGCAAGTAGATTTTTAAATCTTCCGAAATGTCTTGGTCTTTTTTAGAAACAGCGAAAGCCGAAAAATCTTTGTTTGCCGTCAGAAACTTGTTTAGTGCTTCAATTGCAATTTTAGTTTTTCCAACTCCGGGGAAACCTGAAATTATCAGCAAATCGTTGTTGGCCAAAATGGTTTCAATTTCGGCTAATTCAGTTTCCCTGTGCAAGAAAATATTATCTAATGGCGTAGAAAGTTTCCCTGCCTTGTTATTGTATTCATCAACAAAATTTTGAAGTGGCGATAGTTGTCCTGTATCAAGGGGAATACCTAAAATATCTTTTGCAAGAATTAGATACTTGGAATAAATCTCCAATGCCAACCAATCTAAACCAATTAATTCAATTCTGACATTTTTAGAATTTGCATATTGAGTAATGTCAGTTTCTTCAGCGACATCAAGTCGTGAGTTAAAACAGATAATTATTTTGAAAACTTGATTTGTTGGAATACCTGTCTTTGTTGGGTCTAAGCATTTATCAATATCTTCTTTGAGTTTAGCAACTAATCCGTCTGCCTTGGTTGTATATTCTACATACCTTAAACTTCCGTCAGCAAGGCGAAAAAATGTATCAGGTGTTCCCTTCGTTGTTTTCTGTTTCCCTAATTTGCTTCCTGTTCTGTTGATACTCGCAAGCTCCTGTTCTCGTAATGCTAAATAAATATCACAAAGGTTTTGAAAAGCAGCACTGTCAATTCCTAACAGTTGCTGCTCAATTATCTTTAATCTTCCGTTCATTCAAGATATATTAATTTGTGTAATTTATTTATTGGTCTTTTATTGTTGTAGGGTCGTCTTATAGGGTGAGGCACAACGAAAGGATATCCGTAATAGACCAATTGAGGTGGTTTATTACGGATATCATCTCGATAGCTTTCGGGAGCATTTTGAATTTAAAGAAATTCCGACTTTTCGGGAAAACATCAAATTTTCAGAATAAAACGCTAAAAAGATTCAACCAAAATAAGCAATAGAAATGCTTAATTCGGGACAAGAATAATTTTATTAAAATCTCAAACTAATTCCGCCCAACACATTGATTCCATAAGAAGGGTATTTGTACCACCTTTGATACTTAACGGATGCAATATTGTTTAAGCCTAAGAATGCGCCAAAATTTTCTGTGAAGAAGTAGTCACCCCGTACACTTAGGTCAAACAGTGGATTTAGGTTGCCAATAGAGCCGAAGCGATTGCGATAAGGACTTCCTGTGGCAAAGTTCAAATCACCTTTGAGTTTAAGTTTGTCATTTAATGTCATGTAGGTAGCATTAAAGCCAATTTGGAATGGAATGATGCCATAGGCTCGTGCCTGAACTCGAGGCGATGCATTTTGTTGCAAGAAATTGACTGAAGTCGTTAGTTTCTCTAAGAAAGTTGCTGTCAATTCACCACCGATATAGAAAATATTTACATCATCTTTAATAATGTCGAATTGCCTTAGGTCAACTTGTTGCTGAACAAATAAGGCATAATCTTTATTTGTTTTATAACCAACTTTTAAACGGTAGTTAATGGCTTTAAATCCACCACCCACACCACCGTAGAAATCAAAATACTTGGTATTAAAAGGTCCATCATTGCCGGTTTCAGCGAATCTTGTATAAATAAATGGATTTATTGTACTTAGTCTTTTAAAGCTATTTTGGTACTGATCGCCTCCGGCTCCTACAAATACATTGATTGAAGGTCCACTGATGTTTGCGCTGGCCTCAATATCGGGGAAGAAACTCAATCCGGTACTGCTTACTAAATTGGCTCCCAATTTCACTTTAAAGATATCTCCATGGAAGGTGAAGGAAGGTTTCACATTAAAATTATTCAATTTGTTCTTTTCAGTATCGCCATAGGTCAACAAGTCATCAGTAATCTGAAGTGTAAAATTGTGGCGGTCAGCAATCCATTTTATGGCTCCGATGTCTAAGTTGAGACCTCTTTCGGTCGAAGCAAAGTTGTCTTTGTATCCATACATATCTACTCCTGCCCAATATTCAAGGTCTAAGCTGTTTTTCTTAGAGTTAAAGATTTTAATGCCGGCGCCTACATTAGTGAATTTACGCTTTGCAGGATCCCCCGGAAAGCTTGTATCTGCCGGATTGTATCCACCATAATACCTGAAGTTGTTTAAATCAACATTGACATGCCCATTCATGCCGACACCAGCTTCTAAATAGTTGGTTCCGCTTAGTCCAATGCTTGTTTCTGCAAATACTTGATTTTCGCGGGGAGAGGAATAAATTCCATTATGATGGCCATATAAGTCAATGAAATAATTTTTGGTATTGGTGGAGGAGTAGGCACCTTCTACAAATCCGGCCAGAGGAAATCCTGTGCCGAGTTTGAGATAACCTTTATAGGACTCTTTCAACTTTTCTGCAGACATCGTCAATGGCTTGATATTGGCTACTTCTTCTTTGATGCCGGGTTTCTTTTCTTTGATTTCCGGACGAAGGTCATAGGTAAATACTTTTTTATCCGCATTGGTTTCAGGAAGTTTGCCTTGAAGCTGAAGTTTATTAGATTCAAGCAGTTGAGCGTCATAGCTTTTGATGACTTCTACTTTGCCGGAAGGTAGATCAGTTTGTGCAAATGCCGCATTTCCCATACAAATGGCAATCAATACTAAGGAGTTATTGAGCGTTATGTTTTGTTTAATTTTATGGATTAATCTCATTGTTGTTCTGATATAATGTTAGAAAAACAGAATTTTTTATTTAATAATGTTGGATAATAATAACTACAATTATTTCCTTTATTTACCGCTATTTTCTTTCTTTTTCACGGCTTCAAGCTTGGCATTAGCCTCAGCTGAGATATCTTTATCATCATGGAAATTATCAATGACCGCTTCCAAAGCGGCTTTGGCGTTGAGATAATCCTTTTTGTCTGTCAGAATATCAGCAGTTAAAATGAGGGACTTGGCAACCCAATAAGGATAGTCATTGTTGGCTTCCATTGCTTCTTGAGCAAGTTCTTCGGCTGAAGTAAGGTCGTTGCGCATGTAATATATCTGAGCAACACGATATCTTGATTCTGCGGTTTGCTCATTTTCAGAATTTCGGATAACTTCATTGTAGCTTTCTAAGGCTGTGTTGTAATCTTTTAACTCTTGTGAAGATTTACCACGATAGAAGTTGGCAGATGCTTTTTGAGCTACTGAGGCTCGAGTATTTTTAATTACTAAATCAGCTATTCTTATTACTTCAGTATTGTTGCCAATTCTGTGGGCACTTCGCAATGCGCCGAGTTGAGCCTCAAATTTTTTCTCTTCTTTGGTTTCTACTTCAGCAAGAGTGGAGTAATATTGATAAGCTTCGGTGAAATTTTGGTTGTAATTATAACTTATTATAGCTGCTTTTTCAAGGGCATCTTTGTAATATTCACTATTGCCTAAAGCTATGATGGCTTTGTAGTCTGCCAATCCTTCCGTGTATTTCTTTAGGGTGGTATAACATTCACCTCTAAAAAAGATAGCTTCCATGCTATTGGCTCCCTTCGGGTATTTTTTAATATATTCGGTAAGAGCCGTAATAGCTTCAGAGTATTTACCTTCTTGATAATAGTTTTCTGCAACCTGATAAGCTGCACTTTCTTTTTCATCGGTACTTGCTTTGAATCCGGGGAGAGATTCGGCATAAGCAAAGTATTCATCCGGCCTCTTCAGGTCGTTAATGTATATTTCTTTTATTGCTGTCAAGGCAGCATTAGCTTCATCTTTAGTGGGGTTATATTTAAATACTTCTTTATATGTCGCTAAAGCATTGTTGTAGTCATTGGTGTTGTAGTACATCAGTCCCATTTTTAGGAGTGCTTTATTAACTAAATTGGATTTCTTGCCGTGTTCTTTGACGAGACGGTTAAGTGTGGCAATACCATCTAATGGACGATTCATTCCATCGTATGTTGTTCCTAATTCTAATAAGGCATCGTCAGCATAATCGGAATTTTGATAACGATCTGCGATATTTCTCAATGCATTTATTTTAGTGTTACGATCGCCTTGTAGTCCCGAAATCATTGCTTTCTGAAACATTGCATATACCAGATTCGGGTAATTGCGTGTGATTGCGATGTCGTAATTTTCTTTTGCCTTGTTGTAATTGTTCTTTTTGAGGTAGCAATCACCAATCCTCAAGGTAATATCGGGGATTATGGCGCTTCCTACGTATGTGTCATCGGAAGCTTTGTAAGTTTTAAAGCCACTCATTGCCTGATCAAAATACTTCAATGCTTCATTGTAATTGCCTTCATCAAAGTAAGTGTATCCCAAGTCATAGTTGGCAGCTGCAATACTGGATTGAGGTGGAAGATTGTTGAGTCCCTTAGCCATCCCAATAAAAGTATTGAGTTCTAATCGGGCATTCTTAATATCCTCTTTATTGTACATTGCATCGCCGATAAAGAAGTGGGACAATGCTTTAATTTGCAAGTCAGAACCTGTAATCATCGCTTTTTTAAACAATAGCTGACATGCATCCCAAGAGCTTTGTGCGTGTAGTTGAACACCTCGGTAAAATAACACTTTTTGATATGTTTCTGTCATTTTAACTGACTTGTCAGGAATGGATTCTAATAGTTTAATAGCCTTTTCATAATCTTGAGAGCTAACTAAAACGTCGCTGATTAATTCTTGAGCTTCGTTGTAAAATTTAGAGTCTGGTTTAAACTGTTGAAGTGTCGTCAATGCTTCTTTGTCGTAGCCCAGCTCAATAGAAAGTTTGGCATAGTTGAAAAGAGATTCTTCTACAACTTGCTTGTCGTAATCTTTGGTCGATGCCTTCTGGAATGCATTGCGTGCTGCATTTTTGTCATTTAATTTAAGGTAAGCGTCTCCTGAATAAAACATGGCATACATACCCATTTCAGAATTATCGCCTTCTAAAGCTTTAAGATTAGTTACGGCTTTATTATATTCTTTAATTTTATATTGGGATACGCCAAGTCTGAAATAGTCTTCATTGGTTTTTTTAGAGCTATTTTCAGTATATTCTTCTAAGTACGGTAGCGCTTTTTCATAGTCTCCTTTGCCGAAATAGGCTTGGCCTAACATCTGCCTTAATTCGGGTTGTTTCTTGATGTCTGAATCACCTAAAAGAGGCTCGACGAAGGCTATTAGCTCATCATACTTTTTTTGTGCAAGTAAGATTTGGCATATATGAGCAGGGACAACAGATTTATAGCGCTTACTCTGTGTCAACAATTTAAACGCAGCTACCGCATTGTCAAAATCATCTGTGTAATAGCATGACAGCCCATAATAATAGTTGGCTTGGTCATAGTATTTGTTTTTAATATTTTTTATAGCGCCAAACGATGACTTTGCTTCCGGATATTTTTTCTTGAAGAACTGGGCATAGCCTTGTTTGAACTTGATTTCTGATTTTTGTTCGTCAGATAGAGTGGTGGGGTCAATCATTGCATAAAACGAAATAGCTTCGTCATAATTTTTCCTGGAATAATAATAATTGCCAAGATCCATCACCGCTTCATAAGCCAAAGCGTCAGGTTGATTTTGTCTAAAATAGGTTAACATTACCATTTCTGCATCGGGTTTTCCGATACGTACTGAACTCTTTCCCATCATCAGCTTTGACTTGGCGGTGAGGAGAGTAACCTTTGGGTCGTTGTTGGCATCATCTATCTTGGATGAATGTTCAAATGCACTGAATGCTGCGCCATAAATCCCTTGGTCGTATAAGTCCAAACCACGCTCAAATTCAGCAGTTTTCTCTGTAAAAACAGAGGTTTTTTGAGCGGTTAAAAAGCCTGGTATAAGTAATATCAGGCAAAAATGCAATAATTTCATACGATTGCTTTTGTTATTTTGTTCTATTAAACTGTTCAAATGATGGTTTTTAGTATGTAAACTAAGGCGAAGATAAAAATATATTTTAAATATTAAGTATAAAATAAACGGATTGTGGTGATTATATGTTAGTTAATTATGGAATGTTTGATTCTTTTGTTGAAAGATTTTTTGTTAATCCCACATTTTGCAATAGCCTGATGTAGAATCGATGTACGACACGTAATCAGCAATCTTCGGTTTTGGGACACCTCATTTGTTAAATACGGGTTGAAAAGGTGAATATTAAGCTTATTTTTATTATTTTTAGCATTAAAATTTTTGGAATCAAATGCAGTAATGAGGTATATAGTCTTAGCTATATTATTTCAAGTTGGAGTTCTTGCCTTTGGGGTTAGTGGTCAACCCATCAATGATGAATGCCGTAAAGCGATTTTAATAAAGGATATTTCTGATTTTTGTTCAGATAGTGCTGTATATAATAATATTGGATCTACGCCTTCAATCAATGGTTTTTCCCAGTGTAATTCTTCCAATAACCATGATGTTTGGTTTACCTTTTTTGTTGCCGCCTCCGACATTATCGTAAAAGTTAATCTATTGAATAATCAGGGTGTGACGGCTACATTATATAGTGGGGATTGTGGTGGTTTAATTGAAATGGTATGTGGGAATCAATCCAATAATGATAATTTTCTTCAGCTATATAAAGGTGGATTAATACCGGGTCAGCAATTGTATTTGCGTGTAGATGGAATAAAAAAAGACGAATTTCGATTTGGGTTGTGTATAAATAATTTTTTTGCACCGATATTGGATGGGAGTGACTGTGAGACAGCGAATTTGATTTGCTCAAAGCAGCCTTTTACCGTCAGAAATGTGCAAGGCTTTGGCAATAAAAATGAATTAGCAGGTGCGCCATGTTTTTCCAATGCGAATGAATCCAACAGTATATTATTTAGGTGGATTTGTCAAGAAGCGGGAGATTTTACTTTTCGATTGAATCCATTGAAAGAGGCAGATGATCTTGATTTTGTTGTATATAAAGTGAATGGGGATCCATTGGGTTGTGATTTGGAGATTGTACGCTGTATGGCGACCGGAATATCACCGGGAAATTGTGCACTATATCCCAATTGTTGCGGTTCTACCGGTTTGATGGCAGGAGAGACTGACTTTGCTGAGTTTGCAGGCTGTGCTCCTGACCGAAATAATTTTTTAGCTCCATTGGAAATGAAGGCTGGAGAGGCTTATGTTTTGCTTGTCAATAATTACACCTCACAAAATCAGGGATTTGATTTTATTATGGGCGGTAGTGCTGAGTTGAAAGGCTTGCTGGTGGGACTTGACATTCAGAAAGATAAGGAATGGTGTAGAGGAGATAGCATTAAGGTAAAAGAATTGATTCAAAATAAGTTGAGTAAGATTACTGACATGTCATGGATATTTACTCCCGATGCTGTACAAAATAGTCAAGTTGGAACAGGTCCAAAGTCTGTCACCTTTGAAAAGTCGGGTACTAAGTTTATTTCCTTAATTGTACGGGATTCAATAGGGTGTAAAGCGTATGTCCAGGATACAGTACACATAAATTGTTGTGGTGAAGGCTTATATGTAGATATTGGAAATGATACTATTGTAACGCTTGGAAGTGAGCCTGAAATGGTCATTCAGTATATGCTTGAGGGTGATGATATTTCTTTTAAATGGTTTCCACCAGTTTATGTTTCGTGTGATACCTGTCGGACACCAGAGATATTACCAATAGTTGGTGATTTTTTATTACATGCTTTGGTAATGGATGAAAATGGGTGTCAAGCGAAGGATTCAATATGGATAAGGACAGCCAAAGTCGATGTTTTTGTTCCAAATATTTTTTCGCCTAACAATGATGGGATCAATGACTATTTTTATCCGAATGTGTCTAAATATATTACTAAAATTAATCGATTAGTGGTGTATAATCGCTGGGGTTCACAGGTTTTTGAAGGGCGGGATCTCGATCCAAGAGTTGAGGCGCTTGGGTGGGATGGACGTTATAAGGGTAAGGAGTTGAATCCGGATGTTTATACCTATTATATTGAAATTGGGCTGAATCGAGGAAGTCGAATTTTTTACAAAGGTAGTATAACCTTGATAAGATAAATTTTCATTTTAAAATATTATGCTCACATTTGCAGGATGAATCGAATGACTTTTAAGATTGTTATACTTTGTATTGGGATGATATCCTTTATGTCATGTGAAAATAATATCAAGGAAATCAATCGTTTTGTCGAAAAAGCTGCCTCCGGAAGTTATGAGACAGGTGTAGATGGAGAGATATTGTATAGCGATTCTGCACATCTGAAAGTTAGAATTAAATTTGACACCATGGCAAGAATATTGGATCCGGGTGATCAGAGAGATGTCTTCCCTAAAGGTGTCATTGTTTACTTTTATGACAATGACGGAGCGGTGTCAAGTATTTTAACGGCCAATAGTGCAGAAAGGATTGCAAAGAAAAATATCGTCGTTGCAAAGGATTCGGTTCACTTAGTTAGTCGCAATGGAGAGGAATTACTTACGAATGAGCTTATATGGGATGAGTGGAAAAAAGAAGTTTATACCAATCGCTTTGTCAAGTTGACTCGTCCGGGTGAAATTATTTACAGCTTCGGCTTCAAATCTAATCAAGAATTTACCAAATATGAAATTAATGCTATATCAGGCAAGCTGAAGAAGGAAAATATTGAAGGGGAATTCTGATAATACACCACTAAACAAAATAGATACTCCTTTCAATGCTTATACATAAAGCTAAATTATGTGCATATCGATGTTTAGCCGGTTTTGAAAATATTTTGTAGAATCATTATCGCATTAAAGTTACGTCACCACTAAATATCTTCACATCTCCATTTTTAAGTTGAAGCTCTATTAAATAAACAAAGACAGCGGGATTTTCTTGTTGCCCATTATACATACCATTCCACCCGAGTTTTGGGTCATTGGGTTCAAAGTCAGTACGTGCAAAGACTTGTCCTCCCCACCGATGGAATATCTTCATTGATTTGACTAAGGCTACATCATCATCCGTATAAACTGTAAATTCATCATTTATTCCATCGTGATTTGGCGAGATGATATTGGGAATAAAGACATTTAATTTTTTCCGAATTTTTATTTGGAGGGATGCTTGATCTTGACAGCCGTTTTTGTCTGTTACTATAACGGTATAGCTAATATCTGACAATGGTTTTGAAATTGGATTTAGACAATCATTACAACTCAAGTAAGTGGATGGATTCCATTGTATGATGTCGAAGTCGCCATTTATCTCCGGATTAAGCGTCACTTGATCTCCTTCATCGATGATAAAGACAGGATTAATATCGACCGAAATGGATGACGAAGCGTCGAATGTGAAGGATTTTGTCAAAACACAGTTATTCTTATCCGTTAATACAATAGAATATACGCCATTCGGCAATCCTTTGAAGTCGTATGGAAGTGAGTTTATTATAGGATAAATGTTTCCATTGACCGTTGCATGAATCGGCAATGTTAGGTGCTCCGTTGATAGTAATGATATGCTGTTATAGTCTTCGTCACTGCATATAGCGGAGATGGGTTTCCATTGCCCCACCGGTTCAGTAAATGGATCTATTGTAAAATCGAGATCTGTCTGACAGCTACTATTAATACTTTTGACAATAAGTTTATAGGAATTCGGCAAAAGGTTATTGAAATTTATATTTGTTGAAAAAGTTAAACCGTTATCGATAGAATATTGTAGATTTTGTCCTGTAAGAACATTTATCAATACGCTTCCTGTCGGAATGATGCATGTTGGTTGCGTCACTAACAGCAGTACTTCCGGTTCTTTTTCAAAGTTTATCCTAATGTCATCAAAAGACGCTAAACAAGGACCATTTCCATCCGGATCTTCTGATGTGAAGGTTAAAATGACGAAACCTTTTGTTAGATCGGCGGTAGAAGGTGTATAAATAGGGGTTAATAAGGTGGCATTATTAAAAGTTCCGGTTCCTGATGAAGTCCAAGTTCCCGTTGAAACGCCAGTCAACTTTCCATTTAATTGAATAGTCGTTGGTTTGCATATAGTTGTATCATTTCCTGCAAAAACAGTCACAGCCGTAATACAGTCACAATCTTTGACCAAAATATTTTGAGATGCCGTGCCTTCGCAATCCTTTGTCCCAGCAATATAGGTTATGGTATAGGTGCCCGGAATGCTTGGGTCAAAAGTCGTAATCGGTGTATTTAAGTCGCCATTTAAATAATATTTACCGCCCGATGGACTGCCACCTGACAAGGTTATAGTCGGGTCTTTGATGCATAAAGTATCAAATGGAGCCAAAGTAACCGTCGGCAAGTCAAATACCTGAATACTTACATTGGCAATAGCATTACAATTACCGGACTGATAGGTGTATCTGAGGTTGAAGTTTCCAATACCGGCAGATGTAGGATTAAAAGTATTTCCTGTCACGCCGACACCTGACCAAGTACCTCCACTTGGTTGGGCAGATAGTACAATAGGTTGAGAGGAAATACACAAATCCTGCAAAGAATCCAATTGAATGTTAATAATATTAAACGTTACTATCATGGCATTGGATGCTGATAAACATGGACCATTGCCATCCGGATCACCAGATGTCAATGTCAATGTTACTGTACCGGCGGCTATATCTGCCGGACTAGGGGTGTAATTTGTTATAGCGCTGTTTGGATTAACAAAGGTGCCTGACCCTGAAGTAGTCCATATTGGAGTGGTCGTAACGCTTCCATTGAGTAATATTTGCACATTAGAGCAGATAACTTGATCTGGACCGGCATCAGCAATAGCAGGAGTAGCACAGTTACAATCTTTCACTTTGATATCCTTATTTTCTTTCCAAGTACAAGTACCATCATTGTACGTGTATGTGATAGTCCAAATGCCCGGACCTGCAATAGCCGGATCAAATTGGTTGTTGCTCACACCGGTACCGGAAAATGTGCCGGTTGAAGGATTTGAGGCAAGCGTTATCAATCCATCATTTAGACAAACCGAGTCGGGGAAAGATAAAGTTATTGTTGGTTTGCCAAAAACATGGATTGTATCAGTTGCTTTGCCGGGACAGCTGTTATCAGTGGCATTATAGGTTATTATGTGATCTCCCGGACCTGCCACAGTGGGGTTGAACTGATTGCCTGATACTCCATTGCCTAAAAACGTACCTCCAGCAGGGCTTCCAGTCAAGGTAAGTATAGATCCATTGATGCAGACGTCTGGATTGGGCGTCATGGTGACATTAGGTGTATGGAAGGTTAGTGTTAATTTGTCGGTTACGGCTGTGCATGGACCGACGCCATCTGGATCGGCAACCGTCAATGAAAGAATGATGCTTCCGGATGCTATATCAGCAGGGCTGGGTGTATAAATAGTGGTGGGATCATTGATATCGTCAAATGTGCCAGTTCCTGCGGTAAACCACACGGTAGGGCCATTAGCACTTCCAAGGAGATTGGCAAAGTCTCCTGGACAAATGATAAAATTAGGTCCCGCATCTACTATAGGGGGATTATCGCATCCACAGGGTTCCACTTGTACATGGATTGTATCTGTTGTTGTACAGCCATTACCATCGGTAAAGGAGTAAGTTAATACATGTTGCCCCACGCCTGCAATAACCGGGTTGAATATTCCATTTGTTACACCCGGTCCACTCCAGTCTCCTCCGGCAGGAGTGGCTTGTAGTGTTATAGGAGGGAAAATGACACAGACACTACCGATAGGTTGTAATTGCAGATTTGCCGGATCAGATACCGGTATTATTACTTGTTGATCAGGTGCTGCAGGACAAGTGTTGGTAGTGTTGATGAAATTGGAAAAGGTTACTGTCATCTGAACCTGACCGGGGTGAAGCGGTACATAAATGGTATTGGTGGCTGCATCATAAGAAGCCGGAACATTCCTATAACATATTTGAAGATTGGTTATATCTGAGTAATTACTAACAGAATAAGTATAATTATCAGCACCGATGGATACCGAAATACTACCACTATATGGCCCAGGGCCCGAAGTGAAATCTATTATCAATGTATTACAACTTTCAGAACAGATTGGAAGGTTTCCAGAAATTGAAAAATCAGGACTTTGGTTAAATGTTATCGTAAATTGATCCGTCAACTCTGTACAAGGACCAATACCATCCGGATCCGGAACAATCAAAGATATGGTAACCGTTCCCGCATTGTAATCATCGGTACTTGGGGTATAAGTCGTATTTAAATCGGATGGATCACCAAAAGCCCCGTTTCCACTCGTTGTCCAATAATATCCTGTTCCATTCACTACTGAACCGGAAAGAGATATGGCATTGATGTCACACGTAGTAATATTTGCACCTGCTTCAACCATCGTATTGAGTGGGCAAGAACAATTGTTTACAACGACATTGATTGTGGTACTTCCCATACAACCTGAACCATCTGTATAGGTGTATGTCAAAGTATGGGTGCCTTGACCAGCAGTAGCAGGGTCGAAAATCCCATTTGTAACACCCGTGCCTGTCCATATTCCTCCTACCGGACTCCCGGTGAGTATAATTGGCGCATCGTCGGTGCAAAGAGGACCGGCAGGGTCTGCTGTTACAGTTGGATTCGCTAATACGGTAATTGAGGTAATGCTACTGCCTGATAAAACACCTTGACAACCTGTATTATTATCTACTAAATTATTCAATGCAAAGGTGACATTGGTGCCGGAAGGTACCAGAATTGGCGGTATCGTTAAAGTATTTGTTGCAGCATTATATGCAGGGACATTTCCTTGGTAACAAATAGTAAAGGTGACAGAACCATTGATGGCTATTGTTGGTATTGTAAAAGTTATGGGAGAAGTAATGACTAAGTCGGCATTGTAATTGCCGCTTCCACCTGTTACACTAAGGACGATACTTTGACATGTATTTTGACAAATATTAATACCTCCCGGAAAATTTAGAACGGGAGTGGCATTGATGGTCAAAATCATTGCATCGCTATCTCCCGTACAAGGGCCTGCTCCGTCCGGGTCAGGTGTGGTAATTGTAAGTGTGACAGTCCCTGCTGCAATATCATTTGTTCCCGGTGTGTAGGTTGTAACCGGATTGCCCGGATTAGCGAATACGCCATCCCCCGATGTTGTCCATGTACATAGAACGGTATTTGTAAGAATCCCCGCCGTTGTGAAAGTTTGATTGGCACAAATGGCATTATCCGCACCGGCATTCACATTTGGTGGATTAGTACAGCCACATGGAATAACATTAAAGGTTGCACTCGTAGAATTGGTACAGCCATTCCCATCTGTATAAGTGTAAGTAACTGAATGCTGTCCAAAAGGGAGAGATGAAGGGTCTATAGTATTGCCTGTAACTCCGGCTCCAGCCCAAGTTCCACCAGGTGGAGTGCCACTTAGTGTATATGGTGGGTCAGAAGGGCAGATATCGGGAATAGGGTTGATAGTGATAGCCGGTAAGTTATTGATTGTAACGGTCAAAGTTGTTGTATTCGCACATTGACCGGGGTTGGGTGTGAAGGTATAAGTTGTAGTGGCATTGGGGTTGAAGGCTGGCGACCAAGAGCCCGTAATACCTTCATTGGAGGTATTTGTCAAAGGATTAGACCCTCCGGCGCATAGGGGAGGGATGGCGTTGAAGGTAGGTGTAGTGATTGGAGTAATGGTGACGGTCAAAGTTGTTGTATTCGCACATTGACCGGGGTTGGGTGTGAAGGTATAAGTCGTAGTGGCATTGGGCTTGAAGGCTGGCGACCA
>JAGPCT010000119.1 GCA_018057925.1 Saprospiraceae bacterium
ACATGGCTCTTCATGTTTGTAAATCACACAAAGATAATATACCTTTAGTAATATTCCAATCTTCAATGGGCAAATAGATCAGTACTACCGGGACTTTCGGGGAGAGGGTCAAAAAAAAAATAATGACACCCCGGATTTCGGCTAGGTTACTTCTTTTGACATCTTATTGGCTCATTCAATGACTTAAAATCTGGAAAAATATTGCTAATGCCATTGTATCCTACTTGCATAGGAGCTGGAATAGTCAAGGCAACTGACGATATCCCCATACAATACATAAATTTCGTTTTTCAAATTTAGCCCCACTACCGAAGGACAATTTCAACAGTATTTTCATAGCTTGTGCTCCGCAAACCACGAAAACTTAGTTGTTACTGGCCATGCGGGTCAACCGTTATTTTGTTTTGGACTTGTTTCATGTCCACCGTTAATATTTGTTGATGTGACGGTCTCTGTTTAAACAATCGTTGTTAGTTGTCGTAAATTCGTTAATAAAGTCCCAGTGGTCTGCTTACTCAACTTGATTCTTGTTCAGTTGATATGTCTCAATTTTCACAAATCTCCCCTTATTGTCAAAGATGATTGCAGCAATTTGTAAATTAATAATATTGTGTTCTTTGTCTGTATAGTGTCCGCTGTTATTCTTTTCTAATTCTCTGTCAAACTCGTCAATTGTATTTGCTTTATTTTGTATGGCCTTGGAAATATTCTCCAAGTCCTCACTTATAGTTATCAAATTGTCATAACAATGGCCAGATAAGATTGTGTTTGTTAAAACAATATATCCAGTCCCAAGTATTGTCAGAATAGTAATTGTCAAGGAGATAAAAAATGCAACTTTCCACTTGTTCATTGTTGTCTTATTTAATGTCAATTATTTCTGTCTGATTTTTTATCAGCGCATGGTCAGTTACGCTTGTGCTTTGCGGAAGTTTTTGGCTATAGCCAAAACTGACGTCAAAGGAGCACTTGTTAGTGGATTTTATCCATTCGTTTTGCTGCTTCTGTATATTCGATATAAACAATTCCATCGTAAGATAAAGCTAAATTTGTCTTTGTATATCTATTCATGCATCCTTTTTGACCATAACAACCCATAATGTCTGAAACAGTCTGTTTTTTTAAAAACCAATTCGGTTTTGAACCGCTCAAATCAAGTAAACAATCTTTTCCTACAAAATTTGAAAGGAGATTGCCCATTGTACCCTTTGCTGAAGGTGCAATAGTCAGTTCTCTGAAAACAATTTCATCATCCACAATATCAAATCCTAAAATTTTTCCTTGGTTGAATTCATATCCGATAGCGTAATATTTTGCACCAAATATTTGCTTCAACCAATACCCAGTTTCTTTTTCTTTCGGATTTGTCATAATATGTCCGTTGTGAGCTGAAAGCACCATTTTTATATTTTTACCTTCTATGTCAAGTATGTGGTGGACATTTTCTGCCATAAATCTTGCACGATTTAGTCCATTCTGATTTTCACTATTTCTTTCGGTATCACAAAAGTATTTCAAATTGTTCAATACAGTTAAAGATGTCTTTTTGAAAGTCATATGCTGGTTTGAATCAGAAATTCTCTTTGCATGTGAAGATATAAAATTCAACAATAGCGGATATATTCGTTGAGCTAATCGCTTGTCACGTGTACGTTGAAGTTGCAGTAAATCATCTAACAATGAAAGTTCTTCGAGGCTGAAATTATGCTCAATGATGTGGCTCCCGGATTTCAAATAATCCACACTTCCTTTCGACATTTGGCAATCAAAGCCGTAAAACATGATGTGTTTTTCTGGTGATTTGTTCATATTATATGCTCTCATCCACTCAATTAGTTCTACGAATTCTTCTATTTGCAAAACACCGTAATTAAGGTTTATTAGGCTTTCTTTTGCGCTACCTTCTCCATACAGTACATATTGATTAATTTTTAAAGATTCTGAAAAGCCAGCTTCTAATGCAAAAATCGTATAACCTTCATTTTCTACAAGCCATTTAAAACTGTTAATTTTATGTTTAAAAAAACTTCCTTGACCGTGAGAAGCTTCACCTAAACCAATGATTTGCACTTCTGGTTTCACAATAATAGAATTCATCCCATAGGTACTATCTATAGTATAGTAATTCTCTTTTACCCAATTCTCTATCGGGTGTATCTGAGCATATACACATTGAGCAACACAAATTAATACTATTACTAAATTTTTCATCTATTTTAATTTCCAGTAACGTCCAAGGCTATGTGTCGGATGAAGGAATAGCGAAATCTGTTCATCATAGCCAATGTTATGATCCGGCCGTTCTTATTCACTTACCTTTAGCTTTTGGTTGTCTAATTCAACTGTAAAGTTCACTTTCGCTTTTAGAGCGTCAAATACCCTTAATATTGTTGAAAATCTTGCATCAGTTGTTGAGTTTTCGATTTTCGCAATTTGTGATTTTTGAACGCCTACAAGTTCTCCGAGTTGTTCTTGAGTTAAATGTTTGGCTTTTCTTGCTTTCCTTATAGCATCACCTATCAATTCAAGTCGTAGCTCTTGTTCAAAAAGTTCACGTTTTGGCGTTCCAATTTTGCCAATATATTGATCTGTCAACTC
>JAGPCT010000038.1 GCA_018057925.1 Saprospiraceae bacterium
ATTACTCAGTGTTTTAAACAGGGGTTACATAGTGAAAATTACTCTATGAGACTCTGTGTCCTATATTTTTAGGTCACAGAGTTACACAGTGGACTACACAGTGTTACACAGTGACAAAAACTCTGTCGTACTCTGTATCCTATATTTTGAAGCCACAGGGTTACACAGTGTTTTACACAGGGTTACACAGTGAAAGCTACTTTATGAGACTCTCTGTCCTATATTTTTAGGTCACAGAGTTACACAGTGGACTACACAGTGTTACTCAGTGACAAAAACTCTGTGGTACTCTGTGTCCTATATTTTGAAGCCACAGGGTTACACAGTGTTTTACACAGGGTTACACAGTGAAAGCTACTCTATGAGACTCTGAGGTCATGCACATTCCCCTACTCGAAAGACGGAGTTGGGCACTGTCGCTAACGAATTTTTACAACTAATTGATAATCAGCAATCAAAATTAACGTAAGTCAGAATGCCTTTGGTCTATTACGGATATCCTTTCGATATTAAAAGTCAATTCGGTATTATTGTCAAAATTATTTTCTTTTTATAGAATTCGAGGTAATATTCTCGGAGTATTTTAAACCTTGTAATCCATAATATGTTATACGAATTGTAAAAGTTAAATAGATCCATCTATTTTATTTTTATACAATCGTAATACCGTTGATACTATTAAATAGACCTAAATATCTTTTCCGTCAATTGGGCTATATTAAAAGTCAAATCGGTATTATACAAATACTAGAAAAAAATGGTGCGTTCAAATACAATAAAACTCGCTTTTTCGACAAAATTTATTCATTTGATATCTATTATTTTACATATCAGCATAAGAAGCAGAAAACATTTGAACCTTTATCAATAACCGAAACAAGTTTTCATGGCATTTAAAATAAAGAAGAAAAATCCTTTGTGGTCTCCGATGGTTATTTTTATGCCATTAGCCTTGATATTTGGCATCATAGGATTTTTGAGAAATCTATTGTATGACAAAAAGGTCATTAGGCCGGTTCGCTTTGCTATACCTACTATAGGAGTGGGCAATTTAGCTGTTGGCGGTACAGGAAAGTCACCACATATCGAATACCTTGCCAAAATTTTATCACCATACATAGAGGTGGCGTCATTGAGCAGAGGTTATGGCAGAAAGACTACCGGAACCTTAGAAGTAATGGGCAATTCCTCTTCATATCATGTAGGCGATGAACCATTGGTATTAAAAATGAAGTTCCCTAATATTGGCGTCTTTGTCGGCTCTAATCGTGCTTTTGCCGTACCGGAATTGGTAGGAAAGCGACCCCAGACCAATGTAGTTTTGCTGGATGATGTCTTCCAGCATCGTTCAGTGGAAGTATTTGAAAATATGTTATTGACGGAATACAATCTACCCTTTTATCAGGACTTTTTACTGCCCGTAGGTGCATTGAGGGAACTGCCTTCAGGTGCAAAGAGGGCGAATACTATCATAGTGACAAAGTGCCCGCCGGCTATATCACCCGATCAGGAAAAAGATATAATCGCAAAAATCAAGCCCAATATCAATCAAAAGGTATTTTTCAGCACCTTCGATTATGGCTTACCGTATCGTCTTTTTCAACCAACTTCCCGCATTGAACTCAATAGGGACATGGAAGTTGTACTATTTTCAGCCATTGCAGGGACAGATTATTTGATGGAATACCTCAAGAATAGGGTCAACATGATTCATTCCATTGAGTTTTCCGACCACCATTACTTTACTGCCGATGAGATTACCCAGCTACATAAAACCTTTTCAGACCTAAAAGCAAACAATAAAATTATTCTAACCACCGAAAAAGATGCGGTTCGTCTTGCTTTGCTAAGAGATCAGATAATTGCGCTTCAATTGCCCATATTTATTTTACCCATTGAAGTCAAGTTCATAGGAAGCAATGGCGACTATTTTGATTCTTATATTAAAAACCGTCTTCTGGAATTCGAGGCTTAGTAAAATCAGCTCTTTAAGGTCAATAATGATACGGCTTCGATGTGATTGGTCTGGGGAAACATATCCACAGCTTGCAATTTATCCAAACGGTATTTAGCGGACAGCATTTCTACATCTCGTGCCAAAGTAGCCGGATTACAACTGATGTACACGATTTTTGGACATTCCATTTGAAGCAGTGTGTTGACGGCAGTAGCGTGCATTCCCGCTCTTGGGGGGTCGGTAATGATGACATCCGGAATGCCATATTGTTCAATAAAATTGGTATCTACTACATCTTCTACATTGCCCACGACAAAGTCCACATTGTCAATCTTATTCCAGCTTGCATTCGCTTTGGCGTCATCGATAGCAGGAGCAACATTTTCCACTCCGACGACTCTGCCACAATGTTTTGCAGCATAGAGGGCAATACTGCCCAAGCCCGTATAAAGGTCATAGACTAAGTCGTCAGGACGCAATGCTGCAAACTCCAATGCTTTATCGTACAGTCGAATTGCCTGTCCGGTATTGGTTTGAAAAAATGATTTTGGTCCCAACTTATACTTCACATCGCCCAACTGCTCTATGACGTAGCCCGGACCGTAAAATACTTCGATGGGTAAGTCAAGAATCGTGTCATTGGCCTTGGGATTAATGACATACAAAAGTGTCGTGATATCAGGGAACTTTTGCATGATAGCATTGAGGAGCTTATCAATCGACTCATCCTCCTTGTAATGAAACGATAACACCACCATGACTTCACCCGTAGAGGTCGTTTTTATGATCAAATTCCTTAAAAAACCTTCCCTAGCACGGACATTGAAAAAAGTCCAGCCTTGATTAATGCAGAAATCACGGACGAAGTTGCGAATAGCATTAGATGGATCAGGTTGCAACAGACATCGTTCTATATCGACTATTTTATCGAAAGCTCCCGGACGGTGCAATCCCAGACCGGGTTGGCGCAACACATCACCATCCGGACTCATTTCATCCATCGTCAACCACCTTTTATTGGAGAAGGTAAATTCCAATTTATTTCGATAAAAATAGGGTTCTTCACATCCCATAATGGGCAAATATTCTTCCGGCTCAGTCTTGCCGATACGCCGCATATTTTGAATAACCTTATTTTCCTTCTCCCGTAGCTGTCCGGAATAGTCAAAATGCTGCCATTTGCAACCTCCGCACACGCCAAAATGCTTACATGGCGCTTCAATTCTATCCTTTGAAGGCTTAATCATTTGATGTACCTCACCGTAATAACTGCCCTTCTTTTTATTCTTAACCAGCACATCTACCACATCACCCGGCACAGCGCCATCTACAAAGCACACCAAACCATCATCTGTCCTGCATACAGAATTACTGTCTTCAGCAATGCCCGTAATAGTGCGGTCGGTTAGAATAATTTGATTAAACTTTTTTACTTTTCTTGCCATCGTTTGACGTTAAGGATATTTAAAGGGCGCCTGATAACATTGAAGTAAGCGCATTGATATTCAGACCTACTACAAAATTGTGGGTAAGATATTTGCCATTTTCAAAAATCCATAGATAATCGAGTCGCATCATACGGAAGGAAGAAAAACCAATGCGGTCTATTCCCGCACTGAGCTCTATTCTTGTTCCATACTCAGGTGTAATCATTCCGTTGATGGCTAATACTTCTTCAAAGCCCGTTTTATTGAGCAAAGGGATTTTGTTGAAAAGAAATCCCTTGAGATTCCACTCGGCAAACCAAGATAAGTATTTATCATTGGTACTATATTTGTAATAAGAAAATCTTTTATACGTGTCAATATAAGAATTGGTACTCTTAACATATACCAAGTTGCCCGGAAAATGGGCATAATCTACTTTATAAATCGGCTTTTTCCCTACAAAAATACCGGAATGGATATTGCCATTGACAACACCCAAGAGACTGAGTGGAATCTGGATTTGAGTAATGTCTAATCCCAATCGGGTATATCGTGCGTCTTCGGCTTGAAAAGCCCATGCCTGTGTGGCTGACACCTCAAAAGTGGGCTTACTGGATTGAATAATGAATGATTCATCCGTCAGTTTAATAACCTTGTTGCCGGGATGCCACTTCACAGCAAAACGTGATGTATAGGCATTGCTGGAAACATTGATACCGTCTAATCCCCATGCTTCGGGATAGTTAAAAGTATATTTTTCCTCCTTCAATCGAAAGCTATAATTGGTATGATTCAGCAAACCTTCCCTATGTTGAGCCTTTACATCGACTTCAACACTCCAGTCCAACGATACTTTAGCTCGAGTGCCTAGCGATACATAAGTATTGTCGTAAAAAAGAATGTGATTCCGCTTGAAAAACAAACTCGTTATTTCATTTAATAAAGGAGTTATTGGCTCCAACGTATTATAGTTGTCGGCAGTATTCCCTGCCGAAAGATTAATACTATATGGGCGCAGACCCGTTTGAGACCAGGATACATCTCCTTCATATCGCAACTTCTTTTCAGCAAAGCCGTATATTGGTCGGGCTGTTATGGACAAGTTGTGATGTCGCTCTTTCCAGTTTTTCTTAAACGTGATGTCCGGTCTGATAGATAACCCTTGAACCGCATCAAATCTCAATCCCATCAATAAATTGCCCGCTGACAAGGAATAACCTTCATTGGTATTGCGATACGTATATCGACTCAATAGATTGGTGAATTTAAACTTATTGGCGACATGATCCATAGAGTCCAGATATCGGGGTGACAATCTAACCAATGCAATGCTATCCCGCTTTTGATAGTCAAAGGCCTCTTCACTTGTAAGTTTGACTGGTCGAAGTGTATCCCAGTAGGCGTTGCTTTGCTTTGCAGCAAGTTTGTCAAATTCGATGATAACCTTCTTGTCTTCCATTTTATAATCCTTGTCAAGCAACTGATAATCTTGATACATACCCAAAAAGCTCCCTTCAAACTTGAGGTTGAAAAAGCCTGCTTTAAAGGAAATGAGTTGAGACAAAGGCATCCATTTTTCAAAGTTATCAAGATGGAGAAAAGACTGTTTGATGGTCAGTGTATCCATAAGCTCTAAGCCAATATTAGATCCACGTGTATATAAATCTACTTGTTTTAGTGTAAAAAAATCGTCGGCAATATAGATAAAACCAAAAAGAACGGGTTCTTCATTACGGCGAGGTATGACTTTAATTTTATATATCTTTTGAGATCCTTCAAAATAACTGCCTTCTAATTGATAGTTGTAATATTGAAATGCTGTATTGCCAATGGGATTGATGATTTTATTTTGAAAATTAAGGTAATTGTTATTAAAATCAATGTTGAATATTTGAATAAAATTCATCGCAATGCCCTTGGGATCACCACTCCTACGGGAAGAAAGTATCCGTTCCTTTTTTTCATCTCCAATCTTGGTATATTCGGTCAATGACTCTGCGAGATATATAATAATATTACCGGACGAATCCCTGACTTCCGTTGAATCCACTGCCCCAAAAGAACGAAGTTTGTCAAAACTATTCTTGGCAATAATAAGTCCTTTGGTATAAGCTGTTGTCCGAAAATGATCTGATATCTGTGACAGTTCTTTTCTTTTTTCAATAGCCTTCCGTATTATAGGAATAGCAGGATTTTCACCCGATTTGATGACCACTTCAGCCATTTCGATGGATTCCTCCATTAAAGTTATTTTCAACCTGGCATTGCGCTTTGAACTGACTACTTTCGTTTTACAACCTACATAAGAAATAACTAAAGAAAAGGTGTCGGCAGTAGAACCTATCTTAAAATAACCTTCCGCATTGGAAGTGGCACCCTTTGTTGTATTCTTAAGTAATATAGCTGCGCCGGCCAATGGCTCATTATCTTGATTGGTGATAATTCCTGAAACTTGTGCATCCAACCCAATCGGCAATATTATAATAATAAATAATAAATAATATATTGATATTCTGAACATAAACACAAATTCCAAAAGTGCCGCAAAGATAGTGAAATTCAAATGTTATTGGAAGTAAAAAGATAGAAATATTGAAATAGTTCCTAACCACCAACTTCCTAACCACCTAACTCGCTAACAAGCTAACACGCAAACATGCTAAAACGCTAACCCCTATAACGCTAACACGCCAACCACCTAACACGCTAACACGCCAACCACCAACCTCCTAACCCCTAACACGCTAAAACGCCAATACGCCAACTCGCTAACACGCCAATACGCCAACTCGCTAACCCCCCAACTCGCCAACTCGCTAACTCGCCAACTCGCTAACACCTATTTAACCTCAAATTCAATCCGTCTATTTCTTTGTCGTCCCGCTTCCGAATTATTGGCCGAAACAGGTCTTGATTCACCATAACCCTTAGCGAGCAAGGATTTTGCCGGGATACCAAGCTGTATCAGCCTTTTTACTACGGCATCGGCTCTTTGTTGAGACAAAAGGATATTACTTTGTTCCGTCCCTACATCGTCAGTGTGACCATTAATTTGGACAATCACCGAAGGGTTAGACTTCATCAATTGAGACAAAATATTTAATTCCACATCAGAAATTGCCGACAATGAAGCACTTCCGCTTTCGAAGTAAATATTTTTCAGGACAATAGGACGTCCTTTGCTCTGTGAGATCTTATTCATCAAATATGTTGAAATATAGGGCTTGTCCACATCGCCACTATCGGGCAGATTGATAGCCTCCGAAACAAATAGATATCCGGGAGTATTAATCTGGATGCCATATAGGTTACTTGTCGGCAGACAGACAAGGGTCGAGCCATCATCAGCTGTAAGACCTTTATAGTAAAGCTTACCTGTGTGAATATCGGTTACCTGAACGTCACCTTTCAATGGTTTCTTGGATATTGAATCTAATACAAAAGCCTTGAAATACGAAACAGGAAGTGGTCGAATATCCCGATCCAGATCAAACCAATAAATATCAGTATCCTGCATCCCATCCGAAGATATCATAGAATGTGGCTTGACCGTTGTGTAATAAGCTTTGTTGCCGAAAGTATTGACCACCATAGCGCCATCATTGCCGGTCGTATTGATGGGATAGCCTAAATTGACGGGATCACCCCAGGAATCATCCTCTTGTCTCCTACTCACGTATAGATCCGTCCCACCCATGCCGGGCAAGCCATCTGACATAAAATACAATGTTCTATTATCAGGGTGAATAAATGGACTACCATCATTTTTCAATGTATTGATGGGTGACTTAATATTGATAGGGACAGACCATTTTCCAGCATCATTCTTCTCTGAATACCAAATATCTTTGAATCCATATCCTCCCGGTCGGTCGCTTGCAAAATATAGGGTTCGTCCATCAGCACTCAGTGAGGGCTGACTTTCCCAACCCGGTGTGTTTACCGGGCTGCCAAGGTTTACCGGAACAGACCATTCACCTTGTTGAAAATAAGAGATATACAGGTCGCAGCTGCCCATTCCGTCCGGTCTATTACACCCTGTAAATACAATGGTTTTACCATCGGCACTGATACAATGGCCTGCTTCATTATAGTTCTCTGTATTGATGGCATCCAGAGGTAGCGCCAGGCTCCATTCCTGATTTTGATATTCTGAAAAATACAAATCTTCCTGTCTATCTACCATACGTGAGAAAATAAGCAATTCGCCATCAGCGCTGATAGAAGGGAGATACTCAGGAGCCCCGGTATTAATATTTCCCGAAATAGGCTGTGGATTGAAGTTGCGAGGATGTTTCATTGCCTCAAGAGCAAATTTACTATTGGCAAGTTTAACATGCGCATCTTCCACCGATTTAGGATTTTTAATATCTGACTTTAGGTAACTTTCCAATTCAGGTATGGCTTTTGCAAAGTTTTCCTGATTGTAGTAAATGGTAGCAAGGGTAAAATATACTCTTGCAGAAGGGTTGGGGTTGACTGATTTAATTAAGTTTAAATAATAAATGGACGAATCCATGTTCTTTTGGGTATAATAGATGCCGGCAAGCTCCATCATAGCATCCTGAAAGGTAGGCTCTCTGTCTAAAGCAGCCCTATATCGATCTTTAGCAGCGCCAAATGATTGCTTCATGGCCAATTTCCGGCCTTCATCAAAGATAGATTTCGTCGATTTATCAACCTCCTTTGAAGTCACAAAAGTCTGTGCACGAATAGAAGTAAAGACAATAAAAAAAACAAATAAAAATGCAAATCCTCTCACGATAAAGTAATGTTTTGTGAATACTGTTCCAACAAATAACGTGTCTCATCGAAGCCAAGTCGAAAAAACCAATCTAAAATTGAGGCCTCAGGATGAATCCCCCGCATCTTTATCGGCTGGAGCTGTTGTATCAAATCAGGCATTTCCAACACTTGTATTCCTTCTTGTATAAAATCGTCTGAATGATGATATTTATTGCCTCCCCGTCCACTTAAATATATGTTGCTTTGATATTGTTTCATTAAATCAGCAATCCTCTTGGACCCGGTGGTCAATACCGGTGTTTCACTGCTTAACCGAATAGGAGTTTTGAGGTGAAGAATGTCCATCAGACGACGAATACCAAACACATTAAAGGATCCAAGGTTTTTCTCTGACAAAAGTATCCATTCCTTAGCCAGCCCGAAGGTCTCTTCAAAAAAAGGATACTGCCTATAACTGTCTGTAAGTTGTTTGAGCGCCTTATGTTGCCATACAGCTGGATTTTTCAAGTCAATACGGTTAATGATAGAAAACGTATCAGAAGTATCAATGGGTAAAGTAAACCATTGTAAACGATCGGAACATCCCGGTTTCGCGATTTTAGTCCTCCGCGTATAACCTCGCCACTGCAACTGAACATCGTCTAAAATGATGAAAACATCGCACAACCGCATCTTGATAAAATACCCAATCCAAGGAAAAAAATTAGGCTGGTGGACTGCTGATATATACTGATAACTATTTGACAAAAAAGTATTTTCGACAAATTTAATCGTTTTATGGGAAAGTCGAACATTTAAAGAATCATAGAAACTTAGAGCAGCGTCAGCAAAATAGTATCTATCAATTTACCCGTCCGGCTTCCGAGTAATAACGAGCATAATACGGTTCTGAGAGAGAAGATATCATCACCCCTCGCTTTAAAGTGGCATGAACAAAGTAGCCGTCACTCAAATATACGCCGACATGAGAAACCTTATTGCCATTTATTTTAAAAAATACTAAATCGCCTTCACGCAGCTCATCCCGCTCTATTCTCTTACTTTTGATTGCCATTACTGAAGAAGGACCCGTGAAATTCTTATGATAAACTTCACTCATGACGACAGATGTAAATCCTGAACAATCAATACCTGACTTACTCTTGCCCCCAATACGATGTGGCACACCCAACCAATCATTGATCAACTTGACCAAACTCTTATTATTAGAAAAATTGTCGGCAACGACATAATTGTCTCTATTAACCTCTAATTGTCCAGGTGCCGGCTTTTCAACAACCTTACTCTTCTGATTTCTTTCAATTTTCGGACGATCCGTAGGTCGATGTGTTCGCTTGCTCGAACTACACGATGCAAGTAGTGTTGTTGCAAAAATTATACAAAAAAGTTGTTTGTTCATTTACCCTTCTCCTCTTATTGATAAATAACGACTTTCATTCTTGAAATGTATCTAACACATCTTACATATACAAGTCGTTTGATCTCAAAATATTATTAAAAATAACATATTAAATGCAAAATTAATATGTTATATTATATTTAGCAAATAATTAAATGTTAATATTGTTTATAATATAAAAATTTTATGTATAAAACTCCATGAGAGAGAAGTCAAAATTTGAAAATAAGCTAATTAATCATAAAAATTAATTGAAAATGGATTTTTGACCTATAAATTTCACAGGCATACAATGAAATAAATATTACCTTTGGGCTGCAATTTGGTTTCCGACGACATACAATCGAAGGAATTAAATGGGAACCGGGTGTAAATCCCGGGCAGTTCCCGCTGCTGTAACATTCGTTGTTATTAAGAAACAACCGGAGAGGCCTACATGCCACTGTTTGATAAAAATGGGAAGGCGCCGACCTGATGAATGAAGCCAGAAGACCTGCCACTTGCACTATGTTCAATCTTTCGGAGAAAAGGATTGGGATATACGGTTGGATATCTTATTCATTTCCTGTATTATTCTATCATTCTTCAGAGATAAAATATTATTAATCAATGCCTTAAAAGGTATCAAAAAATTTTATCTAATGAAAAAAATTCTTTATTTTTTATTTGCAAGTGTGATCTTTGTAAGTTGTGGCAAAGATGAGCCGGTCGAAGTGCCCGGATTATATGACAAAGGTGTTTTCGTAGTCAATGAAGGACCCTTTGGTTCAGGGACAGGAACATTGACATTTCTGGGCGACAACAACGAAGTCACTCAAAAAGTCTATGAAAAAGCGAATAACAATTTGCTTATTGGCAATGTGGCTCAATCCATGATTTATCACAATGACCGTTATTATATTGTTGTCAACAATGCCAATAAAGTCATTGTAACAGACAAAGATCTGAAAGCAATCGGTGAAATAACCGGTATCACAGGTCCCCGCTATATCGTAGCTAAGGGTGACAAAGCTTATATTTCTGAATGGGGTTCCAATTATAGCAACGGTGCTGTCGCTGTTGTCGATCTCAATACCCTCAAAGTCACTAAAACAATACCTACCGGAAATGGCCCTGAATATTTGCTCATCGATGGCAATCAACTCTATGTTCCCAATGGCGGCGCTTATGATGCCACGACATTCGCCAATCTTCCGGATTCAACCGTTTCCGTCATCGACTTGAATAGTGAATCCGTAGCTAAAACCATACCCGTAAAATACAACCCCAACAGCATTGCTAAATACCAAGATGGCTACCTTGTCTCTTCAGCCGAAAAGGAATATCTGGACGGTAATGGAAAAATTTACTTCATCCATGGAAGTGAATATTCTGCTGTAGAAACCTCTGGAACGACAGCCGGAAGCTATGGAAAAATAAGAAGAATAGATGACACCAAAGCTGTAGTCATTGCCAACTTCTCCGAAGCCAACATCATATCGTATAACACATCGACAAGAACTATTACGTCCTCCTCACTGGGAACAGCCTACGCTACTGACTTCGATTCAAAGCGCAACAGGATCTACGTGGCGGATGCCAAAGACTTCTCCTCAACTGGTGAAGTAAAAACCTTCACGGTAGATGGTAAAGTCGATAAATCATTTGAAACAGGCATCATCCCAACTAATTTCTGCTTTAGATAATTGATTGCCTGAATATTGCGGCTGACAGTATGATTGTATTATATAATCAGGCTGTCAGCCCTTTTTTCTCTTTGAGTCCTTTTATACCAAATTGATTTATAAATTAGTCCAACATATTTTGGTATTCCCGAAAAACGGGATTTCCTAAAATCAAAATGCTCCCGAAGCTTCGGGATGATAGTCGTTTAGGCCAATGTAATTGGACTATTACGAATATCCAATCAGTATTATCACGATAGAAAAATGTGGATACGATTCGTATATCGGGATTATCCTTATCATCAGCACCTTTCGGGTTGGGAAAAAATCAATTGCTAATTTCGGGTTGGATCTGTAGAAAACCCATTCCCTTACTTTCTATTTCTATCTGGAGCAATTCAATAATTCCCTCTGAAATCCATGACTATACGAAGATTCATCAATTGGGGTGTTGTGCGCTTGAAGAAAAAACGAACCTCAGCGTTGACAATTCCATCTTTCAAAAAAGGCTGCGCATCAAAGCTCGTTG
Source organism: Saprospiraceae bacterium (assembly GCA_018057925.1). Taxonomy (GTDB): domain Bacteria; phylum Bacteroidota; class Bacteroidia; order Chitinophagales; family Saprospiraceae; genus Parvibacillus. The sequence continues at coordinate 11,723 of JAGPCT010000038.1, forward strand.
GAATCAATCGCAACTCACCATCCACAGTAGTGGGTATGTATTCAATATAAAAGGCTTCCGGCTTATCTTTTACATTGGTATTGGTAAATATTCTCACCGAGACCTTGTCAACAAAATCAAAGTCAACATCATTGTATATCGATGAAATAACAGCACTTTCCGGAACAAGTGTTATCTTGGTTCCAGCTGGTACATTCTGTTGATTAACAACCTGTTGGTAAAAAGTAGGAATTTCATCCAACACAAAATAGTGCGCATTCAGATAATCTAATCCGGCTGGAACTTCAAAATTACGATCCAACCTGATTGAAAACTTACGACCTACTTCACCCTTGTCACATGACAAAACTATTGATGCCAACAAAAAAAGAAAACCCAGATTAGCTATTTTGATTATCATACTACAAAGAACGTAAACCAAACCTTGAATGTTGGATTAAATTTTACAAACGGTAATAACTATCCTAAAAAAATGCTACAACATGCTTTGTCCTTCTCGCTTTTAATTGATTTACTTTATATTACACATACAATAATTAATATATTTATAAGAACAACTATTGAAAATAAATCTTTAAAATCGATTTTATTTATTCAAAAAATTAATTTTTTCACAAGGGTTTGAAATAATTATAATATTGTGGTATTATTGTTGGAGTAATGTATAAAGTTTGGTAATTATTAAAATATCATTTACATCATGGGTGAACATAAAGTCAATAAATTAAATAGTCAGGAAGAATTACAATTATTTGTCAAGCATCTGCTCAATGATGTCAAGGCATTGGAATTGATGTTAAAGCAGGATAGTTTTGAAAAAGACACGATGCGCATCGGGGCCGAGCAAGAAATGTTTATGGTGGACAACACCTATTTCAAGCCGGCTCTCATCGCGGTAGATGTTCTAAAAGAAATGGAAGAATACAAATGGGTTGGTACGGAATTGGCAAAGTTTAACTTAGAAACCAACCTTTCTCCAAGGGAATTTACGGGATCTTGTTTTAGTGACATGGAGAATGAAAACAATGAATATCTTGCCATCATACGCAGTTATTTAGAAAAATATGATGCCAAAGTAATCCTGACAGGTATTTTGCCAACGCTGAATAAATTTGACTTAAAACTCACCAATCTAACGCCTAAAGACCGATACTTTGCCTTGATGGAGGCTTTTAACAATATGCTCATTGGTTCAGGATATGAGCTTAGACTTCAGGGTATCGACGAATTGCTTGTCAAGCACGACTCACCACTCTTGGAAGCTTGCAACACAAGTTTTCAGGTACACATGCAGACCACTCCGGCCAACTTTGTCAAGCATTACAATATGGCACAGGCACTGACCGGTCCGGTAATGGCTTTAGCTGCCAATTCACCGATTGTCTTTGGCAGGAGGCTATGGCATGAATCCCGTATCGCCCTCTTCCAACAAGCATTAGACACCCGAGCATCAACAGAACACATGCGTGAGCGTAGCCCAAGGGTGAGCTTTGGAAAAGGATGGCTTAAAAAATCAATCTTAGAGATCTACAAAGAAGACATAAGTCGATTCCGAGTCATCATGACAGGCGACAACTATGACGATTCTTTAGAGATGGTTCATCAGGGCAAAGTCCCCAAATTGACGGCTCTTCAGATCCATAACTCCACTGTCTATCGCTGGAATAGACCATGCTATGGTATCAGTGACAATGGAATGCCACACTTGCGCATCGAAAACAGGGTTATCCCTTCAGGCCCCACTGTCTTAGATGAAATCGCCAATGCAGCATTCTGGCTCGGCGCTATGGCAGGGATGGATGACCAATACAAAGACATAACTAAGCATATTTCGTGGGAAGATGTGCGCGACAACTTCGGGAAAGCCGCACAATTTGGTATCGACACCAAATTTACCTGGTTAAAAGATAAGAAAATAACCCCTTCAGAATTGGCACTTCAGGAATTGATTCCTTTGGCCGAACACGGTTTAAAACTTAAAGGTGTCAACGACGCTGATATATCGCGTTACTTAGACGTCATCAAAGGTCGTGCTGACAAGCTCATGACGGGCGCACGATGGCAGCTCCGGGCATTTACATCCCTCATTAAGCACGTCACACGGGATGAAGCTATGGCAGTCCTTACTCAATCCATCATCAAAAATCAGGAACAAGAAATCCCTATCTATAAATGGAAAGCACCCAAACTGAAAGACTTAGAAGAATACCGACCGGGCACTTTGAAAGTTGAAGAATTTATGGAAACCGACTTATTTACGGTTCAAAGGGATGACCTCATCGAATTGGTTGCAGAAATGATGGACTGGCGAAAGATTAGGTATATGCCGGTTGAAGACAAAAAAGGTAATCTGGTAGGCCTTGTAACCAGTCGGCTATTGCTGCGTCATTTCTCCAACAAAAAAACCACACATCCCGGTGAGATTGTCACGGTCAAAGACATCATGATAACCAACCCAACAACTATAAGTCCGGATGCTACCATCACAGAAGCCTTAGAAACCATGCGTTCTTTACAAATAGGCTGCTTACCGGTAGTGGACCAAAATGAACTTGTGGGTATCATTACTGAAATGGATTTCCTACGGATAAGCAGTAGGTTGATTGACAGAATGGAATATATTGAAGACGATAGTGACAACCATTAAGGGAGCAACATCTTTACTACCATCGAATGAAATTTGAGATAAAAGGAAATTTGGTCGATTTAGAACGACGGTCTATCTATCCTGCCAGCATTACAATTGATGATGCTCACATAGTACAAATAGAGCCCATTGACGCAAAAGTAGATGGTTATATTTTGCCCGGCTTTGTCGATGCACATGTCCACATCGAAAGCTCCTTGGTCGTTCCGTCCGAATTCGCACGGATGGCCGTAATACACGGCACCGTGGCGACCGTCAGCGATCCTCATGAGATAGCCAATGTGTGCGGTATAGAGGGTGTTCAATTTATGCTCGACATTGCGGAAGGCGTTCCTTTTTATTTTAATTTCGGTGCTCCAAGTTGCGTTCCGGCGACACACCATGAGACCAGCGGAGCCGATTTAGACGCCTCATCCTTGAAGCCACTTCTCGAAAACCCGAAAATTAAGTATCTCGCTGAGATGATGAATTTTCCGGGCGTCATCAACCGCGATCCAACCGTCATGGATAAAATCGCATTGGCACATAAGTTGGGCAAAAAAATAGACGGTCACGCACCCGGTCTCACCGGTGATAATGCCATTAAATATTTTGAAACAGGTATCACCACCGACCACGAATGCTTTATGCTGAATGAAGCACTTGAAAAACTCGCCCTTGGCGTACACATCCTCATACGAGAAGGTAGTGCTGCTCGTAACTTCGACACATTGATTCCTACCTTAGCACAATATCCCAATCAAATCATGTTTTGTTCCGACGATAAGCATCCCGATAGCCTTCAGATCGGACACATCAACCAACTCGTCAGCAGAGCCGTGAAAGGCGGATATAACTTATTCGACACACTCCGAGCTGCTTGTATCAATCCTGTTATGCACTATAACCTTGAACATGGTCAGCTGAGACAAGGCGATCCGGCAGACTTCATTGTGGTGAACGACTTGAGGGATTTTAAAGTAGCTAAAACATACATCCGAGGCGAATTGTTGGCTCAAGAGGGCAAAAGCTATATCCGGAGACGCCCTATCGGATCCATCAATCAGTTTAACATAGAGCCTATCTCTATCAATAGCTTAAAAGATGAACTAAATGGGCTAGTTCCCGTCATTGAATGTCTGGACGGTCAACTTATCACGAATCACCTTCAAGTCGATGCACCCCAATGTACTCCATCCAACGATATTTTGAAAATCGTCGTTCTCAACCGTTATGCTGCGGCTAAGCCTGCAATAGGTCGCATCAAAAATTTTGGTTTAAAAAGAGGAGCATTGGCTTCAACTGTAGCACACGACAGCCACAACATCATCGCTGTAGGCGTGGATGACGACTCTATAACTGATGTCATCAATGCATTGGTCGCTTGCCAAGGCGGCCTTGCAGCCACCGATGGAAATGAAATGAAAATCCTACCGCTACCGATAGCAGGACTAATGAGCAATCAAGATGTTTGGGAGGTATCGTCAGACTATGCATCTTTAGATCAAATGGCTAAGGATTCTCTCGGATCAACATTACGATCTCCTTTTATGTCACTGTCATTCATGGCATTGCCCGTAATACCACATTTAAAAATGACTGATTTAGGAGTGTTTGATGTAGATAAATTTGATTTTATTCAAAGCTGATACGATAATGATTAAATAATATTTATCAATTAAGGGATACTTACTATATTTTATTTAATTACATATCCACTTCTATTTAACCCTCAATAAGTATTAGTCAAATGCGGAATCGATAAACTTTCCGATATCAAGGAAATTGCGGAAGGATATAGTCAACTGCATGCGAATAATATCTTCCCTCTGTGTAAATATGCACATTTAGGACGACATATATAATTTGTTACACAATGAAAATTACTCTGATACTCTATGTCTATATTTTGAAGTCACAGGGTTATTTTACAATGATTTCTGATTCAAATTGAATTCTCATTTTATATTTTGACCAAAAAAGTTGTCGTTGTTCTGGATTCGATTCCTGAAAAGCCGGAAATTGGTGTCTTCTGTTTGCCACTATTGCTTTCCGCTTTTTGAAATTGTTATAGTAGTCAGGAATTTCAGCAATCAAAATTTTTACAACATTTTCAATTTGAGCCAATCCTTCTGATTGCCAGGAATTTCTTTTGTTTTTCAATTCAATAAACAAAATCGTAGTATCGTATGTGAGCATACAATCGCAACGACTATCCATTTCGCCGTTTTGTCTGAATATGTCAACGCAGTTATCGATGGCTGTAACTAAAATATTTTTGCCTGTACTATTTAAAACAGTAGCATTCCAAATATCCTCATCTATTAATTTAATACGAACAGATGAAGAATCTTCTGCATCATATAAGCCAAATTTCATTTCATTTGTAGTATATCTGCAATCTTCTTTAAAAAATTCTACACTCATAAAATTTCCTCAATTTCTAATAACGAATCGAATAATTGATTGCCTTGTGCAAGAGATATGTTTAGAAAATTTTTATCAGAAGGAATGCCTTCAAAATTTCCAAGTTCCTTCACAGAACCATTTGTTTCGTCTAATTCATAAATAACTAATTCTTTTGGATTAACAGTAGAGCTTATAGGCACAATAGCATCTAATCTGTCTTTCAATTCTTTGGTAGTTATTTTCTCTTTTAACTCGTTTGCTTTAACTGCCAAAGAAATGTAATTTAATAAATAAGGGCTATGTGTGGTCATTATGAGCGTATTGTTGCCATAGTTAAACGCCAATAAGCTGTTTAATAACTGTCTTTGAGAACTTGGAAATAAATTTTGTTCAGGTTCTTCAACGATATTTACAAAATACTTGCTGACATATTTTTCATTGATTCTCTTTTCTTTTGCTCGTAATGTTTTTTCATCAAGTTTTTGCTTGTTCAATTCTTTCAATTCATTATTCCTGCGAATTGTTTGGTCCGTACTCAACAATTCTAACAATTTCTTTTCGCCTTGCTTTACAAATTCAATTAAGTACTTTGTAACCCAATATAATGGAACAATAGAATGAAAGCCACTTGATGCATCAGAAAGTTTTAGTCGTTTGTTATTAAATATCAAGTAATTTTCATCGTCTTTTGGCTCATAAACAATTTTGGTGTTGTTTATTGGTAAATCAATTGCTTTGTTTCTATGAGCAAGTTGAGCATTGCGAAATTCTATCGAATAATTTTTTAAACTTCCGATTATTAAGTCAGAAACTTTATTGATGTTGGAAATAGAACTCAAAAAATTACGCTCTGCAGGAACATACATAATTTTAGGCTGTTTAACAGATTTCTGATTTAATTTCGTTGCTTCAATACTTTTTTGGGATGTATTGTTAGATAAAACTAAACGGTAGGTATTTCCCTCATATTCGACTTGTGTTTCTGATTGCAAATAGTTTTCTAACCGATGAAATTCAATAAGTTCAATAAAATCGTGATGAGAAACAGGTGCTTTAATGTCACCTCGTATCAGTGCTTTTTCTAACCACATAAAAGCAGAAATCATTTTTGCAATCGTACTCTTACCTGAACCTTGATTACCTATAAACAAGGTAACTTTTTTAATGTCAATCCAACCATCATTGGTTTGATTCCCATCTATAATTGGGCCAAAATTCTTTATTTTGATTCTGCTCATTTTTTAAATCGTAAGTTTGGCAAATTTACAATTTTAAACCTTAACTTATTTATGCAAAAGCATTTTTGATAACTTTCATCTCAATTTAAAGTTTTGTACAACCATATCTAGGTTAGTTTTCTTCAGAGATGAGTCCTTACATCTATACTCTTTCTTTAATGTATGCCGTCTTTTTTCTTTCCAAAACACATAAAATTTGAATAAGTCTGTGGATTATTGCCCATTTGTTCTACATAGCTGTAACCCGAATTTGATTTATTTTAAGTAGCTTCGCAATACACAATGTCGATGTGAAAGACATTTTTCAACCAGGTAAAGCTTTTTGAAAAATTTATCTGCAATAAATATCCAAAAAAATTATTCTAACTGAACTATTTTTCTCGACTTAGAGTTATATACTTTTACATATCATCAATATTCTTATATAAAAAAGCGAAATACTTCTCAACACGGGAGGGATAATTCTGCGCTTTTATCGTATTATTGTAAAATCTTATAGCTAACGACATGGCCTCTTTTGCACATTTACATTGCCACACACAATTTTCTTTATTGGATGGCGCTTCGGATATCAAATCGCTCTATAAGAAAGCGGTTAATGACAAAATGCCCGGTATAGCCATAACAGATCATGGCAATATGTTTGGTGTTTTTAAGTTTGTTTCTGAAGCAAGCAAGTACAACATTAAGGGAGAAGCACCGGTAATCAAGCCCATCGTAGGATGCGAGTTTTATTTGGTAGAAGATCGTTTTAAGCGCCAATTTACCAAGTCGTTGAAGGATAAAAGGTATCACCAACTCATGATTGCTAAAAATGAAATTGGCTACAATAATTTATGTAAACTATCGTCATTGGGTTTTATTGAAGGCCTTTACGGCAAATATCCCCGTATTGACAAGGAGTTGGTAGAAAAGCATCACGAAGGGTTGATAGCTACAAGTTGTTGTCTCGGTGCGATAATCCCACAACTTATCCTTGCAGGCAAGATCGAGGAAGCGGAAGTTGAGCTACAATGGTGGATAGAACTCTTTGGTGAAGATTATTATATTGAATTACAGCGACATAAGATTCCCGATCAAGAAAAAGTCAATCAGGTTTTATTAAAATTTGCACAAAAATATAATCTAAAAGTGATTGCTTCCAACGATGCACATTATGTGGACAGAGAGGACAGCAACGCGCATGATATCCTGTTGTGCGTCAATACCAACGAAAAGCAATCTACTCCGAAAGCGGATGATTTTAATGTAGATGAAAATGACGGCCGGGGTACCCGATTTGCCTTTTACAACGATGAGTTTTATTTCAAAAACACCGATGAAATGAGTAGATTATTTCAAGATGTTCCACAAGCCATTGAAAACACACTTGATATAGTCGAAAAAGTCGAAGTTCTGGACCTTCACAAAAACATTTTGCTGCCGCACTACACTATTCCTTCTGAATATGCTTCACAAGATGATTATCTATATCACTTAACTTATCTTGGCGCCAAGGAAAGATATAAAGACGTCACTCCGGATGTAAAGGAAAGATTGGACTTTGAACTAAGTGTTATTCAATCAATGGGCTTTGCCGGTTACTTCCTCATCGTCGCTGACTTCATCAAAGCAGGACGTGATATAGGTGTATTTGTAGGCCCCGGCAGGGGATCGGCAGCCGGTAGCGCCGTAGCATATTGTATCGGAATAACCAATATTGATCCCATCAAGTACAACTTGTTGTTTGAGCGCTTTCTCAATCCGGATCGAAAATCTATGCCGGATATTGATACCGACTTTGACGACGAAGGCAGGCAAAAGGTCATTGATTACGTCATAGATAAATATGGGAAAAATCAAGTCGCTCAAATCATTACCTATGGCACTATGGCTGCCAAAAGTTCAATAAAGGACGTTGCACGGGTATTGGATCTTCCATTAGATCAATCCAATCAACTCACCAAGATGTTCCCCGAAAAGCTCAGCCTGACACTCAATAGGGTTCTCACCGCACCTCTTACAGGAACGAATAGCCTAGTAAGCGTCGAAGAGCTCAGTAAAGAAGATATTATTAAGGCGGAAGCACTTAGAGATATACTTAATGATTCCAACGATCCACGTTCCTTGATTCTTCACGAAGCAATGAAATTAGAAGGGTCGGTTCGCAACGTTGGCGTCCACGCAGCCGGAGTCATCATTGCCCCCAACAACTTAATGGATATCTTGCCCGTCTCTACAGCCAAAGATTCCGAGCTTTTGGTTACACAATATGATGGCAAAGTCGTCGAATCCGCCGGTGTCATAAAAATGGACTTCCTCGGATTGAAAACATTGAGTATTATCAAAGATTGCTTACAATACATCAAGGAAAATCACAACATCGACATAGATATTAACACCATTCCATTAGACGATCGTGAAACATTTGAGTTGTTCCAACGAGGCGACACCTTTGGTACCTTCCAGTTTGAAAGTGCCGGTATGAGGAAGTATTTGAAAGAACTACAACCCGACCGCTTTGAAGATCTTATTTCAATGAATGCCTTGTACCGTCCGGGTCCCATGGAATATATCCCTTCCTACATCAACCGAAAACACGGCATAGAGGAGGTCGTCTATGATATACCGGAGATGGAGGAAATATTGAAAGAAACATTTGGCATCACTGTCTATCAAGAACAAGTCATGTTACTATCGCAGCATCTGGCAGGATTTTCTAAAGGAGATGCGGATGTTTTACGCAAAGCGATGGGAAAAAAGGATCGCAAGACACTGGATTCACTCAAAGGCAAATTTATGGAGGGAATACAAGCCAAAAATATCAATGCACAAAATGCAGTTAAGGTATGGACAGACTGGGAAGCATTCGCCTCTTATGCTTTTAACAAATCCCATTCCACCTGCTATGCATTCGTAGCATACCAGACTGCTTACTTGAAAGCCAAGTACTTGCCCGAATTTATGGCTGCCAACTTAAAGCATCAAATCAATATCGAAAAAATAACTCAATATATTGATCAATGTAAAGCCGGTGGCGTAAACGTACTCGGACCTGATGTCAATGAAAGTAAAATCTACTTTGCCGTCAATAAAAAAGGGGATATACGGTTCGGATTAAGCGCCATTAAAGGTATCGGCGAGGGCCCGTCACAGGACATCTTAGACTCAAGAGGAGACAAACCATTTGAAGACATTTACGACTTTGTTAAGCGCGTCAATAGCCGATCTATCAATAAAAAAACAATGGAAAGCCTTGTATATAGCGGCGCTTTAGATAACTTCGGAATAGCCAGGGAGGCCTATGTGTGCATATACAACAAAGATACAACCTTCATAGAGCAGTTGATTCGCTATGCGTCGGCCGTCAAGAATATTCAGGAAGGCAATACGATGAGCCTCTTTGGGGACGACATGGACCAAATCGTACCAATGCCCCAACCACCTAAATATCCGGAATGGTCGCAAAGCTATAAACTTGAAAAAGAAAAAGAAGTAATCGGGCTCTATGCCAGCGGCCACCCCTTAGATCCGTATAAAATAGAAATAGATCGATTATGCAATTACCGACTTTCAGAAATAGAAAATATTGAAATAATAGATAATAAAATCTATGCCGCAGGAATAGAAAAAACAGGAAATAAAATCTATACAGCAGGAATATTAACCTCTGTGTATCATGGATTCAACAAACATGGAGCACCCTATTGTAAGTTTGAATTGACAGACTTTAACGGCAGCGCTACAATGTTTGTTAGCAAAGAATTATACCATAAGGCAAAGCCCTTCCTATATGAAGGAAACAAATTATTTGTACAAGGTATCTTCGATTCAAAGTACAAAGATGCTCCTCCGGAATTTATTATCACTGACATAAAGTTATTGGAAACAATTGGTGAATTGTACTTTAAGTCAATTACCTTAAAGGTCTCTGTCGATATGCTGACAGATGTTGTATTAAAGAGACTTACTGATTTTGTTTTGGAACAATCCGGAAATCAAAACTTAAACATAATGCTCGTAGATAATGATTCTCAAATTCAAATACGCATGAAATCCACTTTAAAAGTCGCTATCAACCAATTACTGATAGATGTCGTCACCGGTTGCGGGATGGATTATTTGGTAGAATTGAATTAATCCCGGTATGACAATAATCCATGTTCCGCTTTTGTTGATTGAGGACTGTGGGTATAATAGGAATTTAAGTTATACATATTGTAAAATTAAATAGCCCAAACTATTTTATTCATACATTTCTTTTAACTTTGTAAAAAATATGAATGTGACTATTCGAAAATATATAGTACCAATTATCCTCATAGGTATATTGATTGCACTTAATTCAACGGAAATCTTGGCACAGTGTCCCATGTGTCGAATGGCAGCCGAATCTAACTTAAAAAATGGTGGAAGCGCCGGAAAAGGCCTCAATGCGGGCATATTATATATGCTTGTTGTACCTTACTTAGTCGTTGGAACCATCGGATTTATCTGGTGGAAAAACCACAAAAGGCAATAAATAAAACTTCTTTTTTTGTAGCTATGAAATAAAGAGCCGGACTAATATATTTATTATCAGTCCGGCTCTTTTGTCTATCCCAAATTCATATTAGAGGCAAAAATATTGTCTTTAAGAGGAATTCGGGTTTAATTTATAAATATTTAGAATGTATATCTTGCTGCAAAACCTCCATTGATAAAAAATCGATTGTAATAGTCATACGGTTCAATAATTCCAATAGTCGGTCTAATATCCGCTGTCAAATTCAATGGAATATTGGCAAATTTATAATCCACACCTCCGGCAGCAAATATTCCTAAACCAAATCCTCGATAGTCAGAAGAAGAAGAAGAAGAAAATGAAGCAATGGCGCCACCTCCCACAAACCACTTCAAACCATCAACCGGAGCTATGTCAAAATGATGTTGGTAAGAACCGGCAACTGACATATTGAACCAATTATATCCAATTATTCCATAAGAACGGAAACCCGCATTTAATTCAATAGCTGCCGGATCTGAAATAAAGGTCTTATAAGAAGCTGATACCAAATCGTAATAACCGCTCCCAAACCTAAGTCCTATAGCACTTTTGTAGTCGCTTTGTGCTTGCATAACCGCAGAAAAAACAAAAATAATAGCTAATGTACTGATAATCTTTTTCATGTTTTTTTTATCTTTTAATTGTTTAAAATATATGAAAATCCTCATTTGGATGTTTCACTGATAATCTTCAACAAAGATAAAAACATATTTATTCGTATTATCAAAAAATTAATATTTATCTAAAAATAACCATCTAATGACACATTAATCATCTATTTCATATAAGAAAGAATCATGAATGAGCCTGGTTATACCCGAATTCTTATGATAGACCGAAATATACAATTTCAACTTAGGTTCAATTGATAAGCCATTACGTCATAATATCAATTTTTTGTTGACATATTGAATTTATTATAATTTATCATATTGTAATCATTTAAAATACGTATTAAATATTTTTGTAATGTGACAAACGCTTTCTATATTTGCACTTCATTATTCATCCTTTTGATAAAACCTATAGAACATGGCAAGTATCTTACTTATAGATGATGAAAGTAGTATCCGTCGAACCTTAAAGGAAATTCTTACCTTTGAAAAATATGAAGTAATCGAAGCCTGTGATGGCATAGAAGCCGTAGAAACAGTAAGCAAAAGAAAATTTGATGTCATATTATTAGATATTAAAATGCCCCGAATGGATGGGATTGAGGCTTTTGAAAAAATCAATGAACTGGCACCCGACACTCCCGTCATCATGATATCAGGACATGCCAATATCGATACTGCGGTAGATGCCGTTAAAAAAGGTGCATTTGACTTCATCTCAAAGCCACCTGATTTAAATCGTCTTTTAATAACTATCAGAAACGCCATCGATAAAAACTGTCTCGTCCAAACAACGAAAGTCCTCCAACACAAAGTCTCAAAGTGCAAAATGCCTGAAATGATAGGTAATTCACCGGCAATATCAAAGATCCATGAAACCATCGATCGTGTTGCACCAACAGAAGCACGAGTCCTAATAACCGGCGGCAATGGTACCGGTAAAGAATTGGTTGCCAAGCTTATTCATGCCAAAAGCAATAGAAAGAACAACCCACTTATCGAAGTTAATTGTGCCGCTATCCCATCAGAACTCATAGAGAGTGAGCTTTTTGGACACGAAAAAGGCGCCTTCACCTCTGCCGTCAAACAACGCATCGGCAAATTTGAACAAGCCTCCGGCGCCACCCTCTTCTTAGACGAAATAGGCGATATGAGCTTAGAAGCGCAAGCTAAAGTATTAAGAGCACTTCAGGAAAAACGAATCACTAGGGTTGGCGGAGAAAAAGATATCCATGTCGATGTCAGAGTTATTGCAGCGACAAACAAAGATCTTTTAAAGGAAATAGAAGCCAAACGGTTTAGAGAAGATTTATACCATCGTTTAGCGGTTATCATCATCCGAGTGCCTTCTCTTTCAGAAAGACTAAGTGACATCCGCATATTGGGCGATTACTTTATCAATATAATCTGTTCTGAATACGGCATTCCGGCAAAGGTTATCACTACAGAAGCATATACCATTCTTGAAAAATACAATTGGACCGGGAATATCAGGGAACTTAGAAACGTCATCGAACGCTTAATTATCCTTAGTGGCGAAAAAATTACAGCGGATGATGTTGTCAACTTTGTCCAAACCGATCCACACCGTAAATCTAAAAAGGTTACCGATCTATTCGAACAATTTCCCAACATTGAAGAAGTCCACAAATACATTGAGTCGGCATATACAGATTTCAAAGAACACCAGATTGAATAATAATCCTTCGGAGGAAGCTTTTTCCCTTTCAAAGTCGGTAATTTTGATTCATTTATATTACTTTTGATACAAAAATCAATTCGATTTATATAAAGAAGATATGTTGAGACTTAGTATATATCTGATTATAGGTACGTGCTTCACCATAGGTTTAGCGGCTTGCACCAAAGAGCTTGACAAGGATGCATCACAAAGGTATCAAGAGAAGTTACTGGATTCATACCGTTATTATCCTCTTCAAGTTGGCAAAAGTTGGACTTATAGCATAGACTCAACCTATTATTTCGACAATTTAGGCCAAATTGAAATAGAAAAGGTGAGTGGTATTTATCGGGAGACACTATTAGATACCTTTCGGGATGAAAGCAATCAGCTTGTGTATCGATGCTTGAAAGAGAAGCAAATGCCCAATCAAGGGTGGACAACTCTAAGGGTTTATAGCTTGACACGCACACCTACTGCCCTCATTCGAACGGAAGAGAACACGCCGCTTATCGATTTAATTTTCCCGATTAGCCCGAATACCAATTGGGATCCCAGGATATTAATTGACCCTAATGCCAACTATTTGATAAAGGGGAAGACAATCCAATTATTTAAGGATTGGCCTGAAGCTTATTTAGAACAATTTACGACCCAAATTTTTGATGGGAAAGAGCATCAAGTATTCGATGTCATAGATGTTCTACCTGACGACAATATTATTCTGTATAAGTTTTCCAAGAGAAGGTATGCCAAAGACATCGGCATGATATCCAAGTCTCAGGCTTTTTTTACAACACAACGCATCGATCAATCTGATAAGCCCTGGCAGGAAAAAGCCGACATTGGTTTTGAGGCGGAACAGACTTTATTGGAATACCACTAATGGAGAAAAATCATATCAAAGAATATCTGGCTATCGGTCAGGTGAGGAAAAGCCACGGCTTGGAAGGTGTAATCAAAATCGTTATTTATCCTAGAATGTTGGAGGCCGCACTTGAAGCTGATCATTATTTTATTCATACACAGGGTCAAAAACTCCCTTTATTTATAGAATGGATAGAAGGAGAAGGGGAAAACTATCAGGTAAAATTTGAAGATATTGATGATCCTCAAAGCGCAAGCCAACTTTCTTCGAAAGAACTTTTTATGTCAAAACAAGAAATTGCGGAAGTAATCATTCCGGCTTCTACGCAATTACCCATCGATCATACAGACTTAAATGATTATGAAATTCACGACTTAACTACCGGTATAAGAGTTGTCATAGAAGAAGTCATAGAAATGCCCTCTCAACTTATGGCACAAGTATCCCTTAATCAGAAACCGTACTTGATTCCACTTGTACCTACTTTGATTGAAAGAATTGATGATATAACAAAAGAGATTGAGATACACCTTCCACATGGAATTTTTGAATTATAATCAACCAAATTATTAGAAAATGCTCAATCCATACACAGTCAGTGCATCGGAACGTCACCATACTCCACATTAGATGGTTTTTCAAAAACTTTACAGCTCAATTTTGGGCAATATACTTACCGGAAAATAAAAGGAAACGACATCCTCCTAAACCAATAATTTTGATGTTATTAGGCTATTTGAGCTACCAAAACAGGCTTAACGACTTCTTTTTCTTCAATGGCACTAAAACTATACCCTTTTTCGGTAAAATAGTCTAATACACGAGGCAATGCATATTCCAAATGGGATTTAGCTTTAATATTGTCATGAAACACTACAATAGAGCCTTCTGAAGCATTTGAGATTACGTTTTTATATACTTGCTCGTCACTTAAATTTGGATCAAAGTCACCGCTCAACACGTCCCACATTACAACCTGATAATGTTTATTTAGAAACTGAGCTTGTTTAGGCTTTAGCTTACCATAAGGCGGTCTAAACAAGACAGAATGACTAAGCTGAGCTGCCTTTTTGACATTCAACAAGTAATCTAAATTATCGGTCTCCCACCCATTTAAATGATTATATGTGTGGCTTCCGATCGCATGTCCTCGCTCAACTACTGAATGAAAGATATCCGGATACTTTCTTATGTTGTCTCCAACGCAAAAGAAAGTTCCTTTGGCATCATATTGTTCCAACACATCTAATACCCATGGTGTCATCTCCGGAATGGGTCCGTCATCAAAGGTAAGATATATTTTCTTCTCATTGTTATTAATATCCCATAAAGTATTGGGAAACAGCCTTTTGATAAATGCAGGAGTCTTGACCAGGTACATAATACTTGTTCTAAAATAGGATTAAAATTGTTGTTATCTGTTATGACGAAATCTATGCGATAAAAGTTGGAAAAACTTTCGATTATTTTCAATCATCACCTCTAAATAACCAATATGCAAATTCCGTGCCAAACATTGCAATTTTTATAAAATAATCCGAAAATATTATTTATATATTTCTGTTATACAAATAATTAAATACATATTTATATTACATGTGTAGTATTTTAACTACAAATCTTTTATATAGTATAAATAATTACATGTTTTATATAGTATTCAATACCGACAATTGAATCATTCTTGTTACTATAACCCAAGTTATTTACTAATTGTTAATGATTTCTATGACCGTGGGTTTGTATTAATTAGTTGTAACTTTGTTATTAGATTAGATTTCCATTCCGGAAGAAAAGAAGGAAGAAAATACCCGTAAATATTGAACAAAAGTGGAATAATACATGAAGGATGTTACTGATTTGATTGCGAGGATAATGATCTCTATTATATTTCTGTACGAAGCCTACGATTCTATATATTATTTCAACATGACCAAAGACACTATGCAGTTGTACGGACTCACATGGCGGCAAGATTTGTTGTTAATTGGAGCCATCATTTTGCTGCTACTTGGTGGTCTGATGGTATTGATAGGTTATCGCTCTTCATTTGGTTCTATTTTATTATTATTGTATTATATTCCGGTAACCTTCATAGTCCATTCTTTTTGGAATGATCCGATCAAGGTGCAGCGTATTCAGGCCATCATGTTTATGAAAAACTTAGCCATCATCGGTGGATTGCTCATGATAATAGCCAACGGTTCCGGTCGTTATAGTATAAAGCGTTTATTAGCAACGCTTCGTGTTTAATTTTTTAATTCTGACGTCATGCATAAGAACTTCATAAAATATTCGCTTTTTTTTGCCGCAATGGTTGTTACGTCTCTGGCTTCTATCAGTCTGCATGAGGCATATCAGCAGGAGCCTCTACCACAAGAGATTGAATCTCCGTCGATAGATCGTCCATTTGATTTTGCAGGTGAAGAACTTCCAATGGGAAATCAGGATGTCTCAGATCGTCTTGATCGGGAGCTTATAAAAAACACCTATCTTCATAGTTCCACCATTCTTAATTTGAAATTGGCAGCGCGGCATTTTCCTTTGATAGAGTCCATATTAAAAGAATCAGGCATACCGGACGATTTCAAATTCCTCGTTCCGGTAGAAAGTAATTTTACCAATGCCACGTCTCCTGCCGGTGCGAAAGGATTCTGGCAACTAATGCCCGGTACAGCCAGAGAGCTTGGCCTTATTGTCAACGATAAGGTTGACGAAAGATACAATGTTGAGTTAGCTACAAGAGCTGCCTGTAAGTTTATCAAGGATCAATACGAATACTTCGGCAACTGGACACTTGTAGCAGCAGCTTATAATGGTGGTCGTGCCAGAATGAGCAGAGAATTAAAGGCTCAAAGAGTCAACAGTTTTTACGACTTATACCTCAACAAAGAAACTTCTTATTATATCTTCCGAATATTGGCCATCAAGGAGGTCATGAGTCATCCGGAAAATTTTGGTTATCACATTTCAAAAACAGACCTATATCAGCCCATCAAGACATCGAGAACGATAGAAGTTGACACAACCATATCTGACCTAACCGCATTTGCTTTAGAAAACAAAACGACTTATCAGATGCTTCGATATCTCAATCCTTGGATCATTGACAGAGATCTGCCCGCTATTAAGGGGAAAACATTTACCATCAGCTTGCCCTAAAGCATTCAGGCAAAAGAAATTTATACTTTACAGAAAGAATAAAATACTTCAAGCGAACTATTTCAGTGTAAAAGTACTTTTTCCGGCCAAGTAGCCTTTATTATAAACCTGAATCTCATAAGAACCTTTACCAAATTCCAGAGACGGTTTCCAGTTGGCACAAGTTACCGATTCAGCCTTTTCGTAGGTAAGTTCTTTGACGACGGAATAAGGAATCTCAGCGTCATCTTCAGCAGCCTTGACGATACCTGAGCCTGCAGATGGGCTGCTAATTGTTTCGCCGGATGGGCTGATGATACGGATATAAAATTTCTCCCGTCCTGATTCGACTAGATCATTTTGCGACGTTTTGAAGCAAATTTTAAGTCCATCGATATTTTTGGCAAAGCGTTTTGATATTTCTTTACCTTTTGAAGAAAGTTTGAATCCTTCTACCAAGATATCTGAGATTTTTATGACAGAAGCCTTATCTACCTTTTTATTCAGCTTGACTCTTTCGGCTTCCATATCAGCCTTATTGGATACGAGGGATTGGTTTTTAGACGCTAATTCGTCATTGGTTGTTCTTTCCTGATTAATTTGGTCAGCCAGGAGTTGTTTTTCGGTATTTAACTCTTGATTGGTTTTAGACAAAGTTGCATTTTCAGCTTGTAGTGCTTGTATTTGCTTTTTAAACTCTTCCGATTCCACTTTCATTGAGGCGATCTTTGCCTTGATGGCCTGATAATCTTTGCTGGTTTTCAGTAAAGAGGATATTTGATCCCGTTGTTTTGTCAATTCAACTTTTTGACTATCGATTCGGGCGTTTAACTCTTCATTATCACCTTTCATCTGCTCTAGATTGGCAAGTGCTTCATAATAAGTCTTTTCCAAGTCAGCCCTACTCTTCTCTTTTTCAAGGATGGTTGCTTCCTGTGTAGCAATAACATTAGAACTTTGGCTTTTTTGATACAGCAAATAACTGCTTAGCGCTAAAAGTAAAACAATGATTGAAATACTTACAACCTTATAAGTATTGTTACCTTTTTGCTCTTCCATATAAAAATATTTTTAGTCAATAATTTACAATTCGGGTTAAAAGTTTCATAATGTAAAGGTATTGCAAATTTATATTAAAAAATAATGGTAAACCATGATTTTGTAAATACAATATTATCACTATATTTGACGACCAACGGCCCAAATTTACATTAAATTTAATATATGAATACTCCGGTGATTTTATTTATCGATATTGAAACGGTATCTTCTGTGTCCAATTATACGGATTTAAGTGTTGAAATGCAAGCTTTTTGGCGAAAAAAGGCCAATGCCTGGATCAGACAATCGGATGAAGTCAATGATGAACTATTCGACAAATTATATAAAGATAAAGCCGCTATTTTTGCTGAATATGGCAAAGTCGTATGTATCTCATTTGGGTATAATGCTTTTAGTTCAGAAACCAATGAGTATATTTTTAGAATTAAATCATTTTATGGTGATGATGAAAAAGAAGTTTTATCAAATTTTTTCAATTTGATAGCAAAGCACTTTAACAATCCCAATAAGCATACTTTCTGTGGGCATAATATCAAAGAATTCGACATTCCTTACCTTTGTCGTCGTGCTCTCATTCATGGCCTTAGCCTTCCCGAGTCATTCCAACTGAGTGGTAAAAAGCCGTGGGAAATCAATCATCTTGTGGACACACTGGAATTCTGGAAATTTGGCGACTTCAAGCATTATATTTCTCTGGCTCTTTTGGCAGAATTATTCGGTATTCCAACGCCTAAAGATGATATTGACGGCAGCATGGTAGGTCATGTGTATTGGGTCGAAAAAAATCTTGAACGAATAAAAACCTATTGCCAAAAGGATGTATATACCGTCGCTAAGATATACAGTAAGCTGATCTCAGGTAAATTTGAAGTGTCTGAAACAATCCAAGAAGTAAATTGACGTAGTAGTCTTTGAAGTACACAATTAGTGGTGGAACCTGACAGACTTTTAATCTTTTATTTACCGATTGAGGTCTTCCAATATTAAACCCTAACTCCGTTTTATTAGGTAGTCTATTTTCAATTTTTTGAAAAGTTCCATTGTTTTTTTCGTTGTTTCAGTGGTTAGCCAACTGTCGTTAATTTTGATTTTCGATATGCTTTTTGAT
>JAGPCT010000120.1 GCA_018057925.1 Saprospiraceae bacterium
AAGATTGAGAATGACGTAAGAGAGGTGCGTATCTCAACCCTTCAAAAGATTGTCGAGGAAGGGTTGGATGGCGAACTCGAATTTAAAATCAAGTTGAGACAGACTTCAAAGTAGAAAACCCTCATATAACATCGGATTCACAACATGGCGGATATGTCTGACTCGATTAACTTGGTCCTTGAACTAGATACCGTTATCTTGAAAATGAAAACCTGGAACGCCATATGGTGAAGCCCTGTTTGTTACACACAATTTTACAAACGTAAACGATGTTAGACACTCAGGAGAATGGACGTCTGAATTAAAAAATGAGAATTAGCATGAAACATATAATTGTGTTATTCGTACCAGTTTTGCTAATCTCGTGTGACCCAGAACACTGTAGAGATTGTGGAGCATTCAGTTTTGATATAACAGAATGGAACATAATGGATGATACTGTTGCAACTAGTTATAAATTTATAGACGAAAATAATCGTGAATACCCTCTAGAATTAGAAGAGCTAAAATTGTCTGAACCATATAGAGAATGTCAACTTTCAGGTTCTGTTGAAAGTGTAAGTTGTACGCTGACAAAAAAGATTAAATATGTATCTAATGCATTAAATTTTGACTTAATACTATTTTACAAGCAAATCGAAGTGCCTGGAAATAATCCTGCTGTCAATAATTGCTTTTATTTAATCGAGTTAATAGATAAAGATAAAGAAGATCATGTACTTACACTTCCGTTGGATCTGTTTCGTGGAATAGATACAGTAAACGTCTTAAAGCCATTAGACAAATATGAGTTAGCTGGCCAGGAATATACAGATGTATTGATAATGAAAATTGACAGTATGATTGTTTATGACACCTTTGAGACTTTTAACGTAACATATATTGATGATACCCAAATATTAGAAGTTATATTTCAAATTCCAAACGGGATTGTTGGACTAACTCTTAAAAGCGGGGAAAGACTAATACTGAAAGAAGATTAACAAAGTGTAACATGGGCAATTCGCCTATGCCAACAAACCATATCCTCATTCCTAAACTGCAGACACAGCGTATAGCTTATCGTTCAATACCTACTTTCATTCAAAGCAATTCACATGATCAAAAATATTATTCTATTTGCTCTTGGACTCTGCTTATGGTCCACTTCTGTACTTGGACAGTCAACGGTGTAAGCCATTAAAGCAGGTAGTTTTTTTGGTGTTATCAATGGAATGGTGCTTACGAACCAGATCATCTTGATCCAAGCTAACCCTATCGGTTGTACGAGGACATCTATTCTCATTCTTGCCGATGCAGAGATAATTGATCTTAGCCATGTCACACTATTGCTAGGCTTGATTGACTCCCATACCACTATGCCGAATGAGCCAAGTGGTGATTCTTCTAGGCAAACTGCTGCCAGGACATGGTTGTCCAGTTGAACCAACATGCATTCGCCTATACATTCACCCTTTTTGCCGAGATTTTATACCATTTGCCAGTGGTCATCCGTTATTATTGACTTCAAAATCTCATTCCATGAACAAGAAAGGCGTACAAGTCCTTATTCACATTTTAGCGTGGCTGGTATTCCTTTCTTTCCCATTTGTCTTTTTCCCCAGGGCAAATTCGTTTCTTCCTTCCGGAGAAATTATCAATTTTATTTTGGCCATCCTTCCAGGTTCCATTGCGGGCATAGCGTTTTTTTATTTCAATTATTATTTTGCCATTCCCCGGTTTTACCTGAAGAAGAAATACCGGACGTATAGCCTGATCATTATTGGTTGTTTTGTATTTGCCCTATTGATTGGCTGGCTAAACAGCTTGTATGGACAGTCCTTTCCACCCATGAATGTCCCTGCACCCCAGTCAGAAAACGTTAGTGGCAAAATGCCTCCATTTGACCGGGGAAATTTTCCTATCGGTGGCGTAGCCTTCAGGTTTGTGAACATTTTCCTGATATCCTTTGGCTTGCGTATCTATAGTCAATGGCGATTAGCAGAACAGGAGAAAATGAAGTTTCAGTTATCGTACTTGCAGGCGCAGATTAACCCACATTTTCTGTTCAATGTCCTGAATAGTATCTATAGCCTGATCATCAACCGATCAGAGCATGCTGCTGATGCAGTCGTCAAACTCTCTTCCATCATGCGCTATGTCATCAGCGAGGCAGCGCAAAGTACAGTTCCACTACATAAGGAAATCAAGTATGTTTCCAATTACATTGAATTGCAGCGACTCCGGCTGGCAAAGAATATCAAGCTTGATTTTAATGTGGCTATTGAGGCCAGCGAAAAACAGATCACCCCACTGATTTTACTTCCGTTTATTGAGAATGCCTTTAAGCATGGAGTCAGTATGGAGGAAGCATGTGAAATAAATATTTCCATTGCCGTGGAACGAGATACCTTGACGTTAAAGGTGACCAATAAGAAAATAAAAGTAAATAGTACGGAAAAACCCGAGTCGGGAATGGGTATTGAAAATACAATGAAACGATTACAACTAGTATATCCCGGAAGGCACAGCATCCGCATGGACGATAATGATAAATCCTTTGCTGTTGAACTAAACATTCAATTAGAATCATGAGATGTATAGCCT
>JAGPCT010000073.1 GCA_018057925.1 Saprospiraceae bacterium
AGCATAAAGGATATCAAATCGTACTAAAAGAGACCCCATTCTATGCTGAAAGCGGTGGACAAGTTGGGGATGTAGGCCAATTGACTTCTGACAAAGAAATTATCAAGGTCATAAATACAAGAAAGGAAAATGACCTGATCATACACACTACTGATAATTTGCCGTCAAATCCTGCATTAGATTTATATGCAGAGGTGGATGCCACTCGCAGGCATCTCATCACATTGAATCATACTGCCACTCACCTCATGCACGCTGCACTGCGAACTGTTCTGGGCAAACATGTGGTTCAGAAAGGTAGTTTGGTAAATGATACTATGTTGCGATTTGACTTTGCTCACTTTTCTAAATTATCTGATCAGGAAATTTCATCGGTAGAGTCCATAGTCAATGAGAAGATCAGAGAGAATATTCCGGTCATCATTAAGACTATGGCAAAGGAAGAAGCGATGAAAACGGGCGCTATGGCATTATTTGGTGAAAAATATGGCAATGAAGTAAGAGTTGTTATTATAGATCCGAATTATTCTGTAGAACTTTGTGGAGGTACACATGTCGCTGCGACCGGTGAAATTGGAGTCTTCAAAATTACCTCTGAATCAGCTGTTGCTGCGGGGGTAAGAAGGGTAGTCGCTGTATCCGGTGGAGCTGCATTGAATTACATGACTGACTTTCAAAATGAAATCAGAGATTTAAAATTACTCCTAAATAATCCTAAAGACTTGAAAGTCAAGGTTCAAGAACTCATACTTGACAATTCAGCTTTAAGTAAACAGTTGGATCAGTTCTCAATGGAAAAAGTCAATCAAACGCAACGTGACCTCCTGAATAATATTCAGATGGTAGGTGCAATCAACATGATCACTTCGAGAACCAACATTTCCGACGGAAAACTTTTGAAAAACCTTGGATTCAACCTCGTAAGAGAGATGGGCAGTGGGGTAGTGGTCCTTGGAAATGAAACAAATGGCAAGGCAACTATTCAGATCAATATCTCGGAAGATCTGATTCAATCAAAGAGTTTAAGTGCCGGAGAACTAATCAAGGCAGTCGCTCCTCACATCAAAGGTGGTGGCGGAGGACAAGCCGGTTATGCTACTGCCGGAGGCGATGCAGTGGAAGGGATTGATGAAGCACTTTTGGAGGTGAGAGAGCTTATCGGCTGATGAGGTCATGAGGTGATCGGCCTATGTGTTTTCATCTCAAATAAGTGCCAGTTGTCTATAAGGTGTTTGCAAAATAACAACTTAGAAATAGGAAGTTAGAATGAACCAGCTGACAAAGTAAATGTTTGGAAAGACCGATTCCAACAGCAAAATGGCGGAGCTATTGACTGATTAAGCGATTAAGCCATTGTTTGCAGCAGTGGAAAGAAACCCACCACCCAACCTGCAAACTTTCTAACCTTCAAACTTTACACCACGCAGCAAATAAATAATAACCATGATTGAACTATTTGCGGAAATAATTCCTTGAAAGGTCAGTTTAGTATACAGGCAAAGAACCGCAATTAAATACTTTTAAACTGTTCTTATTGAATTTTGAATACATACTAATAAAGATGGATGTAGAAAATATTTAATTTTTCGGTAAATCAAAATAAAAGGGAATAATTGATTAATACGTTTATCTTTGTTGTGGATTAAGCACCGGGCTGCAATAAAATTACTTTAAGGTTTTTCAAAATCACTCCGGACTCTATCACAATTGCAACTTTTTTTTATAATTTTTTTAATTTTTTCTAATGAACATTTTTGTAGCTAAATTAAGCAACAGCACAACCAGCGAAGGCTTGATTGAAATTTTTCAACAATTCGGCGAAGTTAAAGAAGCGAAAGTAATTATGGACCGTGAGACAGGTATGTCTAAAGGTTATGGTTTCGTGGAAATGGCTAACGCTTCAGATGGCCAAAACGCTATCGCAGAACTTAACGATTCAGAATTGGATGGCAGCGTTATCGTTGTTAAAGAGTCTCAACCTAAGACTGGTGGAAGACCAGGCGGTGGCGGCGGAAGCAGAGGCGGCTTTGGCGGTGGTTCCGGTGGCGGAAACAAATTCAGATCACCTGGTGGCTTTTCAGGTGGAGGCGGTGATCGTAACAGAGACCGTGGTGGCGACTTCAATAGAGGTGGTTACAGAAGCAGAGAAGACAATAACTCTTACAACTAAGCGTAAAGTCTTTATAAAAACAGAGCCTGTCCTTTTTGGGCAGGCTTTTTTTATGCTCTAAATCAATAAATAACAAATTTACACATATTATTTTTTGTAATAGTTTGGTCATTACCATAATAAAACATACCTTTGCACCCTATTTTAAAATTTTTAATTAATTAAACCATACTTCTTTAAGAATGAAGCAATTCGAAGTAACTTTCATCGTAGATCCTGTACTGTCGGGCGATGAATTAAAATCGACAGTTAGCACTTATACAGACATGCTTAAAAGCGAAGGTTGTAAAATAGTTGCTATTGATGAATTAGGCCTTAAACAATTGGCTTACGACATCAAAAGAAGATCAACAGGTATTTATTATACTGTTGAATTTCAATCAGAAAACGGTGAGATCATCGGTAAAATGGAGCTTGCTCTAAGACGTGATGAGCGTATCATGCGTTTTCTTACTGTTAGCCTTGATAAGTTCGGTATCAAATACAATGAGGACAAAAGAGGTGGCAAAATTGGCAAAGTAAAGGAAAAAGTAAAAGCTGAAGAGCCTAAGCCGTATTCTCCTGCTGCAAGACCTGCACCAAAACCTCGACCTGAACCAGTTCAGGAAGCTGCACCCGCTGCTGTAGAGGAAGAAGCTGCACCTGCTGAAAACACTTCTGAAGAAAACAACTAAACTATTAACTAACTAAATTATTCATTGAACATGGCTTCAAGAGACGATATAAAATTCCTGAGTAATCCAAGCTTAGGTCAAAATAGAAAGAAATATTGCAGATTCCGTAAATTCGGAATCAAGTATATTGATTTTAAAGATCCTGATTTTCTATTGCAATTTATTAATGAACAAGGAAAGATCCTTCCTCGTCGTATTACCGGCAACTCTTTGAAATATCAAAGAAAGATGGCTACTGCGATCAAGAGAGCAAGACACTTAGGTATGCTTCCTTATGTAGCGGATTTATTGAAATAAATTATTAAAAAGCAGATAGAAATAACATGGATATTATACTATTAAAAGAAATTGATAAGGTAGGTAACAAACACGATATCGTTAAAGTGAAAGACGGTTACGGTAGAAACTATCTTATTCCTCAGGGTCTTGCTGTTGTAGCGAATGCAGGTAACAGAAAGATGCTAAATGAGTTAATCAAACAAGAGGATAAAAAAGAATCCAAGAGATTGGATGAATACAAAGAGATCGCAAGCAAATTAAAAGATGTTACACTTAAGATCGGTGCTAAAGCCGGTACCAGTGGTAAGATCTTTGGTTCAGTTACAAGCGTGCAGATCGCTAATGCACTTAAAGAACAAGCCGGTATCGAGATCGAAAGAAAGAAAATTGTTTTGGAAGAAGAAGTAAAATCAATTGGTACTTATACTGCCAAATTGAATTTGCACAAAGATGTTCAGTCATCTGTAGCTTTCGAAATAATTGAAGAGTAATCTCTATATCAACTAATTGAATACTGGGAGATCGACTAGCGTTGATCTCCTTTTTTATTAAGCCATGATACTTTCAGACAAACACATATTGCAAGGCATCGAAGATGGAACTATCGTCGTCGAACCATTCAGACCTCACGCGTTGGGTACCAATTCATATGACGTACATCTGGGTAAATATCTCGCTACATACAGTGATGAGATCCTTGATGCCAAAAAGCATAATAAGATCGATACCTTTGAAATTCCCGAAGAGGGATATGTGCTCCAACCCGGAGTCTTGTACCTTGGTATTACAGAAGAATATACAGAAACACATGCTACTGTACCTTTTCTTGAAGGTAAATCCAGTGTGGGTCGTCTTGGTATAGACATCCATGCTACAGCAGGAAAAGGTGATGTGGGTTTTTGTAACCACTGGACGCTTGAGATCAGTGTATCTCATCTTGTTAGGATCTATAAGGGTATGCCGATTGGTCAACTTATTTATTTCAAAGTAGATGGGGATATTGGCAATTATTATAACAAAAAACAAAGTGCTAAATATAATGTTAGGTCTGATAAACCTACAGAAAGCATGATGTGGAAAAACACTTTTTAATCGCATCATTGAGCATCACTACAATTCAAAAATAAAATGGATAGAAATAATATAATTGGTTTTTTACTATTAGCCGCATTGTTTACTGTTTGGATGCAAGTCAATAGTGGACAGAAAAGAAAAGCTGAAAAGGAGAAAATGCACCTTGATTCTCTTGCCATTGATAGTAAGAATAAATTTATAGCAGATTCTATTAAAGCTATTCAATTAGTCACAAGGACTAAAGATTCTGCGGCAATTGTTATGAATGATACTGCTAGTGCTGCTATAGTTGCTAATGTTGCAGAAGAAACTGCCTCCATTGACAATAAAGTAATGGCCCTTACGATTACTAATAAGGGTGCCAGGATCAAAGAGATCCTTCTGAAAGAATTTAAGACAAGTAGTGAAAATAGCAAAGGAGAGGAAGTTCGTGATCCTTTAAAATTGCAGGAGTCATCCGGTAATTCAATGGAATATCAGATTCCACTTGCCAATGGCACTGTGCTAAATACCGGAATACTTCCCAGTCAAACACTGAAAGAAGGTAATGTTTTAATCAGTAAAACACAATTACCCAATAATGCTATCCTTGAACAACGGTATAATCTGGATACTTCTGATTATTTAATCAACTATGAGTCTAAAATCATCGGTAATCCGGGATTGGCAGCATCTAAGCCCATCATGATCAAATGGATAAATAATCTGAGTAAGCTTGAAAAGAATTCTAAGTATGAAAAGACTTATTCCACACTTTATTATAAATCTCCGGATCAATCCAGTGATTACGTATCCTATACGAAAGACGCAACAGTTAAGTTGGGTAATGATAAGAAAGTACAATGGTTTTCTGCTGTAAATCAATTTTTTAACAGCTCATGGATTCCGGAGAAACCTTTTGAAACTGCTGATTTTTCAATTGTACAAGGCACTGAAAACGATGTACAATTAAAGAAAACTGAAGCTATCGTCTCTGTTCCGGCAGAATTTGCAAAAGGTTCATCCTTCAAAATGAAAATTTATGCAGGGCCAAACGAATTTAACCGTTTGCGAGCTTATGGAAATAACCTTGAGGATGTTATTCAATTCGGCAGTAGTATCCTGGGTTCGATCAATAAATGGGTTGTAAGGCCCATATTCAATTTCCTTGGTACATTTTTTAACAATCAGGGACTTGTCATCCTTTTATTGACCTTGTTGGTTAAATTGGTTCTGTGGCCTTTGACTTACAAGATGATCTATTCCCAATCAAAAATGTCTTCTTTAAAGCCTCAGTTGGAGAAATTAAAAGAAAAACATAAGGACGACGCCCAAAAGATCCAGATGGAGACTATGGCAATGTATCGGGAATTTGGTGTAAATCCACTCGGTGGATGTCTGCCCATGCTCCTCCAAATGCCTATTTGGTTTGCTTTATATCGTTTTTTTCCCGCCGCAATAGAATTCAGGCAAGCAAGTTTCTTATGGGCCACCGACTTGTCAAGTTATGATGTGTTTATTCGTTTCCCGGGCAATGTTCCACTTCTTGGACATCACTTGAGTCTTTTTACCGTACTTTGGACTGTAACTACACTGCTTTACACCTGGTATAATTTTAAAAATATTGATACCACATCAACTGCCGCAAATCCTGCATTAAAATACATGCAATATATAATGCCAATTATATTCATGTTCTTTTTTAACAGCTTTGCCTCAGGATTGACTTGTTATCTTGTGTTCAGTAATATTATCAACATCTTACAGACTATAGTCACAAAGAATTACATGATCAATTCAGACAAGATCCAAAAGGAACTCGACGATTACAAGAAGAAACCTAAGAAGAAAGGTGGATTTTCAGAAAAACTGAGCAATATGTTGAAAGAACAACAAAAACTTGCAGAAGCAAAGAATGCAAAAAAATAAGTATTTTTTACGCAATCATTAGAATTTAACCATGCCTGTCTCACCATTAGTTTATAAAGAACCGGTTGGAGTTATCGGGTCAGGCTCCTTTGCTGTCACAGTGGCACACTTGCTATCTCATAATGTGAATGTATTAATATACAGCCGCAGACCTGAAATAGTGCATGAGATCAATGTCAATCACAGGATGTTCGACCATGATCTGCATCCAAGGATTTCTGCGACTAATGATATTAGTGAGATCGGGTTAAAATGTTCATTGATTTTTCCAATTGTTCCTTCTGAATTCTTTAGAAGTACTATTCAAAAAGTAGCTGAGTTTCTTTCTCCAAAACACATTCTTATACATGGCACCAAGGGTTTTGATGTTATTAATCAAAACAGTTATGAGAAGGCTATTTTATCCAGGAATGACATCAGGACCATGAGTGAAGTTATCCTGGAAGAAACCTCTGTTCTAAGAATTGGTGCACTTTCAGGCCCAAATTTATATCGCGAGATCCTCGATGGACATCCTGCGGCGACCGTAGTAGCGAGTAAATTTGACGAAGTGATAAAGATCTGCCAGAAAGTTCTGGATGGGCCAAATTTCGCAGTATTTGGTTCACACGAGCTTTTGGGTTCCGAGCTTTCAGGTGCCCTCAAGAATATAATTGCCTTATGTACCGGCATGTTAAATGGTCTTGGAATGGGCAAAAATATTGAAGCTCTTTTGATCACACGGGGTTTACGAGAACTTATCCTGATCGGAAAAGCAATGGATGTGCCTACAAGAGCATTTCTGGGAACAGCCGGAATTGGAGACTTAATTGCAACAGCCACAAGTTCATCCAGCAGGAACTATACATTTGGACAAAGGTTGGCTAAGGGAGAGACGAAAGAAGAAATAGCAACTAGTATGGCCGGATTAGCAGAAGGTGTAAGGGTGCTGAAGATAACAAACGGACTCATCAATCACTATAAAGTAAATGCTCCAATAATAACTTTATTGCATAAAGTGGTATTCGAAGGATATAATCTGCAGACGGCTATAAAATTCTTAATGAGGTATCCTTATGTTCAGGATGTAGATTTTCTTTAACGAAAGGAACTAATATTTTAACCTTTGTGTTAAAATTCTGTTAAAGAAAATTACGCTTTTTATAGGGTAAACGGAGAGTAATTAAAAAATTATTTTTAGCTATTTCCTTAAAGCCTTTGTACCACAATGTTTTTAATGTGAAAAAAATATTAAAAAAAATTAGTACATATTAAAAAGTGACTTATCTTTGTGTCTAATTTTAACATAACTTTAAAATTTTATTTCGAAATGAAAAAATTAATTCTATCTTTTGTTGTTGCAGGTGCATTATCTATTGGTATGTCTTCTTGCAAAAGTGAAACAACTTCTACTGAAACTGAAACTACAACTGTAGATACTACAGCTGTTGAAAGTACTGATACTGTTGTTACTGAAACTACAGTTACTACTGATACTACAGTTACTTCTGATACTATCAAAAAGTAATTGTTAGTTTTCTAACTAAGAAAAAAGGTTATCAATTAGTTGATGACCTTTTTTTTTCTTACGGAGCTTAGCTCAGTTGGTTTAGAGCGCTTCCTCGACAAGGAAGAGGTCACTGGTTCGAATCCAGTAGTTCCGACCACTTTTTAATATTGTATATGAAAATATTTGCACTACCAATTATCGTTTGTATTTTATTTACATCTTGTAATTTACAAAATAATAATGCTGATCAAAAGATTACTGCAAATGATTCAATCGTTGAAGTGAAAGCAAGTTTTGTTACTGATACTGTAAATGTAATAGCACAAAATCCAATTAAGGAAGATAAAAGTTGCTGGACATATTCTGAATATGTAGATGAAATGTCCGATGAAGTGACAAAAGTTGCATCAACAGGGTTTGGTACATCGGCAAAAATTAATTCTAAAACATTTGGAGCTTTCTTGATACTATATAAAAGGGAAAATTCAGTAACCATCTCAATACGAACTTTTATGTTAAGTAGCAATGATTCTGGTTTTGCTACTCCTGAAATGCTTTTAATTCGTCCGATATATAATACTTCTACAAGGATTAGATTTGATGAAAATCAATTTATTACCATCAATACTTTAGGACCAAGGACATTGTCTAACGAAGAAGTTTCTATAAAATCTGAGGCTGAAATAAAAGATTATTATTCAACATTTTATCTCAAACCAGAAGATGAGATATTATCCAATTTAATAAAATCTGATAAGACTAAGATTGAAGTTGAATTTAATGATGGTTCAAATGTAATCTTTAATTTTAATACTTGCAATTTATCTTTATAATTGAATTTATAAAACTTTCATCTAGATCAGACCATTTTACTTTAAGAACTAAATTATGATTTGATCTTTTTCTGTCAAATGATATCTTAATTGGTTGAAAAGACTGATACCTTGCTTATATGCATTTTCATTCTTCTCAAATGTGCTTTTATAAAGAGCCTTGCTTAATATTTTGAATGCCCTCTCTGCCTCCTCCCTTG
The DNA here is from genome assembly GCA_018057925.1 of Saprospiraceae bacterium. Classification (GTDB taxonomy): domain Bacteria; phylum Bacteroidota; class Bacteroidia; order Chitinophagales; family Saprospiraceae; genus Parvibacillus. The sequence continues at coordinate 8,628 of JAGPCT010000073.1, forward strand.
TAAAAAACAGACTCTTAAAACTATTTTCCCACTTTTCATATTTTAGAACTTCTATTCCAAAGTTTGAAAACCTGAAACAAGTATTTAAATTTGAATAGTCAAAACTGCTAAGCTCAAGTTTATCTGCTGTATTGAGATAAGCGATCCAGAAATCAATATGATTTATTAACCGTTTCGTTAACAAGGAATCGTTTTCACTTGATTCGGCCGGTAAGCGCCAATAAT
>JAGPCT010000039.1 GCA_018057925.1 Saprospiraceae bacterium
TCTATACGGGAAACCTGCTCTCTTTTGAAATTTTCTGAAAAAACTTTTCGCTCTTTTGGTCTCATTTTACAAATTTTAGAAAAGTTTTCCACATTTTTGTTGTCAACCTATTTCATGATACATCAAAATTCTCCATTTTCCATTCTCCATTACATCAGAACATTCTCGGGCTTAAACCATATTCTGCTTTTGCCTATTATGGGATATGGGTCTAATGCTTTTTTCGATTAGAAAAGGATACACATATAATACAAAGTAGAATTGATTACTTTTGTTTTATGAATGCTAAAAAAACGATATTAACCATATTGGATGGTTGGGGTCTGGGCAAAGTTAAATCCAGCGATGCTATATACAATGCTGACACACCGATATTTGACAAGCTTTGGGCTAACTTTCCACATACAACATTAATAACGTATGGCGAAGATGTCGGTCTGCCGGAAGGTCAGATGGGTAATTCCGAAGTTGGCCACATGAATATTGGTGCGGGGAGAGTAGTATATCAAGAATTAGCAAGAATTAATAAGGAATTAAGAGAGGGTTTATTTGCCTCACAACCTGAAGTAAAGGCGATGGTGGACTATTGCCGCCAGAACACTAAACCCTTGCACATCCTTGTTTTAGCATCCAATGGTGGCGTACATTCCCACATCGACCATCTGGAGGCTGCAACCCACGTATTGAGTGAAATGGGGATTAAAGAAGGATACATCCATGCATTTACGGATGGTAGAGATACAGGACCAAATACAGGAAAAGGGTTTATAGAGGATATCATACAATTTACCGCTGACACACATTTCAAGCTTGCGAGTATGATAGGAAGATATTATGCTATGGATCGAGACAAGCGATGGGAAAGGGTATTCAAGGCTTATGACCTATTGGTCAATGGAGTCGGCAATACAAAAGAAGATGCTATTACTTTCATTGCAAACAGTTATCATCAAGGCATTACCGATGAGTTTCTTGAGCCGTGGATGTCACCCCATATCCGTGATGGAAACCTTCCCACAATACAAAAAGGAGATGCCGTCTTGTTCCTGAACTTTAGAACTGACCGTCCCCGCCAACTGACAGAGGTATTGACACAACATGATCACCTTGATTTCAATATGCATGTAATTCCACTACATTTTACCACCATGACCAGGTATGATGAATCATTCCACAACATTCATGTAATCTACGAAAAAGACAATCTAAACCAAACCTTAGGCGAAGTAATCTCCAATCAAGGCCTGATTCAACTAAGAGTCGCTGAGACAGAGAAATATCCACACGTAACCTTCTTCTTTTCCGGCGGCAGGGAAGAGCCCTTTGATGGGGAGAGTCGTTCCATGGTAGACTCTCCTAAGGTTGCCACTTATGATTTGATGCCGGAAATGAGTGCACATGGTGTATGCGAAGCAGTTTTAAATTCGATGGACGACATACATCCTGATTTTATTTGTGTTAACTTCGCCAATACCGATATGGTTGGACATACCGGTGTATTCGACGCCGCTAAGAAAGCCGCCGAAGTGGTCGATTCATGTCTCGGTGATATATTTATGAAAGCAATGGAAATGGATTATCGATTGATCGTCATTGCTGACCATGGCAACAGTGACTATATGATCAATGCCGACGGCAGCCCCAATACTGCGCACACCATGAACCCCGTCCCATGCATCTTTGTAGGTACTGATACGGCTGATTTGAATTTACAACCCGGTCGCCTTGCCGATGTCGCACCGACTATCTTAGCATCGATGGGAATTCAGCAACCTGAAATTATGACCGGCAAAAACCTGATAAAATGAAAAACGAAAAATACCTCAAACACTTACGATTTATAACTTTAGTCGCAATCATTCCACTTTTATATCATGCATGCACACAAAACGAAATAAATCAACCTTTGGCATCAAAACACTTTTTCCAGGCATCGGATTTTATGATCAATGACTATAAAGCTCAACGCTCTTCCAAACAACTCATGAAGATTGTCACCATCAACCAGCATCTGGATACACTCTATTATAGAGATTCCCTAAAAGAGGACGAACTCATATTATTAAGCAAATTCAATCTTAATAATCCCGATTGGATACAGCAATACAAAGCAGACACTGCTTTTGGCGTATATGGCGAACCGGATCGCTACACATATAAAGCCCTCAATGACAAATTAGCAATTCGAAATATGGAAGTCTTTGTAAACCAAGGTAAAGTAAGAGTTATCAAAATCGATAGCCGTCGCAATAGCCTTATAAATAAACATCAACAACATTTGACCTATACAGCTTCTACCGGTTACGACCTTATCTCGTCCCAGCAAATGTGGAATGGCGATACCCTAAGGATGAATATCCATGGTAGCTTTGTTTCAAAAAACAAATAAAATTCAGTTTTTCAGGTCAACAGAATAAAAAGGAAAGATATTTTTTTATTTAGAGTATAAATTATCCATAAATTAATTACCTTTGCACCCTAATTTGTTTAACTTAAATAAAAAGCATAGATATTATGCCTAAAATGAAGACACATTCCAGTGCCAAGAAGCGTTTCAAGCTAACCGGTTCAGGAAAAATAAAGAGATTCCAGGCTTTCACATCTCACATGATGAGAAATAAGTCAAAAAAAGCGAAGTTAGCGCTCCGTGATTCTACCTTGGTAAGCAAGGCGGATGAAAAGAGAGTAAAAGCATTGCTTGTTCAGTAATTTCAATGGAAGATTACGTTGTAACATTATTTTTTAACGAGGATGCAGGTCAAAGCTTAATATAATTAACCCTGCGTCGAACTAAAACCAATTTATTATGCCACGTTCAGTCAACGCTGTTGCGTCAAGAAAAAGAAGGAAAAAAATCCTAAAAGCAGCCAAAGGTTATTTTGGCGGAAGATCCAAAGTCTATACGGTAGCAAAAAATGCCGTCGATAAAGCGAACGGTTACGCATTTAGAGACCGTAGAAACAAGAAAAGAGCATTCAGAAGATTATGGATAGCTAGAATCAATGCCGCTTCCAGAATGGAAGGCGTTTCTTACTCAAGATTAATGCACATGCTTAAAGAGAAAAATGTTGATCTCAACAGAAAAGTCCTTGCAGATATGGCAATGAATCATGCTGATGCTTTTAAAGCAATCGTTAATAGTGTAAGATAATTTTTCTTAAAATATATCTAAGCCTCATCCTTCCGATGGGGCTTTTTTATTTCAACCAAGTCCAACCAAACTGACTACCTGATAAGAGTAATATCTCCCTTGGTTTTCAACTGCTCACCTGTAATTAATCGATACCTTACCAAATAGACAAAAACGCCCGGACCGACCGACGCTCCATTCATCTTCCCATCCCAACCACCTGCATTTTCTTCAGGCTTATACTTCTCCCTACTATATACAATATTTCCCCATCTGTCAGCTATTACCAATTGTTCGATTTCATCAACAGCAGGTGAAACACTTATTTCTAAGATATCATTTCTACCATCACCATTGGGACTAAATATATTGGGAACAAATACTAAATCATTACTCTCTACCACGACCAACTTAGAATCGTTGGCTTCACACCCATTCTTAGCCTTTACCTTAATCGAATAAATAATTGAATACTTTGGCCTGTCCGTAAAAGCTATACAACCATTACAACTCACAGGTGCACTATCCCATAAGATATGGTCAATCTGAGCAGAATCAATATTTAGCTGTGTGTCAATAAATATCGGCTGTCCAAGGCGAATAGTCGTATCATTCCCCAAATTCAACCCTATTGGTTCAGCCAAACCAAGATTAATCGAATCTCCAAATACACATCCAAATGTATCCTTCACCTGGACAAAATAATCTCCCGGAGACAATCTATTGTAATAATTATATGGTCCAAAGTGATCTTGCAAAATACTGTACTGAAGCGCACCCTTTGCTCCTTCCGCACCGTGTATCACAATCTCGCCATCATTGATCCCTTCACATGACACAGGCATTACGGTAACTATTAAACTATCAATAGGGTTCTGTACTTCTTGTATAACTGTATCTTTTGTTTGAATACAGCCATTATTCAAATCCTGGATAAGAAGTGTGTATGTTCCGGTATCTCGAATCTGTACGCTTTTGTCATCAATTTGTCCAATCAAATGTCCATCTATTGTTGACCACTCGTAGGCTGCTGTCACATTGTTTCCGGTTTTGCCGGTCAAGATAATTTCCCGATGATTACAGAATATTGAATCACCCGACTCAATTAACACTATTGGCTTCACCGTATCAATTGGAACAAATATTGAATCAATTGCAAAGCAGCCATAGTCATTCGTCATATTTACCATATATGTTCCTGAAACTGACACCGAAGGCTTTAATTCATCTGAAACAAACCCATCAGGACCCGTCCACAGTTGACTTTCAACAATACCATCAGAACTCAGCAACAATGGGACTTGTGTAGAATAACAGGTAATTACATCTGCCTTCAAACTAATATTGGGTTCAGGTGGATTGTCATCGACATATACGGTATCGATAGAAAGACACCCATTAGCTCCTTTTAAGAATATAAAATAATATCCCGTATCAACGACATAGACGTTGGGCTGGTCAGAGAAAAAACCATTCGATCCGAACCATCCATAAGAACCAATATTACTGGTTGTAATGACATGCAACAAATAATTACTGGAATCACAAGACAAAGAACCATCTGAAACGACCAATTCCGGCTTCTTATAATTAGAATCTATTCTTACAATGGTATCCGACACGCACCCATTTAAGCCGCGCGCTATCGCTTTATAAAGTCCGGCTTTGTCCACTGTCACAGAACTATTTACGATCGTTAATGTATCGATTATCCAAGAGAGCGATACAGCATCGGTTTGGGAAGAAGATTGCAAAACGATTTTGGTATAATCACAATTCAACTCCCCTCCTATTGCCGTCAAATCCGGCTTAGTAAGGTCACCATTGACTCGAAAGCTATGCCTTGACACACAACCATTATCTCCCCCTATATCGACCATATAATCACCCAAATTGTATAGAAATAAAGAAGTATCTATACTAATCACACCTTGTTCGTCATACCATTTAAAACTATAATTTTTGACATTCTTAACTGCTTTGACTTCCAATGAATCATTTGTGCAATTTATGAAATATTCGTTTGACAAAATAGAAATTGGCTTCAGCGTATCTACTATTATCAAAGCAGTATCTCTGACTACGCATTTATTTCTATCCGTAATTTCAACAACATATAATCCGCCCATTGCAGCAAGCAGCGTATCGCTTGAAAAAGTATTGCCTTGGGGATCCTTCCATAGATAGACAGGTACCGTGGCATCCGTCACCGGCTTGAGAATCGCCAAATTCTTCAAACAATCCAAAGTATCATCTTTCAATTTGAGGGTGGGCAAAGAATCCGTCATTACAACAAGTATTGAATCAACACTTCGACATCCATTGGGACTGGTGTATGTCAAATAATACGTTCCATTGAGTGTGACTATTGGATTAACCGAAGTAGATACATACTGTTGTGGTCCGTGCCAAATAATATCTCCCCCCGGCATTGTGGTTGTAAACCGCAGAGTATCTGATACTTTTTGACAAGAAAGAAACAAAGGCTGGATATCGACACCGGCTTCAAGCGTATCGGCTTTGATTACAAAATCCAAAGAATCAGAACAGCCATTTGTCGCGATAATTTTAATGCTATAATTTCCCGGCATCGAGGCAGATGGCTTGGCATCAGTCGTAAATGATCCATCGGGGAATGTCCATTTATAGGACAACACACCCAATGTCGAGGAAGCAGACAACTGAACTGTAGGTTTATCACAAGAAAGGACAAAGTCAGGAATCGTAATTTTAGGTACCGAATGGTCGGAAGAAACCAGAATAATAGTATCCAATACACATCCATATATATTTTTAATATGCAGACGGAATGTATCTTCAACCGCTGTTGTGAGCTTTGTTTTTTGGAAGACCGTATCCTGCCCGGGAGTAATCCAAAAATACTCTTTCAATGTTGAGTTATTGATAAAGCCGATCGTCGCATCTACCCGAGAACAATTGATGCTATCTTGAAATAAAGCAACTTTGGGAACAGCTGTGTTATCAGCAATTAGCACCGATTTCTTCGTAAAACACCCATTGGCTTTATTCGTTACTTTCACCCAATACTGTCCGGCATTCTTGACCCATGGTGCTTTTTGACCGGAAAAATAATTATTCGGCCCGTTCCATTGAATTACGGGATTGGATGGATTAATTGTGTTGACTATTAGTAGAGCACTATCTATTTGACAGGTGATTTCACCATCCTCTACTGTGATATCAGGATTAAAAACACTTTGGTCAATGAATACACTATCCGCCTTAAAACAACCATTGGGAGAAGTAATTGTCGCATAATACCATCCAGTCTCAAATATATAAGGGTCAGAATACAACGACGAATAATTATTAGGACCTTCCCAAATAAACACAACATTGCTTGGAATAGACGTGGTATTTATCCGTAGGCTGTCGGTCTTGCATTTAAACTGATTGGGAGAAATGGTCAGTTTAGGAACAATAAAATCCTCAGTCACTCTAATCTGCACACGACTTATACAGTTGTCTCCACTGGTGGCAATAGCGGTGTAAATACCGGCAGTATCGATTGTTGGACTTAAAATATTGGAAGTAAAACCGCCCGGTCCAGACCAAGTAATTGTGAAATTCTGCTGCTGTGCGGTTGCCGGCAGTTGTATGGTCGGTTGGAGGCAATTGATATGAGCATCCATTACCTGAATATCCGGATTTTGAGTCTTAAAATCTACGAAAACACTATCCATTTTCACACAACCATTGTCACCGGTAACAGTCAGATAGAACCATCCGTTCTGGTTAGTAGTTATCTTATTTGAATACTCCTTACTCCCATCCGGCAGCAGCCATTCCATGGTTCTCAATTGGTCCGGTGTTGAAAAACGGATCGTAACAGTATCTGCTGAACATTCTTTTTTATTTACTTGAAAATTAAAGTCAGGAATATTAAAATCACCCGCCACCAGCACATCTTGAGAAATTGAACATCCATCATCCATCGTTACCACAACACGATATATTCCGGGTATCGTTACCGTAGGATCAGCGCTATTTGAAGTATATCCACCCGGACCTGTCCAGTCGAAGGTTACATTAGATGGACTTACTGTAGTATTTATCACGATAGAAGGTCGATCACAATTCAGAAACCCGGAGGTTATCGCAACACTCGGTAGTGTGATATCAACTTGGACATCAACACTCAATGTATCCCTACATCCACTCCGCTCTAATGCCAAGTATATCAAGCCCGGGCTCGTCACCTTTAAAGAATCCAAATCGACTCCTGAACGCAAAATACCCCATTGATTAAACCAAACCATAGTAGTTTGTGGAGGATACGATCCTTCTAATCTAACGATTGCCTCTTTTGAAGAACAAGTCAGCTTATTGGTCACGACCAGTGTTTGATTGAACTGTACCGGCAAAACCTGATACTTCATAATCGAATCACAGCCAAATCGATTGGTATAACGATAGGAATATTTGCCGGGTGAGGAAATGGTATCACCTTCTATATATATGGAATTATTTTTACATATATACAGAGTCTTTTCTTGATTCACACTAATTGGCCTAATTTTTACAACAACACATTCTAAGGAAATATCGCCGCAAAATGCGGGCAATCCATCGTAGTATCTATTTCGCCAATCACTCATTATTTCAGATGTATCTGTCTTGGGCAAAAGCGGTACACTTCCGCTGTTCAATACGATGCCACACGCTTGGTAAGTGCCGGCAGGAAAAGTTCTAAAATCAAGCGAATCCAGAATAGCAATTATTTTATCATCCTGCTTGCTGATAATGAACTTATATAAAAATCCAGCCCCATTGCCTCCATTGAGATATTGGATATTGAAGGTGGGCTTAAGGGATTGACTTCCTTCACAGCCCTTTATCTCCGTAATAGAAATACGTCCGGCATCCGGGATACAAGATGAACATGAAATCCCCTGAGGCTTACAAAACTCAATTGAAAAGCCCGACAATTCTCCAATGTCTAATTGTGAGCCATCTGTAATCTCTATTACCCACAGCCCATCGACCGATCCACTGTTCAACTGTTCCAATTGGTTACCCGCCATAGGATGATATGTCCCTATATAAGAATTATTGGTAGTCCAGTTGGATGCATTAGACCATTGTGGCAAAATGCCTATATCCGGCTGAGGTAGGGCACTTTGCCTAACAAAGTGAACATCCCATATGCTCCCTGAGGTATTCGAACTATTTCCCACTGCGCCAATCAATGAAATAGTTTGACCTGATGGACTTTTCAATTTTATACCCAAATCTCCTATGTGTGGATGTTTGAATGTAAGGTTCACTCTACACACGCCTTGACCACCCACACTCAAATCATTGAATGAGGCACCATCTACTTGAATAAAATATTGCGTAACCGAAGCGTCCGGAATAAAGCGAATTCCCGAATACCCACATTGAGCATCTACTATCCAAGGAAATAAAAACAAGCCTATGAAAGTCAATATTTTCATTGTGCAAATATGATCGTGAAACAAGGGTGCAGGCTCTTGGGTGTAAAATTAGCAATTATTTTAATATCTTATGAATAATTCCATTTAATATACCCAATATTGCAAAAATATTGGTCTTTCTGCATATCAACTCATTTTCACAAAACCCTTCATTTTAAACCCAAATTCATATTAAGGACAATATTTTTGCTTTTAATATGAATTCGAGATAAATAAATCTTACTAATAATGCCCAAAAAACTTACTTTTGAAACTGATAACTCATATTATTTTAAATGAGACAAAAGATAATTATCAATTCCATTCAATATCCACTTCTGCCATTTAATTCACTGGAGGAATGGAGTTCCGCCATTGAAAAATGGATTGAGTCATCAATATCTCAAAAAGCACAAATTATACTTTTCCCGGAATATGGATCTATGGATTTGGTAAGCTTATTTGAACCATCAATACAAAAAAGTATAACAGACCAATTAATTGCAATGCAAGGACTGTTGTCCTTCTTCCAATCTCATTTCAGTTCAATGGCTTCAAAGTATGATGTCACAATAATAGCGCCCAGTTTCCCGGTTTTACAGGACACTCATTATGTCAATCGGGTATATGTCTTTTCCCCATCGGGCAAATCAGCATTTCAAGATAAATGGTGGCTTACCAGAACAGAGAAAGAAGAGTGGTGCTTTATTGAAGGAGACAAGAAGTTGATTTTATTTGATACCGGTTTTTGTCAATTTGGAATTCAAAATTGTTATGACATTGAGTTTCCGGTAGGGGCATACCATCTAACCGAAGTGGGTGCTCAAATCATCATGGTGCCAAGCTGTACCAAGACCATACAAGGTGCAAGCCGTGTTCACATTGGCGCCCGAGCAAGGGCTATGGAGTACCAATGCTACACCGTAGTGTCTCAAATCGTTGGAAATGCACAGTGGTCAATGGTCAATCCATGCTACGGTTACTCTGCATTTTACAGTACCCCGGACATAGGATTTCCAAAGGAAGGAATTATGGCCAAGGGGCTTCCGCAGGATGTATGTGGAACAATAGCAGAACTTGATTTAGACACACTTACTAAGATACGATCTCACGGCCAAGTGTTGAATTATAAGGATCACAAGCAATTAAACATAAGTATGAAAGATGTAAATATCCGGATAGAAAAAATAGATTTAACCTAAATGTATAAGCATACATAAAATATCCTTGGATGGCCATACACAATAAGGTAAAGCAATTATATGTCAATGCATATTCCGGCATCCGATCGGAAGTATGGTGGCTTTCCTTAATAATGCTCATCAACCGTTCCGGAGCAATGGTCTTCCCGTTTATGAGTATCTATTTAACACATCACCTCCATTTTACCGAGATTCAAGCCGGCTGGATATTATCATCCTATGGAATGGGGTCTATGGTGGGCGTTTTAGCGGGTGGATGGCTTGCAGATAAATATGGAAGTTTCAAAGTTCAATTTATCAGTCAGATTTTAAGTGGTATAGGATGGCTTTTGCTATCGCAAGTAACAATGTATGAACAACTTTTATTATTGGTATTTTTCCAAAGTATGATTTCTGATGCTTTCCGACCGGCCAACAACAGTTCAGTAACAGCATTTACAGATTTCCACAACCGCACCAAATCTTTTTCACTCAACAGAATGGCAATGAATATGGGCTACACAGTAGGTCCTGCCATAGGAGGATTTTTCGCAACGATATCCTATACTTGGTTATTTTGGGGTGACGGAATGTCGTGTATAATATCCGCTTTCTTCTTTATCTTCCTATTTAGAAGGCATTTTTTCGATAAGGACAAAAAATCTCAAGAAAATAATGCGAATCAGCTTCTCAAACAATCCAATCCGCTCAAAGATTCATTGTTCTTATGTTTCACCGGCTGCACCATTTTATTCGGGACTTTATTTTTCCAATTATTGTTTACGCTTCCGGTATATTATGCTAATATTTATAAGATTAATGAAGCTCACATAGGTACCTTACTTGCCATCAATGGTTTTTTTGTCTTTTTTACTGAGATGACTTTTGTGTATTTAATTGGCAATCGAATCAATCATCAAAAACTAATAGTCGTAGGAATCGTAGTGACGGGTATTTCTTTTTATATGCTCAACTGGATAATTCATCCAGCTTGGCTGATACTATCTATGGTTGTTATCAGTGTTGGAGAGATCATGACGATGCCATTTATACAAACTTATGTTGCTAATAGAGCGCCACAGGGAGGTTTGGGTCGTTATCTGGCTTTTTATTCCTTTGCATACAGTGTTTCACTGATAATTGCACCACTTATAGGCATGTGGACCATAAAAACCTATGGCTTTACCATATTATGGGATGGAGCAATGGTTATTGCAGTCATTACAGCGCTATTATTCTATATTCTTTTTAAAATAGATAATGCCAAAAAGATGCAATTGGCAAGCACAAAAAATGAAGAACCTATCCATTAAAATATTGAAAAACAAGGATTTCATCTTAGATATTCCAAATATCTTTATGAAAAATTCCTCAAACACTTTACAATAGTATAATTAAAACGGTGTATCGATAAAATCATCATCATTAGCACGGCTTTTTTTAACAATCACGCTTTGATTAGGATTATTCGGATTATTAGGACTCATACTACTTGAACTAAAGTTACCAAAGCGATCATCTACCCTCTCATCAATATATTTGGCGAAATTCTTAATAAATTTCATTTTAATATTGCCCAATGCTCCGTTTCTATGTTTCTGTATGAGAAGTTCAGCTTCAAAATCCCCATTATTTTGTCCAACATTGCTATCTAAGTTATGATAATCAGGTCGGTAGATAAACCCTACGATATCTGCATCCTGCTCAATAGATCCGGATTCTCTAAGGTCGGCAAGCATTGGTCTTTTATCAGCTCTTGCTTCCACTGCCCGACTCAATTGAGACAAAGCCACGACAGGAACATTCAATTCCTTGGCCAATCCTTTCAGTGCACGTGAAATAACCGATACCTCCTGAGTACGATTTCCCCCGCCTCCGGTGTCACTTCCGGCCGATATCAATTGAAGGTAGTCAATAATTATCAGCTTGACATGGTGTTGCATCTTCAGACGGCGACATTTGGCTCGTAATTCAAAAATATTGATGGATGGAGTGTCGTCGATAAAAATCTTTAAATCAGATTCTCGCATAAGGACTTGATGAAATTTCTTCAGATCTTGATCTTCAAGCTTACCATTGCGTAATTGTTCGCTTGAAATCTCTGCTTCCATGGAAATAATACGCTGAGCCATCTGTAAATTGGACATTTCCAAGGAAAAAATAGCAACCGGACAATCGTGTTTGGCAGCATTGATAGCCATTGCTAAGGCTAAAGCTGTCTTACCAACACTTGGACGGGCTGCAAGAATAATCAAATCAGAATCCTGCCATCCCGATGTTAATTGATCTAATGCCCTAAAACCGGTAGGGACGCCGGTGAGCCCGTCTGGCTTTTGAGCCATTTCCTCCATCCTGACCCGCACCTGACTCGCCAATGCAGACAGCGACTGAGGTCCATTACTCAGGTTATTATCTGTAATTTTATATAAATTCTGCTCTGCATCATCCAAAATATCAAAAACATCTTTTACGTCTTCATAACTGTCTTTGATGACTGCGTTGGACACACGTATCAATTCTCGTTGAATATATTTTTGGACGATGATACGCGCATGATGTTCGACATTGGCCGAATTTCCCACTTTGGAAGTCAACCCGGCAAGATAAGCAGCGCCTCCCACTTCTTCCAGCTCACCTGATTTTTTTAACTCTTCATGAACTGTTAGTAAGTCAATTGGTTCCGTTTTGTTAAAAATGCGCATCATGGAACCAAAAATCTTTGCATGTGCTTGAATGTAAAACACTTCCGGCTTAAGCATATCCAATACCGCCGACATCGCATTCAAGTCTATCATGATCGCCCCCAATACAACCTCCTCTACCGGAACAGCTTGAGGTATTATCTTCCCTTCAATGCCTAAATCACCATCATTAGACCTCTTTATAGTACGTAAATTAGTCTTCAAACCTGTATTGTTTGGTTTAGGATTTGGCATAGAATTATTATTTAAGGTTTATGAAATGCAAGATTAAGAAAAACCATCCGCATTTAAAAATTACACATATTGTAATAAAAACAAATATGTGCATAACTTGGTTTCCATTGTGGAAAAATAAATTTTATTTGTGGAAAACTCAATAAATTACCTATTCTAAAGGTATCATATTTATATTTTATGTATATTATATTTATTTAATATTTTAATTCATCCTTACTAATACATTGATAATCTATATTTAAAATTTCATATAACATAATTATTATATATTTAATTTCAATATTTGTGTTTTAATCGATACATTTTTTCATTGTTAGTCGAATTTTAAAAATAATTTTCCCTTCTATTCAATCCAATCAATAATTTCGTTCCTTCATACAATTCTTATTTTTTCAAAATAATATTTTAAAAAAATCATCAATTTTCAATTAACTTTTGATTTTAAATCCAATCGTTTTGAATCTGAAAGATTTACCTGCTAAAATCTTACCTTTGCACCGAATAAATTTTTCCATTTTGAATTTTACGCCACAATATTCACAACTCAAATCTATCCTTAATCAGCGCATCATGGTGATTGACGGTGCTATGGGTACAATGATTCAACGTTATAAATTATCAGAGACGGATTTCCGCGGCGACCGTTTTATCGACTTTCACAAAGATATTAAAGGCAACAATGAGGTCTTAAGTCTAATCAGACCGGATATCATCGAATCCATCCACCTTGCCTACTTAAAAGCAGGTGCCGACATCATAGAGACCAACACTTTCTCCGCCAATTCTATTTCACAGGCCGACTATGACATGGAAGGTCTGTGTTACGAAATGAACCTTGAATCAGCACTTATAGCCCGCAAAGCAGCTGATAGCATCTCTGCCCTCACTCCAGAACAACCTCGATTTGTCGCCGGAGCAATAGGTCCAACAACCAAGCTGGCATCCATGTCACCTGATGTCAATAATCCGGGTTTCAGGTCAGCAACATTCGATACTCTTGCTGCGGCATATAAAGAGCAGGCTCGTGGTCTCATTGATGGTGGCGTGGACATCCTTCTCATTGAAACAATTACAGATACCCTTAATTGCAAAGCCGCACTGTATGCCATCGACGAGATATTTGAAGAATCCGGCACAGCCTTACCTATTATGATTTCAGGTACCATCACCGATCAAAGTGGCAGAACATTATCAGGGCAAACGGTTGAAGCTTTCTACATTTCAGTTAGCCACATGCCCCTTTTATCCATCGGTCTCAATTGTGCCTTGGGAGCAAAGGAAATGAGGCCTCACATCCAGGAATTGTCCAATATCGCAGATTGCTTTATCTCCGCATATCCCAATGCCGGATTGCCCAATGAAATGGGGGAATATGACCAAGATGCGCACGAAATGGGACACCTGATAGAAGACTTCGCCCTCAATGGAATGGTAAATATCGTCGGCGGCTGCTGTGGTACAACGCCCGATCACATCCAAGAAATGGTCGAAAAAATGAAGTCTGTCAAACCCCGCACCATCCAGCCTCAAAAGGCAATGACTAAGCTCAGTGGGTTAGAGCCACTGATATTCAGACCGGAAATCACCTTTGTCAACGTAGGCGAACGAACCAATGTGACCGGATCAAAAAAATTTGAACGCCTCATAAAAAGCAAAGATTACCAAACTGCACTCGAGGTCGCATTACAACAGGTCAACGGTGGCGCTCAGGTATTGGACGTCAACATGGATGATGGTCTATTGGATGGCAAAGCCGCGATGGTTGAATTTCTCAACTTAGTGATGTCTGAACCCGATATAGCCAAACTACCCATCATGATAGACTCATCCAAGTGGGATATCATTGAAGCAGGACTAAAATGTGTTCAAGGTCGGTGTGTCGTCAACTCTATTTCCTTGAAAGAAGGCGTGGAGAGCTTTGTCCATCAAGCAAAATTAGTTAAGCGTTATGGTGCTGCTGCTGTCGTGATGGCCTTTGATGAAGATGGTCAGGCAGATACGATAGAGAGAAAAGTATCTATCTGCCAGCGAGCCTATAAAATCCTCATCGAAGAAGCCGGATTCCGCCCGGAAGACATCATTTTTGACCCCAACATCTTCGCCATAGCCACCGGAATAGAAGAACACAACAATTACGCAATAAACTTTATTGAGGCTTGCCGTAAGATTAAAGAAACGTGTCCGGGAGTGAAAATAAGTGGTGGGGTCAGCAATATTTCTTTTTCCTTCAGAGGTAATGACCGTGTTCGTGAAGCCATTCACTCCTCATTTTTGTACCACGCTATCAAAGCCGGAATGGATATGGGTATCGTCAATGCAGGTATGATGGAAGTATATGAAGAATTACCAAAAGATTTGTTACTACTTGTCGAAGACGTCATATTCAATCGCAATGAAGGCGCTACCGAAGCTCTAACTATCTATGCGGAAAAAATAAAAGGTTCGGGTAAAACCATAGAAAAAGACCTTGAATGGCGTAAAAAGCCGGTACATCAGCGTCTTGCACATAGCTTAGTAAAAGGAATAACCGAATACATCATTGAAGATACGGAAGAAGCTCGCCAATTAGCTTCTGCACCGCTTGAAGTCATCGAAGGACCCTTGATGGACGGTATGAATATCGTAGGCGATTTATTTGGTTCCGGCAAAATGTTCCTGCCGCAGGTGGTAAAAAGTGCTCGTGTGATGAAACAATCTGTCAACTACCTGACACCATACATCGAAGCCTCCAAATCCTCTGCCGGCGGATCTTCCAAAGGAAAAGTTTTGCTGGCCACTGTCAAAGGTGATGTCCACGACATCGGTAAAAATATCGTCGGTGTTGTCTTAGGTTGTAACAATTTCGATATTATCGACCTTGGAGTCATGGTTCCGGCTGATCGTATTCTCAATGAAGCAATCAATCACAATGTCGATATCATCGGTGTCAGCGGCCTTATTACTCCTTCACTCGATGAAATGATCTATGTAGCTCAAGAGATGAAGAGACGCGGTTTCAAAATCCCATTACTCATCGGTGGCGCTACAACTTCCAAAACACATACAGCAGTCAAAATAGACGAAAACTATGACGGCCCCGTCATACATGTCTTAGACGCAAGTCGAAGTGTAGCTATAGCCTCCACTTTATTGTCGCCCGACACACAATCCAAAGAAAATCTTATTGCGGAAATAGCCTCCGAATATGAAAAAGTAAGGATTCAAAGAAATAGTCTAAGGAGTGAAAAAAGAATGCTATCATACGCCGACGCTAGAAAGAATAAGCTCGCTTTGGATTGGTCAGCATATACACCTACTGCACCTCTACATCCAGGCATCACAGTTTTAAATGATTTTCCGCTGGAAGAAATCAGAAAATTTATCGACTGGACGCCATTCTTTTCTGCATGGCAGCTCACCGGCAAATTTCCTGCTATTTTAGAAGATGAAATTATCGGCAAGGCAGCGACAGATGTGTATAATGATGCCCAAAAGATGATAGACCAAATTATTAACGAAAAATGGTTGCAAGCCAATGGCATCATAGGACTATGGCCTGCCAACAGCGTTGAGGACGATTTAATAGAAGTTTATTCGGATGAATCACGAACCGATGTCCTTACGACACTCGTATGCCGAAGACAACAACAACATAAGGCTGCCGGAAGACCCAACATCTCACTTTCCGACTTTATCGCCCCCAAAGATACCGGAGTACCTGACTATATCGGCGGATTTGCTGTTACCGGCGGCATGAATATCGATGAAAAACTGAAGGAATTTGATGATCAACAAGATGTTTACAACGCAATCCTACTGAAGGCAATAGCGGATAGATTTGCCGAAGCCTTTGCCGAATGCTTACACCATAGCGTCAGAACAAAATATTGGGGCTATGCACCCAATGAGGATCTGACGAATGAGGAACTAATCCATGAAGAATACCAAGGCATACGTCCGGCACCCGGCTACCCAGCTTGTCCCGTACATTCAGAGAAAAGAAAATTATTTGACCTCATGAATGTTACAGAAAAAACGGGAATCGTACTTACTGAATCTTACGCTATGGTTCCCACAGCAGCAGTTTCAGGATGGTACTTTAGCCACCCGGAAAGCAAGTATTTCGGCGTCGGAGAAGTATTGCCCGATCAGATAGAAGCGTGGAAACAATTTGAATATATACCTCAAAGCACTTATTAATTCCGATATTTTCAATGCTTTGAAGTTATTTATTCCGGATTCTCGATATTAAAGAAATCCCGACTTTTTGTGAATTCCAAAAAATTTTGAACTGATTTACTAATCAATTTGGTATAAAATACGCTGTCAAACTTGTTCCTTTTGTAGAATCACAAAATATTCATTCTTTTTTTATCAAATTTATTTCAGTGTTAAAAAACAATTGATTACTTTTAGCTAAAAATGAATTTGTAGGGTTAATTCGTACCTTATATCTTCCTTTTAAGTTGAATATTTTATTTGTGAACATAACAACTGTATATCTATGGTAAGTAATCCTAAAAACATTAGAAACATCGTCCTGCTTGGCCACTCCAGTAGTGGAAAGACCACATTAGTTGAAAATATGCTTTACGAAGCTAACGCCATCACCAGAATTGGTTCAGTTGATGATAACACAACCGTTTCTGACTATACTGATATTGAAAAAGAAAGGCATGGATCGGTTTATTCGTCATTGATGAATGTTACCTGGAAAGACAGTAAGATAAATATAATCGATACGCCGGGATCTGATGACCTCGTAGGAGAAAGTATATCATCTATGAAGGTAGCCGATACTGCTGTTTTGCTTATCAATGCTAAATATGGTGTCGAAGTGGGTACCGAGCTTATTTGGGAATATGTCGATGCTTTCCATCTTCCTACCGTACTCGCCATAAATCATCTTGACAATCCTCAAGCTGACTATGAAATGTCAGTAGCTCAAGCAAAAGAAAGATTTGGAAATAAAGTTTTGGAGGTGCAATATCCATTAAATACGGGCAGTCAATTTTCAACCATTGTAGATGCCCTACGCATGGTCATGTACAAGTTCCCTGCTGGTGGCGGAAAACCCGTCAAAGAAGCTATTCCTGATTCTGAAATAGATAGAGCTAAGTCATTACACAACGCTCTGGTAGAAATAGCCGCTGAAAATGAGGAAGGCCTTATGGAACGCTACTTTGAAGAAGGCACATTGAGCGAAGAAGACTTAGCCAAAGGCCTCACCATAGCCCTAGCCAATCAGCAGTTTTTCCCCGTCTTCTGCATCTGCAGCTCCCGCAATATGGGAAGTGGCCGCCTTATGGGATTCCTCAACGATATCGGACCTTCGCCGGCCGATCGTCCCGCTGCCAGGTTAAGTAACGGTCAAGGACTACCTTGTGACCCAAGTAAAGAAACAACCATCTTTATCTATAAAACCATTTCAGAAGCCAACGTGGGCAATGTAAGTTATTTTAAAGTCTTCAGTGGCAAACTAAAAGTCGGCGACGAGCTTATCAATGTGGATAATGATACCGCCGAAAGATTTAATCATATTTATACCGCCAATGGCAAGACTCGGACAGAAGTTAATGAATTGATCGCCGGAGACATCGGCGTCACTGTTAAGTTAAAAAATTCACATACCAACAATACCTTAAATCAGAAAGGTGTATCAAGAGCGATTGAGCCCATCCAATTTCCGGCGCCAAGGTTCAGGACGGCTATGATACCGCCTGATAAAAATTTGCTGGAAAAAGTCGCCCGGGCTCTATCCATCATCCACGAAGAAGACCCAACCTTAGTTGTCGAACAGTCTGTCGAACTGAAACAGACCATCCTTCATGGACAGGGGCAACTTCATTTGGATATTGTAAAATCCCGTATTGAGAATACCTATGGCCTAAACATAGAGTTTACTCAACCGAGGATACCTTATCGGGAAACAATCCGCTCTAGTGTGGATGAGATCTATAGACATAAGAAACAGAGTGGTGGAGCCGGTCAATTTGCTGAATTACACATGCGTATAGAACCATATTACGATGGTATGCCGGCTCCTGCCGGACTCTCTGTTCGACAAACCGAAGAAGAAACCTTGCCTTGGGGTGGTAAGCTCGTATATTTATGGTGTATTGTCGGCGGAACCATCGATGCTCGCTTCTCCAATGCTATTAAAAAAGGAATCCTCATGAAAATGGAAGAAGGTCCACTCACAGGTTCCCGTTGTCGCGATATTAGGGTCTCTATCTACGATGGTAAGATGCACCCGGTCGATAGCAATGATATGGCATTCCAGATTGCTTCAACGATGGCATTCAAAACGGCATTTAAGAAAGCCAACCCTAAAGTCCTCGAACCAATATTCGACTTAGAAGTTCTTGCTCCGGAAGATATGGTAGGAGAAGTGATGGGCGATCTACAGACCAGACGTGCAATCATTACGGGCATGGATAGTGAAGGTCATTATCAGAAAATAAATGCCAGAATTCCATTATCTGAACTATACGGATATTCGTCCACATTGCGCTCGTTGACACAAGGAAGAGCTAAATTCAAAAATACTTTTGCCGAATATAGCGAGACGCCTCCGGATGTTCAAAAGTCGTTGATTGATTCACACGTCGATCAGGACGAAAATGATAATTGATCTTTTAATTCAATAAAGGTTAAAGGGCGAAAATCGGTATCTGACTTCGCCCTTTTTTATTTATTATACGATACATCAACGATAATACCGGTATTATCCCGACATTTCGTAATGTTTTCAATATTTTCCAAAATAATTCTATATTTGCTATTATTAAACAACAGAATAAATAATTAAAAGTGGATCAACGATCGTTTAAAAAACAAGATTCCGTTTACTCGCAAAAAATCAAAGCAGGAAAACGAAGAACTTATTTCATTGATGTCAAGCAGACCAAAGGCAATGACTACTATATCACGCTGACGGAAAGCACCAAAAAATTTAACTCTGATGCTCCTGAAAGACATAAAATCTTTTTGTACAAAGAGGACATCAATCGATTTTTTGCAGCATTAAAAGACACCGTCGATCATGTTAAAAATGATTTGATGCCTGACTACGACTTCGATGAATTTGCAAAACGTCAGGAAGAATTGGAAAGAGAATATAATGCTCGTCAGGAAAGCAGCGAAGACATCGACTGGTAAAATGAATCTTTTTTTGCCAAATTACCCACATGATTTGTATATTTTGTCCCACTTGGAGGTATGAATTTATTGTTCATGTGGTGACGATTATGTACCATTAGCTCATGATGAGCAATTTATTTAAAGAGTCACTAAAGGCTGATTTGACTACCTATTTAACAAAAACCTTGATTCATGAATAAGATATTATTGGCTTTTATCATCCTATTTTCCTATCAGCTTCAGGCACAAAAACCGGTAGATACCACTCAAAAGATTATTGAAGGAAGGGTAAATACTGAGGAGGCGATGAAACAGCCTTACGTCATCCTCATTTCAGCCGATGGATTTCGTTATGATTATGCTGAAAAGTACCAAACCTCTTATCTGCTTGAACTTGCACGCCAAGGTATTTGGGCAAAAAAAGGCATGTATCCATCCTACCCCTCTATCACCTTCCCCAACCACTACACTATAGCCACAGGGCTTTATCCGTCTCATACCGGCATCGTAGATAACGTGTTTTACGATCCGGCACGCGATGAAAAATACATCATAGGCACTCCATCAATCCTCGATGGCTCGTGGTACAAAGGTGAACCACTTTGGTCTTTGGCAGAAAAACAAGGAATGCTGGCAGCCAGCCTATTCTGGGTCGGCTCAGAAAGTGATGCCGGCGGCATGAGGCCAACATATTACTATGGTTATCACGAAAAATTTTCCGGCGCTGACAAAGCCCAGATTATAAAAAATTGGCTTTCCTTACCGGAAGAACGACGACCTCACTTCATCACCCTTTACTTTCCGGAAGTGGATCATGCCGGACATCGATTTGGCCCGGATGGCCGTCAAACAGAATATTCCGTACAATACATTGACTCATCGATCCAAAAACTAACGCAGGCATTGCAACCACTTAATCTTCCTATCAACTTCATTTTCCTCTCCGATCATGGTATGATTGGCGTAGAACAAAAGGATTACATACCCATGCCGGCTATTGACAAAGATAAATTCGTAGTTGTGAATAGTGGCACTTTCGCCCGTATCACAGCTAAAGACACCAAAGACATCGAACCACTCTACCATTCACTCCGCAATGCAAAACATGATAATTACAAAATATACCTGGCAAAAGACTTCCCCAAAAGGCTGCACTTCAGCACACGCGAAGATCAGTCACGACGTATTGGCGACATAATCCTTGTTCCTGACGGAGCTAAACTTTTGGTAGATGTAGGTAGGAAAACTTCGATCGGAAAGCACGGATATGACCCTTGTAAAGTACCGGAAATGAAGGCAACGTATATTGCTTGGGGGCCGGCATTTGACACACCTAAAGTAATCAAACCTTTCTCAAATGTAAATGTCTATCCATTGATTGCCAAAATCTTGAATTTAAACATTACTCAACCTATCGATGGGCGCTTGAAAGTATTGAAAAAGACTCTTAAATAATCTTTCTTACCTTTTATTTTACAAGACCTTTTCTTAAAATTACAATCTTGTTAAAAATAAATTCATAAGAATTGTACGTGTTACGTTTAACTCAAATTAGGATTTTAGACCTTACCAATATACTTACTAACATCCAATTGCTTCAATTCATCTTTAATATCAGTTGAGATATTCAGTCCATCGACAAAGACAGCTAAATCTTCATTTGAAATCGAACTTTGCCCTCTGGTCAACGCCTTTAGGGCTTCATAAGCTCCTTCAAAGTGTTCTCTTCGCAATATCGTTTGGATGGCTTCTGCCAGTACAATGCTATTGTGCTTCAACTCATCGGTGATTTTTTGGTTATTGACAATCAACTTTCCCCACCCTTTTTGAATACTCTTCAAAGCCAATAAAGTATGGGCATAAGGAACACCGATGTTTCTCAACACTGTGCTATCTGTCAAGTCCCGCTGTAGGCGACTTACAGGCAACTTCCCCGCTAAAAAATTAAATAATGCATTGGCTATTCCCAAATTACCTTCCGCATTTTCAAAATCAATCGGATTAACCTTATGTGGCATTGCTGAAGACCCCACTTCGCCGGCTTTCAATTTCTGAGTAAAATACTCCATGCTGATATACGTCCAAACATCCCGACACAAGTCAGTCAATATAGTATTAATACGCGTGATTCCCTGAAAATGAGCTGCCAACATATCATAATGTTCTATCTGCGTTGTCCTGCTTTGACGCCGCAAACCCATATTTGACAGAAATGATCCTGCCCATTTATGCCAGTCAAAATCAGGATATGCCACGTAATGAGCATTCATATTGCCGACAGCACCTCCAAATTTACCCTGCCACGGAATCTCATTTAACAACTCCAACTGATTTCTCAACCTTTCCGTAAAGACTAATATTTCTTTTCCCAATGTTGTAGGCGAAGCAGGCTGTCCATGCGTCCTAGCTAACATCGGAACGTGTAGCAATTCATTACCGGTGGCTTCAACAGTCTCGATTACAGCCTCAATGGTCGGCCTCAGTACATGTATCCAGGCATCTCTAATCATCAATGGGAATGCAGTATTGTTGATATCTTGTGAGGTAAGCCCAAAATGTACCCATTCCTTAATAGAAGAAAGTCCAATGGCGTCCAACTTTTCTTTAATAAAATACTCAACTGCTTTTATATCGTGATTCGTTACCTTTTCGAGTTCTTTTATTCGGTTACTGTCCTCTTCTGAAAAATGAAATGGTATAGAATCGATATAATCAATCTGATTATCTTCCAAACCATAACTTTTGACAGGTGTATCCTGCAATGCCAAAAAATACCGAATCTCTACAAATACCCGATACTTAAACAAGGCATGTTCTGAGAAATAGGGAGACAAAGCTTTCGTCTGCTCAAAATATCTACCATCTATCGGAGATACAGCACTAAGTTGAGACATTATATGTACATTTTATTATTGAACAAATAAATCAAGTTTAACCCTAATTCAGCAGTAAAGGTTTTGTAAAAACCAAGAGTGTTGATTATGAGGGCAACACCGATGTACGCATCATTTCAGTGGCTTCATTAAACCATTGATTACGAGTCGCAAATCGATTCCACAATTGTCTAATGCGGAATTTGGGTTTCATTATACTATCAATCATCCAAAAAAGGCACCAATTCTTCCCTTCTTTTGATAAAATAATAGGATTCCACCTGTGAGCGATTGGGGAAGTCTCCATCATTTTTGACATATTCATTTACGTGTTTAAATTTCAACTTACGAGCTTTTGTGTTGTCACTCCATTGAATCATCATCAGCCGATGGACGTCATTTTTTAATTCCTGATTAAACAATGGGAAAGCTGTCTCTACACGATGACTGAGATTCCTTTCCATCCAATCAGCGGAAGAAAGGTAGATCTTTTCTTTTCCATTATTGTGAAAAATAAAGACGCGCGCATGTTCGAGGTAATGATCCACAATGCTTATTCCTTCTATATTTTCACTAATATTTGCTACTCCGGGTACTAAGGAGCAAATCCCACGAATAATCATCCTAATCTTCACGCCCTGTTGTGATGCGTAATACAATAGGTCTATCATCTCTTTATCCTGGAGACTATTCATCTTAATAAAAATACTGGCAGGTCGCTTGTGCTGAGCTTCATTTATCTCGAATCTAATCAAATTTTCTAGACCTTCCCTCAAATTAAATTGACCGACTAAGAGGTGTTCAAAGGTAGATTTGGGCTTTTTACCGGATTCGATATAATTGAATACCTTCATGATGTCACCGGTATATCTTGCGTCGGAAGTAAATACACCAAAATCAGTATATAATCTCGCCGTATCTTCATTAAAATTACCGGTACCTAAGTAGCTGTAGAAGGTAGGTTTGTCATTTTCAATTCGCCGTATTAGCGCCAGCTTGGCGTGTACTTTTATTCCGGGCAGGCTATAATGAACCTTAATTCCTGCTTTGGTCAATTTTTCACCCCAGCGAAGGTTGGCCTCTTCATCAAATCTGGCTTTTATCTCAATAAAAACTGATACTTGAGTGCCGTTTTCGGCTGCCTCAATCAAATATTCCATAATCTTAGAATCCTCCGCAACACGGTATTGAATCAGCTTGATATGCGTCACATCCGGATCGCGGGCTGCCAGTTCAAACATTCGAATGACGCTATCATAGGAGTTGTATGGAAAGTAAAGTAGGCTATCCTTGGCCTTAATCTCATCCCAAAATGTACTTTCTTCCTCCAGACGTTTAAACTTCACTGGTTCCTGCTTACTTCGTACAATCCCTTTGATGCCGAAATCCGGGAAGTTGAAAAAATCCCGTTTATTGTGATATCGCCCTTCCGGAAAAAGGTCAATGCTTTCCAGCTCAAAAACACCTTTCAAATAATTTCTCAACTTAACAGGCATCTTCTCATCATATACCAATCGCGCCGCAGGACCCACATTGCGCTTATTTAGACTCACCTTGATCTTAGCAGCCAAATCACCCGAATATTCATCATCGATATACAATTCTGCATCTCTGGTGAGTTTGATGCTATATGTATCGTGAATTTTATATCCGGGAAATAACCAGGAAATACTATGACGAACAATATCATCAATAAATATCACATCATGCTGCCCTTGCACGCTGGGTGGCAGTTCAATAAATCGGGGCAAATGATCGGATGGTATCTTAACAATGGCATATTGGTCAGCTGCTTCAGAACTATTGCTCATCTGCATGTGTATAGCAAGGTAGAGTGCCGAGTTATTTAAAAAAGGTCTGACTCTATCTTCCACCAATAATACGGGTTGCACAAATGGCAACATGTTATCTCTAAAATAGTCTTCTATAAACTCTATCTGGACATCATTGAGATCCAATCGACGTAAAATATTGATACCATGATTCTTTAATTCCGGTATAATTTCATTGAGGAAAGTGTGGTTCAACTCAACTTGCTGCTTATTGACTACCCTTAGAATATCCTTCATTATCTGGCGAGAATCAAAGTCCAATGCCTTTTGCTCCTTCTTTCCCAACCGAATAATATTGCGATGGTGTGCCACTCTGACACGATAAAATTCATCCCGATTGGAAGAAAAAATAGCAATAAATTTCAACCTTTCCATTAATGGATTGGAGGAGTCTCGAGCCTCTTGCAAGACACGGTAATTAAATTCTAGCCAGGAAATATCCCGCTCGATATATGGAATTTTAAGTAAATCAGCCTTATTCATCTCATAATTTGATATTTTACAAAGGTAATCGAAATTCAATGAATCCTTATTACTTTCAGATATTTTCTACCATATATACAAATTGCTTCTACCAAATTCCTATTATAGATAAAAATATTGCCTTCAAAGGAAATTCGGGTTTAATTAGATTGTGCGTTACAATTTACGCTTGCAATAAAACAACTACTACACAACTATGCAGAAGAATTTGCATCGGTCTAACATCAGCCTACTACATTATATTGGCAACTTTCTGTAAGAAAATATACTGCGCATTTTTCCTTTTAACTATTCATACAAAATATTTTATCAATATAAATTATTTATCATATATTTGCAAGACCAACCTTATTACATCATCCCATTATCACATTAATCAGGTTTAACCTGTTCTTTTAATATTATAATTTTTTGCAATATGAGACAATTGCTTACTTTCGTTTTTTTATTATTCCTTTCCAATATGCTAATAGCTCAATATGGCTACTTAGACAGCAGTTACGCCAACAATGGAAAGCAAAACTATCCTGATTTTAATCCATACCTTTACTATGATAGAGGCTTGAGTTTGATAGAACAAAGTGACAATGCCTTCATGCTCGTAGGGGACATCATTGAAAACAATCAGGATGGCGTCTGGCTACCGGTTTTAAAATTTAAAAACGACATAGCAGATAGTCAGATATTATGCCCTTTAGACAACGTCGAAGCCAATTTTAACCTCAAATGTGCAGTCACTTTTGGAGGAAATCAATCCGATAAATTTTTGATTGCAGGAAGTAGAAATGAAGATATTTTCATTAAAAAATTTGATAGCGATGGCAATATAGACATCAACTTCGGACAAGGTGGTGAGATTATTCAAAATTTGGGTGGAAAAGACGTCGTGTATGCTATGGAAAGGCTCAGCAATGGACACTTCTTTGTTATCATACGCAGTGGAGATCAACTTATCATCCGCAAACTCAAATCCGATGGAAGCTGGGATCTTATATTTGCCAACAACGGGAATTATACCATTCCTGTTGTAGGTTCTTTCAAGATAGTTGCTGCTGTCGATGCCAATGACAATCTATACCTGACTACCGCGGCAAGCCGAATAGTAAATATTTCTAAGACAGGAGATTATTTGGATGCCTTTACCTCCACAGCCAATCTATATCTCACACAGATTATTTCACACATTCTGCCCCTGACTGACGGATCCATCCTCTTTTCAGGCAATGAACTCATAGAACAACGATCTCTCATCATCCAAAAGCTCAAACCATCGGGCGAACAAGACACCTCTTTTGGCGAAAATGGCAAATCAATCGTAAGATATAACGGCAAATACAATACCATAGCCGATGTACAATTTTTTGGAAGTAGAATCTATGTCTTCGGGGATATCAATCAATCTTTCTTTCTGGCGCAATTAGACAAAGAAGGTGTTCTAGTCCCCACCTTTGGCTCTGAAGGTAAGGTTATCATCCAATTTGGAGCCAGCCTCTCTTATGGTCTCAAGATGAAGCTATATGCTTCAGGTAAAGCTCTATTGTTGGGCTCAAGGCAAGATTGGCTTGGTTTAGCCAGAGTGGTAATCTCTGAAACTCCCACCATCACTGCCTCTGCCAGCGTCTCATCCGTGTGCAGAGAAACAGAATTTCAACTCTCCGGGCAAGGTGGCTTAACGTATCAATGGTCCGGAAGCAATGGATTTTCGAGTACCGAAGCCAACCCAAAGGTCATTGTTCCTGAATCCTATGCCGGTAGTCAAGTTATTTTCACTTTAACAGGCTTTAATCAGGATGGATTCAGCTCTCAGGACATTATTACTATAGACCTAAAGCCTAAAATCCAGGTAGAGACGCAAGAAAAATTACCTTGTTTTGGCGAAGAACGAAATCATCAAGTTACCATCTCCAAAAATCAATATTTCGATGATAAGACAATCGCTCTCTTTGACGAATCAAAAGCAAGTATAGTAGATGAAAATGCCAACTTTATAACATTTACCTTCAACAAAGCAAACTCTCCTTTGACATTGACTTTACACGATACCACAGCCAGATATTGCGATTTGACCCTTAGTTTTGATTTTAGAACAAATGAAGAGATTAAGGCTTCTTTAGAAACAACATCCATCGACAGCACCTGCGTTTCTGTTGTCACTCCGGAAGACGAATCCTCGCCGCTGACTTATCAATGGTCTAATGGTGGAACGTCAAAAATAGCTTCTCCGATTCCTGCAGGTCCTTTCTCAGTCACAATTACCAATTCAGAGACCGGATGCCAAGCCGTATTTGAAGATGAATGTATTCCGAGTACCAATGCAAATAAAGGTATTGTACTTAGCCGCTCAGTATATCCCAATCCTGTTGACAATTATTTATATATAGAGGTTGACAACAAAGGCATTTCCGGCGTTGTAGCTTTCAATACTGCGGGTAAAGCCTTCTCCCTGCCCTATCAAGTGGAAAACAATCGAATTGTATGTAAAATGGATAGGATGATTCCGGGTCTTTATCAGGTAATGGTTTTAACACAAAATGGGGAAAAATATTTGAATAAAATTGTAAAATTATAATCCTACCAATCCACATTTTATACCATAAGATGTCCGGTCTTTAACAACTTGAAAGGTGTAATGAATAACCTTGCTTCCATATCATTATCGCATCCAACCCGACAAATTCACGGTTCAATACGTATATTTGGCTCTAAGAGTGAAAGTAACAGAGCTTTGATAATCCGTGCTTTGAGCAGTGATTTGATTCAAATTGAAAACCTTTCAAATGCCGACGACACCACTACGTTGGAGGCAATTCTTAGCACTATTCATCCCGAAGATAATCGGCAAATCATTGATGTAGGTCACGCCGGCACAGGCATGCGCTTCCTGACAGCATATCTTGCTATATCGCCCGGCAAATACCTATTAACCGGTAGCGACCGAATGAAACATCGACCTATAAAACCTTTAGTAGATGCTCTAAGACAAGCCGGAGCCAACATAAATTATCTCGGAGAAGTAGGATTTCCACCTTTAGATATTAGCGGAACGTACTTAGATCCCGAAACACCCATAGACATTGACGCAAGTGTAAGCAGCCAGTTTGTTTCAGCTTTACTTTTGATAGCTCCAAAAATGAAACATGGATTGAATCTTACTGTAAGTCAAAATATTGCATCAGCGCCATATATCGCAATGACTCTTGCTATGATGGATGAAGCAGGTGTTTTTATTCAAAAAAACAACAACTTAATATCCATCGCTCAGCAGCAATATAAACGCAAAACACTATATATCGAGGCTGACTGGAGTTCGGCATCCTATTGGTTTTCTATGGCAGCCTTGTCTCAAGATGCTGAAATTGAACTTATAGGGCTGAAAGAGTATAGCAAACAAGGAGATCGGATAATTGTTGACCTAATGAAGTCACTTGGCATAGTATCAAAATATACACATCAAGGCTTATTGCTCAAAAAAAGTAGGTCCACAACTGAAATGGAACTTCGGTTTGACTTTGCCGATTGCCCGGACTTAGCGCAAACCGTATTGGTCTGTGCTGCCGCTTTGGGTAAGAATGTTGTATTTACAGGTGTAGAAACTTTAAAAATCAAAGAAACAGATCGACTGAGTGCCCTTTCACAAGAATTACAGAAAATAGGAATCAAAATAGAAGACCACAACAATCACTATTACCTAAATGCATCCGGACTACAATTCCCTGACGAGGTAACATTTGATACCTACGAAGACCACCGAATGGCGATGGCATTGGCGCCTCTTACTTTAAAGTGCCAAAGGGTAATCATCCGCCAACCATCTGTAATTACCAAATCCTACCCTACTTATTGGGAGGATTTGAAATCAGTCGGATTTGAATGTAACTTTGTATAAATCCAATCTCTAAAAAAACTTTAGAATTTTTTTAAAAAATATTATGATAAATAATAATATGTATTATCTTTGTAAGTAATTCATTATTTGAAGCTCCCAGAAGCAGTTGTCAAAGATTGTTCACCATTATTTTATAGAATTATGCATTTCATTGGGAGGTTTTTTTACATATCGATTTTAGTATTTTTTGCTTTACCCATTTTGGCTCAAAATAAAGATGGTGTCGTATTCCGTGCGGGAATAGCTTCGTCAATTTTTCACAAAAACAACAGTGCCATGCTCATCCACAATGGCAGTGCTGGAAATACCATAGGTTTTGACGGATTATTTTATGAAGGTAAATTACTCATACATCCCGGTATTCATTTCATAACTTTTCCTAGAAAATATGGTGAATTGAAGGAAAGCTTCAAAAACATACTTTCCAAACCAGACAGCACATACGACTTTGCGTTCAAACTACCCATCAGACTTGGTGTCAACCTTTTGGATATCGGCAATGTAAGACTAAGTGGATCAGTAGGCTTTTACGGCCTGTACAGTCCTGACGGAATTGAAGTTACTATGAATGATATTGAAAAATCCTACTTCGTTACCGGTGGATGGACCGTCAATTTCGGGCTTATCCTCAAGTGTATCAGCTTAAACATTGACTATGACGGTTCTTTATGTCGTCCATCACCAAAAGGCCCCATGTATTTCAAGTCTGTTTCATTTACAGCGGGATTCTTCTTTTAAACGCGAGTATAAATTATAACAAAAAACAATGTCAATCATAAGAATTTGGCATAACTTTTCACAATCCGGAAAATACAGCATTCTGTCCACAAATTGAATTCGGTATATTCTTTATCATAACACAATTTTTTTCACGGATTGCATTGAGAACGTCTAGAATACGCTATTCTATACTAATCGGACTTAATTATGACCATTACTTATTTTTGTTACCCCCAGCCCCCTAAAGGTGGTCAAAAACAAGTAATGGTCAATTTCAAATATGATTAGTATACAACTTTACAATCCGGCAATAATATTAACCGACATGGCAACAATTGTAGCATTAAATCCGAATGAAAGTAAAGAATGTAAAAGGACAATTCGTCGAATTTTTCTACTCGATATTGCTACATCAGACACCTGAAATGTCATACCAAGCGTAAAAGAAAAATAGGCAAAATCTATAAAATCCGGTTCATCCTCGCTAGGAAAATCAAGCCCTCCGGAAAATCTTCCTTCTTCAGATTTATGATTCGAGTAATAAAGGTGTGCATATCGAACGGTAAAAATTGTATGCAATATCATCCAGGATAATACCATACAAGCGACAATAACTATAAGAC
Organism: Saprospiraceae bacterium; assembly: GCA_018057925.1. GTDB lineage: Bacteria > Bacteroidota > Bacteroidia > Chitinophagales > Saprospiraceae > Parvibacillus. The sequence continues at coordinate 30,228 of JAGPCT010000039.1, forward strand.
GAAATTCATACAAAGGCTTTGCGTGATTGATGAATAGTAAAATAACACTGAGGAAGCTCAATGCCGAAGCGACTATGACTGTGACGAAAACAATAATATTTTTGGAATCCAACAATTGAGCTTCCTTTCTTATCAGCTTGGGTGGTGTATTATAAAA
>JAGPCT010000074.1 GCA_018057925.1 Saprospiraceae bacterium
TCACAGCTTTCTCAATTTTTGGATCAGACAAATCCATTGGCTGAAATTACCCACAAACGTAGGATTTCTGCATTAGGACCTGGGGGGCTATCCAGAGAAAGAGCTGGATTCGAGGTGCGTGACGTACACTATTCCCATTATGGCCGACTTTGTACAATTGAAACTCCGGAAGGTCCCAACATTGGTTTGATTTCGACCTTGTGTGTGCATGCCAAAATAAATAAGATGGGATTCTTAGAAACGCCTTATCGCAAAGTACATAGTGGTAAGGTTGATCTAAATTCTAATGTTGAATATTTATCAGCGGAAGCAGAAGATTATAAGAAAATAGCACAAGCTAACACGCCTATTGGCAAGGATGGTGAAATATTGAGTGACAGAATTAAGGCAAGAGATCAAGGTGAATTCCCGGTACTTGAGCCGGATGATGTTGAATATATCGACGTCGCACCCAATCAGATCGTCGGTATATCAGCTTCCTTAATCCCTTTCCTTGAAAATGATGATGCTAACCGTGCTTTGATGGGGTCAAACATGCAACGTCAAGCAGTACCGCTTATCAGACCATCATCTCCAATTGTAGGTACAGGTTTGGAAGGAAAAGTAGCTCGCGACTCACGTATGCTTATCAATGCAGAAGGTGATGGGGTGGTAGATTATGTCGATGCCTCTAAAATCATCATTCGCTATGATAGAAGTGAAGAGGATCAACTTGTTTCCTTTGAAGATAATGTGAAAACATATCCTCTTACAAAATTCCTTCGAACCAACCAAGGTACTTGTATCAACCTAAAACCTATTGTTAAGAAAGGTATGCGGGTGGTAGCAGGAACTGTTCTTTGTGAGGGATATGCCACAGAAAATGGGGAATTAGCCTTGGGACAAAACCTGAAGGTTGCATTTATGCCATGGAAAGGGTATAACTTTGAAGATGCTATCGTCCTTTCTGAAAGAGTCGTCCGTGAAGATATATTCTCCTCCATACATATTGAACATTTTGAGTTAGATGTAAGAGACACTAAATTGGGTGAAGAAGAATTGACACCTGATATTCCAAATGTTAGTGAAGATGCGACAAAAGATTTAGATGATAATGGAATCATACGTATTGGAGCATGGGTCAATGAAGGTGATATCCTCATAGGAAAGATAACACCAAAAGGAGAAAGCGATCCTACTCCTGAAGAAAAATTATTAAGAGCAATATTTGGTGATAAAGCCGGTGATGTAAAAGATGCTTCCCTAAAATGTCCACCATCTATAGAGGGTGTTGTGATTAATAAACAATTGTTTGCTAGAGCAAAAAAAGACAAGATTCAGAAAGTTCAGGAAAAAGACATGCTTGATAAGTTGGAAGATGAGCATCAGGTTGTTTTGAATGAACTAAAAACTACTTTGATTGACAAACTTCTTATTCTTGTTAAAAATAAAGTGACAACCGGAATTAAGTCAATCTATGGCGAAGAGATGTTGGCAAAAGGCTCTAAGTTCAACAAGACCGTCCTGAAAGCTATTGACTATGGAATAGTAGATTATGCTAATTGGACTGATGATAGTGAAGCTAATGCTTTGATCGTTAGAATGTTACATAACTATAGCATCAAGGTCAATGAAGAGTTGGGACATTATAAGCGGGAGAAGTTTAATATTAGCATCGGTGATGAATTACCGGCAGGCGTTTTAAAGCTAGCGAAGGTGTATATCGCAAAGAAACGTAAACTTAAAGTTGGTGATAAGTTGGCTGGACGTCACGGTAACAAAGGGATTGTATCCAGAATCGTGCGTGTTGAAGATATGCCATTCCTCGAAGATGGAACTCCGGTTGATATCGTATTGAACCCACTAGGTGTACCATCAAGGATGAACCTCGGACAAATATTTGAAACAGTATTGGGTTGGGCAGGTGATAAGTTGAACATAAAATACGCTACTCCGATTTTTGATGGAGCTAACTTAGATGAAATAGCACTGGAATTGCAGAAAGCTGATTTGCCTGAATTGGGACAAACGTATTTGTATGATGGTGAAACGGGTGATAGATTCCACCAAAAAGCAACTGTAGGCGTTATCTATATGCTTAAGCTTTCTCACATGGTGGATGATAAGATGCACGCAAGAAGTACAGGACCATATTCATTGATTACTCAACAACCATTAGGCGGTAAAGCCCAATTTGGTGGACAGCGATTTGGTGAAATGGAAGTTTGGGCTTTGGAGGCATACGGAGCATCCAATATTTTACGCGAATTGTTGACAATTAAATCCGATGATATTCAGGGTAGGTCAAAAGCGTATGAAGCAATTGTTAAAGGCGATAACCTTCCAGAGCCTAATATTCCTGAATCATTTAATGTATTGGTTCATGAATTGAGAGGTTTGGCACTTGATGTTGGATTTGATTAATCGTTGAATTCTTGAATTAGATTGGGGAATTAATCGTTTTGCTTATTTTTGAACACAGTAACTTTTATATAAATTATGTCATTAAAGAAAAAAAATTCAGCACCAAAACAAAGCTTTTCATCTATCACAATTCGTCTGGCAAGTCCTGACGAGATATTAGAGCGCTCTTATGGTGAGGTATTAAAGCCTGAAACTATCAATTATAGATCGTATAAACCGGAGAGAGATGGCTTGTTTTGTGAGCGTATCTTTGGACCGGTTAAAGATTATGAGTGTTATTGTGGAAAATATAAGCGTATCCGTTACAAAGGTATTGTATGTGATAGATGTGGTGTAGAAGTAACTGAAAAGAAAGTCAGACGTGAGCGTATGGGACACATCAAACTAGTTGTTCCGATTGTTCATATTTGGTTTTTCAGGTCACTTCCTAATAAAATTGGATATTTACTGGGAGTGTCTTCCAAAAAATTGGAATCTATCATTTATTATGAGAGATATGTGGTTATTCAACCCGGTGTGAAAGAATCAAGTGGTGTAAATAAACTTGACCTTTTGGCGGAAGAAGAGTACTTTGAAATACTTGATTCGCTTCCGAAAGAGAACCAATTGCTAGATGATACTCATCCGGATAAATTTATAGCCAAGATGGGTGCAGAGGCTGTAAAAGATTTATTAGCCAATATTGACTTAGATCAATTGTCTTACGAGCTAAGACACCTCGCCAGCACAGAAACCTCACAACAGAGAAAATCAGAAGCATTGAAGCGACTTAGAGTCGTGGAATCCTTCCGTGAAGGGATGGCTTCTACTGAAAATAAGCCGGATTGGGCTGTTATCCAGTTTTTACCTGTCATTCCACCAGAATTAAGACCATTGGTTCCTTTGGATGGCGGTCGTTTTGCCAGTTCTGACCTGAATGACTTGTATCGTCGGGTTATCATTAGAAACAATCGATTAAAGCGACTATTGGAAATTAAGGCTCCAGAAGTAATTCTTCGTAACGAAAAGAGAATGCTCCAGGAATCAATTGATAGTTTGTTTGATAACTCTCGGAAATCTAATGCAGTAAAGGCTGAAGGTGGACGAGCTTTGAAATCTTTGTCTGATATTCTGAAGGGAAAACAAGGTAGATTCCGTCAAAACTTATTGGGTAAGAGGGTCGATTATTCAGGTCGTTCAGTTATCGTTGTAGGTCCAACACTTAAACTTCACGAATGCGGAATACCTAAAGGGATGGCTTCGGAACTGTTCAAGCCTTTTATAATCAGAAAGTTGATTGAAAGGGGTATCGTAAAAACAGTAAAATCCGCTAAAAAATTAGTCGAAAGAAAGGATCCAGTTATTTGGGAAATCCTTGAGAATATATTGAAAGGGCATCCGGTATTATTAAACCGGGCACCTACACTACACCGTCTTTCAATCCAAGCTTTTCAGCCTAAATTGATTGAAGGTAAGGCAATACAATTGCACCCTTTGGTATGTAGTGCTTTTAACGCCGACTTTGACGGTGACCAGATGGCTGTGCATGTTCCGTTGAGCCAAGCATCTATAATTGAAGCTCAGCTTCTTATGCTTTCATCACATAATATGCTCAACCCGCAGGATGGTTCGCCTGTCACTCTTCCTTCTCAAGACATGGTTTTGGGTCTTTATTATTTGACTAAACCTAAAGTGAGCCAAGGAGACTTGGTTATCAAAGGTCAAGGTATGAAGTTCTATTCTTCTGAAGAAGTCTTAATCGCTATGAACGAGCAAAAGCTGGACCTTCATGCAGAGATTAAAGTTAGGGAAAGAGTGGATGAGAATGGTGTATTGGTACAGAAATTAATTGATACAACAGTAGGACGAGTATTGTTTAACAAGGCAGTTCCTCAAAGTGTTCCATTTGTCAACGAATTGTTGACAAAGAAAAACTTGAAAAAGATTATCAATGATATCATCCGTAGAACAGACTTTGCCGTTACTGCTGACTTTTTGGATGGAATAAAAGAGTTAGGTTATTATTGGTCATTTAAAGGCGGATTATCCTTTAACTTGGGAGATTTAATTATTCCAAAGTTGAAAGAAACCGTAATCAACAATGCACAAAAGCAGGTTGATGATATCGTAGAACATTATAATATGGGGCTTATTACGAATAATGAGCGCTATAATCAAACTATTGATAAATGGACATTTGCAGATAACATGATCACCAACTCACTCATGAAAGAGTTGAGTAGTGATAAACAAGGATTCAATTCAGTGTACATGATGTTGGATTCCGGTGCGAGAGGTTCTAAACAACAGATTAAGCAGTTATGCGGACTTAGAGGTCTGATGGCAAAACCGAGAAAATCTGGAGATACAGGTGGCGCAATCATAGAAAACCCAATCTTGTCTTCATTTATTGAAGGATTGTCAGTTCTTGAATACTTTATCTCTACACACGGTGCACGTAAAGGTTTGGCGGATACTGCCTTAAAGACAGCTGACGCAGGATACTTGACAAGAAGATTAGTAGATGTTGCTCAAGATGTTGTAATTATTGAAGAAGATTGTGATACATTGAGAGGTATCGAAACAACAGCATTGAAAGACAATGAAAAAGTGATTGAAACTCTTAGCAATCGTATTGTAGGGCGCTTTACACTCCACGATATTACGCACCCTGATACCAATGACTTGATATTAGCAGCAGGTGAGTATATTGATGATAGCAAAGCTCAAGAAATTGAAGAAGTGGGAATTGAAAGTGTTACAATTCGTTCCGTTTTGACATGTGAAACTAAAAGAGGAGTATGTACAAAATGTTATGGAAAGAATCTTGCAACAGGTAGAATAGCTGAAATGGGTGATGCCGTTGGAATTATTTCCGCTCAGTCCATCGGTGAACCGGGAACACAGCTTACTCTTCGTACCTTCCACACTGGGGGTACTGCTTCGGTTTCAAAATCTGATAGCGAGATAAGAGCTAAGTATGATAGTAAATTAGAATTTGATGGTATTCGTACTGCGGTTCAGGAAAATGAAGATGGTTCTTCTTCAATAGTTGTTATTTCTCGAACTGGTGAAATAAAGAACATTGAAATTAAGAGTGGTAAGTTACTTCATACAGAACACGTCCCTTATGGTTCGAAATTGCGTTTTAACGACGGAGATAAGGTAACTAAAGGAGATTTGATATGTGACTGGGATCCATTTAATGCATTGATTATTTCAGAATTTGGTGGAGTTGCACAATTTGACGCAATTGAAGAAGGTGTGACTTACCGTGTGGAACGTGATGACCAAACCGGATATGCTGAGAAAGTAATCATCGAAAGTAAAAATAAACGTAAAATCCCTATAATCCGTATTTTGGACAAAAAAGGAGATGATTTACGTAATTATTCATTACCGGTAGGTTCATATATGCAAATCAACGATGGTGATACAGTCAAAGCCGGTCAAGTCATAGTTAAGATACCTAGAAAGTTAGGAAAAATATCGGATATCACCGGTGGTTTGCCAAGAGTAACAGAATTGTTTGAAGCAAGAAATCCTTCTAATCCGGCTGTTGTCGCTGAAATCGATGGTATTGTTAAGTTCGGTTTGATAAAACGCGGAAATAGAGAAGTCTCAATTCAAGCGAAAGATGGTCAGGAAAGAAAGTACTTAGTCGGATTGTCAAAACATATTTTGGTTCAAGACGGAGACTTTGTCAGAGCAGGAACACCGCTTTCAGATGGAGCAATTGCACCGAAAGACATTTTGGATATCAAAGGCTCATTTGCTGTTCAATCACACTTGGTTAATGGTGTTCAGGAAGTTTACCGCTCACAGGGAATTGCTATCAATGATAAACACATTGAGGTTATAATTCGCCAGATGATGAGAAGAGTGGAAATAGTTGAACCTGGAGATACTAACTTCCTGGAAGGAGAGGCTGTAGAAAAATATGATTTCTTAGAGCAAAATGACTTTGTATTCGATAAGAAAGTAGTTATAGAGGCTGGAGATAGTAATAAGTTCAAACCTGGTCAATTGGTTACAATAAGACAGGTTAGAGAAGAAAATTCAGCGCTTAAACGTGATGATCTAAAGTTGGTTGAGTATAGAGATGCTGAAGCAGCAACATCAACTCCTCTATTATTGGGTATTACGAAGTCTTCATTGGGTACAGAAAGTTGGATATCAGCTGCTTCGTTCCAAGAAACTACTAAAGTGTTAAGTACAGCCGCTATTGCTGCGAAAAAAGATAATCTAAGTGGATTAAAAGAAAACGTTATCATAGGAAAGAAAATTCCTGCCGGTACTGGTATTCGTAAGTTTAATGACCTTCTCGTAAGTGTTGATGGTCAGTATAATGATAACGGATCTGAAGACGTTATGTATTAACCTCGAAATCAGCTATAATGGTTATGAAAAACCGTCTAATGCTGATTATGAGGGACGCTTTGAAATAATAATCGTTTAAAGGATTCTTTAAATTATTTATTACGAGAGGGAGAGGGATATCGATTTAGTATTTTCTGATGCTTGCTTTTGGTTAAGTAGAATAATAATACAAATAATATTTGAAGGCTATTCGACGATATGTTGAATAGCCTTTTTATTTTTCATTTGTTGAACAACCCAATTTCATCCTGAATTCAACAATATATTAAGGAAGTCCTGAACTCTAATCAATTCATCAATTTTGTCACAACATTGATTACGATTCCTTTATTGATTCAGTATTTTCTAAATCGAAATTTGGTTTAAAATCTTTGAGTTACACTTTTTGATTCTGTAAAAAATCGCAACACTTCCCATCCTCCTTCTCGCCCTAATCCTGACTGTTTGACGCCTCCGAAGGGAGTTCGCAAGTCTCTGACGAGCCAGCAATTGACCCAGACTATTCCGCTTTGGGCGTGAGTCATCAGATAGTGGATGGTAGCTGAATTGGAGGACCAAATCACGGTATCTAATCCATATTCTGTAGCATTTGCAAGTTCAATCGCCTCCTCTTTCGTGGTAAATGGTTGTAGTGTGACAACAGGACCGAATATTTCTTCTTGATTGGTACGAGTGTCGGGACCTAATCCCTCAATTACAGTAGGTTGAATATAATATCCATTATGAAAAGGTTGTTCTAAAGTGATACTTTTGCCACCTGTGAGGATGTGACCGCCTTCATCACGGGCAATTTGTATTGAATTCAGTATCTTTTGAAAATGTTGTTCAGAGACGATGGCACCTTGATCAACTCTATAGTTGGTTTCTAACGGTTGTCCCACTTTCATATTAGATACTGCATCGGTGAAGTCCTTCTTAAATCGTTCATAAATAGTATCTTGGATAAGAAGCCTACTGGTGCATAGACATATTTGACCTTGATTGGCAAATGAGGATCTGATTGTTTCGCGCAACATTTTAGGATAATCACAATCATCCATGATGATGGCAGCATTTTTACCGCCTAATTCTAAAGAAAGCTTTTTAAGCATTGGACCGGCAGTGCTGATGATATGACGACCTGTGGCTGTGCCTCCGGTAAAAGATATGGCTTTGATATTGATATGACTTATGATGGCATTGCCGACATTGGGTCCGGTGCCATGGAGGATATTAAGCACTCCGGGAGGCAATCCGGCATCATTACATATTTGTCCAAGTAAAGAAGCAGTAAGTGGAGTTATTTCTGATGGCTTTGCAATGACACAATTACCAGCGGCAATGGCAGGAGCAATCTTCCAAGTAAAGAGATATAAAGGGAGATTCCAGGGAGAAATACACCCGACAATGCCTATTGGCTGCCGCAGTGTATAAGATAGTGTTGAAGGCTGGTCATAATACGATTCAGAACTAAAATGTTTGATTGCTGTGGCAAAAAATTGAAAATTTGATGCTGCCCTTGGAATATCTACTTCAGAAGCTAACCAAAGAGGTTTCCCATTGTCGGTGCTTTCCGCTAAGGCTAATTCGTTTGCTCTTTCGGAAATTATTTCGGCAATTCTGTTGAGGATGGTAAACCTCGAATTCAATGATGTCTGACTCCAAGCAGGAAATGCCTCTTCTGCAGCCTGTACAGCAAGATTTACATCATCCGTATTGGATTCAACAATTGAGCCATATACTTCGCCTGTTGCCGGATTGACATTGGGTATTGTCCTGCCAGATATTGATGGAATATATTGCCCATTAATAAAGTTTAAAATAGAAGTCATAATATAGACTAATTTTAGGACGCTAAAGTTAATCCTATTTTGCCAACCATTGACTTGAATTACAAAAATTATTTTGAGGTTCAACCCGAATTCATATTAAAGGTACAATAGTATCTTTAAGAAATATATTGCTAACTTGGTGCCCTTGCGGAAAGTAAGGCCGAAGAGACAAATGGTGATAAAAATCCCCATCCGAATTCTGGTTGAAA